>DATNFU010000018.1:0-7927 GCA_035606235.1 Rhodanobacteraceae bacterium
ATGCTTTGTAGGTGCGATCGTCCTGATCGCTGCCTCGTTGCGGCACCGATTTATCCGATACGCACTTGCGCAGCGGATACCGGAACGGCCATCCATGGCCTGACCCCCCACGACAGCCGCTTCGGATGAAATCCCGAATGCCCGCTCGCGACGGTTCTACGCGGGTTACTTCAATCCGGACTGGATGCTGTCGGCCGTCACCCGCCGATGGTGGATCAGCAGCCCGGCGTAGTAGGCGATGTAGTAACCCAGCAGCAAGCCCAGGATCATCATCGTCAGCGGGCTGCGCTGGTAGGCGGCATAACCGCCCGACGCCGCGTGCGCCATCCCGGGGTACAGCACCATGAGGCGGTACAGCAGGCGGCCGAGGAGCAGCGCGGTCAGCGCCATGCCGATCCACGGATTCGGAAAATAGCAATCGTTGCGGCCGTCGATCTCGAAGCGCGTCAGCTTCAGTGCCAGCATGCCCAGCACCACGCCGCCGGCCAGTCCCGCGGTCAGTCCGACCGCGAGGCGCGGGTCGATCAATCCCTGCGTCGCGACCAGCAACGTGACCACCGAAAGCATGGCCACGCGGGTCCACATGCGTTTCGGCTGGATCGGCTGGCGGCCGAAATTGCGGCGCGTGCGCGCGTACAGCCGCCACACGATCAGCGGCGCGACCACGAGTGGCGCGATGACGTTGGGGGTCATGGGCAAGGGGCCTCCGTGCGCAACGGCCGCATTCTGCACGAAAACCGGGAGCGGGTGACGTGTCGTTTGTCATGCAGGTTCCCTGACGCCGGTTCAGCGTTGGCACCGGGAACACCAGTACGTCATGCGCTGCCCGATCACTTCGGCGCGGACCGGCGTGCCGCAGACCTTGCACGGCTCGCCCGCGCGGCCGTACACGTTGAGTTCCTGCTCGAAGTAGCCAGGCGCGCCATCCGGTGCCAGGAAATCGCGCAGCGTGGTGCCGCCGCGGGTGATCGCGTACTCCAATACCCGGCGGATCTCGGCGGCGATCTGCGCGTAGCGTGCGCGCGATACCGCACCGGCCGCACGCTTCGGGTGCACGCCGGCTGCGAACAACGCTTCGCTGGCATAGATGTTGCCGACGCCGACCACGATCGACTGGTCCATCAGGAAAGTTTTCACCGCCGCGCTGCGTCCGCGCGAGGCGTTCCATAGCCAGTCGCCATCGAACGCTTCGCCCAGCGGTTCCGGACCGAGGTTCTGCAGCAACGGGTGTGTTTCGCCGGGCGCTTGCCACAAGAGACAACCGAACCGGCGCGGATCGTTGAAGCGCAACGCTTGGCCGGAATCGAAGACCAGATCGTAATGATCGTGGGTGCGTACCGGCGCGGCAGGATCGGTGATGCGCAGCGAACCCGACATCCCGAGATGCAACAGTGCCGCGCCCGCTTGCGTATGCAGCAGCAGGTATTTCGCGCGTCGCGCCACCGCTTCGATGCGCTGGCCCGGCAGCCTGGTCGTAATCGCGCGCGGAATCGGCCAGCGCAGATCCTTCCGGCGCAGCAGCACGCGTTCCACCACGCGTCCGGCGACGAACGGCGCGATGCCGCGCTTGGTGGTTTCGACTTCAGGAAGTTCGGGCATGGGTGCAGCGAGTTCTGGTTTGAACCCCTCTCCCACCGGGAGAGGGCCGGGGTGAGGGTCCGATAGTGCGGGGCGGGCCGTGCATGCCCCGGACCCTCATCCGGCGCTGCGCGCAAAAGCAAAAGCAGCGTTGCGCCCTTCTCCCGATGGGAGAAGGATCGAAGCAAATCATCCAGCGCCGTTCTTGGTTAGCATCACTTCCGGCGAATATTGCCTTGGCACCAGCGCAATGTGATCGCCGACCCGTACGTAACGCAGGTCGTCGATCGCGGTGAGGCCGCCGTATTCGAGACGCGTGCCGTTCAACAATAATGTCGCCGACGGGTGATCCAGTCCGACGTTGGACAAAGTGATATCGGAAACCGGAATCCAGCGCGCGACCGGCGTGGCGGCCAACCTCACGAGGCGTTGCACGCGCGCATCATCGGCGCGCGCGTCGGAAGGCTCGGTGCGCCACCAACCGTCGGCGCGGCGCTCGAACGCTTGTGACGCGATGGCGGGAATGTCGAGTTCGATCCGGGTCACCGCGTCGGGATCGAGCGCGGTGAGCATCGGCGGGTGTCGCAGGTATTCGCGCCGCCCGACCCAAAGCACCGCCGCGACCAGCACGATCGCTATGATCGCGAGTACCGCGAGATTGCGATTCGCGCGCCTCACCTTCGACGCCGGCGCCGACTGATCGCGAGTCCGATCAGGATCAGGATGATCGGCAACGCGATCAGATATCCGAACGTCAGCGTGGCAAGTTGCGCGCGCGTCGGTTTCATCGCCGTGTCGGGCGCGGCCTGCGGTGCACTGGCAAGCGCATCGTCGCCCAGCAGCCAATCGATGACGCGCTCGCCGAACGCAAGGTTGCCGGCGTCGGCGAGGTAGGCATTGGAAAGAAAATCGCCGTCGCCGATCACCACCACGCGTTGCTGGTTCTTGTCCGGGCTTGGCGACAAACGACCGAGTGCATAACCGAAGCTGAGCGGACCTTTCAGGTCGCCCGAGCCCGGGTCGAACGCCGCATGTGCAGCATTGACCGGCGTGGTCTGGTTCCAGCTTCGCGCACTCGATTGCAGGATCGGCTGCACGTTCCACGCGGCACCCGACAAGGCCGCCAAGGCGGCGACGCGCGGGAACAGCGTGTTGGTGTTGAAGCCATCCGTGAGCGCCTGCGCTGGATAACGCGTCGCCACCAGTACGCGCGGATCGCCGACGCCGCTGGTGCTTTGCGCATCCAGCAGCATGCCCGGCAGACGTTTGATGCCGAGCGCCTGCGCCAGCGGTGCGAGGCCCAGATCGTCGCTGCCCGGCTCCGCGAGCCACAACAGATTGCCGCCGTTGGCAACGTAATCCTGCAATTTCTGCACCGCGCTCGGCAGCAGCGCGGCTTGCGGGCTGGCCAGCACGACCAGGTTGGTGTTGCGCGGCACTTCGGCGGCTTCCGCAAGGTTCAGCGGCAGCGCGCGCACGCCACGCGTGGAAAGCCGTTGCACGAAGAGGCCCATGTCGGCGGGGTTCTTGCCGTTCGCGTCGCGCTCGCCATCGCCTGTGACGAACGCCACGAGCTTGTCGCCGCCGCGCGCGAGGCGCACCAGTGCATCGGAAAAACTGGATTCGTCGAGTTGGGCCACGTGTTGCGAGCGGCCGTCCCACGTCAGGATCAACTCGCCGTCGGCGGTGATGCCGGCATCCTGCGTCGCGACGGGATCGAGATCCGGGTCGACGAATTTCAATGCGATGTCGTGCTTGAAACGCGCGTAACGATCGATCAGCAGGCGGGTCTTGGTGCGCAGCGTGCCGGGCCGCGCGTAACTCGTGACGTCCAGCGGGCCGTGCAACTGTTTCAGCAGCGACTGGCTTTGCGGCGAGATGCTGGCGCGCGCGCCAGCGCTCCAGTCGGCGGTGAAACCGAAGCGCGCCGACAGCGCGGCGAGGCATACTGCGATCACCACGCATAGCAGCGCGTACAACCAGCCTTGCCATGCGCGGCGCATCAGCCGCGCTCCCGTTCGGCCGCGGCGCGGTGGATCGCGAGCGCCAGCGCCAGCGCGACGATCAACAAGAAATAGACGATGTCTTCACTGCGCACCAGCCCGCGCATGGCCGGCGCAAGGTGCGTGTGCAGCGCGAGATAGCCGAGCCAGCCGCCTTCGCCGCCGGTGATGCGCAGGCCCGCGTCGATCAGCGACAGCGCTTCGCCGATCAGTAGCGCCGCGGTGGCCGCCAGGGCCGGTTCCGGCGTGAAGGCCGAACACGCGATGCCGATCGCGGTGAGCGCTGCCACACACAGCGCGGTCGCGATCAACGCAGCGCCGAACTGGCCCCAGTCAGGATGCGTCGCGCCACCCAGCACCAGCGGCACCGTCGCGACCACGACCAGCAGCAGCCACAGGAATGCCAGCCGCGCGATGAACTTGCCGAACACGATGTGGGCACCGGATGCGCCCGACGCCGACAACAACGCAAGGCGCTGCGCGCTCCGGTCACCCGCCAGCGCCTGCATCGTGACCAGCGGTGCGATCATCAGGCACAACTGGATGTAGTTGAGGAGATAAGGCGCGACCACCGCATCGGTGAAACCCGGACCGCTCGCCGGCCCCGGCACCGTCGGCTGCGCGTGCATGAACGCCGACACGCCCAGCAGGAACTGCCATGCCATCATTGCCAGCACGATGCCGGCCAGCGTCCACGCGAATGGCCGCACCGCAAGCCGCTTCAAGTCGATGCGCGCAATCGTGAACGTGCTCATGCGGCCGCGCTCGCAGGTTGCGCGGCGATCGCGCGGAATTGTGCATCGAGTTTGCCGTGCTCGCCGTCGAGTTTTGCGTCGTGGCGCACGCGGCCTTCGTGCAGGATCACCACGCGATTGCACATCGCTTCGACTTCGGCCAACTCGTGGCTGGACAGGATGATGCCGCGCCTGGGTGAGAGCTTGCCGATCAGCTCGCGCAACTGCGCGGTTTGCACGGGATCGAGTCCGTTGCCGGGTTCATCCAGCACCAGCAGATCCGGTTCGTGCAGCAGTGCCTGCGCCAGACCGACGCGGCGTTTCTGGCCCAGTGACAACTGTCCGCACAGGCGATGCGCGACGGCTTGCAATTCCAATCGCGCGAGTTCGCGTTCGCAGGCCATCCTGCGCAACGGTTTCGACAAGCCGCGCAGTCGGCCGCAGGCATCCAGCGATTCCGAAACCGTCAGTTCCGGCCACAGCGGCACGCTCTCCGGCACCCAGCCGATGCGCGCGCGTATGGTGCAAAGACCTTCGTTCGAGACACGGTCGTCGATGCGCACGGTTCCCGCGTCGGGTTGCAACACGCCCGCAACGATCGCCAACGTCGTCGATTTGCCGGCGCCGTTCACGCCGAGCAGGCCGAGCACGTCTTCGCGCTGCAAGCTGAACGAGACGTCGCGGAGCACCTCGCGTCCGGACAGCCGGCGGCTCACATGGTCGAGTTGCAGCAGCGCCGGCGGCTTCGCCATTTATTTGCACGCGAAAGGCATTGAAATAATTGTTGCGGTCATCACATTGTTTAGGCAAGCCTGTAGCGATGTCGGGGTGTCTCCCTTAGACTCGTCGATACAGAGTTGCCCCTTCCTCCGCTGCCGCCCATCCCGTGATGTTAGACGCTTTCCTCGATTTTGCCGCGCATGGCCTCGCCAACGCCGGCTGGCTTGCGATTCTTTTGTACGTGCTGGTGACGACCCAGCTCACCATTTTTGCCGTCACCCTTTACCTGCACCGCAGCCAGGCGCATCGCGGCGTGGATTTCCACCCCGTCGTCTCGCACTTCCTGCGTTTCTGGAACTGGCTCGCCACCGGCATGGTCACCAAGGAATGGGTCGCGGTGCATCGCAAGCATCACGCACACTGCGAAACCGAGCAGGATCCGCACAGCCCGCAGGTTGCCGGCATTGGCAAGGTGTTCTTCGAAGGCGCGGAGCTGTACCGCGTGGCTGCGGCCAACGAGGCCGATCTGGAAAAATATGGTCGCGGCACGCCCGACGACTGGATGGAGCGCCACGTCTATACCCCGCACCCGATCCTCGGCGTTTCGCTGCTGGCGGTGATCGATCTCGCGCTGTTCGGCGTGCTCGGCGGCGCGATCTGGGCCTTGCAGATGGTGTGGATTCCGTTCTGGGCCGCGGGCGTCGTCAATGGCCTCGGCCACTGGTGGGGTTATCGCAATTTCGAAACCGCGGACAAGGCCACCAACCTCACGCCGTGGGGCGTGTGGGTGGGCGGCGAGGAGCTGCACAACAATCATCACGCATTCCCGAGCTCGGCCAAGTTCGCGTTGCGCAAGTTCGAGGTCGACATCGGGTGGCTGATCATCCGCGGCCTGGAAAAGGTGCGCCTGGCCAAAGTGCTGCGCGTGGCGCCTTCGCTCGACGAGCGTCCGAACGTGTCGCTGCCCGACATGGAAACGCTGAAGGCGCTGCTGACGCATCGCTTCGAGGCCATGACCGATTACTACAAGACGGTCATCAAGCCCACCGTGCGTGAGCAATCGGATGCCGAAGGCACGCGTCACTTCGGGGCGATGCCGCGCCGCCGATTGCGTCGCGCGCTCGCCAACGGCGGTCGCTGGCTGGACCAGACCGGCAAGGCGCGCCTGGCTGCCATCGTGGAAAATCGCCCGCGCCTGCAGCAGATCAACGAGTACCGTGCACGTCTCGCCGCACTGATGGAACAGCGCAGGCCCGAATCCGCGCTGGCCGCGTTGCAGCAGTGGTGCCGCGAAGCCGAAGCCAGCGGCAACCGCAAGCTGATCGAATTCGCCGCGCGGTTGAAGCGCTACTCGGTGGCGCGCGCGCAGGCGTAGTGCTTCACGCCGAACCGTGGTTGCCGGAAAATGAAAAACCCGCCGCAAGGCGGGTTTTTTGCTGTGCGCCGATCGCGTGTCACAATCCGCGTCGATGACGGCCCCGTGGCATCCCGCGATACGCGCCGACTGGCTTGTGCTGCGACGCACGGGCCCGATGGCGTGGGTGAGGATGCTTGGCCCGCCGGTATTGCTGTTGATCGGTTGCATAGCCCTTGCGTGCGGTGACCTGTACGCCGGGTACGCTTGGTGCCTGGCGGCCGCCGCATTGCTCGCGCTGGGCGGCGCTTGCGGTATCGCGCACCAGCGGCTGCTGGACGCGCTGGAGCGATGGCGCTTCGGTTGGTGTGGCGCGTTGCCGATCGCGCGCCCCGCCGCTGCTTCCACGCTGTTGCTGTCGGCTACCGCTGCACTGGTGGCGTCGCTCGCGTTCACCACGACACTGCTGTTCGGGATTGCCGCGCCGGCACCGCAGGGCGGGGACTTGCCTTATGCGGTGGCGGCCATCGATGGTGCGTTGGTGGCGGGTGTCGCCGTGGCAGCCATCCGCGTGTTGCGCCGCGGTGCGCTTGCGCGGGTGCACCACGTGGACGGCATCCGTGAACCGTTGCTCGCGCTGCCGTGGTTGAACGATCCGCGCCTGCCGCACCTGCTCGACTGGCAACGTCGCGCGGCGCTGGTGCGGTGGCGGCGCGGCGGCAGTTTTATGGCGGTGGGCATCGTGCTTGCCGCTGTTCCGATCGGGGCACCCATGGTGCAAGTGAGCGCATTGGTGCTGCTGGTGCTCTCGTGGTCATGGTTGACGGTGGTGATGCGAGCCAGCGCCGATGCTTTCATCTCGGCCGTACGGCTGCTCGCGGCGGTGCCCTGGAATGTCCGTTCCGCGCGAATGGCCGCGCTTCGCTATCCGCTGGTCGCAACACCGTGCGCGCTGGTTTTCGTGGTGGTCGGGGCCGCGTTGCTCCGGCACGGCGTGGTAGTGCTGCTGTGGATTGTCTGCACGGGCGCGGCTTCGGCATGGCCGCTCGTCCGGCTCGCGCGCGCCACGCGCTTTGCGGACCCCCGCGCGTGACAGGGTTGCTTCGTGCGACGAACTTGCGCGTGGCGTACGGCGACGTTCCCGTGCTCGACGGCGTTGATCTGACCCTCCCGCGCGGCGAATTCGTCGCGTTGATTGGCCCCAATGGCGCCGGCAAGACTACCTTGCTGCGTACCATCGCCGGTATCGCGCCTTTGGACGGTGGCCATATCGACCTCGATGGACATGATCTTGCGAGCGCGCCGCGCTCGGCGAAGCAGGCGATCGGACTTGCGATCGATCCGCCCGGTTTGCCGGCGTTGCTGACGGGTCGCGAATGCTTGTCCTTGTTTGCAGGCGCGCGTGGGTTGCCGACCATTCCGGCCACCACGCTTGCGCTCGGCGAAACCCTGTCGCTGATGCCGGTACTGGATCGGCGCATCGACAGCTATTCGCTCGGGATGCGGCAGAAACTCGGGATCATGCTGGGATTGTTGGG
>DATNFU010000019.1:0-73269 GCA_035606235.1 Rhodanobacteraceae bacterium
GCTGCAGCGTCCGTTCGGTTTGCTGTGGCTGGGCGGACTGGCGGTCGCGGCACTGCTGGCGATGCTGCTCACGGTCGGCATTTGCTGGTTGCTTTACGCGGGCGTTGGCATCTGGGGTTTGAACATTCCCGTCGCCTGGAGTTTCGCGATCGCCAACTACGTGTGGTGGATCGCGATCGGCATGGGCGGCACCTTCATTTCCGGCGCCATGTACATCGCGCGCCAGCCGTGGCGCAACTCGATCAACCGCTTCGCCGAGGCAATGACGGTGTTCGCGGTCTCCGTGTCGGGCATCTTCCCGATCCTGCACCTCGGCCGGCCGTGGTTCTTCTACTGGCTGTTCCCGTATCCCGACGTCATGAACCTGTGGCCGCAATGGCGCAGTTCGCTGGAATGGGATTTCTGGGCGATCCTCGCCTACCTGATCGTTTCGATCGTGTGGTGGTACGTCGGGATGCTCCCGGATCTCGCCACGCTGCGCGACCGCGCGCCGACGATCGTGCGCGCGCGTTTCTACGGATTACTCGCATTGGGCTGGCGCGGCGAAGCGCGGCACTGGATGCGCTTCGAGAAATTGAACCTGATCATCGCCTCGCTCGCGGTGGTGCTGGTGTTCTCGGTGCACAGCATGGTCGCGCTGGATTTTTCCGAAGGCCTGGTGCCGGGCTGGCACGAAACCATCTTCCCCCCGTTCTTCGTGGCAGGTGCCTTGTTCTCCGGATTCGGCATGGTGCTGACGCTGGCGATCCCGCTGCGCAAATGGTTCCACCTGCACGCCTATCTCACCGATCGACACGTCGAGAACATCGCCAAGCTGATGCTCACGGCAGGACTGTTCGTGGACTACAGCTACTTCTCGGAAGTTTTCACCGCGTTCTTCTCGATGGACAAGTACGACGTGGCGATGACCTGGCATCGCATCTTCGGTGCCTACGCGTGGGTGTTCTGGGGCACGATCCTGTTCAACGTCGTGCAGATCCAGTTGCTGTGGTTCCCGCGCGTGCGGCGCAATGCCGCGGCGGTGTTCGTGATCGCGGTGGGCGTGCTGATCGGGATGTGGCTGGAGCGCTTCATGCTGATCGTCACCAGCCTGTACGAGGACTTCATGCCTTCGGCCTGGGGCATGTTCTGGCCGACGTTCTGGGACCTCGCCTTCCTCGCGGGATCCATCGGCCTGTTTTATTTCTTGTTCCTGCTGTTCGTGCGGCTGATGCCGGTGCTCTCGATGTTCGAGCTGCGCAAACTGGCGCAGCCGGCCGGACGCGTCGAAGTAGGGCGGGTCTTGACCCGCCGCGCAAGTGGAGCGGGTCTTTACCCGCCGGGCGGTGCAGCGTGAGCGAGAGCCGCATTGTCGGGTTGCTGGCCGAATTCGCGCAGGCCGAACAATTGCGCGCGGGCGCGCAGCACGCGCATGACGACGGTTACACGGTGATTGAAGCGTATTCGCCGATGCCGGTCGAGGGCCTCGCCCAAATCGTGCACACGCGCGGCACGCGCATGCCGTTCTGGATGCTGCTGGGCGCAATCGGCGGTGGTGGTTTCACTTACTGGCTGGAGTGGTATTCGGCGGCGGTGGCTTATCCGATCAATGTTGGCGGGCGGCCCCCGTTCTCGTGGCCGGCGTTCATTCCGCCGGCGCTGGAGATGACGATCCTGTGGGCGGTGCTGCTTGGCGTGGCCGCGCTGCTGGTCGGCAGCCGCTTGCCGATGCTGCACCATCCGCTGTTTGAGATCCCGGCGTTCGAGCGCGCCAGCAGCGATCGCTTCTTTCTCTTGCTGCGCGCGGAAGATCCGCACTTTGACGCGCAACGCACGCACGCCTTCCTCGCTGCGCTTTCTCCGCTGACGATCAGCGAGGTGAGGGAATGAGAACTCAACGCCACCTGGTGTGCTGCAAATTTCCGTTCGCGTTGAGCCCTTCGACGGGGCTCAGGACGGGCTGCGCTCGCGAAGCGAGCGAAGTCGAAACGCAGAATGCCCTTCGACTCCGGCCCCGTCTTTTTGCAAAGACGTGGCCTACGCTCAGGGCGAACGGCATGCGAGTGCGATATGGCCTCGCTTTGTTTGTACTGACGCTCTCGCTAGCCGGCTGCGAGCGCGGCATGCACGAGATGTACGACCAGCCGAAATACAAGCCGCTGGTGCCGAGCCCGTTGTTCGCCAACGGCAATGCTTCGCGGCCGCAGGTGCCGGGCACGATTCCACGCTCGGCCGGTGCGCTGGCCGGCACCAGCAGTGGGCGCCTGGATCGGGTGACGCTGGCGCGCGCAGCGGAACCCGCCACCGGCGTGGACGCGCAAGGCAAGCCGCTGGCGAAAAGTGGTCCGGCCGCGCAACCGGGTTACGCCAATCCGCTACCCATCACGCCGCAGTTGCTGGAACGCGGACGGCAGCGCTTCGACATCTACTGCGCGCCGTGCCACAGCCGCGCGGGCGATGGCGACGGCATGATCGCGCGCCGCGGCTTCCCGCATCCGCCGAGCTACCACAGCGACGCGCTGCGCAATGCGCCCGACAGCCATTTCTATGACGTGATCACGGAGGGCTACGGCGCGATGTATCCATACGCCGACCGCATCAGCCCGCATGACCGCTGGGCGATCGTGGCCTACATCCGCGCGCTGCAACTGAGCCAGCACGCGCCGGCTTCGGTGCTGGATGCGCAGGACATCAAGGCGCTCGGAGCGGTCGCCTGCAAGCAGGCTCCTACATCGAAGCGCTGCAGGAGTGCGCTTGTGCGCGACAAGGGAGCCACGCAATGAACACCTGGCTGCCGCGTACGCGCTGGCAATGGCTCGCGCTTCCAGCCGGCGTGCTGGCGCTGCTCGCGTGCCTGCTGCTCGGGCTGTTCCGCGATCCGCAACAGACGCTGCTCTCGTATTTGTTCGCGTTCTTCTTCTTCACCGGCTTGAGCGTCGGCAGCCTGGCAGTGCTGATGGTGCATGCGCTCACCGGCGGTGCGTGGGGCTGGTACATCCGCGCGCCCTTGTTAGCCGCTGCGCGCGCGCTGCCGTTGATGGCAATTGCATTGATTCCGATCCTGGCCTGCCTGCCCACACTATATATATGGGCGCAGCCGGCCGCGCCGATGCACGATCATGTGTTGCGCCAGCAGGGCTGGTATCTCGCGAGCGCGTTCTTCGTGGTCCGCAGCGTGGCGTATTTCGTGCTGTGGATCGGCTGGTCGTTCGCGTTCATGCGCAACATCGACGATCCGCTGGGTGCGTCGCGCTGGGCCGCGTCGGGCCTGGTCGTGTATGCGCTGACATCGCTGACCGCATCGGTGGATTGGGTGGTATCGCTGACGCCGCACTGGCATTCGTCCACGTTCGGGATGATGGTCGGCACCGGCTGGATCCTGGCTGCGATGGCGCTGGCAGTCGCGGTTGCCACGCTTGTGCATGATCCGAATGAGGCGGCAACTTCGGCGTTGCACGATCTTGGCGGCGTGCTGATGGCACTGGTGCTGGCGTGGTCGTATCTCGCCTTCATGCAGTACCTCACGATCTGGATCGCCGACCTGCCGGATGAAACCGTCTGGTACATCCCGCGCACGCTGACCACGTGGCGCTGGCTCGCCTGGTTCCTGATCGCGTTTCACTTCCTGATTCCATTCGTGTTGCTGCTCTCGCACGGGGCCAAGCGCAGGCGGCTGTGGATGCGCAATCTCTCTGCGATGTTGGTGATCGCCAACCTCGCCGACGCGTTCTGGCTGGTGGTGCCGAGCTTCCGCGCGCACGGGTTCGCGCTGCGCTGGACCGACCTGCTTGCGCCACTCGGTCTGGGCGCGCTGTGGTGGTGCGTGTACGCGGGACAGTTGCGTGCCGCGCGCGCGACGATGCCGGCGCGGCTTGGAGACGCGTTGGACATGGAGCGCAGCCATGGCTGAGCACGAACGTCCGTTCGGACATGAGCCTCCAGCCATCGCCACGCGGCGTGTGCTGGCCACCGGCGGTGTGCTCGCGCTGATCGTGATCGGCGTGGTGATCGTGTTGCATTTCGCGCTGCGCAACGCGGTGATGCCATATCACGCGCAAGTGGTCGTACGGCCGGCGCCGATCCCGCCGCCGCCGCGACTGCAGCCATCGCCGGAAGAGGATCTCGCGCGCTTTCGCGGCGAGAAGCAGGCGCTCCTGTCCTATTACGCATGGACGGACGCGGTACACCACTACGCGCATATTCCACTGTCGCGCGCGATGGAAATTTACGCGCAGCAGCGTGCGGCGCAACCCAAAGCGAGCAGTGTGCCCGCGGCTGCTTCGAGTGGAGCGCAGCCATGAACAGTCGGAAGGCCATGAAATGTTGGCTCGTGATCTGCGGGATCGCGCTGGCGCTTTTCGCAAATCCGAGCTTCGCGCAGGCCTACGATCATCTGCGCGCGCCGCCGGGTTTGCTGCAGCGGGTGGGCTTCGATCAGAACCTCGGCGCGCAGGTGCCGCTGGATGCGCGGTTTCATGAAGCCGACGGCGCGACCGTGTCGTTGCGGGAGCTGCTGCGCGACAGGCCCACGCTGCTGGTGCCCGGATACTTCGGCTGCAGGAACATCTGCGGGGTGGTGCGCGCCGGCGTGGCCAATGCAGTGCGGCGCAGCGGACTGAAACCGGGCGAGCAGTTCAATGTGGTGCTGGTCAGCATCGATCCGAAGGAGAAACCGGCCGACGCGCACACCGCACAGAGCAATGACGCGCTCGCGCATCCGGGCGCGGGCGTCGAGCACTGGCACTACCTCACCGGGGCGTACTCGACGATTGCGCCGCTGATGCGCGCGATCGGATTTCGCTACTTCTACGATCAGCGCGACGGCCAGTTCGCGCATGCCACCGGCATCGTGCTGCTGACTCCGCAAGGCCGCGTCACGCAATACCTGTTCGGGGTGAAGTTCGCACCGGAAACCTTGCGGCTCGGCCTGGTGGATGCCGCGCGCGGCAGGATCGGCAACATCGTGGACCGCCTGCTGCTGCTGTGCTGCGCCTATGACGTGACCACCGGTCGTTACACGCTGCTGATCCATCGCGTGATGCAGGGGCTGGGGATCGGCACGGCGTTGGCATTGTGCGGCTGGATCATCGTTCTGCGCCGCAGCGAATTGCGCCGCGCGCAAAAGCGGGAAGCCGCGCGATGAACCAAAGCGGCTTCCAGTGGTTCCTGCCCGCCGCTTCCAGCATCTCCGGCCCGCTGGACATGTTGTGGTGGTCGATGGTGGGTATCTGCACTTTCGTCGCGCTCGGCGTGTTCGTCGTCATGTGGCTGTTCTGCATCCGTTATCGCAGAGGCAACGCGGAAGTCGATCGCGCGCTCAGCCACGGCACGCGGCCGGTGGAACTGACCTGGATCACGGTGCCGTTCGTGCTGTTCGTCTGCATGTTCGTGTGGAGCTTGTTCCTGTTCGTACGCATCCACACGCCGCCGGCGGACGCGCAGACGATCTATGTGGTCGCCAAACAATGGATGTGGAAGGTGCAGCATCCCGGCGGTCAGCGCGAGATCAACGCACTGCACGTGCCGCTCGGGCAGCCCGTGCGGCTGACCATGACTTCGCAGGACGTGATCCACAGTTTTTATGTGCCGGCGTTCCGGCTGAAGCAGGACATCCTGCCCGGCCGTTACACGCAGCTGTGGTTCACGGCCACCCAGTTGGGAAGTTTTGCGCTGGAGTGCACCCAGTACTGCGGGCTGGATCATTCCAGGATGGGAGGGTGGGTCACGGTGATGCGCCCGGCCGATTACGCGCGCTGGCTGGAAGGCCACGCCGGCCCGCTCACGCTTGCCGCGCAGGGTCAGGCATTGTTCCGCGCCAAGGGTTGCAGTGGTTGCCACGGAGCGAACGCGTCGGTGCACGCGCCGGGTCTGGACGGCATCTATGGCCGGGTGGTGCATCTGTCCGATGGCAGCACCGTCGTTGCCGACAATCGCTATATCCGCGATTCGATCCTGCTGCCGGACAAACAGGTAGTCGCAGGTTATGCGCCGATCATGCCGTCCTTCTCCGGCCAACTGAGCGAGGAAGAGTTGATCGAGTTGGTGGCGTATCTGAAATCCACAACGGGACCCGGAACCGGGAACCGCCGCCCGGACCAGCTTCCAGCATCAGGGAACACCGCGCAATGAACGCCATCAGCGCAGAGGCGCCGCCCAGCTTCCTCAATCGCGATTACGGATTGTGGGCGTGGCTCACCACCTACGACCACAAGCGCATCGCGATTCTGTATTCGATCGGCATCACGTTCTTCTTTTTTCTCGGCGGCATCGCGGCCACGCTGATCCGCCTGAATCTGGTCACGCCCAATGGCGCGATCATGAACGCGGAAACCTACAACAAGACCTTCACCTTCCACGGCGTGGTGATGGTGTGGTTCTTCCTGATTCCCTCGATCCCGACCACGCTCGGCAATTTCCTGCTGCCGTTGATGATCGGCGCGCGCGATGTCGCGTTTCCGAAATTGAATCTGGCGAGCTGGTATCTCTACATC
The DNA here is from genome assembly GCA_035606235.1 of Rhodanobacteraceae bacterium. Taxonomy (GTDB): domain Bacteria; phylum Pseudomonadota; class Gammaproteobacteria; order Xanthomonadales; family Rhodanobacteraceae; genus 66-474. Next base: position 6,471 of record DATNFU010000019.1, read on the forward strand.
ATCGGCGGATTGTTCACGGTGTGCGCGTTGATCGAAGGCGGTGTGGATACCGGCTGGACCTTTTACACGCCGTTCTCGACGATGTTTTCCAACACCAATGTATTTCTGGTGATCGTCGGGGTCTTTATCACCGGCTTCTCGACCATCTTCACCGGCATCAATTTCATCGTCACCACGCACACACTGCGCATGCCGGGCATGACATGGTTCCGGCTGCCGCTGTTCGTGTGGGCGATGTACGCGGTGAGCCTGGTGATGGTGCTGGCGACGCCCGTGCTGGCGATGACGCTGGCATTGATCGGATTGGAGCGGGGCCTGGGTGTGGGTGTGTTCGATCCGGCGCTGGGCGGCGACCCGCTGTTGTTCCAGCACCTGTTCTGGTTCTACTCCCATCCGGCGGTGTACATCATGATCCTGCCGGCGATGGGCCTGGTCAGCGAAGTGATTCCCTGCTTCGCACGGCGCAGGATTTTCGGCTACAACTTCATGGTGTACGCGATCATCGGCATCGCGGTCATCGGCTTCCTGGTCTGGGGCCACCACATGTTCGTGGCTGGCATGTCGGTGTATGCCGCGCTGATTTTTTCGATCCTGAGCTTCATCGTCGCCGTACCTTCGGCCATCAAGGTCTTCAACTGGACCGCGACCCTGCACCGGGGCTCGATCAGCTTCGAGGCACCGATGCTGTATGCGCTCGGGTTCGTCGGCCTGTTCATGCTTGGCGGCATGACCGGACTGATGCTCGCCGAACCCGCGCTGGACGTGCCGCTGCACGACACCTATTTCGTGATCGCGCATTTCCATTACGTGATGGTGGGCGGCTCGGTGATGGCGTACCTGGCCGGCATCCATTACTGGTGGCCCAAGGTCACCGGCAAGTCGTATTCGGAACCGCTGGCCAAGTTCTCCGCGATCCTGATGTTCATCGGTTTCAACCTGACCTTCTTCCCGCAGTACATCCTCGGGTACGAAGGCATGCCGCGCCGCTATCACGCCTACCTGCCGCAATTCCAGGTATTGAACATCCTGTCTTCAGGCGGCGCTTCGATCCTGGCGCTCTCGTATTTGCTGCCGCTGCTTTACCTCGGGTGGTCGCTGTTTCGCGGTGCGCCCGCAGGCAACAACCCGTGGAACGCGCGCGGGCTGGAATGGCAGACCACCTCGCCGCCGCCTAAGGAAAACTTCCTGACCATGCCGGTGGTGCAGGAGCCCTACGCTTATCGGGAGCCGGCGCCGTGATAGGAACCCATCCCGAAACTGCTGCGCTCGGCAGCTTGCGCGCCGACGGTGCGGCTTTGCGCAAGCAACCATCCTTGGTGCCTATTCCGATCGGCACCCTGCCTCACCCTCAGCCATCGCATGCGATGCCTTCGATGGCAGCGCCTAAGCGCAATGGCTTCGACCTGCGCTCCGGCGATGCGCAACCACGGAGCATTTATGCCATGGATGGCAGCTTCGCTCGCGACGTTTTGAAAAAGGTTCGCGCGTGAACGCCACAACTGCCGAACTCGAATCCCTGCGCGAACGCGGATTGCTGGAAAAGCAATTTGACGATCCGGTGCAGCAGCGCGAAGCGGCGACGCTCGGGATGTGGGTTTTCCTCAGCACCGAGATCCTGTTCTTCGGCGTACTGTTCGCCAGCTACACGATCTGCCGCATTTTGTACCCGCACGGTTTTGCCGCTGCCAGCCGCGAAACCGACATGCTGCTGGGCTCGAACGAAACCGCGGTTCTGCTGGTGAGCAGCACGCTGATGGCATTTGGCGTGCGCGCGATCAAGCTGGATCAGCGCACGCTTGCCGCGTGTCTTTTCGCCGGCACTGCAGCGCTGGGCGTCACCTTCCTGACGATGCACGGTTTCGAATACCACAAGGAGTACACCGAACATTTGATTCCGGGCCTGAACTTCGCGAGCGGCGGCCCGTACGCTCGCGCAATCGAGCTGTTCTTCTGCCTGTACTACTTCATCACCGGCTTCCATTCGCTGCACGTGCTGGTCGGCGTTGGCGTGATCGGCACACTCGCGCTGCGGGTGGCACGCGGCAGCTTCGGTCCGGAGCGTTACACCACGCTCGAACTGGCGGCGCTGTACTGGCACCTGGTGGATATCGTGTGGATCTTCGTCTATCCGCTTATTTATCTGGTGGGACGTTCGGGATGAATGCCACGCCGCGCCCGCCCGAGCACGCGCAGGAAGAACGGCGCAAGGATCCTTCCGCGCACATCACCCCGGTGTGGCATTACCTGCTGGTGCTGGCCACGCTGCTGTTGCTGCTGCTCGCCAGCGCACTGAGCGCGCTGATCAGGCTCGGTTACTGGAACACGATCATCAATCTCGGCATTTCCTGCATCAAGACATTGCTGGTGATGCTGTTCTTCATGCACGAAACCGAGGCGCGCCGCCTGACCCGCACAACCTCCGCGCTGGGCTTTGTGTGGCTCACGGTCATGATCGGGTTGATGTTGGCGGATTTTCTCAGCCGTGCTTACGTGCCGCCGCCGTGGTAGCAGGCGCGCTTGCGATCCCCGATGCGGAATCGTGCTGCCTGCGCCTGCGTTTGCGAGGCTTGGGCACCGACCGGAAGAGGCGCCCGTGACGGCTTCTCGTCAAGTGCTTTTCAGTCACAGAGGTGGACCATGCATCCCTTGCACTTCAGCAATTTCCTGAGCTTCAGCATGTCGCCGCTGGAAATCCTCGTGCGCGGCACGCTGATGTACTGGTTTTTGTTTCTGCTGCTGCGCTTCATCTTGCGCCGCGACACCTCTTCGGCGGGCCTGTCCGGCATCCTGTTCGTGGTGTTGCTGGGAGATGCCGCGCAGAACGCGATGATCGGGCAGGGCAGCACCGTTGCCGACGGCGGCGCGCTGATCGCGACCCTGGCGGCATGGAATTATCTGCTCGATTATCTCGGCTTCCATTTCCCCGTGTTCGCGAAGCTGACCGACCCGCCGCCATTGCTGCTGGTGCGCCATGGTCGACTGCTGGAGCGCAATTTACGACGCGAGCACCTCACCCGGGAGGAAGTGCAATCGGAATTGCGTACCAAAGGCGTGGACAATTTAGCCGCGATCAAGGCGATGTACATGGAAAGCGACGGCTCTTTCAGCGTGATCAAATCGCGTTGAGGCGCGATGCCGTTGCGGTGACAACGGCATCGCGCAAGCGCGCGGGTTGTTACCAGCCCGGTTGCGCCCCGAGCGTGACCGCGGGTGTGCGCCCGGTTTCGAGCTGGGTATCGATCAGCAGGTCTATATAGTTGTCGATGCGCCGCGCGCGCGCGCGGCTGCTGCTGCGCGCCATCTCGTGGCGCATCGCGGAGATTGCCGCGGCCCCTTGCTTGGCCTTGATGGCGAATTGCCGGCGTTGCGCGGCGTTGCTGCACAACAGTGCGGCCGCCTGATTGAAGCGACGCTCCTCCTCCAGCACCGCGATCATGTCCAGCAGATTGGTGTTATCCATGGCTCGCCTCCCTTCGTCAATGAATGGCGCTTCCCGCGCCGGATGGATGGGCATGCCCGGCTTCGCGCGGCCGCGCGCGCGGGCGGTCATGTCTCGAATCGCTGCCGCTGAACAACCAGCCGATCACTGCGACCAGTGCGCCGGCGACCACCGGATGGCGCCGCGCTTGCCGGAACAGGCCGGCCAGGGCGCCGCGCTTGCGCCGATGCGCGCGTAGGCGCGCCGCCAGCACGGCGCCGTTGCGCGCGTGCGAGTCGGAGGAGTGGGTGTGGTGCATGGGATTCCCTCCTTGGAATCGAGCGGGCGTCCTGCCCTTTGAGCTTTGAAGCATAGCCGGCGCATGTTTAGATGTTGTCAAGACGGCGTCGAGGCTTGCACGGCCGGCGCGGCAGGCGGTCAGGCGCTCCTTCGGGCGCTGGCAACGCTGGCATTGAGGCGGGATTTTGAGATCGCGCCACGGAGTTCTTGCCCAGGACTGCGTGGTGCCTCTTCAGTAGCCCCGCCGTTTTCACATGCCGGAATGGAAACCAATGCTAGGCTCGAATCATGGCAGGAAGCCATCACCAGCATCTGGAGACCTATCGGCGCAAGCGCGATTTCCAGCACACGCCGGAACCTGCCCGTACGCCGCGGCGACGTGCCGCGCGCGCAGCCGAAACCGCCGAGCGGCGCTTCGTGGTCCACTTGCATCATGCGCGACGCCGGCATTTCGACTTGCGTCTGCAGGTCGGGGGTTCGCTGCGCAGCTGGGCCGTGCCGAAGGGGCCTTCGCGCGATCCCTCGATCAAGCATCTGGCGGTGCAGGTGGAAGACCATCCGCTCAGTTACGCGGCGTTCGAGGGCACGATCCCGGAAGGCCATTACGGTGCCGGCACTGTCGCGATCTGGGACGAGGGCACCTGGAGCACGGATGAATCGGCCACGCGGCAACTGGAGAAGGGACATCTGCGTTTCGAACTGCACGGCGCACGTCTGCGCGGCCGCTGGTCACTGATCCGCACCGGTTCCAAATCGTCCGACAAGCCGCAGTGGCTGCTGATCAAGGGTGAGGATTCCTACACCGATCGCGGCGACGTTGCCGACGACACGCCGCTGTCGCAGTGGAAGGTGGAACACCTGCAGAAAGAAGCGGCTCAGTCGGGTTCGCGCAAGACCACGCGCAGCGTTCGCCGCACGAAAGCGCGCGCCGCTGAAGCCAGCCAGCTTTCGCCGCAGGATTTCGGCTTTCAGCTGGCCCGGCTGCATCAACGTGCGCCGTCGGGTTCGAACTGGCTGCACGAAGTGAAATACGACGGCTACCGCATGCTTGCATGGCGCGATCACGACAAACTGCAATTGCTTTCGCGCAACCATCTGGACTGGACCGATCGGCTGCCGCGCATCGTCGCGGCGGTGCGCGCGCTGGAATGCAGAAGCTGCGCACTGGATGGCGAGCTGGTGGTGTTCGACCACGAGGGCCACACGCGCTTTGACCTGCTGCAACAGGAATTCACCCGCGCCCATGCAGATGCCACGCATTACGTGGTGTTCGATTTGTTGATGCTGGATGGCAAGGATCTGCGCGACCGGCCGTTGCAGGAGCGCAAGGCCGCGCTTTCGAGGTTGCTGGAACGGGGCCATGCGAAACGCGCCGACGATGTGCTGATGCTTTCGGGCTTTATCCAGGGCGAGGGCGCGCTGGCCTACAAGCGCGCGTGCGAAGCGGGCCTGGAAGGCGTGATCAGCAAGGCGATTGAAGCGCCGTACGCGACTGGCCGCAACGATGCATGGCGCAAATTGAAGTGCATCGACTCCGATGAATTCGTGATCGTGGGCTACACCGCCGGGCGCGGTTCGCGCGGCGCATTGGGGGCGCTGTTGCTGGCCGAGCCGCGCGAGCAGGGTTGGCATTACGTCGGCCGTGTCGGCACCGGCATGGATGCGCCGATGCTGAAACGCGTGCATGGAATGCTGAAAGTCGCGCGCACCGCACCGAAGTTGCTCAATCCGCCGGATGCAAAGCAGTTGCGCGGCGTCAAACCGGTATGGGTGAAACCCGAGCACGTGGTCGAGATCGCCTATCGTGGCCGCACCGGAGATGACATGCTTCGTCAGGGCAGCTTCAAGGGCCTGCGTCCGGACAAGTCGCCGGGCGATCTGCGTGATCGGGATGCGGATGCCGATGAAGCCGCGCCGCAGGATTCGGTGATGCCGAAAATCGCACTGACCCATCCCGAGCGCGTGCTGATCGAAAAGCCGCGCGTGACCAAGCAATCCCTGGCCGACTTTTATGTGGGTGTCGCCGATCGTCTGCTGCCCGGCATCGTCGGCCGACCGTTGTCGCTGGTGCGCTGTCCGGATGGCATCGGCAACCAATGTTTTTTCCAGAAGCACGGCATGCGCGGCATGCCGGAAGCCATCCGGGTCGGTACGCAACGCAATTCCAGGGGCGAGAACGAGGAATTCCTCTACGTGGATGGCATCGAAGGCGTGCTCGGCCTCGTACAGATGAACGTGATCGAGATCCACCCCTGGGGTTCGACCATTGCCGACATCGATCATCCCGATCGGCTGGTATTCGATCTCGACCCCGATCCCGGCGTGGCCTGGCCGCGCGTACGCGATGCCGCGAAACGGTTGCGCGAACGTCTGGCTGCGGTGAAGCTGCAAGGTTTCCTGCGCACTACCGGCGGCAAGGGTCTGCACGTAGTGGTGCCGCTGAATCCGCGTCCGGATTGGGAATCGGCCAAGGCTTTTTCCCAGGCGCTGGCACGCACACTGGAGGCCGAGTGGCCACGTGACTATGTCTCGGTGGCGACCAAATCCAAACGCAGCGGGCGCATCTTCGTGGATTACCTGCGCAACGCGCGCGGCTCCACCGCGGTGACCTCGTACTGCGTGCGCGCCCGCGAGGGGGCGGGCGTGGCCACACCGCTGCACTGGGAGGAATTGCCGAAGCTGCGCTCGGGTGCGCAGTACACGATCAAGAATATTTCGCGCCGATTGCAGAAGTTGCAGCGCGATCCGTGGGCCGGCATCGAGGAAGTGCGGCAGGCGTTGCCGCAGTCATGACGGGTAATCGCAACCTGGATTTTACGCTCAAGGACACGCAGCCAAGGAGAACCACCATGGCAGGAAGACCCATCTGGAGCGGCACCATCAGTTTCGGCCTGCTCAATATTCCAGTGCAGTTGCTGACCGCCGAGCGGCATACCGACCTGCATTTCCGCATGCTGGATTCGCGCAACAACGCGCGCATCCGTTACGAACGCATCAACGAGGAAACCGGCGAAGAGGTCCCCTGGAAGGACATCGTGAAAGCGTTCGAGTACGACAAGGGTTCGTATGTCGTGCTGGAGAAGGAGGATTTCGCCAAGGCCGCACCGGAATCCACCGAGTCGGTGGATATCGAGGCTTTCGTCAATCCGGACTCGATCGGCGCGGAGTATTTCGAAAAGCCTTATTACCTGGTTCCGGCCAAGAAAGCCGAGAAGGGTTACGTGCTGCTGCGCGAAACCCTGAAGCGGCTGAAGACCGCCGGGCTTGCGCGGGTGGTGATCCGCACGCGCGAATATCTGGCACTGGTGCTGCCGCGCGACGAGGCGCTGCTGCTGATGCTGCTGCGTTTTCCGCAGGAGCTGGTGCCCGCCGATGAATACGCGTTTCCCGACAAGAAGCCGGCCGCCTATCGGATCAGCGCCAAGGAATTGGAGATGGCCGAATCACTGGTGAAATCCATGGTCGGTAAATGGCAGCCGCAGAACTACCACGATGATTTCCGCGAGCGCCTGGTTGCGGTGATCGAGGAGCGGGTCAAGGCCAAGGGCGTGGTGCGCACCCCGACCGCCGCCGAAACCGAGTTGCCCAAAAACGCCGCCACCAATGTGGTGGATTTCATGTCGCTGCTGAAGAAAAGCATCGATGCCAAGCAGCGCACTCCGGCGAGGGACGTCCCCACCGGGAAAGCGCCGGCGAAATCGGCCAAGGCGACTACACGCAAGCGGCCCGCGCGCAAGCGCAAAGCTTCCTGAGCTGCGAGCCGTTTTCCCGCAGCCTCATCGCCGCTATACTTTCGCGTCTTTGGCGCCTGCGGCCGTGGTGGAGCGCGAAGCGAGGAACGCTCTGAACTTCCAACCTTTGCACCGGCGCTCTGCTCTTGAGCCAAGGGGTCAAGGCTGCGCGTTATGCGAAGCAAAGTAATGCATCGCGTGCGCAGCCGAAGGCACGGCAGGATGCCGAGGGCGGTTGCTTGACGAGATCATGGATGATGGAGGCTGGCAACGAAGCATTGCATAGCAATGGCTTCGGCGGCGTAGGAGCATGGCGATGTGCGTAAGAGCGAATATTCACGCGATTCCAACAGACATTCTTAGAACTGGAGCTTGCCCGTGAGCGATCACATGACCCCTTCCGATCGCACCTTCATGCGCCACTTTGCGATGATGATCGCGGGCCTGGCCGGGCTCGCCGTGATTTTCATCGTGATCGGCGCGATCGTTCGCGCGGCGCAGCCGACCGAGCCGAATACGACCGCGGTACGCGAAGCCGGCGAGCGGATCATGCCGGTCGGCGCCGATTACTCGGGCAGCACCGGACGCGCGGCGATGCTCAGCGCGCAGGCCGCCGCGGCCAAGGCCGCCGCCTCGCAAGTCGCCTATGGCGGCACCACCGACGGCAAGACCATCTTCGGCCAGTTGTGCACGACCTGTCATAGCACCGGCGCCGCCGGAGCGCCAAAGATCACCGACAAGGCCGCATGGGCACCGCGCATCGCCGAAGGCATCGATACCCTGGTCAAGCATGCGATCGATGGTTACACCGGCCCGGACGGCAACCACATGCCGGCCAAGGGCGGCAATCCGGCGCTGACCGACGCGCAAGTCGAGGCGACGGTGAAGTGGATGGTCTCCCAGGTCAAATGATCGCCTGAGCACGTTCAGGCAGGCCAATGGATGGCCATGTTTCCCGAAAACGAAAGTGGCCCGCGCTGTGGGGCGGCGCGGAGAAAGACACGGATGTCGTGTCTCGGCTCGCCTTGAGGCAATGTGGTTCCAGGCGCTGGCTCACCCGCAAACGGGACAGGGGAAACGCCGCGCCGCTTCGGTATGATGGTGCCATGAGCGGAGCGCAGCCGATCGTCCCGGGTTCCCAGGTGCCCGCGCAGTTTCCGCGCGAGCCGCTGGAGTTTGGGTTACCCGGCCCTGCCGGGCGGCTGGAACTTGCGACCGCGTGCGCCAAGCCTGGCGAAGCGCGCGCCGGCACCGCGATCATCTGCCATCCGCATCCGCAGCATGGAGGCAGCCTGCGCAACAAGGTCGTCACGATGCTCGAACGGTCCCTGCGGGAATCGGGTCTCGACACGGTGCGCTTCAACTTCCGCGGCGTGGGCGAATCGGAAGGAGCCTACGACGAGGGCGATGGCGAAAGCGGCGATCTGGTCGCCGTGGCGCAGTGGGTGCGGCGCGTGCGCCCGCAGGATGCGCTGTGGCTGGCGGGATTTTCCTTCGGCGCCTACGTCGCGCTGCGCAGCGCGCGTTCGCTGGCGGCGGACGTCCTGATCACGGTGGCTCCGCCGGTCGGGCGCTGGGATTTCGCCGGGGTGGCGATGCCGGAATGTCCATGGCTGATCGTGCAAGGCGAGGACGATGAGATCGTCGAGCCGCAGGCGGTATTCGATTGGGTCGAGACGCTGGCTCCACAACCGACGCTGGTGCGCATGCCGGAAACCGGGCACTTCTTCCATCGCCGGCTGATGGATTTGCGCGGTGCGGTGAAGAATGCCGTGCGGGGTTGGCTGCCAGTCTTGCGCACGACGGCGTGATCGCCGAGCGCGTGGATTCTTTAAAGCGTGAATCCCGGGTGCCGATTTCGGCGCGCTACGCGCAAGGCGTGACCGCGCGCGAATGGCAGGATGATCCCGCACAACGCGCGGTGCTGGCCGAATTCGATCGTCTGCGCGCGCAACTGATTGCCGCAAAACCCGGATGGCTGGCGCACTGGCGGTCGAGCGGCCCGCCCCGCGGGATTTATCTATGGGGCGCCGTCGGCCGCGGCAAGACCATGCTGATGGATCTGTTCGTCGAGTCGCTGCCGCCGGGAGTGGCGGTACGTGCGCACTTCCATGGCTTCATGCTGGGCGTGCACGCGCAATTGCGAACCTTGGGCGAGCGGCGCGATCCGTTGCGCGAGGTCGCGGCGCAACTCGCGCAACGCGCGCGCGTGTTGTGCCTGGACGAGTTCCAGGTCGAGGACATTGGTGACGCAATGATCCTGGGCAACCTGCTTGACGCCTTGTTCCGCAAGGGTGTGACGCTGGTAACCACGTCCAACACCGCGCCCGGCGCGCTGTATCGCGGCGGTTTGCAACGCATACGGTTCATGCCGGCCATCGCGCTGATTGAACGCCAGTGCCAGGTGCTGGAAATGATCTCGCCGCATGATTGGCGACTGCGCGCGCTGACCCGCGCGCCGGTGTACCTGACGCCGCCGGACGATCACGCGGAACGTGCGCTGGCCGCACTGTTCGGCAGCCTCGCGCGCGCCCCGGTGCAGGAGGGCGGCACATTGCTGATCAACGAGCGCACCATCCCGCTTCGCCGCGCGTGCGCGCAAGTGGCCTGGTTCGAGTTCGATGCGTTGTGCGAGGGTCCGCGCGGCGCAGCCGATTACATTGAACTCGCGCGCGCGTATCCGGCGATCCTGATTTCCGACGTACCGCAGTTCACGCCGATGACAGAAGATGCCGCGCGCCGCTTCATCCAGTTGATCGATGAACTCTACGAGCGTCGCGTCAAGCTGGCGCTGTCGGCCGCCGCGCCCGCGATCGACCTGTACGACGGCACGCGCTTGCGCGCGGGGTTCGCACGCACGGCCAGCCGCTTGATCGAGATGCAAAGCACCGCATATCTGGCCGAAGCGCATCGGTGAATTCCGTTCGGGAACGTCTGTGGCATTGGTCATGCCTTGAATCGCGTTCTCCGGCACCGATGTCGAAATGCCGCGCGCTGGATCGTCATTTGGACAAATCGGAGCTCGCGCGCATGACGAATGTCACTGCACGCGCCACGACTTCCGGCCCTGTCGCAAAAAGTATTTGCATTTGAAAATAATTTCCAATATCTTTACCGTTCGGTTCAGTTATATATCGGCCCACCGCCCGGCCCGAACCGCTGAGCCGTCCGCTCCCCCAAAAAGAACCACAATGAGCCAACGATTCCCGTCATTTGCCTCGTCCGCACGCGGCCCGCTCGCCGGCGCGCTCGCACTGTTGCTCGCCGGCTGCGCGGTCGGGCCGAACTACCATCGGCCCGATGCGCCGGCGGTGGATCGCTACACCACGCAGCCGTTGCCGGCGCAAACCGTATCCGCCGACACGGCCGGCGGTGATGCGCAGCGCTTCCTGCAAGGGCAAAGCGTGCCGGATCGCTGGTGGACGACGTTCGGCAATGATGAGCTGACCCGTCGCGTGAACCAGGCGCTGGCGCACTCGCCGACGATCGCCTCGGCGCAGGCTTCGCTGCGCGAGGCGCAGGAAAACGCCGCCGCCGCCCGTGGCGGCTTGTTCCCGTCGCTGGATGCGAGCGCGGGGGGAACCCGCGAGAAACAATCCGGCGCACAGTTCGGTGGCTCGGGCGCGGCATTCGGCAGTAGCCCGTTTACCGTCTACAACGCGGGCGTCAGTGTCGGCTATGTGTTCGACATCTTCGGCGGCGTGCGTCGCGGAGTCGAAGCGCAAACGGCGCTGGCCGACGCACAGCGCGCGCAACTGGATGCGACTTATCTGATCCTCGCCACCAATGTGGTGACGGCGTCGTTGCAGGAAGCGTCGCTGCGCGAGCAGGTGCGAGCGACCGAGCAGATCGCGGATTTCTTGCGCAAGGAGCTGGATATCGCGCAGAAGCAGCAGCAGATCGGCGCCAAATCGTTGTCCGACACGCTCGCGGTGAGCGCGCAACTGGCGAGCACCGAAGCCACGTTGCCGCCGCTGCGCAAGCAACTTGCCGCGACCCAGGATCAACTCGCGACTTATCTGGGCGTGACGCCCGCGCAATTGCAGCTGCAGCCGATCACGCTTGCGGACGTTACCTTGCCGCAGGACATTCCGGTGAGCCTGCCTTCGAGCATCGTTGCGCAGCGCCCGGATATCCGTGCCGCCTCCGCGCAATTGCATGCCGCGACCGCGCAGGTCGGCGTTGCCGTCGCCGACATGCTGCCGCAGCTCACCTTGTCCGGCAGCGTCGGCTCGCAAGCACTCCACAGCGGCGATTTGTTCTCCGCCGGCACCGGCGCATGGTCGCTGGGATTGAGCTTGCTGCAACCGATCTTCCACGGTGGCGAACTGTTGCACAAGAAACGCGCGGCGCAGGCGGGCATGGATCGCGCGCTGGCGGATTGGCGGCAGAACGTACTCACCGCATTCCAGAATGTTGCCGACACCCTGCAGGCGCTCGACTTCGATGCGCAAGGCTTGGCCGCGCAGAACACCGCCGAACAAGCTGCCGCCCAGCGGTTGGAACTCACGCGCACGCAATACCAGGTCGGCGCGGTGGATTATCTGACCTTGCTGGATGCCGAACGCCAGTACCAGCAGGCGCTGATCCAGTTGATCCAGGCCCGCGCCGCGCGCCTGGCCGACACCGCCGCGCTGTATGCCGCGCTGGGCGGGGGTTGGCAGGGCAACGCCTCTCAAATCGCTTCAACGAAGAAATAGCACTCGTGCGGCCAGGGATGGTCGCTGTTTGATTTTTGGCGATCAAGGACGATCGCGCAATGTTTCGCAGGCAGGATGCCTGCTTTTGACCGCCGTCATGGAGGATCGCAAAAGGCAAACCGGTGGACAGGAAGCCCACTTCTGGATTCCGCCACGAATGGCTGCAACACACGAATCATTTGTTGAATCGGCGAGCAAGGACGTTCGCACAAAGAATTTCGATCAGGGACGATAAAAATTGAAAAGCGCAGACAGGAAGTCTGCTTTTTGATCTTGCGATCAAGGCCGATCGCAATTACGAGGAAAACACATGCAAACGCTCGCGCAAAGAATGCCCAGCACCAAAAAGCGGATGATCTGGATGGTTGTCGGCGTGCTGGTGCTGATCGCGATCATCGTCGCCATCAAGGTGCTGCTGGTGATGCGGATGATCGCCAGTTTTCCCAAGCCCACCCCGGCCACGGTGAGTACCGCCACCGCCGAATATCAAGTGTGGCAGCCGCAGTTGTCCGCGGTCGGCACCCTGCGCGCGGTGCGCGGCGCCGATCTCGCGCTGGATGTTTCCGGCCTGGTCGAGGCGGTCAACCTGAAATCCGGCGACGACGTGAAACAGGGTCAGGTGCTGCTGAAACTGCGCGATGCCGACGACGAGGCCAAGCTTGCCTCCTTGCAGGCGACCGCCAAACTGGCCGCTCTCACCGCCAATCGTTCGAAGCAGCAATTGGCCGTGCAGGCGATCAGCCGCGCCCAGTACGACACCGACATGGCGAACCTCAAGAGCGCGCAGGCACAGGCCGATGCCCAGACCGCGCTGGTGGCCAAGAAGACCCTGCGCGCACCGTTCTCCGGCCGCGCCGGCATCATCACCGTCAATCCCGGTGCGTATCTCAACGCCGGCACCACGATCGTGACGGTGCAGCAGCTGGATCCGCTGTATGTGGACTTCTTCGTGCCGCAACGTGAGCTCGGTCGCGTACATGTCGGACAGAAGATCGATCTGTCGCTGGACGCGTTCGGCAATCACCCGTTCACCGGCCAGGTCAGTGCGATCAATCCGAAAGTGGACAACGACACCCGCAACGTGCAGATCGAGGCCACCGTTCCGAACCATGACGGTGAGCTGACGCCCGGCATGTTCGCGAAAGTTGCCGTGGATGCCGGCGCCACCCAGCGCTATCTGACGCTGCCGCAAACCGCGGTGGTCTACAACCCGTACGGCGAAACGGTTTACACGGTGCTGAAGAAAGCCGATTACGACAAGGCGCAGGCACGGTCGCGCGCGCAAGGTGGCGAGCCGGTTGACAACGGTGCGGGCAAGGACAAGCAGCAGCTTCCGGCGGATGCGCTGGTGGTGCAGCAGACCTTCGTGGTCACCGGTGGCACGCGCGGCGATCAGGTGTCGATCGTCAAGGGTCTGCCGGAGGGCGCCGAGGTGGTGACCAGCGGGCAGTTGAAGTTGAAGAACGGCGCGCCGATCAAGGTTGACAACCGCGTAAGGCCGTCCAGCAATCCCAATCCGACGCCGACCGAAGATTGAAGATAAAACGCGTGCGTCATTCCGGCGCAGCCGGATCCATTTTGAGCCCTGCTTCTTCGCATAGGAGCGAAAGTCAAAGTGGATTCCGGGTTCCATCGCCAATGAAGCAGGCGACGGCGCCGGATATTTTTTACCTCGATGGTTCCTTTCGCAGGTCGCTGCCATGAATTTCACAGATATCTTCATCAAGAAACCCGTGCTGGCGATCGTGGTCAGCGCGCTGATCCTGGTGCTCGGCGTGCGCGCGGTCACTTCGCTGACGGTGCGCCAGTATCCACAGACCGAGAACGCGGTGGTCACGGTGACTACCGCGTACTTCGGCGCGGATGCGCAGACCGTGGCGGGCTTCATTACCCAGCCGCTGGAGCAGGCGATCGCACAGGCACAGGGCATCGACTATCTGTCGTCCAGCAGTGTCAGCGGCGTGTCCACTATCACCGCGACCTTGCGTCTGAATTACGACGCCAACAAGGCGCTGACCGAGATCCAGACCCAGGTCAGCTCGGTGCGCAACCAGTTGCCGCCGCAGGCACAGCAGCCGGTCTTGAACGTGCAGACCGGGCAGACCATCGATGCGATGTACCTGGGCTTCCGCAGCGACGTGCTGCCGTCCAACAGCGTCACCGATTATCTGGTGCGCGAGGTGAAGCCCAAGCTGGATGCCCTGCAAGGCGTGCAGACCGCGGAAATCCTGGGCGGTCGCCAGTTCGCATTGCGCGCTTGGCTGGATCCGGCCCGCATGGCCGCGCACGACGTCACCGCGGCGGATGTGTTCAAGGCGCTGTCGACGAACAACTTCCTCGCGGCGGTCGGCTCCACCAAGGGTCAGATGGTATCGGTGGACCTCACCGCCGACACCGACCTGCACACGGTGGATGAATTCAAGCAGCTCTCGATCAAGCAGAAAAACGGTGCCATCGTGCGCCTGCAGGACGTCGCCAACGTGACGCTCGGCGCGGAGAACTATGACTTCAACGTGTCCTTCAGCGGCAAGCACGCGGTGTTCATCGGCATCAAGGTCGCGCCCGACGCCAATGTTCTGGATGTCGCCCAGCGCGTGCGCGACGCGCTGCCGGACATCCAGTCGCAATTGCCGAACGGATTGACCGGCACGATCGTCTATGACGGGACCGAGTTTGTCACGGCCTCCATCCACGAAGTCGCCAAGACCCTGATCGAGGCATTGATCATCGTGACCCTGGTGATCTTCCTGTTCCTGGGCTCGATGCGTGCGGTGATCATCCCGGTGATCGCGATGCCACTGTCTCTGATCGGCGCATTCTTCGTGATGCTGGCGCTGGGCTACTCGATCAACCTGCTCACGCTGCTGGCCTTGGTATTGGCGATCGGCCTGGTGGTGGATGACGCGATCATCGTGGTCGAGAACGTCGATCGGCACATGAAGGAGGAAGGCAAGTCGCCGCTGCAGGCAGCGCTGCTGGGCGCGCGCGAGCTGGGCGGCCCTATTGTGGCCATGACGGTGGTGTTGATCGCGGTGTACGTGCCGATCGGCTTCCAGAAAGGATTGACCGGCGCGCTGTTCACCGAGTTTGCGTTCACGCTGGCCGGCGCGGTCACGGTATCGGCAATCATCGCGCTGACCCTGTCGCCGATGATGTGCGCGAAGTTCTTCCGCAGCGAGCAGGAGGGCGGCCGCTTCGTGCAGTACATCGATCGCCAGTTCGGCCGCGTGCACCGCGGTTACTCGCGCCTGCTGCATGGGACGCTGGCCACCTGGAAGGTGATCGTGGTGATGGGCGTGTTGCTGGCCGGCGCCACCTTCCTGCTGGGCATGACCGCGCAGTCGGAACTGGCGCCCGAGGAAGACCAGGGCTTCGTGTTCTATCAGTTGCAGGGGCCGCCGGATGCGACCGCACAGCAGATGCAGGGCTATTCGACACAGATGTTCGAGATCGGCAGCAAGCTGCCCGAATACGAGCAGATGTTCCAGATCGTGCAACCGGGCGTAGGCTTCGGCGGCATGCTGTTCAAGCCGTGGAGTGAGCGCAGCAAGGGTGCGCACGAGCTGACCCAGGAATTGCAGAACAAGTGGAGCTCGATTGCCGGCGCGCAGATCTTCGTGTTCGCCTTGCCGCCGCTGCCGGGTGCGCAGGGCGCGCCGGTGCAGTTCGTGATCAACACCACCGAGCCGTTCCAGAACTTGAACGATGTCACCCAGAAGGTGCTGCAGAAAGCCAAGGACAGCGGCAAATTCTACTTCGTGGATTCGGATCTCAAGATCGACAAGCCGCAGAGCACGCTGGTTGTCAATCGCGATCTGGTCTCCACGCTGGGGCTGACCCAGCAGGATGTCGGCGACACGTTGAGTGCGGCGCTGGGCGGCGGCTTCGTCAATTACTTCTCGATCGCGGGCCGTTCCTACAAGGTTATCCCGCAAGTGAAGCAGGTGGATCGCCTCAATCCCAATCAGGTGCTCGACTACTACATCGCCGCTCCGGATGGCGCGATGATCCCGGCCTCGACCGTTGCGCATCTCAAGAACACGGTGGTGCCGCGTTCGATCAACCGCTTCCAGCAATTGAACTCGGCGACCATTTCCGGCGCCACCGGGATGTCGCAGGCGGATGCACTGCAATTCCTGCGCGACGCGCTGCACGAGGTCGCGCCGAGCGGCTACAACGTGGACTATGCCGGGCAGTCGCGCCAGTTCGTGCAGGAAGCCGGGGGTTTCGGGGTGACCTTGCTGCTCGCGGTGATCATCGTATTCCTGACGCTGGCCGCGCAGTTCAACAGCCTGCGCGATCCGATCGTGATCCTGGTGTCGGTGCCGATGGCGATGTTCGGCGCGCTGATCTTCGTGAATCTGCTGACCAGTCTGAACATTTATACGCAGGTGGGTCTGGTGACGCTGATGGGCCTGATCAGCAAGCACGGCGTGCTGATCGTGCAGTTCGCCAATGAATCGCAACGTTCCGGGATGAGCAAACGCGACGCGATCGAATACGCAGCCGGCGTGCGGTTGCGCCCGATCCTGATGACCACGGCGGCGATGGTGCTGGGCGTGATGCCGCTGGTGATCGCCTCCGGCGCGGGCGCCGCGGGCCGCTTCAACATGGGTCTGGTGATTTCGACCGGCCTCGCGATCGGCACGCTGTTCACTTTATTCGTGGTGCCGGCGTTCTACATGCTGCTGGCGGCGGATCACCAGAAGGAACGTGATCAGGCTGGCACGCTCGCATTGAACGAGCCGCAGGTGGAGTAAAGCAGGCCCGATCAAGCCGCTCATCGGGCGGCTTGATCGGGCGCTTCGCGCGCACCCGCCCGACATGCGTAAACTTGACGCATGCAGACGCCGGATCAATCCCCTCTTGGGCGCAAGATCGATTTTCCCGATCGCGTCGATCCGCGGGTATTGTTTCCGATTCCGCGCGCGCAGACGCGCGCCGAATGGCAGCTCGATGGACGCGTGTCGCCGTTCACCGGCGTGGATATCTGGAACGCCTACGAATTGTCGTGGCTGGATCCGCGCGGCAAGCCGCGCGTGGCGCTGGCGGAGCTGCGGGTGCCGGCGGAATCGCCGAATCTGATCGAATCCAAATCGCTGAAGTTGTACTTGAACGGCTATGCATTCGAGCGCTTCGATAGCGGCCAGGCCGTGCGTGCGGCGATCGCGCGCGATCTTTCCGCCGCGGCCGGTGGCGCAATCGAAGTCGCGCTGATCGAACCGCCTGAATTCGCGGCGCAAACCATCGCGGAATTGCCGGGAGCTTCGCTCGACGAACTGCAGCTCGAGATCGGCGAATACGGGCCGCCACAGCCGCGGCATCTGCGCGCCGACACCCGCGCGTGCCAAACGGAGGAGTCGCTGACCACCCAGTTGTTCCGGTCCAATTGTCCGGTCACCGGCCAACCCGATTGGGCGGCACTGCAGATCCGTTATCACGGCGCGCCGATCGATCACGCGGGCTTGCTGCGTTATCTGGTTTCCTGGCGCAATCATCGCGGCTTCCATGAAGCCTGCGTCGAGCGCATCTGCGCGGATATCCTGATGCGCTGCGCACCGCGCGACTTGAGTGTATACGCGCGTTTCACCCGCCGCGGCGGGCTGGATATCAATCCGTGGCGCGCGACGCCTGGCTACGCGGCGCGGCCGCCCAACCTGCGCGGGGCAAGACAGTAGCGCGGGAACCATTTGGCGATGAGCATCATCAAGAGCAAAATGGATTCCGGTTTCATCGGTGATCAGCGGCGGATGCAATCGGCTGAATGTCAAATTGGAACGGGCGGTGGGTGACCGCTTTCATCTTGCGATCGGGATGATCGCAAAGGAGAACCATGGAACACGCCTACGACTACCTGATCCTCGGCGCCGGCATGGCGGCCTCCGCCGCGGCGCGCGGCATTCGCCAACGCGATGAGCGAGGCAGCATTGCCCTGCTTGGCGCGGAACCGCACCCGCCCTACGATCGGCCGCCGCTCACCAAGGACCTGTGGAACGGCAAGAAGCAGCTTGAGGAAATCTGGCGTGACATCGAGAGCGCGCGCGCCACGTTGTTTCCCGGCCGCCACGCGCTCGGCGTCGATCCACGCGCGAAATCCGTTCGCGACGACCACGGTGACCATTACCGCTACGGCAAACTGCTGATCGCCACCGGCGGCACGCCGCGTCGCATCCCGGGACTGGCAGGCGATCGCGTGATTTATTACCGCACGCTGGATGATTACCACGCGTTGCGCGACGCGCTGCGCAAGGGCATGCACGTGGCGGTGATCGGCGGCGGCTTCATCGGCAGCGAAATCGCGGCGGCGCTGGCGATGAATGGCGCCAGGGTCACGCAATTGATCGCGGAAGATGCGATCGGCGCGCGGGTTTATCCGCAGGGGCTGGCGCGTTTCATCACCGACTACTACCGCGACAAGGGCGTGGACGTGCGCTGCGGTGCACGCGTCACGGGCGGCAGCGCCAGCGACGACGGCGTTACCCTGCAACTCGAAGGCGGCGCATCGCTGGAATCGGAATGGGCGATCGCGGGGCTGGGTATCACGCCCAACGTGCAGCTCGCGCACGAGGCCGGTCTGCGCGTGGACAACGGCATCATCGTGGATGCGCAATTGCGCACCTCGCACGCGGACATCTGGGCCGCTGGCGATGTGGCGAATTATCCGGATGCCACGCTCGGCACGCGCCGCCGCGTCGAACACGAGGATGCGGCATTGACGATGGGCGAACACGCCGGCGCCGGCATGGCAGGTGCCCACGCGCCGTACACGCATCTGCCGTATTTCTATTCCGACCTGTTCGAGCTCGGCTATGAAGCGCTCGGCGAGCTGGATGCGCGCCTGCAAACAGTCGAGGATTGGAAGCAGCCCAATCGCGAAGGCGTGGTGTATTACCTCGACAGCGGCCGTGTGCGCGGCGTGCTGTTGTGGAACGTGTGGGATCAGAAAGACAATGCGCGCGCCCTGATCGGCGAAGACGGGCCGCATGATGCGCAGTCGTTGCGCGGGCGGTTGCCGGCTTAGCTTGGTAAAGACTGCTCGCAGGCGACAGTGCTCGCTTGGTGTTTTGCGACAGCCGGACGCGTTGCGTGGCGGTCCCGCGCAAGCAGGCCTCTATGCAAGGAGCAGCCTGGCACGCAGAGTTTCCGAATCCAGCGCGAACTCCAGCCGCATTCCCAGCGCGCGCGCGGCAGCGGATGCCAACGCCAACCCCAGCCCGGCGTGGCCGGCGCCATCGGCATCCGCGCCCTTGCGCCAGAACCGCTGGCCGAAACGTGCAAGGTCAGCGTCGCGCAAATGAGGCGCGACATTGCTGATCTCGAGGTACGCCGACGTGCAGCGCGCGCCGATGGCGCTACCGGCGGGTGCATAGGCGACGGCATTGCCGAGCAGATTGTCGAGAATGATTTCCAGCAACGCGGGGTCCGCCTGGATACAGGTTGAAGCCTGCGGTTCGCGATCCAGGTGCAAGCCGCGTGCGTGCAAAGCTTGCTCGTGCCGCACGATCACCCGCGTCAGCAGTGCAGCCGGATCGACCCGTTCGCGCTGCGTGCTCTGCACACCCGACTCGATGCGGGTCAACTGCAGCAGTGCGGCAACGGTAGCTTCCAGTTCGCCGCCGATCTTGCCGATCTCGTCCAGCAATGCGCGCGGGTCGCGGCCGCTGGGATAGCGCTGCTCGACGTCAATCAAGGTGTGCAGCTCCGCCAGGCGCGTGCGTAATTCGTGGGCGAGGCCCGCGGCGAATTGGCGCTCGCGCGCCAGGCCTTCATCCATCCGCGCCAGCACCTCATTGAAGCGCGCGACCACCGGCGCGAGCTCGCGCGTGTCGGCTCGCGGCAGTCGTCCGCCCGGAGAATCCGGACCGATACGCGCCATCGCCGCATCCAGCACGGCGAGCGGACGCAGGCCGCGCCGCACCAGCCATGGCGTCAGCGCCAGCACGATCAGGCAGGCACCGAGAATGCTGCCAAGCAGGATCAAATCGAGGGTGTCGAGGATCTCATCCAGCGGGCCGCGTGCCAGCGCATAACGCAGCTCGCAGCTTGGCCTCGGGCCGGCCCGCGCAGGGCCATCGCTTGCGGGTGCAAAGCGCAGCGCCAGCTCACGCAAAGCCGGGCCGCCGCGCAAAGATGCATCGGTGAAACGCGGCGCGGGCCCGGCGGCCATCGGCGGCGGCGCCTGTGTGCTGCGTGCGACAGTCGCGCCGTTACAATCCAGTTGATACCAACTGGTGCCGGTGTCGCCGGGAAACACATTGGCTGCAGCCCCGCCGGTTGTCATCTCGACGCCGCGTGCCTGCACCCGCGTCAGCGCGGCGAATGCCTGCGCGCGCGCCAGCAGTGCGCTGTCGAAGCGCTGCTGCATCTCCGCGTCGGCGCGCCAGTCCACCACCCACGCGGCCAGCCCGAGTGCCACCAGCGTTGCGAGCGCCAGCAGCAGAGTCAATCGCAGCCGAAGCGAGAAACTTTTCATTCAATCAGATAACCCGCGCCGCGGCGGTTCTCGATCACGTCTCCGCAACCGGCATCGGTCAGCTTGCGACGCAAGCCGAACACCAGTACCTCGACGCTGCGATCGGAAGCATCGCTGGCGCTGCCGGCGATGCGATCCAGGATCGCCGCGCGCGTGAACACGCGGCCGCGATGGCGCAGCAGCAGTTCCAGCAAGGCGAATTCGCGCGGGGTCAGGTTCAAGGTGCGTTCGCCGAACGTCGCCTGGTGCGCGCGCGCATCCAGGCGGATGCCGGCGTGCTCCAGCACATCGGCGCGGACCTCGGCCGGCCGTCGCGCCAGCGCGTGCAGACGTGCCAGCACTTCCTCGAAAGCGAAAGGTTTCACCAGATAATCGTCGGCACCCGCGTTCAGCGCCTCGATGCGATCGCCGACCTGGTCGCGCGCCGACAGCACCAGCACCCGCGGTCGCGTGCCCCCGACCGGCAAGCCGCGCAGCACGCCGAAGCCATCCATGCGCGGCAGGCCGAGATCGAGCAGCACGAAATCGTAATCGAAGCCGGCGAGGAAGCCGCTCGCTTCCACGCCGTCGGCGGCGGCATCCACGGTAAAGCCCGCCGCGCGCAGCCCGCGCGTCAGCGTGTCGCGCAGGCGTTGGGAATCCTCGACCAGGAGTAATTTCATGGCCGCACTGCTGCGAAAGCGCGGATCATGCGTAAGGCCAATGCGGCTTCATGGCGCCAGTGTAGGTCGAGCGGGCAGCGCTTGCGATCTGCCTTGAATGGCAGGTCGCGCTGCCGCGAGGGTGGGGCAGGGACGGCGATCGGAAAAGGCGCCACTGTGGCTGCTTGCGTGACATTGATCAGCGTCAATCAGCGTGGGGAATTCGGCTCGGCTGGTTTTGCGGCAAACGCTGCCCACCCTGAAGCGCGATCAACGCGACGAAACGTATTTCTCGCGGCGTATATGCTGCACCGGCAACCCGGCTTCCTTCAGCGTGTTGAACGTCGCATCCACCATGTCCGGGTTGCCGCACAGATACGCGATGTCGTGCTCAGGATGCGGCTCGAATTCCGGCAGCACCTTCTGCACATAGCCCAGCCGGTCATGCGCGCGCGGTGCCGCGCGCGCGCCGCGCGAAAAGCACGGATGAAAAGCGAAGCCCTCGTGCGTGCGCGCGAACGCGTCGAACTCTTCGCCATACAGCAGCTCCTGCTCGGTGCGCGCGCCGTAAAGCAGCACGAAGCGGCACCCGCGCGTGGCGATCAGTTTGTCGATTTGCGGCAACATCGCGCGATAAGGCGTGACGCCGGTGCCGGTGGCGACCAGCAGATAACGCGTGTTGGCATCGTTTTCCATCAGGCAGAAGCGGCCGTAAGGGCCGCTGGCCTCGACCTGGCCACCGTGCGCGAGATTGCCGAGAAGGTGGGTCGCAGCGCCGCCCTCGACGTAGCTCACCGCGATTTCCAGCCGCTGCACCGCGCCTTCACCGGTGCCGATCGTGCCCACCGAGTAGCTGCGCTTGGTCGGCTTGCCGTCATCGTAGTTGAAATGGATTTGCACGAACTGACCCGGCGCGAACGCGAACGGCGCGCCGTCGGCGCGCGCGAACGCCATGTGCCGAACGCTGGGCGCGAGCATGAAACTGTCTTCAAGCCTGAGTTGAAAATGTTCCGCCACGTTCCTGGGCACCTCAAAGCTACTGCGCTCGGCATCTTGTGCGCCGGTGTGCTCGGACTCCGCATGTACCGACGCGTACACTGGGGTTCCTGCGCTCCGGGCGGCGCGCAACCTGCCTTCGCTCGCGACACTTTCAGACCGCTCGAACGGCATGGGCGGCGAGCTGATGCGCAAACCTCGATATACTACCGGACTTATGTCCAACCCCGCAGCTTCGCGCGACACTCCCGCGCTCGAAACCATCGATCTGCGCAAGACGTATTCCAATGGCGTGCAGGCTTTGCGCGGCGTGTCGCTGCGGGTGGCGCCGGGCGATTTCTTCGCGCTGCTCGGCCCCAACGGTGCCGGCAAATCCACCCTGATCGGCATCCTCTCGTCACTGGTGAACCCGACCTCCGGCGAGGCGCGTGTGTTCGGCATCTCGATCCATGCCGATCGCGGCGGCGTGATGCGGCAGATCGGGCTGGTGCCGCAGGAACTCAACTTCAACCAGTTCGAAACGCCGTTCGAGATCTGCGTCAATGTCGCCGGCTTCTACGGCATTCCGCGCCGGATCGCCTGCGCGCGCGCGGAAAGGTACTTGAACGAATTGCGGCTGTGGGACAAGGCGCGCCAACCGGCGCGCATGCTTTCCGGCGGCATGAAACGCCGGCTGATGATCGCGCGCGCGATGATGAACGAGCCGCGCCTGCTGATCCTGGACGAGCCGACCGCCGGCGTGGACATCGAGATCCGCCGCTCGATGTGGCAATTCATCTCCGCCATCAATCGTGCCGGGACCACCGTGATCCTGACCACGCATTATCTGGAGGAAGCCGAACAGTTGTGCCGCAACATCGCGATCATCGATCACGGCAGCATCGTCGAGAACACCTCGATGCGCGCGTTGCTGGGCAAGCTCGATGTGGAAACCTTCGTGCTGGACATTGCCGGTGCCTGCGTCCAGCTTCCGGAAGTGCCCGGCGTCAAGCTGACCTGCGTGGACGACCACACGCTGGAAGCGGAGATGTCCAAGCAGCACGATCTCAATTCGCTGTTTGCGGCGCTTTCCGCGCGCGGCATCACCGTCACCTCGATGCGCAACAAGACCAATCGGCTGGAAGAACTGTTCGTGCGCCTGGTCGAACATGGTGGCTCCGAAAAAGGCAAGGTCGCGGCATGAACGATCTGCGCACCGAAATCGCGATCAACGCGGGCGCCAGCGAGTTTTCCGTTGCGCGCGCCAACGCGGTCGCGCTGTACACCATCACCCGGCGCGAAGTGCGTCGCATGCTGCGCATCTGGACTCAAACGTTGATTCCACCGGCGATCACGATGACGCTGTACTTCGTGATCTTCGGCACGTTGATCGGCCGTCGCATCGGCATGATGCACGGCTTCACCTACATGCAGTACATCGTGCCCGGCCTGGTCATGATGAGCGTGATCACCAACTCCTACGGCAACATCACCTCCAGTTTCTTCGGCTCCAAGTTCGGGCGCTACGTCGAGGAACTGCTGGCCTCGCCGATGCCGAGCTGGGTGGTGCTCACGGGTTACGTCGCGGGTGCGGTGCTGCGCGGCCTGCTGGTCGGCGGAATCGTGCTCGGCATCTCGCTTTTCTTCACCTCGTTGCGCGTGGCGCATCCGCTGGTAGCGATCAGCACGGTGCTGCTGGGCTCGACGATCTTCTCGCTGGCGGGTTTCATCAATGCGATGTTCGCACGCAAATTCGACGACATCGCGATCGTGCCGACCTTCGTGCTGACGCCGCTGACGTATCTGGGCGGCGTGTTCTACTCGGTCAACATGCTGGGCGAACCCTGGCACACGGTATCGCTGGTCAACCCGATCCTGTACATGGTCAACGCGTTCCGCTTCGGCGTGCTCGGCGTCGCCGATGTGCCGCTGTGGATCGCCTATCTGGTGATGTGCGGCTTCGCCGCGCTGCTTGCGGCGATCGCGTTGACGTTGTTGCACCGTGGTGTCGGCTTACGGTCCTAGCAGCGCCTGGTCGCCTGCAAGCAGACTCCCACGACAGCGGCTTTGGCAGGAGCCTGCTTGCGGGCGACACAATGGCGGCCATCCTTGGCCTGAGCTATCAGTCGTTCGCCGGCGGTTCTGCGCCCGTGAACTTGACCGGGGTGGCGCCGACAATCTCGCCGACATGCGCGCGGTCGCTGACGTAGAGCTTCACTTCGCGCTCGAATTTCAGCGTGCCGTTGACCGTCGCGCCGGGGCCGATCACCACCTGCGGGATGTGTTCGGTGCCGAAGTGGAACCAGCCGGAATCCGGCTTGTGCACCACCAGACCGCCATCCACGCGTGCATTGCCGGTGACATCGATATCACCATCCACCGTCTCGATGCCGCCGCCGATATGCGCGCCGTTGAGGCTGATGTGCCCGTTGACATTGGTGGCGCTGCCCTCGACCTCCGCGCCTGGCGACAGCGTCAGCGCACCATTGACCGATTCGATGCTCTTGGCGATCTGCGCGCCGTCGCCCAGCGTGATCGAACCGTTGACCGTTTCCAGTGATTTCGCGTGCGCGCGATCGCCCAGCGCGATCGCGCCGTTGACGGTGGAGACACTCTGCGCCTGCGCGTTCGGCGCGAGCCTGATCGAACCGTTGATGGTGCTGGCGTCGGACGCCGCCTGACCGGCCTCGACATGGATCGAGCCGTTGATCTTGTCCATGCCGCCGCCGCTGTCATCGCCGGCAACGCAGGCAGTGGTGAAGCCCAGCAGCGGGAGCAGGCACAGCAAAAAGCGCACTTTCATGAAGCACCTCATCGGTGTGAACATGCGGCTTGGATGCTGACCAGAGCCGCAGGGTTTAGCCATGCCCGGAAGTCACGCCGCTAAAATATCCCTTTGCCAAGGAAGCCCGCCATGCCCAGCCTCGTCCTGATCCGTCACGGCCAGTCGCAATGGAACAGGGAGAACCGCTTTACCGGCTGGGCGGATGTGGACCTGTCCGAACTCGGCCGCATCGAGGCGCGCGAGGCCGGCGAATTGCTGAAGCGCGAAGGCTTCGCCTTCGATCAAGCGCACACGTCGGTGCTGAAGCGGGCGGTACGCACGCTTTGGCAAATCGAGGATGCGATGGATCTGATGTGGCTGCCGGTGCGCACCGACTGGCGTTTGAACGAACGCCATTACGGCGCGCTCACCGGCCTCGACAAGGCCGAGACCGCCGCGAAATACGGCGATGAACAGGTGCACATCTGGCGGCGCTCTTACGACATCCGTCCGCCGGCGTGGACGCCGGAGCAGAACGCGATGGCGCGCGACCCGCGTTACGCGTCGTTGAGGGCGGAGCAGATTCCGCTCACCGAATGCCTGAGGGACACCGTCGCGCGCGTGCTGCCGTACTGGCACGACACGCTGGCGCCCGCGATTCGCGCGGGCCAGCGCGTGCTGGTGGTCGCCCACGGCAATTCACTGCGTGCGCTGATCAAGTATCTCGACGATATTTCCGACGAGGCGATCGTGGAGCTGAATATCGCCACCGGCGTGCCGATCGTCTATGAATTCGACGAAGACTTGAATTCGCTGGGGCGGCGTTATCTGGGCAACGAGGCGGAGATTGCCGCGAAAGCCGCGGCGGTGGCACAGCAGGGGAAGGCGAAAGGCTGAGGGACGGGTGGTGAGCAAGCCATGGCGCGCAAAGAGACATGGAAGTCACCAAAGCAAAGACACTGGATTACAAAATCCATCCATGGACTTCGCCCTTCGGGCTGACCTTCGGCCGTTCAAATTCGTTCCAGACGAATTTGCCCGGCTTTTTGCCGGGACGACGCGCGTGAGGTCTCCGAAGCGGCAGAAGGAAGAAACACGCGAGCGCAGCGTTCAGAGCGCGTCCGCATCGAGCTCGCCGGTGCGGATGCGGATCACCTGCTCCAGCGAGCTGACGAAAATCTTGCCGTCGCCGATCTTGCCGGTGCGCGCGGCCTGCATGATCGCCTCGATCGCGCGCTCGACCAGCTCGTCCGCCAGCGCGATTTCGAGTTTCACTTTCGGCAGAAAATCCACCACATATTCCGCACCGCGATAGAGCTCGGTGTGGCCTTTCTGGCGGCCGAAACCCTTGACCTCGGTGACGGTGATACCGGCCACGCCGACTTCCGCCAATGCCTCGCGCACGTCGTCCAGCTTGAACGGCTTGATGATCGCGGTGATCAGTTTCATTTGGATACCCAACGCACGGTTCTGGGCGAACTATACGTGAGCCGGTGAAGAAGCAGGAGCCGGCTTGCCGGCGACCCGCTGCGCGCAGGCGCGCTCCTACAGCCGCCGCTTGCGCTGGATAACGAGCAGACTCAAGCAGAGCGAACCTCAGTGCTTCGTTGCCGCAGGCGCAGTCACCGGATGGGCCAGCGCCAGCCCCTTCAGCACGTGCAGCGCTTCCGAAAGTGCGTAATCGTCCACCGCGAGTTTCCCCGCGTCGCTTGCGAGCGTCGCGTCGATCTGCTGCGTCCCTGCCAGATGATTTGGCAGATCGCTTTCATGTTCGTCATCCGCCGGCGCGCCGGCGGCGGGCGTGCTGACGGTAAGATTACCGAGCGCGATGTCGGGCGTGATGCCGGCGGCCTGGATCGAAGCGCCGTCCGGCGTGTAGTAGCGCGCGGTGGTCAGCTTGACCGCTTCGTCGTTCGACAGCGGCAGGATGGTCTGCACCGAACCCTTGCCGAAAGTGCGCTGGCCCATCAGTAGCGCGCGATGATCGTCTTTCAGCGCGCCGGCCACGATCTCCGCGGCGGAAGCGGTGCCATTGTCCACCAGCACCACCATCGGCGCGCCGTTCAACACATCCCCGGGCGTGGCGCTGAAGTGCAGGTCGGCTTCCTTGAGCCTGCCCTTGGTGGTGACGATGATGCCGGAATCCAGAAACGCATCGCTGACGCCGACCGCCGCGGTCAGCAGCCCGCCGGGATTGGAGCGCAGATCCAGCACCGCGCCGCGCAGCGGACCTTCTTTCTTCTGCAAGGCATCGAGGTCGTGATCGAGATCACCGGCGGTATCTTCCTGAAACTGGCTGATGCGGATGTAGACGTAGCCCGGCTCCAGCATGCGCGCCTTGACGCTGCCGATGTGGATGCGCTCGCGTGTCAGCGGAATCGTCACCGGCGCCTTCGCATCCGTGTGCAGGATGCCAAGCGTGATCGTGCTGCCCGGCGGCCCGCGCAATTGCTTGACCGCGGCGTCCAGCGCGTCGGGTTGCACGCTCTTGCCGTCGATCGAAACGATCACGTCGCCCGCCTTGATGCCGGCGCGCGCGGCGGGCGTGCCATCGATCGGCGACACGATGCGCAATTGATCATTGAGTTGCGCCACCTCGATGCCGAGCCCGGAATACGCGCCGGTGGTGTCCTCGGTGAGATCCTTGAGATCGCTGGTGTCGAGATATTCGCTGTGCGGATCGAGCCCGGCGAGCATGCCGCGAATCGCCGAACGCATCAGGGTCTTGTCGTCCACCTTGTCGACATACGCCTGCTTGACCATCGCATAAACGCGGGTGAAGGCCTGGATATCGGCAAGGTCGGGCATGTCCGTGTTCGCCGCCGCAGCCACCGAACGCGCGGCCGCGGGCGTACTCACCACTTCCGGCGGCGCTTTCGACGAGGCAGGCGCGGGCGCGACCGATGGCGCGGGTTGATGCGCCGGCGGCGCGGCGAACACGAAGCCGCTGATGGCAAGCAGCGGCAGGCAAAGCAGACGGAAGGAAACGGACATGGAGGCGATACCGGCAAGCATTGCGCCGATTATGCGGCAGTCTCGTGAGAAACGTGTTCACAGGATCCTCAATCTGGTGCAGCCGTGGTCCCGGTGGCTTCGAGGTAAGGCGAATCAGGATCAATGTCGCTGGATTTCGCGTTCGCTTTCCCGGCTGGCGCGGAAAAGAGCCCGGAATGACGACCGGGGCGTACTGCTTCCGCCACACGACGCGGGCATGCCTTGGCCGGGAAAATCAGTGCCTGGCGGATAACCACTGCCTCGCATCTACCGGTTGGCCATCCTTGCGAATTTCAAAATAGGCACCGGCCTGATCCTGCCCGCGGCCGACGCTCGCGATCGCCTGTCCGGGCTTGACCCAGTCGCCAACTTCCACCAGTGCGGCTTCGTTGTTGCCATACAGGCTCATGTAGCCGCCGCCGTGATCCACGATCACCAGCATGCCGAAACCGCGCATGAAATCCGCCCAGGCCACGCGCCCGTACGCAATCGCGTGGACGCTGGTGCCGGGCTTGGCTGCGATCAGCAGACCGTGCTCCAGCACACCGCTCCCACGGTGGCTGGCGCCGTTGCCCGGCCAGGGCAGGTCGCCTTTCAGTTGCGCGAACGGCCGCTCGCCGCCGAGTTGCTTGGGGATGTCGGCGAATACGTCGCGCAATTTCTTCAGCAGTTGATCCAGTGCCTGCTGATCGCGCTGCAATGCAAGCAGTTTGTCGCGCTGCTGCGCCAATTGCGCGTCAGCCGCGGCCAGCAGACGCTGTTGCGCATCGCGCGCCTGCTCCAGCGTTTGTGCTTGCGCGGCACGCTGATCGCGTTGCGCCCGCAATGCCGCCTGATCGGCCTGGATGCCAAGCTTCAACTGGTCCAGCCGGGTGACATCGCCGAGCAGCGCGCGGATGCGCTGCACGCGATCGCGCTGGAAATAACGCGAATAGGCCAGCGCGCGCGCGATTCGCGCGACATCCTGATCGCCCAGCAGCATGGAGAGATCGCCGCCGCGGTTCAGCGCATAGGCGGCACGCAGCAGTTGCGCCAGCGCTTGGCGCTGGCCGGAAAGCTTCCGTTCCAACTCCGCGCGCTGGCCTTGCAGTTGCGCCAACCCCTGTGCTTTGGCTTCGATCGCCGCATCGGTTTCGTGCAGCGCGCGTGCGGCATTGTTCAATTGCTGCGCCTGGTTGCCAAGCGTGGCATTGATCTGATCGCGCTGTGCGGCGGTGTCGCGCTGTTGCTGCGCCAGTTGCGCGATCTGCGCGCGCACCGCCTCCAGCCTCGCCTGCGCTTGCGCCTGTTGCGCCTCGCGCTGCGCATCGTCGGATTGGGCGTGGGCGGGTTCGCCGAAGGCAATCAGCGCGAGCGCAAACAGCAGCGCATACCCAAGATAGTGCATCGGGGACTTTCGGTGCGGATTCGACATGCGCGGCAAGTATGGCGGGTCGCGCTCGCTCCCATGCAGGATGCCACTCATGGCCTTGGCTCTGGTCGCGAGCACGCTCACTCCTAGAAAGCGGCGGTTGCCGAGATTGCGTGGAGGGCAACCGAGCGCTTACGCGATACTGAACCGCATCGCGCGCTCGATTGAGCGACCGCCGCCGGATGGCGCGCCCGGCGCCGCGACCGCCTGCGCAGGATCAAGCATCGATCCACAACGCCAACGTGTCCAGCGCCTTCGCCAGCGAACGTTCGTTGCTGCGCGCGGCTTCCAGGTCGTGCGCGCGCGCGGCGGTCTCCACGGCATCGGCGCTGGCGCGCACGTCACGCGCGCCCACCAGCGCCGCTGCGCCTTTCAGCCGGTGCGCCTCGCGGGCGACATCCGCGTCGATTCCGGCGAGCAGTGCGGCGCGCAGCGCCTGCCGGTCGCGCCGCGCGCTCTCCAGGAAATCGTGCAGCAGATTGCGCGCCAGCACCCGATCGTCGCCGGCGATCTCGTTCAATACGGCATGTTCGATCGGCGCCGCCGGCGCGCTCATGATGTCGGTGAGAGGGTTGATGAATGCTTCGACATTGGGCGGAGGCATCGCTGTGGCCGTGGGCGACGCCTGATCGAAGGCGATCCGCGGCAGCCAGCGATGCAATGTCGCCGCCAGTTGCGCGATCCGAAGCGGCTTGCCGAGAAAATCGTCCATGCCCGCTTCCAGGCAACGCTCGGGCTCGCCCTTGCTGACGTTGGCGGTAATCGCGATGATCGGCGTGCGCGTGCGCCGCTCCTGGCGCTCGATGTCGCGAATCGCGGCGGTCAGTTGATAGCCATCCATGTGCGGCATGTGGATATCGGCCAGCACCAACGCGTAGCGCCCGCTCTTCCAGCGATCCAGCGCGTCCTCGCCATCGAAGCTGGTCTCGCAGGCGTAACCCGCGCGCGCCAGTTGCCGGGTCAGCACTTCGCGATTGGTCGGGTGATCGTCCACGACCAGGATCAAACTTCGTTCGCGCTCGGCTTCTTCCACGCTCGGCAACGGCCGGGTCGGGAAGGATTCCTCGCGATGCTCCTCGTGCTCCGCGGCGACGTTGGCCGGGTCGCCCAGCGCAAGGATCACGATCAGACTGAAAGTGCTGCCCGCGCCCGGCTTGCTGGACAGCTCGATCTGCGCGTCCATCAACTGCGCGAGTTGCCGGCAGATCGCAAGGCCCAGGCCGGTGCCGCCGAATTGCCGCGCGGTACCGCTGTCGGCTTGCGAAAACGGCTGGAACAATTGCGCGCGCTGATCCTCGCTGATGCCGATGCCGCTGTCGCGTACCCGCAGCGCAATGCGGTGGCGGTTGTCCGACAAGGTTTCCACTATTTCCGCGCGCACGGTCACGCCGCCGTTCAGCGTGAACTTCAGCGCGTTGGACAGAAAATTGGAAAGCACCTGCCGCAATCGCAACGGATCGGCGATGTAGGCCGGCGCGAGAGCCTCGTCCAGCGCGAGCTCCAGCGTCAGACCCTTGCTGGAAGCGATGCCCAGAAAATTGTGCACGGTGTGGCTCAGCAGCCGGCGCAAATCCACCGTTTCCGCCGAGAGTTGCATGCGGCCGGCCTCGATCTTGGAAAAATCCAGGATGTCGCCGATGATCTGCAACAGGCTTTGCGCTGAACTCTGCACGATGTTGACGCAGCGCCGCTGCTCGGCGTCGAGCCGGGTGTGTTCCAGCAATTCCAGCATGCCGGTGATGCCAATCATCGGCGTGCGGATCTCGTGGCTCATGGCCGCGAGGAACGAGCTCTTGGCGCGACTGGCTTCCTGCGCACGCGCTTCGCTCATCCGCAACTCCTCTGCGTTGCGCTTGATGTCCTGCCGCATGCGCAGGAAGCCATCCATCACCTCGCCGATCTGGCCCGGCACGCGCGCGCCGGGATGCACGTCGAAATCGCCCGTGCGCATTGCCAGCGCCAGTCGCACCATCTGCTCGATGCCGCGATAAATGTTGCGCAGTACGCGCCGCCCGGCGAAGGCCACGATCAAGAGCGCCAGCGCGGACAGCCCCAACCGCCACCACGACAACTCGCGCGCGTGCGCCGCGTCATCCTGCAGCGCGGCTTCGGCCGTCAGAATTTTCAGATCCGAAAGCAGGCCGAGATCGCCCAGGAGCGGATCGAAGGCCGGAAACAATTCATGGTCTGCAAACTGGCCGAGGCCCGCCATGTCGTTGGCCAGCAGATGTTGGCGCAGGTGCGCCACCGCCAGGTCGGCACGCGCGCGTTCGACGTCAATCCGCGCCAGCAGCGCCCGTTGCTGCGGCGGCAGCGCCTCGGCATGCAGCGCGGCGACTGCTTGCGCGATGCGGGCGCGCTCGCCGTCGAGCGTGCGCACGCCGGCATCCCAGCTCATCAGGTGGTTGCGCACCTTGAAGGTGATGCCGATCAGGTCGATGCCGTAGGCGTCGGTCAGCGCAGTGACTTCGCTCTGGCCGCCCAGCGCGTTGTCGTAAAGACGCGTAAGTGTGGTCTCGTGGCTGCGTTGATAGATCTCATCCAGCACGATCACGCTGGCACCGGCAGCCAGCAGCACGCCGAACAGCAACGACAGTTGCCTGCGCACGGTCCAGAAGCGGTTGGCGCTCACGACGCACCCTCTGTTGCAGGAGCGCGCTTGCGGGCGACTGTGACTTGCCGCGAACCTTGCCTGGAGTACCTGCCGATCGGCATTCCCGCCCCATCCTCACGCGATACTTTGGCATCGCGCAAGCGCAGCGGCCTCGACCTACGCATGCGACCTGCGCCACTGCTGCACCAGCGTCGGCAACTCTTCGCCCGGCACCGCCATGCCGATCAGCGCGCCTTGCGCGCGCGTGCAGTCGAGTTCGGCCAGCATCTGCCACTCCTCCATCGTCTGCACGCCTTCGGCCACCGTGGTCAGGCCCAGCTTGTGGCCGAGCCCCAGGCTTGCCTCCACCACGGCGCGCCGCCGAGGTTCGTCGATGGCGCCGTTGATGAAGCTCTGGTCTATCTTCAATTCCGTCACCGGCAATTGCGCCAGTTGCGTCAGCGACGACCAGCCGGTGCCGAAATCGTCCACCGACAGGCCGAAGCCCTTCAGGCGCAGCCGCGCCAGCACGTTCAGCACTTTCGCCGCTTCGTGCATCACCGCACTCTCGGTGATCTCGAGCGTCACGTCCCGCGGTTCGATCCCCGCGTGCTGCGCGATTGCCTGATAACGATCGGCCGCGGCGATGTCGGCCAGGTTGTGCATGGATACATTCACCGAGACATGCAGATCCAAACCTTCTGCTTGCCAGCGCTTTCGCCACGCGCAGGCCTGCGCCAGCATGCGTTCGGTCAACGCGTCGATCAGGTTGGCGCGTTCCAGTTCCGGGATGAAGCGCAGCGGTGGAATCTGCCTGCCGTCGTGCTGCCAGCGCGCCAGCGCCTCCACGCCGATGACGAAGCCGCTGCCGATCGCGACCTGGGGCTGAAACCACGGCACGAACGCATCGTGCGCCAGTGCCTCGGCAAGCAGGCCCTCGTTGATCTCGATCTCGCCCTCGTCGCCGCGCGGCTCCTCGCGTTGGAAGAACAGCTCAAGCGTCTGTTCCAGCTTCGCGGTGGTCAGCGGCTTTTCCAGCGTGCCGAGTACGCGCAAGCCGGAGGCGCGCGCCATGATCTGCACAGTATTGAGCAACGCGGGATCCAGTGCGGTCAGCACCACCACCGCCTGGGCCAAGCGCTCGCGAGCGACGTGGCCGATGAATTCGATGCCGTCCATGCGCGGCAGATCGAGATCCACCAGCACCACATCGATCGGCCGCGGCTGGGCGGCGAGCAGAGTCAACGCGCCGCGTCCGTCGGAGGCCTCGTGCACCCGTGCTACGCCGAGCTGTTTCAACAGCCGCAGAGCGACTGCGCGCTGGAATGCGTGATCCTCGACCACCAGCACCGATAAAGCATCGAGCTTCGACATTCGCGTCGCCCCCTTCGCCGGGGTAGGCGAGCTTGCCCACGACAGACCGTGGCCGATCGCCGCAAGCACGCTCTACACCTTCTTTGAAGCATCATACGTGCCGCAGTGCCGCGCGCAACTTCATCGAGCGCGAACGGGTTGGCGTCGATGCTAAAGTTTGCAGTGTCTGCGCGTCAGCGTGCCTGGCGTATGCCGAAGGTACTAATCGGATGCAAATTGCGACCGGAGAAGCCGCTGCACCGCGCACCCCCGCCATGCTGGTGAAAGCAGCCACTGCGTTGGTGCGGCGAGGCGAAGCCGCGCGGGCTTTGCCGCCGCTGTTGTCGCTGCCGCCGGAGACGATCCGCAGCGCCGAGGTCGCGCTGCGGGCCGGTGGGCTGTGCCTGTGGCTGCACCGCTTGCCGGAGGCGGCCGCATTCCTGCGGCGCGCGGCGGTGCTGGCCCCGGCCGATCCGCAGGTGCGTGCCGCACGCGCTGAATGTCGCGCCTTGCGCATGCGACCGGAAATCTGGCGCACGGCCGGTGATGTCCTGCGCGCGCAACTGCAGCGGCTGGCGCAGCCGCCGCGTGCAGCGACACCGCCGGAACACGTGCACATCGTCTGCAAGCTGGACACCCTGGGCGGCAGCGAACGTCGCGCACTCAATCTTTATCGCAGCCTGCGCCCACATGTGCCGACCACCCTGTGGTCCACGCTGCCGGCGAGCAGCGCAATCGCGGAACCTGTTCGGCTGATCACCGCTGGCGCGGTGCCGCAGGGCGGCACGCTGGTCATGAGCGGCACTTATTACCGTTGCGGCGAGTGGCTGCGGACCGCGCGCTTCGAGCGGGTGGTGATCTGCCACAACCTCAGCGAGCAGTACGCCAATCTGGGCTACCGGCTGTCGCGGCTGGAAGCGAATCTTTCCCGCCCGAGCGTTGCGCTGACCTTTCCGTCGCGGATGTTCCGCGATCTCACCGGGTTGCCCGGCGCGGTGGAATATTCGCCGGTGGATACCAGCGTGTTCTGCCCCCGCGTACCGCGTGCGCCCGAGCGCAAGTTGCTGTGCATCGGCCGGCATGGGCGCGCCTGGAGCTTCAAGTTCCATCCCAATGACCCGGCCCTGTTCCGGGCGCTGCTGGCTCGCGGGCACCGCATTCGAATCCTCGGTGGCAGCGCGATTGCGCCGGCATTCGTCCAGGATCGCGGAGCGTTGCCGGAATTGCTGGAGGCCGGTGCGCTCGATGCGGCAAGCTTTCTCGACGGGCTGGATGTGTTTCTCTACCGCAAGCATCCACAGTTCGTGGAAACCGGCGGCACGGTCATTCTGGAGGCGATGGCGATGGCGTTGCCGGTGGTGGTGTTCGGCGAGGACTGCGGTCACGCGGAATTGATCGAGGATGGCCGCAACGGCTTTCTGGTGTCCAGCGAGGCCGAAGCTTGCGCGCGGATAGATGCCTTGCATGCCGATCCCGCCCTGCGCGTGCGACTCGGCGACGCCGCGCGCGCAACCATCCTGGAGTTGATACATCGGCAGCAGCGGGAACTGCTCGACTTCTATCTGGAGCGCCGTACCGCGCAGTGATTCAAGCCGAACGCATTCGCGCATAATGCGCGGGCCCTGGCTGGCTGCGAACAGGCCTTAATGCTCAACCGGCTCTGGATCGGATTTTTTCTCACCGCAGGCGTTGCCGCGCTGGCGCGCTGGCTGGTCGGCGGTGACCCCGCGGTGTTCGCGGCCTTGGTGGCCGCATTGTTCGAGATGGCCAAGCTCTCGGTCGAGGTGATGCTGCTGTTGTTCGGCACCCTCACGTTGTGGTTGGGTTTTCTTGGCGTAGCCGAGCGCGCGGGGCTGGTGGATCTGTTGGCGCGCGCGCTGGGTCCGCTGTTCGCGCGACTGATGCCGGGCGTGCCGCGCGGACATCCGGCGATCGGCCTGATCACGCTCAACTTCGCCGCCAACGTGTTGGGCCTGGACAACGCCGCCACGCCGATCGGCCTGCGCGCGATGCGCGAATTGCAGACGCTGAACCCGAGCGCCGACACCGCCAGCAACGCGCAGATCCTGTTCCTGGTGTTGAACGCGTCGTCGCTGACCTTGCTGCCGGTGACGATCTTCATGTATCGCGTGCAGCAGGGCGCGCCCGACCCGACCATCGTGTTCGTGCCGATCCTGCTGGCGACCTCGGCGTCGACGCTGGTCGGGCTGCTGTCGGTCGCGGTGATGCAGAAGTTGAAACTGTGGGATCCGGTGGTGCTGGCCTGGCTCGGCGGCTTCGGCACGTTGCTGGCCTGTTTCATCTATGCGCTGTCGGGCATGCCGTCGGCGCAACTGTCAGCGTTGTCGTCGTTGCTCGGCAACCTGATCCTGTTCGGCATCATCATGGTCTTCGTGATCGCCGGCGCGGTGAAAAAGATTCCGGTGTACGAATGCTTCGTCGAAGGCGCCAAGCAAGGCTTCGAAGTATCCAAGAACCTGCTGCCGTATCTGGTGGCGATGCTGTGCGCTGTCGGCGTGTTGCGCGCGTCGGGTGTGCTGGATTACGCGTTGGAGGGTTTGCGCTGGCTGGCCAGCAGCGCGCACCTGGATACGCGTTTTGTGGATGCGATGCCGACCGCGCTGGTCAAACCGCTCTCGGGTTCGGCCGCGCGCGCGCTGTTGATTGAAACGATGCAACACACAGGCGTGGACAGCTTCGCCTCCCGGCTCGCGGCCACCGTACAGGGCAGCACCGAGACCACGTTCTACGTACTGGCGGTGTATTTCGGCGCGGTGCGCATCGTCCGCGCGCGACATGCGGTCGGCTGCGCGTTGTTGGCCGATCTGGCCGGCGTGCTCGCTTCGATCGGCGTGTGCTACTGGTTTTTTGGTTGATCGAGCGCCGAGGACGAGTGCCGATGCGATCAATATGATGGCGCGGATTGTCCATTGCCCGCCGCTGCGCTCGACGTATTGCCCGCCGGAAGATTCTGCCCGACCAGCATCGCGCGGATCTCGCGCAACCTGGTCTTGATCTTCGCTTCATTGTCGTGGCCGGTGTGCAGCAGAATCTTCTGGCCGGCGCCCAGGGATTCCAGCTTGGAATCCGCATAGACATAGAACGCGCCGCTCTTCTTCACCGCGATCGGCTGTGTGGGTTCGGGCGTCGCCAGCAGATTGTCGATCACCACGATCAGGCGATCGTTGAAGTACGCCTTTGGATAACCGAGCTCGCGGTAGGCTTGCTGGAACAGTGGATAGTTGTGCACGTACCACGCCACCAATGCGCGCGTATCCACCGATTCGATCACCCGCATGTAAGGCGCGTAGCGTTGGTAATTCTGGTTGTCGATCACCTGTTGATCGCCATTCTGTCCGGTGGCGAACGCGCCTTGCGGCGTGCGCAGCGGCAGGATGCGGCTGCTGCCGAACGATTGCCGCGGCAACGCATCCACGGTGGCGACGATGTTGGGGATGATCGCCTGCTGCACCAGCAGATCCTGCAAGCCTTGTGCGCCCGGCAGCGCAAGCAGGCTTTGCATCACCGTGGCGTCGCTGTTGTGCAGATCCGGCAATCCGGCGGTCGTGCCCGCCGCCGGCACGCGGGCCTGGCTGATCGGATGCTGCGGCACGCTGCTGGCGGGAGCGGGCGGGTTCAGCACCGCTGACGATGGTCCGCGCGGGCCAGGCCGCTGCAGCACGAAAAACCAGATCGCGATCGCGATGATCACCAGCAGCACGATCACGGCAACCCACTGCGCCGCGGAACCTCGTCTCATGGCCTTGCCCTCCGTGCGACTGCCTCGACAGCGCTTTGATACGCGCGACCGCGATTCGTTCCGCGCGGACACGCTTTCGCGGTGTCGTGTATGCCCGGCCGTGCGCGATCAGTGCGATCCGCCGCTGGCCGGTACCGTGGTCGTGCCGGTGGGGCGCGGAATGGATTGCGGCGCCACGCTGCCGGGTGGCGGCAGCGTGGTCGAGCCGCTCATGGCACCGGGTGCCGTGGACGGCGCCGGCCGGGTGGCCTGGTTGGCGGGCACGCTCGGCGGTGCGCCGGCGGTGGTGGCCGGCGCATATCCGGGCGTCATCGGCACGTCGGTGCGCGGGTTGACGCCACGACCAAGATCGCTGGCCCAGTAAATCCAGGCGACGATGATCGCGGCGATGATGATGACCGCGATGACCCAGAACAGGATCGGGCGAGGACGGCGCGGTGGCATGACGACTCCTTGTCAGCGCTTCCGGAAGCCAACACGCTGACAACCTGCGCGTGCAGAAAACGCGAAGGCGCGCCCTCGCTCCGGTTCACTTCTGGCCGATGAAATCCATCTTGCCGATTTCCACGCCGGCCACCCGCAAGATGGCGTACGCGGTGGTGCAATGGAAATACAGGTTCGGCAAAGTGAAGCCCTGCAGGTATTCGATGCCGGTGAAATCCATCTCGCCGTTGCGCATCTTGAGATGGATCGCGCGCGCCTCGCTGCCGTCGATCTGCTCGGGCTTGAAGCTCAGCACGTAGGCGCTCGCGCGCTCGATGCGCGCGTACACCTCGGCAAACGTCTTCTCGTTGTCCTCGAACGATTGCGGCTCCACGCCGGCCAGCCTTGCCGCGCCCCGTGCAGCCATGTCGCATGCGATCTGCACTTGCTTGACCAGCGGCAGCATGTCGAAGATCAGGCGCTGCTGCAGCAGCAGGTCGGGCTCCAGGTTCTTGGCCTGCGCGTGCGCCTCGCCCTTTTTCAGCACATGGGTGAGGTTGTTCAACGCGCGCACGAATACGGGGACGGAAGCGGAATACATCGAAATGTTCATGGCGTTACTCCTGTGGAAGATGTATCGGCCCGAGTTGGGGCGGTCGCGGTGATGCAAGATTAAAAAAAAACCATCTCGTCGTTCCGGCCATGGATTGGCCGGGCCGGGATGACGACGTGGAGAAAGGCTTCGATTCTGGTTTGCAACAGGCTCTTAGAATGGCTCCGGCTCCACTCGCGCCGGAGGCCCGCGTGTCACCCACGCAGTCAGCGCCAGCGATGTCACGATCAGCGTCGCGGCCAGCACGAACGCCGCGCCGGGCAGGTGCTGCACCGGTGCGTGATCGGAAATGAACAGCGCGAAGATGTTGGCGAACAGTGCCGGCCCGAAGATGCCGGCCAGGCTCGCAAGGCTCGACAGCGCACCTTGCAGGCGACCCTGTTCGCCGGGATCGACCTGATGCGTGATCATCGATTGCGCGGGCGGCCCGGCCAGCCCGCCCAGGCACAACAGCGGAATGCCGGCCAGGAAGATCCATGCTTGCGGCGCCAGGCCGAAGCACGCGTAGCCGAGCACGCAGAACGCCAGGCCGATCAGGATCATTCGCCGCTCGCCCCAGCGCGGCATCATTTTGCGCACCAGCACGGCTTGCACCAGCCCGCTGCACAAGCCCACGAAACCGAGCGTGTAGCCGACGATCTGCGGCCCCCAGCCGTAGCGGTAATCGGTGTACAGCACGTAAGTGGAGTTCAGCGAGAATTGCGCCAGGTTGATCAGGAAAAACACCGCTGCCAATCCGAACACCTGCGGGTAGCGGCGCAGCAGCAGCAACGAGCCGAGCGGATTGGCGTGTCGCCAGTCGATGCGTGGCGAACGGCGCTCCTTCGGCAGTGACTCCGGCAGCACGAACAGGCCGTAGCAGAAATTCACCAGCGACAAGCCGGCCGCCACCCAGAATGGCAGCCGGATCCAGAAGTGGCCGAGAAACCCGCCCAGCGCCGGACCGATGATGAAGCCGATGCCGAAGGCGGCGCCGAGCAGGCCGAACGCGGCGGCGCGCTTGTCACGCGGCGTGATGTCGGCGATGTAGGCATTGGCGGTGGTGAAACTCGCCGCGCACACACCCGAGATCGCGCGGCCGATGAACAGCAGCCACAGCACAGGCGCCAGCGCCATCACGATGAAATCCAGCCCCAGGCCCAGGCTTGAAATCAGGATGACCGTGCGCCGGCCGAAGCGATCCGACAGCGCGCCCTGGATCGGCGAAAACACGAACTGCATCAGCATGAACAGCGCGCCGAATGCACTCGACCACACCGCGGCCTTGGCAATGCTGCCGCCGATCAGCTCCACGATCAGATGTGGCAGCACCGGAATGATGATGCCGAAGCCCAGCATGTCCATCGCCACGGTGACGAAGACAAACCTCACTGCGGCATTGCGGCGTGGGTGTTCGATCACCGGTTGGGGATCACTCATGCAGTAATCGGATACTTGAAGACCGGAATGCAAAGCGTCGCGAGCGAAGGCGACGTGCCGTCATGAATCGGGTGTGTTCCCCGAGTGCAGGAAGCGGAGTGTACACGCCAGTACCTGAGCATTTCCTCGGCCCGCAAAGCACCACATCCATGCGCCGGGCCGGTCGGGCGCCAGCACCGCCGGCGCGCACTGGAGTTGCCACATGGCCAAGAGTTCCGTGGCCGATCGCAGCGGCTCTGGAACCGCTCGCTAACGGCCGCCATCAATATCAATGAATCTGAGGAACTCCGCACGCGTGCGCGCGTCTTCGCGGAAGGTGCCGAGCATCTGGCTGGTGATCAGCGACACGCCGCGCTTGTGCACGCCGCGCGTGGTCATGCATTGATGGGTGGCGTCCACCACCACGCCGACACCGCGCGGCCCCAGAATATTGTTGATGCAGGTCGCGATCTGCGCGGTGAGCTTCTCCTGCACCTGGAAACGATGCGCGAATGCATCCACCACCCGCGCCAGTTTGGAAATCCCTACCACTTTGCCGTCCGGCAGATAACCGACGTGCGCGCGCCCGATGATCGGCGCCATGTGGTGTTCGCAGAAACTTTCGAACTGGATGTCGCGCAGCACGATCATCTCGTCGTAGCCGGCGACTTCCTCGAAGGTGCGGCGCAGGTATTCCTCCGGATCCTCGGTGTAGCCCGAGAACCATTCCTGATAGGCGTCCACCACCCGCTTGGGCGTGTCGCGCAGCCCTTCGCGCGTGGGCTCCTCGCCGGCCCAGCGCAGCAGCGTGCGCACCGCGGCTTCGGCCTGCTCGCGAGAAACTTCCGGCGAGGTGGGCCTGGTCGCGGTGCAGAGGGAAGGCTTGGGTTGCTCACTCATGATCCGTTCGCTCCACACACGGGAAGGCTAGTTTAGCGTGCGGTTTTGCGTGGCGTCCGGCCGCTGGCCGTCGGCATTCGGAGTTGTCGCGGCACACCAGCCGCACACAGACGCGTTACCGCCAGGCCGCTTGCGCGGCAACGCGCGTGCAGACGAAGGTTTCATGTCTCGGTTGTGCTGATCGCAACGCGCTCGCCGGGATCATCCGGAGGCACCTGCTCGAGCAAGCTGTCGAGCGCCAGCCCGGGTTGGCTCGCGGCCGCCGATTCTTCTTCCAGTTCGTCGCGTACACCGGCCGGCATGGCTTTTTGCGTTTTCACGCCCAGCGCCCGCAACCGCTCCGCGCGCTTCAGCACGCTGCGGCCGGAATCGGACAGCCGGACGCGCGCTTCCTTGTAGGCGTCGGTGGCGGCGCCGAGCTTGTCGCCGATTTCCTGCATGGATTCGGCGAACAACACCGCCGATTCGTACAGCAGCCCGCCCAGCTTGGCGATCTCCTCGCGATTGCGCGAGGTGCGATCCACCCGCCAGATGTAATCGATGGTGCGCAACACGGTGTAGAGGGTGTTGGGCG
Organism: Rhodanobacteraceae bacterium; assembly: GCA_035606235.1. Classification (GTDB taxonomy): domain Bacteria; phylum Pseudomonadota; class Gammaproteobacteria; order Xanthomonadales; family Rhodanobacteraceae; genus 66-474. Next base: position 47,492 of record DATNFU010000019.1, read on the forward strand.
ACACCAGCGAGATGCGCTTGGCGACCGCGTGGTCGGCCAGTTCCGGCGCGGCCTGCAACGCCAGCATCAGAGCCGGTTCGATCGGCACGAACATCAGCACGAAGTCGAGGGTCTTCGCCCCGTACAACTTGGCGTAATCCTTCTTCGACAACTCGTTGATGCGCGCCTGCACGGCGGCGACATGCGCGCGCAACGCGGCGGCGCGCGATTCGTCGTCTTCGGCGGCGACATGGCGCTCGTAGGCGACCAGCGACAGTTTCGAATCGATGATGACAAACCGATCCTGCGGCAGGTTGACGATCACATCCGGTTGCAGGCGCGCGCCCTCTTCATCGCGCAGCGATTGCTGCACGATGAATTCGTGGCCCTCGCGCAAGCCGGACGCCTCCAGCACGCGCGCGAGCACGGCCTCGCCCCAGTTGCCGCGTACCTTGGCCTGCCCGCGCAAGGCCTCGGTCAGCGATTGCGCCTGCGCACCAAGCATCTGGTTCAAGCCGGTGAGCTGCCTGATTTCCTCCTTGAGGCTTGAGCGCTCGCGGATATCGGTCTTGTGGTTATCCTCGACCACCGCCTTGAACGCATTCAATTGCGTGTTGAACGGGGTCAGCACCGCGTTCAAGGTCTTTTCGGTTTGCGCGTCGAGATGTTTCGCCTTGGCTTCAAGGATTGCGTTGGCCACGTTCTGGAATTCCGTAGTCATCGCGTCCTTGGTGGATTTGAGCAACGCGCGCACCTCTTCCTCGCGCTGTCTGGCGACTTCGACATCCTTTTGCAGCAATGCGCCGGCCTGGTGCTGCTCCGCGAGTTGAGCGGTGATTGTCTGCAAACGCGCATTCGTCTCGATAAGCGCGGACTCCGCCCCGCGCAGCCGCACCAGCGCTTCATCGCGCGATGCGGTTGCGGCTTGCGCACGCTCGGCCGCGATGCGCGCGTCGGCATTGCCGCGCGAACAGCGCACCGCAAGCCAGAGTGCCGCGCACAGGCTTGCGATCAGCAGCGCGAGCAACACGAAATCAACAAGGGTCATGGAGCGTTCCGTTCATAACGGGAGCAAGTGTACGCCGCCGCGTCTCAGGAATTGAGCGGATCACTCCAGCGCTTCCGCCGCTTCGTGCAGATCGGCTACATGCTGCTCCCACCAGCGCGGCTCGGCCGCGAACGGGAACGCCAGCGGAAACGCCGGATCGTCCCAGCGCGCGGCGATCCAGCCGGCCCAATGCACCTGCCGCATCGCGCGCAGCGCCGGAATCAGTGCGCGTTCGCGCGGATCGAAATCGCGGAATTGCGCATAGCCTTCCAGCAGCGCATCCAGGGCTGCATCGTCATTGGCGAGCATCCACAGGTCCTGCACCGCCGGGCCAGTCCGCGCGTCATCCAGATCCACAAAGTGCGGTCCGGCGTCGGTCCACAGCAGATTTCCCGGGTGGCAATCGCCGTGCAGGCGGATGCGCGTGACCGCGCCGATCGAGTCGAAGCGCATTGCGATCGCGCTGCCCGCGCGTGCAATGGCTTGCCGGTATTTCTCCTGTTGCCGCGCCGGCAACAACGGCGAGGCGAGCACCGCGCGCGCCGGCGCGTCGATGAATGTGTCGCGATCGATGGCGCCGCGATGCGAGAACGTGTCGCGCGCGCCGATGCCGTGCATGCGCGCGATCAATCTGCCGACCCACTCCAGGTGCTCGCGGGTTTCCAGCTCCGGCGCACGGCCGCCGCGGCGCGGATACACCGCGTAGCGGAAGCCGCCGTGGCGCAACAGCGTTTCGCCCTCGAACGCCAGCGGCGCGACCATCGGCAATTCGGCGCTGGACAGCTCCCGTGCGAAGGCATGTTCCTCGCCGATTGCCACATCGCTCCAGCGTTGCGGGCGGTAGAACTTGGCGACAATGAAGGTGCCACCATCCAGGCCGATCTGGTAGACGCGATTTTCGTAACTGTTCAACGCCAGCAGCCGGCCGTCCGGATGCAGGCCGCAGGCGGCGATCGCGTCCAGTGCCGTATCCGGCGACAGCGCCGCATAAGGTGCGGCTTTGCTCATGTACCCGGGTTGCGCGCCGCGATCGCCCGCTGCGGCACCACGGCCATGGTCAGGCGCGCGATGCAGGTGAGTTCGCCGCCCGCATTTTCGATCCGGATTTCCCACACCTGCGTGTTGCGGCCGATATGCAGCGGGCGCGCGGTGCCGGTGACCATGCCCTCGCGCACCGCACGAATGTGATTGGCATTGATCTCCAGACCAACGCAGGCCATGCCTTCCTCGCAGCACAGCATGGCCGCGGTGCTGCCGAGTGTTTCGGCCAGCGCCACCGACGCGCCGCCGTGCAGGATTCCGTAAGGTTGGCGCGTGCGTGAATCCACCGGCATCGTGCCGCGCAGGAAATCGCCGCCGATCGTGGTAATGCGAATATCGATCGCGCGCATCAGGGTGTTCTCGCTCCAGCGATTGATGGTGGCGAGATCGATTTCCTGTTTCCAGATGGACATAGAAGCCCTGGGTAAGTCGCGATCAGCTGATTGCAGGATCAAAATGCAGTCATCCACCGCTGCACTTGCACATGCACCCTGGATGAGTCGCAATCATCCATGATCGCATGAGCAAGAAGCGCATCCGCGCTCGCACCTTCTGAAAAGCCCCTCGAATTGTGCCGCGTTTCGGCGACAATGCCGATATGTCACACATTGTCACCTTGGCTGCCAGCGGCAAGCGCTTCGAAGTGCGCGAGCACGAAACCGTGCTGGAGGCCGCGCAGCGCGCGGGCCTGGCGCTGTCGTACTCGTGCCTCGCGGGCGTGTGTGGTAGTTGCAAGGCGACGCTGATTTCAGGCGAGTGTGTCTATCCGCGCAATCCGCCAGCGGCCCTGAGCGCGGCCGAACGCGCGCGCGATGCGGTGCTGCTGTGCCAGGCCGTGCCGACAACCGACCTTGTGATCGCCGCCCGCGAAGTGGCATCGGTGGAAGATCTGCCACGCCGCATCGTGGTCGCGCGGATCATCGAAAAAGACCTGCTGGCGAGCGACATGGCACGGCTGCGGCTGGAATCCTCGCCACGCCTGCGCTGGCTGCCGGGGCAGTATGTGGATGTGTTGCTGGAAGACGGCAAGCGCCGCGCGTTCTCGATCGCGCTGGCGCCGCATCTCGGGCCCCAGATCGAGTTGCACGTGCGTCACGTTGCCGGCGGCGGCTTCACCTCGTTCGTGTTCGATGAGCTGAAAACAGGCGACACGTTGCGCATCGAAGGGCCGCTCGGCACCTTCGTGCCGCGCGAGGATTCCGAGCGGCCGATGATCCTGATGGCCGGTGGTGCCGGCTTCGCGCCGATCAAGGCGCTGATCGAACACTTTCTGCACCTGGGCTCGCGCCGGGCCATCCATCTGTACTGGGGGGCGCGCAGCGCCGCGGATTTGTATCTGCGCGAACTGCCGTCGCAGTGGGCGCGCGCCGCGGAGCGCTTCGAATGGCAGCCGGTGCTGTCCGATTCGCATGCGGCAAGCCAGGCGGGATTGCGCGCGGGCCTGGTGCACGAAGCGGTGCTGGAAGATCATCCGGATCTTGCGGCGTTCGACGTTTACATGAGTGGTCCGCCTGCAATGATCGACGCCGGGCGTCGTGCATTCGTGGATGCCGGTTTGCCGGAGGACCGGTTGTATTATGATTCATTCGACTATGCCCCCGATGTGCTGGCGCAGATCCTGACCAATCGTGCCGGCATCCATGGCCTATGAAGCGCGTGTTGCCGATGCTGTTCGCCCTGCCGCTGCTGCTGGCATGGGCACACCCGGCCTGGGCCTTGCGTTGCGGCACCCGCCTGGTCGAGCAGGGCGACCAGGATTTCCAGGTGCGCGAGCGTTGCGGCGATCCTTTCTTCGTGGACAGCTACGCGACCTTTGCCCGCAATGGCACCGGCGCACCCATCGAGACCGGTGTCGAAACGGTGTACGACGCGTGGTACTACAACTTCGGCCCGCAGCAGTTGATGGTGCGGTTGCTGTTCGCCAACGGCGAGTTGGTGCGCGAGCAGACGCTGGGTTACGGATTCAACGGCAGCGGCGGCCCCTGCAATCTCGACATCATCACCGATGGCATGAGCAGCGGTGAACTCTATGCGCGCTGCGGTGCGCCGGCGGAGCGCCGCCAGATTTATGGCGATGCCTTGTTGCGCGACGGCTTCCATGGTGCGCGCCTGCTGGTTCCGCGGATCCACGAGGAATGGTTTTATCCGGCCCGGGGTGGCGATCGTGCGCGCGAGGTGCTGCTGTTGAACGGCCGCGTCGAGGACGTAAAGGTCGTGGATTGAGCGGTTCTCAATGCGCTGCAGGCGCAACCGCGGCGAATCTCAGCGCGCGGGACGCGCGGGTTCGTCGGGCAATCGCGGTACACCATGCTGGTCGCGTTCCTCGACCGCGACCACACCGGTGTCGAATGCCGCATCGCGTGCAAGTGTGACCGGTTCGCCACGCGCCGCACGCAGCGCATTCGCGTAGCAGCGCATCGCCTGGGGCTGATCGCCGAGTGTTGCATGCGTTTCGCCCAGCGCCTCCCAGCCATCCGCCGCTTCCGGTCGCAAGGCCACTGCGCGTCGCAGGTAGTCGCGCGCGCGCTGCGGTTGCCGCACGTGCAGGCAGAGCCGCCCAAGCGCGATCAGCAGTGCGGCATCATTCGGGTGGGTGGTCAGCCACGCTTCCGCCACCCGCAATCGCGCGGGTGCATCGTCGTCGCCCGCGAGTTCGCCATAGGCGGCAACCAGATCAGGCGACCACTCGCGGCGCAGCGCGGTTTCAATTTCATCCATCGCGGCCAGCGGCGCGCCCAGTTGCGCCGAGCGCCGCGCGAACGCCGCGATCACTTCCGGCGGGGCGCGTTGTGCGCGCGACATGCCGTTCCAGAGCGCGTGCAGGGATTGGACATCCCGCGCCGACCACAGCGAGGCGGCCAGCACGCGCGTCTCCAGTGCAGCGTAACCGCGCGTGCCCAGCGCGTTGCTCTTGCGCAGCGGCTCCAGTGCCGCGCGCGCACGTTGTGATTGCCCGGCGGCGAGCGCGGATAACGCGAGTTCGTGCCAACCCGAAGGTGGCAGGTGATTGGCATCGGCTTCCGGCAACAGCAAGGCCAGCGCTTCGTCGTAGCGACCCTCGCGGCGCAGGATGCGCGCGCGCAGCATGCGCGCGGCCTGCGGTGTGTACTGGCCGGCTTCGTCCAGCATTTCCAGCGCACGCGCGGGTTCACCACGTCGATGCGCGGCTTCCGCCGCGGCCAGCAGCGCCGGTGCGCGCAGCGGCGCGTGTTGCGAGGCGCGCTCCAGTGCCCGGCCGGCTTCGGCGTGACGGCCTTCGGCCAGCGCGATCAGGCCGTCGGATAGCCGCTTGCGACTGACGCGGCGATGCCGGCGCGACAATGCCCCGAATGGCCAGCGCAGCAACCACCACGCGAGTGCCGCCGCGATCCACGCCGCGATCAGCAGCAGCACCGCACCGATCACCGTGGCCTCGATGCGCCAGCCGCGGATGCGGATGAGCACATAACCCGGATCGGCGGCCAGCCAGTTCCATGCGATCGCGCCGAGCACGGCGACCGCGATCAGCAGCAACAGCCAGCGCCAGGGCTTCATCGGCGCGAGCCGCCGCCGGGCGCCGTCGGCGGCGCGATCGAGCGCAGCGCATGCGTCGCGCGCAGGTCGCGCAGTGTCGCCAGCGCCCCGCCGAGTTGCGGTGCCGGCTGCGGTGGTGGCGTGGACAACAGCTCGCGCAGACTTGCGCGGGCCCAGCGCACATCGGGCGAGTCGGCATCGAACGACGCGGCCAGGAGCGCGTCGCTGCGCTGCAAGGCCGCGCGATAACCTGCTTCATCGAAGGCGAGCAACGCGGCTTGCGCCTGGGCCAGATCCAGTGCCGCGAGCTCGTGCGCGAAACGTGCATCCACGGCCGGCAGCGATGCGCTGCCGTCGCGCTCGATACGCAGCACACCGCTGAAGGCGTGCCACAGACGCGACCATGTGCCGTCGGCCTTGCCCACCGGCGCGGCCTGCCCGTCGGCACGCAACGGCAGTGATGGAATCCGCGTGCGCAAGGCATTCAACACGTCGCTCGCGTGTTGCCGTGACGGCGGTGCATCGGCAGACAGCATGGCGCGTTCGGTCGCTACGCTCGCGCGCGCCGGGACAAAGGCGGGATCTTGCACCTGGGCCAGCGCTTGTTCGGCCAATGTGTAGGCCCGCAGGCCACCGGCGACGTCGTGGAACAATTCCACGCGCTGCGCGCCTGCGCGCAGCAGGAATTCGGCATCATCCAGCAGCAACGCGTCATGTCCGCGCAGTTGCTGGTCGGACAACGCGCCCAGCGCAGCTTCCAGATTGCTTGTGCGCTGGTCGAGCGCTTGCACGGTGTCATGTCCCGCGCGCAGATCGCTTTCGATGGCCGCGAGGCGACGATCCAGCGCCTGCTGCTGCGAGGTGTCGCTGGCCACGCTGCGTTCGATCGCGGCGATGTGCGACTCGACTTGGGTGACGCGCGTGGCGCCGGATTCGCCGGCGCGTTGCAAGCGCTGGGCCTGCCACGCGGCCCACGCGGCGAGGCCCAGCGCGAGCAGCGCCAGCAGCAGCGCCACACCGGCCAGGCCGATGCGCGTGTTGCGCCGTTGCGGCGTGGTGGCGGGAGGATCGTTGTTCATGATCGCAATGCTAACGGGTGCATGTCACGGCGCAAGCATCGCCGCGCTTCAACGGCGCGCGTGCGCGGCCACGATTGCGCCGATCAGATCGGTGTCGCTGGCCGATGCGGCGCGCAGCACGTGGACGAAACCCGCTGCGCGCGCGGCATCCAGCAAGCGCCCGCTGCTGGCGACCACCGTGGCCGCGAGCAGAACCCCACGCGCTGCGTCCGGCAAGGCGCTCAGCAGATTCAGCAAGGCTTCCCTGCTGGAAAGCGGCAGGTATAACGGCGCGCGGCTGCCCAACAAAGCCTGCACGTGTCGCCGATCCAACCGTGCAGGTACGCGCCGATAGACCTGCGCGTTCACGACCCGCGCGCCGCGCGCGACGAGTTCATGTTCGAGCAGCCCGCGTCCGTTCGGCGCGCCGATGATGCCGAGCGTCAAGCCGCGTACGTGTTGCAGCAGCGGCAGCGCCAGCATCCCTTCACTGTCGGCGCGTGGCGGCACGATCGCGGGCTTGCGACCGAGCCGCTTCAACGCGGCGGCGGTGCCTGCACCGGGGACCACGATCGCCGCTTGCGTGCGCAGTGGTTGCAGGTGCGCGGCAAACCGTACCGCCGCGGGGCTGGTGAAGATCACCACTTCGCTCGCCAACGCCGCGCGCAAACCTGCCCGCGCTGCGCGGCTATCTTGCGCCGCGCGCAGACTGGCACCCGGCAAGGAGAATGCGTCGCCGCCCAACGCGCGTATCCGGGCGCGCAGCGCCGCACCCGCGCCGACCGGGCGCGTGATCGCCACGCGCACGCCTGCGAGTGGTTGGTCGGGGCGACTGGGCATGGCGCGATCCTAAACCAATGCGCATGGGCCGGCTTGTCGAATCGGAAAGCAACGGCCAAACTGACGGGACCACGGCAGTTGCTTGCATGCGAGCCCCACAATGTCGAACACCGATCGCGCCTCGCTCGCCGCGCGCCTGCAGGCACACATCCTCGAACACATCCCGTTGGCGCGCGCGATGGAGCTGCGCGTGGCGCGTTACGACGGCGCGGAGCTGGAGCTGGGCGCACCGCTGGCGCCCAACATCAACGACAAGGGCTGCGCGTTCGGCGGCAGCATGGCATCGTTGATGACCCTGGCCGGCTGGGGCCTGCTGGAGCTGGCGCTGCGCGCGCACGACATCGAGTGCGATATCTATGTCGGCGATTCGCAGTTGCGTTACCTCGAACCGTTGTGGGGCGAGTTGCGCGCGATCGCACGCTTCGCCCAGGCGGATGCGCTCGACACGTTTCTCAAGACCCTCTCCGCGCGCGGCAAGGCACGCATCAAGGTGCTCTGCGCGGTCGCCGGAGGCGAACGGGATGCCGCCACACTGGAGGCGGCGTTCGTGGCGAAGATGCGTTGAAGGTGCGCCGCCGATCGCGCACGGCACGCACGTAATCATGCACAATCGGGGCAATCTTGCCGCGGGAGTTCGCCATGCGCCGTTTCGTTGCCCTCTTCGCCTTGACCGGGCTGCTCGCGGCTTGCGCCAACCTGCCCACCCACGCCAAGGACGAAGCGCGTGACGAGACGCTCGCGAGCTACGCCGCGACCTTGCGGTTCGGCGATTTCGCCAGCGCCTGGCAATTCGTGGATCCGAAAGTACGCGCTGAACATCCGCTGGGCGCAGCGGCCAAAAGGCGCTACGGGGCAATCGAGGTCGGCGGTTACGAAACCGACGGGCCCAGCGCGACCGGGGACAACACCATCGAGCAGACCGCGCAGATCAGCGTGGTAGTGAAGGCCAGCCAGAGTTCCTACGACATCGTGGACCATCAGATCTGGAAATATGATCCCGCTGCCAAGCACTGGTGGCTGGAATCAGGCTTGCCGGACGTGACGCCGCCGCAGTAGTCGCTGATAATGCGCGGTCGACTCAAGTCCGCTCGCCATGAACGATATCCTGCCGCACATCCCGCAATTCATCGGTCACCATCCGCTGCTGGTCGGCGCGTTCATCGTGATCGTGCTGGCGCTGATCGGGTTGGAAGGTTCCCGGCACTTTCGCGGCTTCAAGGAGCTGACGCCGGCAGGGCTCACCCACCTGATCAATCGTGACGACGCACTGGTGGTGGATGTTTCGCCGCAGGCGGATTTTGAAAAGGCGCATGTGCCCGGCTCGCGACATGTCGCGGTCAGCCAGTTCGACCCCGAGAACAAGGAATTGAAGAAGGCGCGCGAGTTGCCGATCGTTACCGTGTGCCGCAACGGCGCCGAATCGGCCAAGGCCGCGCGGCGATTGGTCAAGGCCGGATTCACGCGCGTGTACACACTTTCCGGCGGCATCGATGCATGGCGTCGGGCGGACCTGCCGCTGGCGAAAGGTCGAAACTGAGGCGCTCTCGACGTGGCTTGAATGGAATGTCGAGCCGAAGTTGCAGGTGAGGCTTGGATGCCGGTCGGGAGCTGCGCCAAGGAAGGTTGCCTGGCTCAAGCCTGCCTCATCAAGAATCTCCTCATCGCTTCATCCTCGCACAGGCCGATCGCGCGTTCACGCGCTGCATGCGCTTCGTCCGGGCGCTGCATCTGCGCAAGCAGATGTGCGGCCAGTGCCCAGTACGGTTGATAGCTCGCCACCGCTTCGGCGGGAATCTGCTGCAGCCATTCCCATCCATCCTGCGCGCCGCGTGCCTGTGCAACAGCCGCCGCACGGCCGACCAGGGCACCGATGGCCGGCGCGATCCGCACAAGGCCTTCGTACAACAGCGCCAGTGATTCCCAATCGGTGCGGCCGTCGCGGGCGCGCTGCGCGTGCACAGACTGGATCGCGGCCTCCAGTTGGAAGCGGCCGATGCGGCCTGCGCGTTCGGCTTCGCGCAGCAGGCGGTCGGCTTGCACAATCATCGGCGCCGACCAGCGCGTGGTGTCCTGTTCACTGAGCGGCACGTAATGGCCGCCGTCATCGCGACGCGCGGCGCGGCGGGATTCGCAATAAAGCATCAAGGCCAGCAGCCCGCGCGCTTCGGGTTCGTTCGGCAGCAGTTGCAGCAGCAACGCGCCGAGTTCCAGCGCTTCGTTGGCCAGGCCCTTCCGGCGCGGGTCGGCACCGGCGATGTCGTCCCAGCCGCTGCCATAAGCGGCATAGATCGCTTCCAGCACCGCATCGAGCCGCGCGGGCAGACCGTCGCTACCCGGAATTTCAAAAGCGATCCCGGCATCGCGGATCTTGGTTTTCACGCGGCTGAGCCGCTGACCCATGGCTGCGGGCTTGACCAGGAACGCCGAAGCGATGCGCGCGGCGTCCAGCCCCAGCACGGTTTGCAGCATCAGCGGCGTGCGTGCGCCGGCATCGATGGCTGGATGCGCGCACACGAACATCAGTTTCAGCCGCTCGTCGGGAAACGTGAGTTCCTCATCCAGCATCGCTTGCGCATCATTCACGGCGGCGAGCAGCTCCGGTACGGCGCGCGCGTGTACCTGCACGTGCCGCGCCGCATCCACCAGCCTGCGTCGTGCGGCGGTCAGCAGCCACGCTTCCAGCTGGTTGGGCACGCCGTCGCGCGGCCAGGTTTCCAGCGCCGAGCGGAACGCCTCCGACAACGCGTCTTCCGCCGCCGCGAGGTCATGCGAGCGCGCGGCGAGAAAGGCGAGCAGGCGGCTGCGGGAATCGCGCGCCGCGCGTTCAATCGTTTCGCGTATGCCGCTGTGTCCCGTCATGTGCGCGCGATCAGCAGTTTGCACGGATGCCGGACGTGGCGTTTCGCTTCCACGCCTCGCAGCGGCTCATGAGGCAACTCTTCGACCCATGCCGCCCAGGGCGAACCCGAGCACCACCGCAATGAGCAGATCGAAAGCCACCGGTGTAGCAAGCCTGAAAAACGCCCAGGCGAGGCAGGCGTGCGCCACGTTCGCAAACATCAACAAGGCCACAAATGGGCGGGTACGGAAAGGCTCAACGGTTGCCAGACGGGCGAGCTGCCAGAGCAGGATGGTTGCGATGAATCCACTCAGAATCACCATCAGGCCATAGCCGAATGTTTTGTCCTGCGGGGAAACCGCCGAAAGAAACAGGTATGCGTGTGCGACGTACTGGATCAAGGTCAGGAATGATGCGGTGTACAACAGGGTTGGCAATTTCATGGTTCGCCTCTCCTCTCAGATGATGACCATGCGGCTGCGCCGGTTCTGCTGTGACCGGTTCATTCCAGGGGAATGACGTTATGGGCCGCAGCTCCAGCACGCGTCCCGGCAATACCGGACAGCGCTCGGCCCAGCGCACGGCTTCGGGGTGATCGGCGGCGCTCAGGATGATCAGCCCGCCGAGTTGTTCCTTTGCCTCGGCGTAGGGGCCATCCTGCACGCGCCAGCCGGTGCCGGACTCGGGCAAGAAGCTGATGCCCGAATCCGGCGGTTCGAGGCCCGCCCCACCGACGAACACGCTGGCCTCACGCAACATCCTGAGATAGGCGTAAACCGGATCGAGGAGCTGCACGCGCTTTGCCGGATCGCGGCGCGCGGCAAACAACTCCGGGGATTCGCGGATCAGCAACGTGTAGTTCATCGGGGTGTCCTCTCGCATTAATTTAGCGCGGTGACGAATGCACCTGCCGCGATTGCGCCTGCTCGCCTGACGCAATCACGATCCAGCCTTCGCTGCCACCGTCGCTCTCGACGCGTTCAGCGCTGGCCTGGAACGAGGTTCGGTCGCACTTCGAACACGCGACCGGGCGAGCGCGGCACGCGCGCGGCCCAATCGAGAGCGGCATCGAGATCGGGCACGTCAATGATGAAAAAGCCGCCGAGCTGTTCCTTCGTTTCCGCATAGGGGCCGTCCTGCACGCGGCGCTTGTCGCCTTCGAAGCGCAGGGTGGATGCGGTATCCGGCACTTGCAGGCCGGCGCCGCCGACGAACACGCCGGCTTTCTTCAACGCTTCCACATACGCTGGCCACACTGCCCAGTAGGCCTCGCGTCTGGCGGGATCGGGGTCGTTGCGCACCGCGAAGTCGGCGGCCGTTTCATAGATCAGGATCGAATAGTTCATGGCGGTGCTCCCGGTGGGTTAGAGCGCATGGTCGCTCATTCCCTGTCGCGCCAGCGATCCGGATTTCGACAGCGCCGATCAAACTTCTTCGGTCGCCGTCACCTTCGCCCGCCGCATCAGCCAGCTCACGCCGCGCAGGTCGGCCAGGCCCACCCACAGCCGATCGAGCATTCCGTACTTGGAAACGCCGCGCGTGCGGGGGCGATGTCCGACCGGCACGCTGACGCTCTCGAACCCCGCGCGCTTCACCAGTGCCGGGAGATAGCGGTGCATATGGTCGAAGTAGGGCAGCAGCATGAACGTATCGCGCTCGAACAGCTTCAGGCCGCAGCCGGTGTCGGGCGTGGCGTCGCGCAGCATCCGCGAACGCACAGAGTTGGCGATCTTCGAAGAGATGCGTTTGTTGAAGGTGTCGCGGCGGGTGGTGCGCCAGCCGGCGAACAGCCTGATTTCCGATTTCGCCCGCGTGCGCGCGTCGAGCAATTTCGGGATATCGGCCGGATCGTTCTGGCCGTCGCCGTCCAGGGTGGCAATCCACTTTCCGCGCGCGGCGCGCACGCCGTTCCAGATTGCGGTGCTCTGGCCGCTCTGGCGCAGGTGTTTGATGATGCGCAGCTCCGGATGGCGCGCACGTTCGGCCTGCAGCACCGCCAGCGAATCATCGCGGCTGGCGTCGTCCACGTAGACCACCTCGTAATCGAGGCGGCCACGCAAAGCTATAGCGATTTCGCTCAGCAACGGCGGTATGTTGTCGCGCTCGTTGAATACCGGCACGACCACGGAAAGCTCGGGCATGAGGCGCCCCTTCGCGAAAGAGCCGCGATTATCGCCGATGCCGCGCGGCCGTGCAGGATCAGAGTTCCGCGAGCGTCTGCTGCGCCGGGCCCTGCAAAGCCTGACGCAAGGTGCGCTCCACATCGGAGAAGCCGCGCGCGTCGCTGCCGAGCAGCAGCAACGTGCCGTGATCGAGCGGCAGTTCGCGGCCCTGCCATCCGGCATGACGGAAATCGCGGGTGCGCGCGGTGTCGCGGTCTACGAAATACAGCGCGGTCACCGGTTCGTTGTTGATGCGGAACACCAGGTGCACGGTGCGATAGGGGCCGACATCGCAATCGCGCGCGAATACGGCGCCCTGCGGCATGGCGCGCAGGTTCACGCCGCGCGCGGCGAAGTCCCGCCGCAGCTCACCGTCGGAAACCGGTTGCGTGCGCGCCAGCGCAAAAGCCTCGCCGTGCACATGCGCCACGCTCATCCCCGGCAGCGGATCGGCCAGTGCGCTGCGATTCCAGCCGAAGGTGGCGATGCCCACGGCCAGCAGCACCGATGCGGCCAACGCGAATCCGAGCTGCCAGCGTCGCTGCGCGCGCGTGCGCGTGCGGGTGGCCTGTGCCAGCAGGATGCGTTCGGCAAGCTGTGCGGGCACTTCGATGGACAAGGCTTGCTCGATGCGCCGCTCCAGCCGCTGCGCGCGCCACCACGCCTCGGTGCAGCCGGCGTGGCAACTATCGCGGTGGGCGAAAAACATCGCTTCACGCGAACGCGGTTCGGCGGCGAGCCGACGGCGGAATTCAAGGCAATCCATGCGCCGTCTCCTTCGGATTCATGCTTGCACCACCATCGAGCAGTACGCGCAGCTTCTGCCGCGCGCGGAAAAGTTGGGTCATCACCGCGCCGGGCTTGCAGCCGAGTTCCGCGGCGATCTCCTCGCAGGAAAAGCCGCCCAGTACCTGCATCACCAGCGGCTCGCGGTATTTCGGTTCCAACCGCAGGATCGCCGCGCGCACCTGCGCATCGGAGCCCGCGCGTTCGGGATCGATCGCCGGGGTGTCATCGGCGAGATTGTCGTCCAGTTCGCCCAAGTCGAGACGCTTGCGTTCGAAACCGCGCGCGTGCTCGCGGCGCAGGATGGTCAGCAGCCATGGTTTGGCGGCGGCGCCGTCGCGCAGCGAGTCGAGTGCGCGCCAGGCGCGCAGCAAGGTTTCCTGCACCAGATCCTGCGCGCGCGCGTCATCGCCGCACAGCCACCAGGCGAAACGGTAGAGATCGCTGGCATGCGCGCGAACCAGCGCGTCGAACTGGCGTTGTCTGCTGCCCACCCTGGACAAGACCGGCATGGCTCGATCCTTCTTTCAGCCGCCACTGGAATGTACGCAAAGCGGCAGAGATTCCTCTAACGCAATTTGGCGAGAATGCCATCCAGCTCATCGGCGCTGTGATACCGCACGGTCAACTTGCCGCGGCCATTGCGGCCGTGCGCGATCTGCACGCGTGCCCCGAGCTTCTCGCTCAATTCGCGCTCCAGCGAGGCGATGTCCGGATCGCTGTGCGGCGCGCGCCGCTTGGCGGCAGGTGGCAGTTGCGCCAGTCGCACCGCTTGTTCCAACTGACGCACCGACCATTGTTCGGCGGCGGCTTTCTCGGCCAGTGCGATGGCGCGCGGCGCTGCAAGCGTTCCGAGCGCGCGCGCATGACCCATCTCGATCTGGCCGTTCTCGAGCAGGCGCCGGATCGGTTCGGGCAATTCCAGCAGACGCAGCAGATTGGTCACCGCCACGCGCGAACGCCCCACTGCATCCGCCGCCTGCTGCTGGGTGAGATCGAATTCTTCGATCAGGCGATGCAGTGCGTGCGCTTCTTCCAGCGCGGAGAGTTCCTCGCGCTGGATGTTCTCGATCAGCGCCATCGCCAGCACCGCCTGTGGTGCGACATCGCGCACCACCGCGGGGATTTCGGTCAGGCCGGCCTGCTGCGCGGCGCGCCAACGGCGCTCGCCGGCGATCAATTCGAATTTAGCGTGGCCGATGCTGCGCACCACCACCGGCTGGATCAGACCCTGCGCCTTGATCGAGGCAGCGAGTTCAGCCAGTTTCACCGCGTCGATTTTCTGGCGCGGCTGGTATTTGCCGGGCGCGATCTGCGCAAGCGGCAGGTTGCGCAATTCCTCCGCGCCGCTCGGCGACTCCTCGACATCACCGCCGCCCAGCAGGACATCCAGATCGCGCGAACCCAAGCCTCGTCTTTTTGCCGACATGCGCGATTCCTCAGTTGCCTGGTGCCGGCGCTGCGGCCGGTGCCACGCCGCGTTCGCGCCGAATCATCTCGCCCGCCAAGCCGAGATAGGCGATCGCGCCGCGCGATTCGCGGTCATACAGATTGATCGGCTGACCGTGGCTCGGCGCTTCGGCAAGGCGCACGTTGCGCGGGATGATCGAGCGCAGCACCTTGTCGCCGAAATGCTTGGTGAGTTGCGCCGAGACGTCATTGCCGAGGTTGTTGCGCACGTCAAACATCGTGCGCAGCAGGCCTTCCACTTCCAGTTGCGGATTGAGCCGCGCGCGCACCGCCTTGATCGTGTCCAGCAGCGAAGTCAGGCCTTCCAGCGCGAAGTATTCGCACTGCACCGGGATCAGCACGCTGTGCGCGGCGGCCAGAGCGTTGAGCGTGAGCAGGTGCAGCGACGGCGGGCAGTCGATCAGAATGCTGTGGTAGCGATCGCCGAGCTTGCCGAGCTGCTCCTTCAATCGCGATTCGCGCGCGATCGCATCCATCAGTTTCAATTCCGCGGCGGTGAGATCGCGGCCGCCGGGCAGCAAGTCGTACCCCGCTTCGGTGGGCAGGATCGCCGATTCGATCGTGGCTTCTTCCAGCAGCACTTCGCAGCCGCTCGGTTTGGCGTTGCGCTTGTCCACGCCGGAAGCCATCGTCGCATTGCCCTGCGGGTCGAGATCGACCAGCAGGATCTTGCGTTTGGTTTCCGACAGCGCGGCGGCCAGATTCACCGCGGTGGTGGTCTTGCCGACACCGCCTTTCTGGTTGGCTATGGCGATGATGCGCGTCATTGCAGCCCGAAGATCCCGTTATCGCGACCAAGCGAACGCGAAGGGTAGCATCGTCGTCCGAGTCCGCGTGCTCAAATTCGCCGTATTTCGATCACGTGGCGCTGCGCATCGAGCCCCGGCACGGTCAAGGCATGGATGGCAGCTACCCGGAATCCTGGCGGCACCTGCGCCAGTTCGGTTTGCTCGAGCTGTCCCTTCAACGCAAGCCAGACACCGTCCGGGTTGAGCGCATGACCACCCCAGGCCAGCATGTCGGCAAGGCTGGCGAACGCACGCGCGGTAATGCAATCGTAGCTGCCTTCCAATTCCTCGACACGGAGCTGTTCCACCCGCACGTTCGGCAGCGGCAGCGATCGCACGGCTTCGCGCAGGAAGCGCGCTTTTTTGCCATTGCTGTCCACCAGCGTCACGTGCAGGTCGGGCCTCGCGATTGCCAGCGGGATGCCGGGCAGGCCGGCACCGCTGCCGAGATCGGCCAACGTGGCGCCATGCACTTGCGGCAACACCGCAAGCGAATCGAGCAGATGGCGCGTGACCATCTGCGCCGGGTCGCGCACCGCTGTCAGGTTGTAAGGCTGATTCCAGCGGGCCAGCAGATCGAGATAGCCGAGCAGCGAGCCGACCGCCGCGGCGGGAATCTCGAGCCGGAGCGCGCCGAGGCCGGATTCGAGTCGTTGCTGGAGCGAGGCGCGAGCGTGCATCGACTTGTCCGCAGGAGCACACAGTATCGACGCAGACCCGGCTGAAACAAAAGCCCGCATTGAGCGGGCCTTTGGGAATGACATTAGGTGCGTGCGATCGAAATGATCGCCAACCGATTATGCCGCGAGATCCAGTTCCACTCGCGTGACCAGCACGCCACGTTCGCGCAATGAACCATTCAGCGCCTGCTTGACGCGCAGGTTGCGCGCGCGCAGGTCGGTGCCGCTGTCACCGGCTACTTCGGGCAGCGCGCCGATCACGCGGCTGCGAATCATGTCGTCCGCGCGGTCGATGACGGCCTCCGCGCGCTCGGGATCGAGCACCTGCCACCACACGCGTCCGCGCAGGGTTTCCGGTGCGGGATGACCTTCCACCTGCACGCGTTCTTCGATTGCCAGGGTGTAGCCGGTAATGCTGATCTTGTGGGCAATGCGTTCAACCAGCGGCACCACCACATGCATGCCCGGCGTCAACGTACGCGCAGGCTTGCCCAAGCGCCGCAGCGTGTAAACCTGACCTTCGGGAATGCGTTTGACGCACACCGCCGCCAACAAGCCAATCAGAGCGAGCAGGGGTAGGATAGTGAGCGTCGAGAACATTGTCTTTAAAAACCGATGGTTGACTGCTTCTTCTATGTATCGGCTGCAAAAGATGATGCAGCCTGTGGATCAGATAGTGCCTTAATCTTAATTTAACGGCAAGCAACCTGACCTGAATAATTGCGAGGACCGATTGCTTAGGTGGTTTTCGACCGCTTTTGTGAAAGCGAGTTCCACCATGTCTTCACCCAAGCATCATATGTGCCTGCGACGCGCAGACTGAGGCCGCCGTCGCAGCTTGAGCAGGCAGGTTGGTAGGCGCGACGGTAAAATGCCGGTTCGCTCATCTCCCAGACAGGCACATGACCTTTCCAGCAACCCGCATGCGGCGCATGCGCCGTGACGCGTTCTCGCGCGCGCTGATGCGCGAAACGGTATTGGTCCCCGCCGACCTGATTCTGCCGGTATTCGTTCATGCCGCGCAGGGCGACGTGCGCGCCGACATCGTCTCGATGCCGGGTGTGCAGCGGTTGTCCATCGAAGCGCTGCTGCGGGTTGCCGAACTCGCGTCGGAACTAGGCATTCCCGCGCTGGCGTTGTTCCCGGCGCTGGATGGCTCGGCCAAAAGCGTCGACGCATGCGAAGCCTGGAACGATGAAGGCCTGGTGCAGCGTTCGATTCGCGCCGTGAAGCGACGCTTTCCTGATCTCGGCGTGATTGCAGACGTCGCGCTGGATCCGTTCACCACCCATGGCCAGGACGGACTGATCGACGAATCCGGTTATGTGCTGAACGACGAAACCGTCGCGGCGTTGATCAGGCAGGCGCTGTCGCAGGCGCGCGCTGGCGCGGACTTCGTCGCGCCTTCCGACATGATGGACGGCCGCATCGGCGCGATCCGCACCGCGTTGGAAGATGCCGGCCTGATTCACACCCGCATCCTCGCCTACGCGGCCAAGTACGCGTCCAGTTTTTACGGGCCGTTCCGTGATGCGGTCGGCTCCGCGGCGAATCTCGGCAAGGGTTCCAAGCACACCTACCAGATGGATGTCGGCAATTCCGATGAAGCGCTGCGCGAGGTGGAACTCGATCTGGCCGAAGGCGCGGATGCGGTGATGGTGAAGCCGGGGCTGCCGTATCTCGACATCGTGCGGCGCGTGAAGGAGCGCTTCGGGGCGCCGACTTTCGTTTATCAGGTCAGCGGCGAATATGCGATGCTGAAAGCCGCGGCGGCGAACGGTTGGCTGGATGAACGCGCCTGCATGCTGGAAGCGCTGATGTGCATCAAGCGCGCGGGTGCCGATGCGATACTCACCTACTTCGCACTGGATGCTGCGCGCGCGCTCACCGGCAATACTTGAACGCTTGGAACGCTTGCGCCTGATTCGGGTGCCGGACAGGCAGCGATCGATGCGTCGGAGCGCACGCGCCATTGCGGCTGCCGCAAGGTGCCGGGAGAAAAGCCGAAGCGCGCCCGGAAGGCGCGCTGGAACTGGCGCAGATTGCTGAACCCCCAGCGTTCGGCCACTTTCAGCAACGGTTGCTCGGGGCGGTGGCGGATATCGCGGAAGGCGGCATCGGTGCGCGCGCGCGCGATCACGCGGGCGACACCGCCTTCGGGTTCCATGATCCGGTAGAGCCTGGCACGCGACAGATTGAACTCGCGCTGCAACAGCCGCGCGCTCAAATCCGGTGCGTGCACATGCGATTCGATGAAGGCGATGATGCGTGCGCGCAGCGGATCTCCGTCCACCGCCGTTTCCAGTGCGCCGCATTGCAGACCCAGACAGTTGTGCAGCAACGACAAGGTGACGTGCACCGTCGGTGCGAGCGTGGACAACGTCAGGCCGGGCAAGGTGTGCAATAGCCGGTGCAGGTGTCCGCCGAGCAGTTGTGCCAGCGGATGATCGCCGCGCAACACCAGCCCGTGCAACGAGCCTTTGGGATTGTCGAGCCGGTCACGCTCCAGCGCGACGGTCAGGATTTCGCAGCGACGCACTTCGGTCGCCAAGGGATAGCCCGGCTCGCACAGGCACAAGTCGCCCTCCGCCAGCTCGACCGGCTCGCGTCCGAAATTCACCCGTTGTTCGCCATCCAGGATCAGCCGCACCGAAACGTGCCCGGCCTGATCGGCCCAATCCCAGGGAATAAAGGCTGCGGTACGGGAGGGATCGCTGGTATCGATCAAGGAGCGCATCACCCGGAATGCGCCGAGGTCGTAGCTGGTGAGCGAATTTGTCGGTACGCCCGGCGCGCGCTGCGGAGCAGTCGAGCGCGACCGGATGGGGGGTACAGCCTCGACTGACGACGCTCCTTCATCCTGAACGGATATCACCATTCCATCCCTCTACGCAGCGATCGAATCTGGTTGCAAGAATACACAGAGGGCAACGCAGTGTCGCAACTGCGGGACGAATCGGCCCTTGTCAGAACGCGGGCCGGGGCTACCATTCAAGCTCGGCTGCACGGAATCCGCGGTCGGCAGGAACAGGGGGCGGCAATCGGAATGCGGTTGGCTGGCGCGCGTCTTCGGGACGACTCGCACCGGGTGGGCCGCATGGCGTCAACAACGGCATTGCCGGTTGGCGACGCAAGGAAGCACCGAGGGAGGGGCGGCCACGCCCCTCCTCTTTTTTTGGCACGCGCGTTTTCGCGCGCCCGTACGCATATCTCGCGCAACATACGCCTGCCATAATCGCGGCTCGTTTGGGAAAGCATTAGCAGGCCCCAGCTTGCAAGATCACGCGTTCCTGCAGTCGGCCGTTGTCTTCCTGCTGGCAGTGGTGATCGCCGTGCCGCTGGCGCGGCGGCTGAAACTCGGCTCGGTGCTCGGATACCTCGCCGCCGGCGTCGTGATCGGTCCGTTCGGCCTGCAGTGGGTGCGCAACGCGGACGCGATCGCCGGCATTTCCGAACTCGGCGTGGCGCTGCTGTTGTTCGTGATCGGTCTTGAACTTTCGCCCCAACGGCTGTGGGTGATGCGGCGCCTGGTATTCGGTGCGGGCTTGGCGCAGGTGGTTGCCTGCGCGGCCGTGCTCGGCGCGATCGCGTATTTCGCATTCGGGCTGGGCGCAGCAAGCGCGTGCGTGATCGGCCTCGGCCTGGCATTGTCTTCGACCGCGTTCGGCTTGCAGACCCTAGGCGAGCGCAAGGAATTGCAGAGCGCGCATGGCCGGCTGTCATTCGCGATTCTGCTGTTCCAGGATCTCGCGGCCATTCCGCTGATTGCGGCGATCCCGCTGCTCGGCGGCGTGCAGTTGGCAACGCACTCGCCGCAACCGTGGTGGCTCGGCGCCCTGCGCGTGGTCGGGGTGATCGCGGTGGTGGTGATCGGCGGTCGCTACGCACTGCGGCCGCTGTTTCGGGTGGTGGCGAAAACCAAATCGATCGAGGTTTCGACCGCGACCGCGCTGCTGGTCGTGATCGGCACCGCGTACCTGATGCAACTGGCCGGCATCTCGATGGCGTTGGGCACGTTTCTGGCCGGCGTGTTGCTCGCCGATTCGGAATATCGCCACGATCTCGAATCGCACATCGAGCCCTTCGAGGGACTGCTGCTCGGCCTGTTCTTCATCTCGGTTGGAATGGGCGTGGATCTGCATTTGCTGATTGCGCATCCGTGGATCGTGTGCGGGCTGGTCGCGCTGCTGCTGATCTGCAAGGCGCCGTTGCTGGCCGGGATCGCGCGTTTTGGTACGCATCTCGACAATGGCTCGTCGTTGCGACTGGCGGTGCTGCTGGCCGGCGGCGGCGAGTTCGCCTTCGTGGTGTTCAAGCTGGCGTTCGATCGCGGTCTGCTCGCCGCCGAGCAGCATCGGTTGCTGGTGCTGGTGATCACGCTCAGCATGGCGACGGTGCCGCTGCTGGTGCTCGCCGCCGCGCGCGTGCCGACCAAGCACGCGCCAAAGCGTGAATTCGATGCGATCGACGGCGATGCGCCGCGGGTGATCATCGCCGGCTTCGGCCGGGTCGGGCAGGTCGTCGGGCGTCTGCTGTATGCGCACCACATCCCGTTCACCGCGTTGGAAAGTTCGGTCGAACAAGTCGACTTCATGCGCCGCTTCGGCAACAAGGTGTTCTACGGCGATCCCACCCGCGTGGAACTACTGCGCGCGGCGCAGGCGGACAAGGCCGAGGTGTTCGTGCTCGCCACCGACGATCCGGAAGCCAACGTGCGCACCGCGCGCATCGTGCGGCGCCTGTTCCCGCATCTGAAGATCGTCGCGCGTGCGCGCAACCGCCAGCATGCGTTCCGGCTGATGGATTTGACCTCGCCCGACGACGTGGTGCGCGAGACCTTCCATTCCAGCTTGAAGATGGCGCGCATGGCGCTGCAGGCGCTGGGTATGACCCCGGAAGTGGCGAGCACCACGGTGGAAACCTTCCGTCAGTTCGACGAGCGCCTGCTGCGCGAACAGCATCTGGTGTACGACGACGAATCGGCGCTGGTACAGGGCGCGCAGGAAGCGCGCGACGAATTGGAGCGGCTGTTCGAAGCCGATGCCGCCAAGCTGGCCGGGAACGCCCCTACTCAGCCGACTGCGCCGGTTGACGCAACACGCGACTGACACCCGGAACCCCACGCGGCGCCAGCTCCATCGCGAGGTCGACCAACCCGAGCACGCGCGCAACATCGGCCGGGGTGCGCCCGAAGGTGTCGGTCGCATCGCGGCTGGCGCCGCGCGCAATCAACACGCGCGCCGGCGCGAACAGCGCGTGCATGGCGCAGGCGTGCAGTGGTGTGACGCCGCGCGCATCGGCGTGATCGTGGCTGGCACCCGCATCGAGCAACACCGGCAGCAGTGCGCCCAGATGGGTGCCATCGGCCACCGCATCGGCCTTGGCTTGCGCACCCAGCAACAGCAGCAGCGGCGTCGCGCCATGGGTGTCGCGCGCATCCACGTGCGCGGGCCCGTTGCCGCCGGCGGACAGCAACGCATCCAGCAGACGCCGGCAGCGCAAGCTGTCGCGGCTTTCGAAGCAGAATCGCGCGGCCGCGTGCAAGGCGGTGTGGCCGTGTTCGTCGGTCAACGCGGCGTCGGCACCGCACTCGAGCATGATTTCGACGATTTGCGGGAAGCCCAACGCGGCCGCGACCATCAGCGCGGTGGCGTTGCCGGGCAGGCGCTGATCGACTTTCGCGCCGTGTTCCAACAGCAAGCGCACCATTTCCGCGCGACGCGCACTCACCGCGGCCGATAACGGCGTGGCGCCGGAAGCCGCGGCCAATGCCGCATCGGCGCGGCGCTCCAGTAAACGCTGCGCGGTTTCGAGATGACCGGCGCCGCACGCACGCAGCAAGGCGCTGGCGCCACGTTCGTCGCGGGTGTCGATCGGGAACCCCAATTCCAGCAATTTGGAAACGGCCTCCGCATCGCCGCTTGCCGCAGCCAGCGGCAGGTCGCCCGCGCGCAATGGCCGTCGCGGCAACGGCCACACGCTCCAGCGCAACCAGTGTTCCAGCGTGGCATCGCCGCGCGCCAATGCCAGGCCGAGCGGCGTTTCGCCATTGGCGGCGGGACTCTCCGGATCGGCGCCGTGCGCGATCAGCGCGCGCACCAACGGCAGCGCGATTGTGCGCTCGGCGGTCAAGGCGATGTGCAGCGGCGTGGCGCCCTGACGATCGCGGACATTCGGATCTGCGCCGCGCGCGAGCAGCGCGTGCAAGACCGGCATCAGTGCAGCGCAGGCGCTGTGATGCAGCGGCGTGCGACCGCCCGCATCGGCACCGAACGCATCCGCGCCGCGGGCGAGCAAGTCCAGTGCGAACGGCGCGGCGTGTTCGGCGTCCACCAGCCGCGCCAACGTGCGCGCATAGCGCCCCGCGCCCGCGCAACTCGCGCCGGCATCCAGCAATTGCCGCATGGCATCCAGGGATGCCGGCAAGTGCTCGATCATCGCATCGAACAGGCGCGTGCCGTCTTCGAGTGTCGCCTCCGCGGCGAGCCCGTGCCCCAGCAACCAGGATCGTGCCAGCGCAGCGCTGGCGTCGAGCAGATCAAGATACAGCGAGGCCAGTTCCGTCATCGGCCAGGCGCGCGCGCGATCGCTGAAACCGGAGACCACGGCCCAATGTCCAAAACGCAACGCATCCAGCAGATGCGCGGGCGTGTCGGCACCCGGTTCGGGTTGCGCCGCCACTGCATGCGTGGACGGCAATGGCGTGGTCGGATCGAGCAGCGCGACCAGATCCCAGCGGCCCGCGCCGGCGGCGTGTTCCAGCGCGTTGCGGCCGTCGCCGCTGCGCGCATGCGGATCGGCGCCCAGCGCCAGCAGGGCGCGCACGCAGTGCGCGTTGGCCCGCGGCGACTGGCAGGCCAGCAGCAGCGCATCGCGGCCGTGCGCATCGCGCGCTCGCACGTCCGGTTGCGCCGCGGCAAGGATTGCCAGTGTCTCGTGCGCGCCGGCGCGCGCGGCTTCCATCAACGCGGTAGTACCGTGGCGATCGGCGAGATTGACGTTGGCGCCGGCATCCAGCAGCGCGCGCACGATCCGCACATGACCTTCCAGCGCGGCACTCATCAACGCGCCGCGGCTTAAGCCATCCACCGCATCCACGCGCGCCTTGTGTTTCAGCAATAGCGCAACCCCTGCCGGATCGTCCTCGGCAATGGCGGCAGCGGCCCGCAGTGCCGGCTCGCCCTGTGCGGGTTCGCATTTGGCGCCATGCTCGAGCAGAAATTTCAGCAGCCCCCAATTGGCCGCGCCCGCAGCCGTGCCGAGCGGGCTGTGACGATTGCGATTGAGCGCCTCCAGCGGCGCCTGCGCATCGATCAGGATCGCCGCGATCGAGGGCTCCGCCGCGAGCGCGGCATGATGCAGCGGCGTGTTGCCGTCGCGATCGGCGATGCGCGGGTCGGCGCCGTTGGCGAGCAGCGTCATCACCGCTTCGGCGCGGCCGTGATAACTGTCGCGGGTGGCGGCCAGCAGCGCGGTCACGTCGGCGTGCACTCGATTGACCTGCGCACCACGCGCGATCAGTGCACGCAGTAATCGGGTATCCGGCAGCAGGGCGGCCAGCACCAGTGCGCCCCGCTGGTCGCGCGCGCCGGCAGCAGGCAGCGCGTCCGGATCGGCGCCGCTTTCGAGCAGGGCCAAGGCTTCATCCACATTGCCCTCGCGCGCCGCATCCAGCAGCGCCTGATTGAGCGCGGCGGCGGAAAGATTTCTGTGCGGCGCGTTGGCTGCCGGTTCCTGTGCCGGAGCCGGCCGCGGTGGCGGCGCCATGCCCGGATCCGGCTGCGGCGGCTCGTCATCGGTTGGTTTGCGCTTGCCGCGGCTTTCGCACAAGAGTGTGCGCAGGGTGCGGTTGGCGGCGATCAAGGTGCAGATCGGCAGCAGCGCCACTGCATACAGGAACAGCGCAGCGGTGCGCAGTTCATCCGGCAGCACCGTGCCGATGCCGGTGAAAGCCAGTGCGCCGAAAGCGAGCGCGAGATAGGCGAGCGCCGCCGGCAGGAAGTGCGTGAAAAAATGTTCCTGCTCACTGGTGAGATGGGCGGCGAAGGTTATGCTGCGCGACAGCGCAGTGGAAATCCAGGAGCGCTCTCCGCCTTCCGGAAACGCATCGTCCCACACGAACACCAGCCCGAACGCCGGCCACAATCGCCACAGCAGGGCCAGTGCGGCAACCAGCGCCGCGCACAGGCCCAGCGTGGCGAACAGCGACGGCGCCTGCGATAGCG
Organism: Rhodanobacteraceae bacterium; assembly: GCA_035606235.1. Taxonomy (GTDB): domain Bacteria; phylum Pseudomonadota; class Gammaproteobacteria; order Xanthomonadales; family Rhodanobacteraceae; genus 66-474. The sequence goes on from DATNFU010000019.1 coordinate 71,921, forward strand.
CCAGCAATGGCCAGGCGATCAGCCCGAACACGATTGCGGTGTACAACGAGAACAGGATCAGGTGCGCGGCGCCGCGGCGCACGACGGTACGCAGGAACGATGTTTCGGGATCGAAACCGATCGCGTGGCACATCGCGGCCATGCACAAGGTATTGGCGATCAGCAGCGGCAGCAGCGCCAAAGTATGCGTGCCGTACGCGGCCAGTGCGACTGCGGCCAGGGCGGGCAGAAAACACGGAAGGGATCGGAGCAGCGACGGCCGTCGACGCGGCTTGGCATTCGGCATGGAACGGAAACTCGCAAACGACGGGGGCGCCGCAGTATACGCAAGCCTCACGGGCGCAAACGGTAACAGCATGTTAATTGGAGCCCTCGCGGGCAGCCATCCGTGGCGCGGATTACGATCGGCATGTTTGCCTCACGTTCGACTCTTGCATCCTTGCCGTGATCCGTTCACAGTGGCGCCCGGGAGTTCAAACAAGCGTATGAATCAGCGATTCGCTTAGCGCCTTTGCGCGCATCCAAACCTGAGGGAGAAAGATTCATGAGCACGAGTTCGATGTTCCGGCAGCGCGCGCGGGGTCTGGTTCTCGCCGCCCTGACGGTGGCGGTCACCGGCGCCCTGGTCAGCACGGATGCCTCGGCGTCCGGGTTCCAGATCAAGGAAAACAGTGCCAAGGCGCTGGGCCGCGCATTCGCCGGCGTGGACACCGCAGGCGACGACGTTTCGGTGGTGGTCAACAATCCCGCTGCGATGTCGGATCTGCAGGGCATCGCATTCCAGGCAGATGTGACGGCGATCGATGTCCACACGCAATTCCACGGCGGCGGCACCGACGCGTTCGGCGCACCGCTCAGCGGCGGTGATGGCGGCAATGGCGGCGACGTCACGCCGGTGCCGGCGCTGTATTTTTCCGCGCCGCTCAACGACGCCTGGCGCGTCGGTTTCGCGTTCTCCGCGCCGTACGGCCTGAAGACCCAGTATGACGATGGTTGGGTCGGCCGCTATCAGGCCTTGAAATCGAAAGTGACATCGGAAGACCTGACCGGCTCGATCTCCTGGCAGATCAATCCGCAGTTCGCACTGGGCGCCTCGGTGATCGCGCAGCGCACCAAGGTGGACTTGAGCAATGCGGTGGATTTCGGCGCGATCATCGCGGCCGGTCAGTTGGCGGCATGTAATTTCGCGTGTGCACCCAGTGTGCTGCCGCAATCTGCCGACGGCTTGGCGCGCGTGCAGGGCGATGACTGGAGTTATGGCTGGACGCTCGGCGCGGAATTCAGGCCGACGACGCAGGATCGCATCGGCTTTTCCTATCACGCCAAGATCAATCACACCATCAGCGGCA
>DATNFU010000020.1:0-11555 GCA_035606235.1 Rhodanobacteraceae bacterium
CCGCTGGCAACCGCCGTATTACCCACTGCGGTGGTATCCACGGCGGTAGCGCCGGCGCCGGAACCGAGCGCCGTGCTGTAATTGCCGTTGGCGGTGGCACTCACGCCGCAAGCGAAGGCGCCGTTGCCGGTAGCGGTTTCACCAGCCGGGCCTGTGCAACTAGCCGCTGCGACCACCAATGGATGCCCCTGGCCTATGCCGCCGGATTGAGTGAGGCCCGAGCCGGAAAAGCTATCCGCGGCACTTCGCACACCGGCGGCTTCCTGAGGCGCGCTCGCCACTGCGGTGCTCGTGCTCGTTGCGGCACCCGCGGGTTGCGTCGCCGCGTACATTGCGTTCACTTCATTTTGCAGTTGGGTGATCTCGGCCATCATCGAGTCGGTCGCCGTCTTCAAGGTCGCGTGGGTGTCGAAATACTGGAGCGTCACTGCATCTTGGAAATTGACGGGATTGGCGACATTCTCGATCCGGCGCAAGCTGCTGGGCGTGCCGACCGAAACGACGTTGGCCTCGGGGGCAAGTGAGCCGGAGCCGAGCGCGACGGAGCCAGTGTTCGTCGCGTGCGCGCCGAAGCCGATTGCGACGGAACTGCTGCCCGAAGCAATCGCGAGGCTGCCGATCGCGCTTGCGCCAGGCTGCGTAGCATCGGCTTCGCTACCCAACGCGGTGGAATTGCCCATCATCGCCTGTGCGTCCGAGCCCACCGCCAGCGACAAGCCGCCGGAAGCAGTGGTTTCCTCACTGGGCTCAATTGTGCCGTTGCCATTCAAATCAATCGCGCCGCCAATCGCGGTGGAATTGCTGGCGGTCGCGTGCGAGTAGGGACCCAGGGCAAAGGCCTGGCCGCCCGTGGCGTCGGAATTCAAGCCGATTGCGACCGCCTTGCGAGCGGCATAGGCATTGTCGCCCAGCGCAATGCTGTAATCACCCATGGCATCGGCACGGTAACCCATCGCGGCGCTGTAGTTGCCTTTGGCTTGACTGTGATATCCGACTGTGGTGCTGCTTTTACCCATCGCGTAGGAACCTACACCGAATGCGGAGCTCCCATAGCCATAGGCTTGGGCATTCGCGCCGACCGCCGTGGTCAAAAAATTGGTGGCCTTTGCGGCGGCGCCGACCGCAGTCGAGCCATACCCGCTGGCCAGCGCGGTTTCTCCGGGATCAACGATGCCGTTGCCGTTCAAATCTCCCCAGCCGCCGACCGCGGTGCTGAAGCTGCCGCTGGCAGTAGCGCGATACCCCAGCGCGGCGCCGCCAGTGCCGTGTGCACTGGCCATGTAGCCAAGCGCTGTGCCGTGGAGGGCGGCGTAGGAACCGGAACCAATCGCGGTCGCACCAGCGAAGGCGGCATCCGCATTCACACCGCAGGCGAACGCGCCGTTGCCAGTGGCAGACTCGCCAGCCGGACCTGTGCAGGTGCCGGCAGCGGGTGCAACCAGCGGATGCACCTGGCCTATGCCGCCGGATTGAGTGAGGCCCGAGCCGGAAAAGCTATCCGCGCTGCTTTGCACGCCGGCGGCTTCGTTCGATACCTTCCCCGTTGCGCTATTCGTCGCTGTCGTGCTCGCCGATGCCTGTGTGGAAGCATCCAAAGCGTTCACTTCATTTTGCAGTTGGGTGATCTCGGCAGTCAGCGAATCGGTGATGGCGTGCGTCGTGGCGTGCGCCTGGAAATATTCCAGATTTACCGCCGAATGCGCGGAAGTGGGATCGGCGATGTTGACCAGCTCACGATACATATGCGTGCTGGCGTTGCCGAATGACACCGTGTTGGCAACTGTCGCCAGCGAACCAAAACCGATCGCGACCGAGCTGCTGCCGGAGGCCACCGCAAGACTGCCGAGCGAAGTCGCGCCGGCGGCAGTGGCATCGGCTTCGGCGCCAACGGCTGTCGCGTTGTTCTGCGTTGATTGTGCATCCGAGCCCAAAGCCAACGACAAGCCGCCGGAAGCCGTGGTTTCCTCGTTGCTTTCGATGGTGCCATCGCCATTCAAATCAATCGCACCGCCGAGTGCGGTGGAGTTGCTGGCCGTGGCATGCGAAAACGAACCCAGTGCAAACGCCTGACCGCCGGAAGCATCCGCATCCAGCCCCATTGCCACGGATTTTCTGGCGGAGTAGGCGCCGTCGCCGATCGCAACACCGTAATCGCCCTTGGCTTCTCCTCCGCCGATCCCGGTGCTGTAGTTGCCGACCGCATCCGCAAACGCACCCAAGGCCGTGCTTTGGCTGCCGCTCGCAGTAGAGTCGTGCCCCACTACGACGCTGTTGCTGCCGCTGGCAGTGGCGAATTTGCCCACCGCGGTCGAGCTGTAACCGCTGGCGGCAGTTCCGTACCCGAGCGCGGTGCCCCAGGAGTTGCTCGCGGCTGCATTAACTCCGCAGGTCACGGAGTTGCTGCCGGAAGCGCTCTGGCCGGCTCCGCCGCAACTGGTGTAGCCACCAGTGATGAGCGGATGTATCGAACCCAGGGTTTTGTCTGCGCCGATTCCCGACATGTGCGCGCCGGTTGACGCCGGGCTTTGCCCACTTACGGATTCAGGCGCGTTGCTCGCGGAAGAAGCGAATACAGACGTTGCCGATGCCGTTGCGTCGCCGGCTGGGGCGCTTGCGGCATTCATTGCATTCACTTCGTTCTGCAGCTGCGCGATCTCGGCGGTGAGCGAATCGGTGACGGCGTGCGTCGTGGCGTGTGCCTGGAAATACTCAAGGTTCACCGCCGAATGCGCGGAAGTGGGATCGGCGATGTTGACCAGCTCACGATACATATGCGTGCTGGCGTTGCCGAATGACACCGTATTCGCCGCCGTGGCCAGCGAGTCGAAACCGATCGCGACCGAGCTGCTGCCGGAGGCCACCGCAAGACTGCCGAGCGAGGTTGCACCGGCGGCGGTCGCGTCGGCTTCGGCACCCACGGCCGTCGCGTTGTTCTGGGTGGACTGCGCGTCTGTGCCCAGCGCCAGAGACAGACCGCCGGAAGCGGTGGTTTCCTCGTTGGCGCTGATGCTGCCGTCGCCATTCAAATCAATCGCGCCGCCCATCGCGGTGGAGTTGCTGGCGGTCGCATGCGAGTAGGGGCCGAGCGCAAAGGCCTGGCCTCCGGAAGCATCGGAATTCAAGCCGACCGCGACAGATTTGCGGCCGCTGGCCGAAGCGTATTTGCCTAGAGCCGTGCTGTAGTCGCCGCTGGCGGTGGCAAATGTGCCGAATGCCGAACTTTCCGTGCCGGATGCTACGGAATCCCACCCGAGCGCCGAACTCTTGTATCCCGACGCAAGGGCATCCAGCCCAACAGCTGTGGCATCGCTGCCCGCGGAGGCGTCGAGGCCGACGGCGGTAGATTGTTGACCGGTGGCCGATGCGCCGGCTCCGATTGCGGTCGAGTACGCGCCGCTCGCGATCGTCATTTCACCGCTGTCCACGGTGCCGTTGAAGTTCTTGTCGCTCCAGCCGCCTATCGCCGTGCTATGAATGCCGCTGGCGACAACGCCTGCACCCAGCGCGCTGCTGCCTGTGCCGGTCGCCGCGGCATATTTGCCGATCGCGGTGCCGAAATAGGCCGAAGCATTGGCATGCGCGCCCAGCGCGGTGCTGTGCGCGCCCGTGGCGCTTGCGTATTTGCCCACCGCGGTATCCACGCCATTGGCATAGGCGTGGTTGCCTACGGCCACTCCGCCGCTGCCGTTAGCCTTGGCCATATAACCCAGCGCGGCGCCGTTGGCTGCCGAATACGCGCCCGCACCGATGGCGGTGCCGCCGCCTTCTGCCGTGGCAGTCGTGCCGCACGCGAGCGAACCATTACCGTTGGCGGTTTCATAGCCAGGTCCGTTGCAGGTGGCAGGCACCAGCGCCAGCGTATGCACCTGACCGAACTGGCTGGCGCTGGCAATTCCATTGTCCGCAATCGTGGCGTCATGCTGCACACCTGCGCCTTCTTGCGGAACGGTCATGCCGCCTGAAGACGCTGCCGCCACTGCCGCGGGCGCAGCCATGCCGCCGCTGGCGGTCTGTTTCACTGACGCATCCAGCGCGTTCACTTCGTTCTGCAGTTGCGTAATTTCGGCCATCATCGGATCGGTGACCGCGTGCGTGGTTGCGTGTGCCTGGAAATACTCAAGGTTCACCGCCGAATGCGCGGAAGTCGGATCGGCGATGTTGACCAGCTCGCGATAAGTGTTGGTGCTCGCGTTGCCGAATGAGACGGTGTTGGCAACCGTAGCAAGCGAACCAAAGCCGATGGCGACCGAACTGCTGCCGGACGCGACCGCAAGACTGCCGAGCGAGGTCGCGCCTGCGGCAGTGGCGTCGGCTTCGGCACCGACGGCTGTCGCGTTGTTCTGGGTGGCTTGCGCATCGGTGCCCAGCGCCAGAGACAGACCGCCGGAAGCGGTGGTTTCCTCATTGGCGCTGATGCTGCCATCACCGTTCAAATCAATCGCGCCGCCGAGCGCCGTGCTGTTGCTGGCGGTGGCTTGTGAGTAGGGGCCAAGTGCGAACGCTTGGCCGCCGCTGGCATTGGAATGCAAACCAATCGCCACGGCCTTGCGGCCGGAAGCGCCGCTCCCTGCGCCCACTGCCGCGCTGTAATCACCCGTCGCTTGCGCATCCGAGCCCACGGCCAACGACAAGGTGCCGGAAGCGGTGGTTTGCTCGTTGGGGGTGATGCGGCCATCGCCATTGAGATCCAATGCGCCGCCCAGCGCGACGGAGTTGTTGCCGAACCCGAGCGAATACGATCCGACCGCGAGCGCTTGGTTACCCGTAGAGGTCGAATTCTGACCGAGTGCTACAGACCCGATGTGTCCGGCAGCGGCCTCCTCGCCCAGTGCCGTGCTGAAGTCGCCGCCCGCATAAGCCCCGACGCCCAGCGCAGTGCTCGATAATCCGATCGCCAGCGTATTTCTGCCAAAAGCCGAGGCATTGCCGCCGCTCGCTTTCGCCGCATAGCCCACCGCCGCTGCAAAGTAGCTGGAAGCGTTGGCGTTGGCACCCAACGCGGAGGCGCCATTCCCGGAAGCCGTGGCGCCCACGCCGAAGGCTGAAGTCAAGGTATTGGTGCCTTGCGCGGCCGCACCGAACGCGGAGGATTTGGTTCCGCTGGCGGTCGTGAGTTCTCCGCTGTCAATGATGCCGTTGCCGTTCTTGTCGAACCAGCCGCCCATCGCCGTGCTCTGCGCGCCGGTGGCTTGCGCGGCGAAGCCGCTGGCTGTCGCGCCCAATCCGCTTGCCTGCGCGGCACTTCCGAAAGCGGACGAATAATTGCCGCTGGCGTTGGCGATTTCGGTCAATTGCGCAGTGTGATCTCTATTGAGATCATCCCAGCCTCCGACGGCGGTGGACTGACTGCCGCTCGCCTGCGACAGCGCGCCGACTGCCACGCTGCCGGTATTGTTGGCATCGGCCAAAAAGCCGAAAGCCGCCGAAGCGTAACCACTGGCGATAACGTTGCTGCCGAATGCGGATGACTCGGCTCCGCTGGAGAGAGCATTGGTTCCGCAAGCGACCGCATTGGTGCCGCTGGCGGTGGAGCCAGTGGGGCCGCTGCAAACTTGCCCCGCTGCCCACACGGGTAACGGCGACAAGTACGCGAGCAGCAACGCCGCAGCCAGCAATTTGCGATGTGGCGGCCCGTTTGCCGATGCGCTTGCCGCAGATGAAGATCCGGTGCTCTTAGTGGTCGCCAATTCCGAGGCGACCACAACTTGGTTGATGGAGCGGTTCCACACCAGACTGTAAATTCGCTTGTTCATGACGATCCCCATTCGAGAAACCGGCAGGCGGCCGCTCTGCCGGGCCGCGCGCGCGCGAAAAGTGTCTGCGCGCGACGGGCAATCATCCAGAACGTAAAGCAGGGGGAAAACACGACATGTGGCCGGCAGGCGCCGACCAGATCAGCGTGGCAGCGGCAGCTCGGCGCGGCGACGGAGAGCGTGTTGGGGGGCAAGTTGCGCGACCAGCACGGCGCGCGCCTGCGCCTGCTCGATCAGCGCCTCGTCATGACGGCCGAGTTTTGACAAGGTCTCGGCAAGCGCGAGGCGCGCTTCGGCCGTGAGATAACTTTCATCGCCGAGTTGCTGCTGTCGCCAGTTCAACGCCGATTCGATGTCCGCGATGCCTGCTTGCGGTTGGCCCCTACGCGCGCGCAGCCAGCCTTGCCACAGCTTCACCGTGATCGCATCAACCAGTTTGTCGGGCTTGCCGGCGAGCGCGACCGCGGCTTGATCTAGGACCTGACTTGCTTCCGGATAACGGCCGATCTGCACCAGCGCGACGCCGCGCCCGAGCAACAGGGTGTTGCGATGCGCCGCTTGCATAAACGAAGTTGAAGGCAGCGCGGCCAATTCCTCGTAGCTTTGCAGCGCGCGTTGCGGCTGCCCAGCGGCAAGCCATGCCAGCGGCCAATCCAGCTTGGCCGGGAACTCCATGGCATAGCCTATTTTCTGCCCCAGCGCGCGCAGGGCGTCCAGCTGCGCGAGCGCGTTGGGTTCGCCGCGTTCGGCTGCAATGGCTGCGCGCAACCAGTGCCGCGCGAACGCCATTCGTTCGCCGTCCTTGCCGGGTGAGGCATCGGTCCGCTCGATTTCGTCGAGGATGCGCAGCGCACCGGCGACATCGCCCCGATTGCGCAGGAGGATGGCCAGGCTCTGCTCGCTGTCGGCGTGCAGCATGGGCGACATATCGGCCGCGGCGGCGAGCGCGATCTGCGCTTCTCCCGCGATGTCGCGTGCCTGCGCATAGTCCCCGGCGCTCCACAACATATAGGCGTATTCGCTGAGGGTTTGTGCCAGTGCGGGGCTTTGTGGCCCCAGTGTGCGCCGCTGTTCAGCGATCAGGCCGGCGTACATGCTCATCGCTTCGTTGGCGTGGCCGCTGTGCAGCAACAAAAAAATGAGATTGGTTCGCGCATCCATGCTCTGCGGGTTGTCGGCGCCGAGACTGCGCGTGTACAACATGGTGGCTTGCCGCAACGCCTGCTGGGCGGCCGCGAACTGACCACGGCCCAGATACGATTGCGCGAGATCGTTCCAGGCCGCCGCCTGCCAGCGTTCGCCCCGAGCGCCGAGCGGCTGCGCCAGCGTCAGCGCGCGTCGAGCTTCCTGCTCGGCTTGCTGCTCGTGCAGCAACTGACTTTCGGCGCTGGCCATCACCAGATGCGCGCGCACCTGCAGCGTTGTGTCGCGAGCACGCGACAGCACCCTCTGCGCCTGTTCGAGCGCCTCCTGTTCCGAACCGGAGACCTGCAGGATCTCGGCATAATCATTGCGCGTGGTGAGTGCCTCGGGGCTGTCGGCGCCGTGCAGTTTGAGGGTTGCATCCAGCGCCGCTTGGGCAAGTGCGCGCGCCGGACCATAGGCGCCGATCCCGGAATAACTTTTCGCCAGAGCGCGCGACAGAGCGACTTCGGCTTCCGCATCTGTGTGGAATTGCCGGTGCATGGCGCGCGCGCCTGCATCCAGCAATTCGCGCGCGCGCGGGCCTTCGCCAGGGTGCGCACCCGGATCGGCGCTGGCGAACACACTGACCATGAAATCCCTGACCGCTTCCGCGCGCTGCGCCTGCGAACGGGCAACGTCGGCCTGCCGCACCGCGTAAACCGACACCGCCAGGATGGCGAAAATTGCTGACGTGCCGATCGCGACACCCATGCGATGGCGTCTGGCGAATTTGCCCAAGCGGTAGCCGCGGTCACGGCGCAAGCTGATGGGATGGCCACGCAGATGCCGGCGCAGATCTGCTGTGAGCGCCAAGGGGCCGCGATAGCGACGCGCCGGATCGGGATCGAGCGCCGCGCGCAGAATGCGTTCCAAATCGCCGCGCAAGGATTTGCGCAGATTTCTGGATGTGGTCGCGCGCGCGCCAGCGCGCGTCGCAATCGCTGGGTCGGACGTGGGGCATGCGCGCAACAATGAAGGGGCTTCGCGCGGCGCCAGTGGATCGGCGAACGCACGTCGGCCGGTCAGCAGTTCGAACAAGACCGCACCGAGCGCGTACACGTCGGTTGCGGTGCTCACCGGCTCGCCGCGCAACTGTTCGGGCGCAGCGTATTCCGGGGTCATCAATCGCGTGTCGCTGTGCATTTGCGCGTTCTGCGCGGGCAACAGTTTGGCGATGCCGAAATCCAGCAGCTTCGGTTCGCCCTCCGCGTCCACCATGATGTTGCCCGGCTTGAGGTCGCGATGGATCACCAGGTGGCGATGCGCGAAATCCACGGCCTCGCAGACCTTGCGGAACAGATCCAGCCGCGCCGCGATCGGAAGCTCGCGCGCATCGCACCAGTCAGTGAGTGGCGCGCCGTCCACATATTCCATTGCGTACCAAGGTTCGCCCTGCGGGCCCAGACCGCCGTCGAGCAGCCGCGCGATATTCGGGTGTGCGAGTTTGGCGAGCACACGGCGCTCTTCCAGGAAGCGCCGCCGCGTCAGATCATCCGCCCAGCGCGCGCTCAGCAACTTCAATGCCGCCTGCTGTTCGAACTCGCCGTCGTCGCGCGCGGCGAGGAACACGCGGCCCATGCCGCCGCTGGCGAGCAGGCGTTCGATTCGCCAAGCGCCGATACGTTCACCGAGCCATGCGTCATCGTTGGCTGGCGCGTTCAGCGCCTGATCCATGCGCGCACGCATCACGGCGCCGTCTCGTGTATCGAGCGGGCCGGAAGCGGCGTCGGCGGCGAGCAGCCGTTGCAGTTCCGCGCGCAGATCCTCGTCCCGGGTGTCGTCGAGCAATCGCCGGCGCCCGACGGCATCCAGTTCCAGCGCTTGATCGAACAGCTCGGTCAGGCGTTGCCAACGCTGCGGATCGAGATTGTGCCCCGTCATGGCTGGGCGCTATCAGCTCCGGGCATCGGCGAGCTGCGCTTGCAGAAATGCGCGGGCGCGCCGCCAATCGCGTTGGACGGTGCGTTCGGAAAGCGCAAGCACGCTGCCGATCTCGGCGAAATCCATGCCGGCAAAAAAATGACATTCGACCACGCTGACCAGACGCGGATCGAGTCGCTCCAGCATGGTCAGTCCCTGTTCGATAGCCAGCAGGTCAACCTCATCGCCGCCGCGCGACAACGCGACATCGGTATCCAGGGTGATTGCGCGTACGCCGCCGCCGCGCTTGGCCGCGTTGCATTCGCGCACATGATCAATCAGCACGTGGCGCATGGTCTTTGCTGCCAGCGCCAGGAACGCACCGCGCTGTCCTGCATCGGCTTTTGCGTTGCCGAGCTTCAACCAGGCTTCATGCACCAGCGCCGTGGTGCACAGGGTTGTGCGCGGGGCCGCGCCAAGCTGGCGACGTGCCAAATGGCGCAGTTGCGCGTAGAGGGTTTCAAACGAAGGCGCGGCACAAGCGATATCCGCCGTGCACGCTGCGGTCGCCGGCGTTTGCGCAGCCCAATGCTCGCATTTTGGATCGTGCGCCATGCCCTCTCCCAGCACTCGCTCCGGCCGAGTCTGTTCGGCCAGCGCGGGCATTGTGCGGGCGAATTCGGCCGTGCGGAAGTGCGTGGCGTTCAGCTTCGCGGGAGGCCGCGAACACGCGCTGCAAGGCCGGAAAGCGGCAGCCGGCGAGGTTCACCGGCTGCCGTTGGACAATTACCAACCGAAGTTCACACCCACGCCCGCAGAGTTGTCGCCCCCGCCGCCAACCGCCACGCCTGCGCGCACCGACATCGCCGGACTGATCAGGTGGCTGTAACCGATGCCCAGTGCGCTGTGATTGCGATAGGTGCCTACGCCCATGCCGACCTGATTGTCCTTGTTGATGCGCCCATCCGGTGCGGTCATCGACATCGCCGCACCCAGCGCGGCGACCCGACCGATGCGGTCGTCCAGCTCGCTGACGCGCGTATCCAGTGCGTCCACGCGATCGCTCAATGCATCCAGATCACCGGCCACTTGTTGCACCGCCTGGTCGGTATAGGCCTTGGCCGAGTTGAGCGTCTGCACGCTCTGTGAATCGGTGTAAGTCTTGGCCGAGGACAACGCTTCACTGGTCTGCTGATCGGTGTAGACCTTGGCGCTGCTGACGGCTTGTTGCATTTCCGTGCTGGAAGCGCTCGCTACGGCTTGCACACCAGCGGCTTCCTGCGGTGCGGAAGCGATGGGCGCGGCAGCGGCGGTGACTTGTTGTGCAGCAGGAGTGGTCGAGGAGGTCTTCAGCGCATCCATTTCACTCTGCAGTTGCGACATGCTCGCGATCAGCGAGGAAGCGCTCGCGTAATGTGCCTGCAAATATCCCAGCGTCACGGCGTCGTGCGCCTGGGTCGGGTCCGCGACATTGACGATCTGGCGATAGAACGGCGTGCCACTGTCATTGCCCACTGATACCGCATTGGCGCGATCAGCCAAGGTGTTGTAGCCGATAGCGGTCGCATTTGCTGCGGTTGCATGCGCGTTGAAACCCAGTGTGCTGCTGGCCGAACCTGAGGCAACGGAGAGGCCGCCGATCGCGGTCGCGGCGGCTCCAGTCGCATCCGCTTCGCCACCCACTGCCGTTCCATTGGTTTGCGTGGCCTGCGAAGCAGAGCCCAGCGCCATCGACAAGCCACCGGAAGCGGTGGTCTGTTCGTTGGCTTCGATGGTGCCGTTGCCGTTGAGGTCGATCGCACCGCCCAAGGCTGTGGAGTTGTTGCCCGAAGCAATTGAACTCGCGCCAAGGGCAAATGCCTGCGCACCACCGGCTCCGGCCTTGAGCCCGATTGCAACCGATTTCTTCCCACTCGCGGAAGCGTGGTCGCCCACTGAAATCGCATACTGACCGACTGTGCTCGCCCGATATCCGACCGCGATGGCGTCACCAGCTGACGAAGCGTAGGCGTAAGCGCCAAGGACGCTGCTATTGGAGCCAAGAGCATTGGCGCGATAGCCGATTGCCGTGCTCATCGCGCCGGAACTATAGGAATTGGCCCCGATACCCGTGCTCCCCGAACCCATGGCGACGGCGTCGTAACCCACGGCTGCCGCGTTGTTTCCCGAAGCGGTTGCCGTATTGCCAAGAGCTGTGGAATACGCGCCGCTTGCGAGCGAAGAGCTGCCGAGCGCCGTGGTGAAAGCATTCGAGGCGCTCGCGCTCGATCCAATCGCAGTTGCCGTAGACCCCGTCGCTTGGGCCTGAGAGCCTAGTGCCACACTGCCCGTCGTGGATGCGTAAGCGCCCGCCCCCACCGCGACGCTGTAGCCCCCCAAGGCAGTGGCGCCGTTGCCCACCGCTGTGCTGTAGTTGCCGCTCGCGCTGGCCCCAGAGCCGCACGCCAGGGAGTTCGTGCCGCTTGCGCTGGCGCCGGCGCAATCGGTCTGTCCGGCCGTGACCAGCGGATGCACCTGGCCCGCACTGGTTGCGAGTGAATCCGTGTTTGCACCGGATGCGCTGGCGGGAAGTGTCGTGGCAGCGTTGCTTGGACTACTCGCAGCGATCTCGCTCTGCAGTTGCGACATCTGCGCAAGCAGCGCGGAAGTTGTCGTGTAGTGTGCCTGCAGATATTCCAGATTCACCGCGGAGTGCGCGGAAGTCGGATCGGCGATGTTGACCAGCTCGCGATAAATGCCAGTGCTGGCGTTGCCGAA
>DATNFU010000021.1:0-2436 GCA_035606235.1 Rhodanobacteraceae bacterium
CCCAGTAGGTCAATTGGGCAAAATAGAAGTTGAATACGAATTCGCGCTGCAGGTACTCACCCAAGCCATGGACGGTCGTGAGGCTCGCGCCCCACAACGTCCAGAACACCCCGACCCGGATCAACACCTGTGCCAGTGCCATCGCGATGCTGGCGGGCACGTGCGCGAGGCAGAACCGGCCCCAGCCTTTGCCTGCGGTTTGCCGTCCCAGCCAGCCAATCAGCGGCACCAGCAGCATCCACAACCAGAAGCTGGCGAGATACCACGTCGCAAGCCGGCCCCAGTTTGCCGCCTGCCCTTCGCTGAGGTCGGACAACCCCGCACTCAACGCGTACGACAGGCCCAACAGCGTCCAGAAACCAAAGGCCAGGGCCCGTGGCTTGATGCGCGAAGAAGCAATGGAATCGGACATGACGGGGCGCAGTGTGCACGCGCAATCCTCCAGGGAAAAGCCCTCGCCATCGAGCTCGACGCGCGGAACGGAAGCCTTCCGCCCGCTCGTCACGGGTGCGCGATCGCTGATCCCCGCCACGACGCCGCTGATCACAAAGTCCGGGAGGACCCGCGGAATGCTTCGTACAGTTGCGCGAACGGCGCATCCGCCCGCCGTCAACGGAGGTGACATGCCACACCCATTGCGTTTTCCGATTGCCCTTGCGCTGGTTTGTGCTGTTCTTGTCGCGAGTGCCGGCGCACCTGTTGCCGCGAGCGCGGCAAATCCACCCGCAGGCGAAGCTGCCCACACGAGCGCTGCCGTGATTGCGGTGGACGATCACTGGCTGGAGGCGGAAGTGGGCGGCGACACGGCGTGGCTGGATGCGATGCTGATGCCCGACTACCGCACGGTCGGCGCCGACGGCAAAGTCGGCAGCAAAGCCGCGATACTCAAGTCGGCAACAAAAAACCGCGGCTCGGACAAGATGCGCAAGGAGGTCGAGGCTTGGCAAAAGGCCCATCCGACCAGGCAGTCCGTGGTGATGCACGGCGACGTCGCGATCCTGTCGTTCTCGGACCCGAAGACCGGGCGCATCCTCTCATCCGACACCTTCATCTACAAGGACGGCGGCTGGCACGCGCTGTATTCGCAACACGCCAAGGTCGAATGAACGTGATCGCGGCGCGTGTGTTCAGCGTGAACGCGCCGCCCGTGCCTGCCGCAGCGTGTCGAGCTTTTCCCTGATCTTCGCCTCGATCCCGTTGGCGGTCGGCGTATAGAACTCGGTGCCGGCCAGCGCGTCGGGCAGGCATTGCTGGTCCAGCGCGACGCCGCCTTCCACATCGGGATCATATTGGTAGCCCTTGCCGTAGCCGAGGCCCCTCATCAGTTTCGTGGGCGCGTTGCGCAGGTGCATCGGCACCTCCAGCGTGCCGCTTTCGCGCACGTTTGCGCGCGCGGCGCCGTACGCCGCATAAGCCGCGTTGCTCTTGGGCGCCATCGCGAGATAGAGCGCGGCTTCGGCCAACGCGAGTTCACCTTCGGGTGAACCCAGGCGTTCGTAGGTATCCCACGCATGCAACGTGAGCTGCCATGCGCGCGGATCGGCGAGCCCGATGTCTTCGACGGCCATGCGCACCATGCGCCGCGCGAGATACAGCGGCTCGCAGCCGCCGTCCAGCATCCGCACCAGCCAGTACAGCGCGGCATCGGGATCGGACGAGCGCACCGATTTGTGCAGCGCCGAGATCTGGTCGTAGAACTGCTCGCCGCCCTTGTCGAAGCGGCGCGTGCGATCAGCCAGCACCTGCTGCAGGGTGGATTGGTCGATGCGGTTTTCGTGCGCCAGCTCCGCGGCGATTTCAAGGAACGTCAATGCACGCCGCACATCGCCATCGGCGGCTTTGGCCATCAAGCCGAGCGCATCGTCATCGACCTGCAGATGCATGGCACCAAGCCCGCGTTCCTCATCCGCCAGCGCGCGTTTCAATGCCACCGCGATCGCATCCGCGCCCACCGCATCCATCACATGCACGCGGCAGCGCGACAGCAACGCCGAATTCAATTCGAACGACGGATTCTCGGTGGTCGCGCCCACGAACACGATCACGCCGCGTTCGATGTGTGGCAGGAAGGCATCCTGCTGCGCCTTGTTGAAACGATGCACCTCGTCCACGAACAGCACGCTGCGCCGGCCCTGCGCAAACAAACCTTCTGCTTCCGCCAGCGCCTTGCGCACGTCGGCCAATCCCGACAGCACCGCCGAGATCGCCTGGAAGTGCGCGTCGGCGTATTGCGCGACCAGCAGCGCCAGCGTGGTTTTGCCGCAGCCGGGCGGCCCCCACAGCACCATCGAATGTACGCTGCCCGCTTCCAGTGCGCGGCGCAGCGCGCTTCCCTTTCCGAGCAGGCGGTCCTGTCCGACGATTTCATCCAGCGTGCGCGGGCGCATTCGCTCGGCGAGCGGCTTCAACGCGTCGGATTCCGGGAACAGCGCGGAT
>DATNFU010000022.1:0-24820 GCA_035606235.1 Rhodanobacteraceae bacterium
GTAACGGAATTCCGAGGTGTTGTCGATCACCACCGCGCCCGCCGCCGCCGCACGCGGCGCATGCTCGCGACTGACCTTGCCGCCGGCGGAAAAGAACGCGATATCGATCCCCGCGAAGTCATGCACGGCGAGGTTCTTCACCGTCAGCGATTTGCCGGCGAACTCCACTTGCTCCCCGGCCGAACGCTCGCTGGCCAGCGGCACCAGTTCGCCTATCGGGAACTCGCGCTCGGCGAGGATCGACAGCAGGGCTTCGCCGACCGCGCCGGTAGCGCCGACGATGGCGATGTTGTAACGATTCTTTTTGCTCATCGGGATCCGGGATCGGGTTGTCGATTAGTTGGATGCCACCAGGCGGCCTTGATGTCATTCCGGAGCTGCGATCCGAAACCCGGTGACTTTGATTTTAAGCTTTCGAAAGGTGCCAGGTCCCGGCTTTCGCCGGGATGACGAGATGATGTTTTCTCACTTGACGCCCAACAGCGGCGGGAGGATTTCATCGCCGGTCCAATACCAGGCCAATGCCACACCAAACAGCATGCCAAACAACCACAGCAGCCAGCGCCAGCGCTTCCATATTCCTGCATGCGATGAAAGCTGCATGGGCAGGTCCATCAAATAGGCCGCCGAGTAACAGACATTGGCGAGCACCGCCAGAACCAGCAATGCCAGCAACGGCTCGAAGCTGATCCGGTCGCGGATTTGCATCCAGAACGTAACAGCGAAGACGAGCACGACCACCGCAAGTGCAAGGTTGTACACGATGCGCCGCGGTTCCCAATAGCGGATCGCATCACTCAGCGCGTCGCGCCATGGGATCTGCGCGCGGATGTTTGTCTTCATGACGCCCTCCTATCCGATCCGCGGCTTCACCTCGCCCACATCCCCGCACTGCGCGCGATGGCGCAGGGCCTGATCCATCAGCACCAGTGCGACCATTGCCTCGACTATCGGTGTGGCGCGGATGCCGACACACGGATCGTGACGACCCTTGCTGCGCATCTCGATTTCCTCACCGGCGAGGTTCACGCTGCGACCTGGCTTCAGGATGCTCGACGTCGGCTTCAGCGCAATCGAGGCGACGACATCCTGCCCGCTTGCGATGCCGCCCAGGATGCCGCCGGCATGATTGGACGTAAATCCGTCCAGGCGCATTTCGTCGCGATGTCCGCTGCCGTGTTGCGTCACGCTGCCGAAGCCGGCGCCGATCTCCACGCCTTTCACTGCATTGATGGACATCAAGGCGCTCGCCAGTTCCGCATCCAGTTTTCCGTAGACCGGTTCGCCCCAGCCGGGCGGCACGCCGGTCGCGATCACGTTGACCCGCGCGCCCACCGAATCGCCATCTTTGCGCAGCGCGTCGATGTATTGCTCCAGTTGCCGCACCTGCGCGGCCACGGGCCAGAAGAACGCATTGCTTTCGACGACGTCGAAATCGATCGCGGCGTCATTCGGAAGTTCTGGAAGGATGTTTCCGATTTGCGCGAGGTATCCGCGCACGCATACGCCGAATTTTTGGTTGAGCCATTTCTTCGCGATCACCGCCGCGGCGACGCGCATGGTGGTTTCGCGTGCCGAGGCACGGCCGCCGCCGCGCGGATCGCGGATGCCGTATTTCTGCCAATAGGTGTAATCGGCGTGGCCGGGACGGAACGTCGCGCTGAGTTCGTCGTAATCCTTCGAGCGTGCGTCGGTATTGCGGATCAACAGCGCGATCGGCGTGCCGGTGGTGCGGCCCTCGTAAACGCCGGAGAGGATTTCCACTTCGTCGGCTTCGTGACGCTGCGAGGTGTAGCGCGACTTGCCGGTGGCGCGGCGGGCGAGATCGTGCGCGAAATCTTGCGGGGCGATCGTGATGCCGGGCGGGCAGCCATCGATCACGCAGCCGATCGCCGGCCCATGGCTTTCGCCAAAGGTGGTGACAGTGAACAGCTTGCCGAAGGAATTGGACATGGCCTCGGGATTGTAATGGGAAATCGGAACCGCAACAGCAAAACCTTGCGTCATTGCGGGGCCGCGCGCAACGCGGAACCCGAAATCCATTTTGCTCTTCGCTCCTTTTGCGCGGGAGTAAAATGGATCCCGGCTTTGGCCGGGATGACGATCGTGGATTATCGCCCGCTTGTCACCATGCGAATGCTGTCCGCATGCTCCACCAGCTCCCGTCGCTCAATCGCGAACACGCCCATCGGACCCACCTTGAACTCGATCCACACCAGCGGCAACCGCGGCAACAATTCGCTCAGCGCGCGTTCGGATTCACCGACTTCCACGATCAGCAGGCCGTCTTCGCTCAGATGATCGGCCGCTTCGCTCAGGATGCGCAATGCAAGATCCAGCCCGTCCTCGCCGGCGGTCAAGCCTAGTTGAGGCTCGTGACGGTATTCGGGCGGCAGCGCGGCGAATTCCTGTTCGGTGACATACGGCGGATTCGAGACAATCAGGTCATAGCGGTCGTCGCGGATGCCGTCGAACAAATCGGAGCGGATCGCGCGCACGCTTTTCCCAAGCTGATGCAAGGCGATGTTCTCGCGCGCAAGGCTCAACGCGCCTTCATCAACATCGACCAGGTCGACCCGCCATGATGGATTGTGCGCGGCCATCGCGATACCGATGCAGCCAGATCCGGTGCACAGATCCAGTGCGCGCTCGACCACGCGGCCGTCCAGCCACGGCGTGAATCCCGATTCGATCAACTCCGCGATGGGCGAGCGCGGCACCAGCGCGCGCGGATCGGATTTGAAACGCATGCCGGCAAACCAGACCTCGCCCACCAGATACGCCACCGGCTCGCGCGTACCGATGCGCCGCTCGATCAGTTCCAGCACGCGCTTCTTTTCTTCCGCGGTCAGCCGCGCCTGCCCATAGGCGGGCGGCAGATCCGGCGGCAGGTGCACGGACGACAACACCAGATGCGTGGCCTCATCGATCGCATTGTCGTGGCTGTGGCCGAAAGTCAGCCCGGCCGCGTTGAAGCGGCTGGCAGCGTAACGAATGCAATCGACGATCGTGGCGAGTTCGGCGGTCATGCTGGCGCAAATCTGAACAAGGCGCGGAGTATAGATGAGCGCCGTTCGAGGGTTGACGCAAAACGCCACCCGTTACACTTCGCGCATGTCTCCTGCCATTCTGCTGCAATACCTGCTGCCGCAGCGCACGCTTTCGCGAATCATGCGCGCCGCCACCCGGTGGAGGTGGCGGCCGTGGAAGAATTTCATGATCGCCCAGGTGGTGCGCCGTTATCGCGTGGACATGAGCGAAGCCGCGCAGCACGACCCGTTCGCCTATCCACATTTCAATGCGTTCTTCACCCGAGCCTTGAAGTCCGGCGCGCGCAGCGCACCCGGCAACGATGCCACCTTGTCCGCGCCCGCCGACGGGCGCATCAGCCAGGCCGGGCGCATCGATGAAGGGCGCATGCTGCAGGCCAAGGGCCGCACCTACAGCGTGGCCGAACTGCTGGCCGACGAGCAGGCCGCGCAAATTTATCGCGACGGCCACTTTGTCACCTTGTATCTGTCGCCGCGTGACTACCATCGCGTGCACATGCCACTGGCGGGCGAATTGATCGAAACCGTGCATGTGCCCGGACGCCTGTTCAGCGTCGCGCCCGCGCCGGTTGAATCCGTGCCGCGGCTGTTCGCGCGCAACGAACGGCTGATCTGCCATTTCGAGGGCGCGCACGGCCCCTTCGTGGTGGCGCTGGTTGGCGCGATGCTGGTATCGGGCATCAGCACGGTCTGGAGTGGCACCGAGGTACCTCCATACGCTGCGCACATCGTGCGCAGCGACTGGCGTGGACGTGGTGTGAAGCTGGCGCGTTTCGCGGAGATGGGCCGGTTCGAAATGGGCTCGACCGTGATCCTGCTGCTGCCGCAGGCCTGCGCCCTGCGCGCCGGCTTGCTGCCGGAGATGCCCGTCAGGGTCGGCCAGCGGTTGGGGCATTTCCTTTAGCGCCGGGCGGGCATCCGTTACCGCCGTTCAGCGAGCGATTTGTACTGTGCCCCACGATCGGCGCAGAATGTGATCGTCGTGGCGGCGGCCGTTACGCCGCACCGGTAGGCTCGCCGGAAAACTTGGGGAAGGTTTCATGCGTCTTGTCACCCGCATTCTCGCCTTGAGCCGCGCCGCCCGGCTGAAACGCCAATTGCGCGAGATCGAACAGCGGGCGCTAGACCTGCCTGCCCCGACCTGCGCCCTGCTCGCGGAGCTGACCGCCAAGGAATGCGCCGCGGCGGCGCGCAGCGAGACACCGCATCTGTACGGCTCCCCGCCCGACCTGAAACCCGGCAGTTGGGGCACCGGCATGGATCTCGGTTACGAGCGCGCGCGTTCGGACAACGCGCAGGTGCGACTGCGGGGTGTGGCGCTGTGGCTGGCGGTGGCGTACCACGAAACCCGCGAGGCGAGCTTCCCGGAATTCGCCGATCTGCACCGTGACGTACTGCGGCTGATGCGCCAGATCAAGGAAAACGCAGCGCTGCCGACGGATCGCACCGCGAGCTGGATGAAAAACGAAGGCGAAGCGGCGGCGTAGCCGTTTCGTTTTACCCTGGGGTATCCCTCGCGGACG
Organism: Rhodanobacteraceae bacterium; assembly: GCA_035606235.1. GTDB lineage: Bacteria > Pseudomonadota > Gammaproteobacteria > Xanthomonadales > Rhodanobacteraceae > 66-474. The sequence continues at coordinate 4,574 of DATNFU010000022.1, forward strand.
GTTGGTACGGCAAGTCGATCTTTTTCAGCACCGCCTTGAAGCGCGGATTGCCGCGGATCGGGTCGAACGCCGGGTACCACAGCAATTGGGGCGTGGTGCTGTCGCCGTTGACCGCGAACTCTTCCAACACGGCCAGAGCCTGCTCTTGCTCTCCGAGCGCGACCAGGAACAGCGCATGCACGATTGCATCGCTGCGAAGGTCGTCCAGCGCGGGTGAAGTCTCCAAAGCCTTTACCGCGCTCGCCCGCACGTGCGGGTCGGCAATCCCGCGCACCATCAGCACCCTCGCTTCAGGGTTATGCCGGCTCGCCAGGCGCATCTGCTGCTCCGCTTGGGCATAGCGGCGCGACGAGAGATACACCCATACCGCGATACGATGTTCCAGCAAGCCGGTCGGATGCGCAGCCAGGGTGCTCTCCATCTGTTTCAAGGCCGCATCGTTGCGATGCAATGCGAACAGGAGTTGCGCGCGCACCGCTCCACTGACACCGGAGAGCGGATCGCGCTGCAGCGCGCGTTCGATTTCCGCCAGGGCAGGTTCGAGCTGTCCGGCCGCGTACAGGAATTGCGCGTATTGATCCATCGCTTCCGCGTCACCCGGCGCCAGCGCCAGCGCATGCCGCAAGACCCGATCGGCATCGGCCCAACGCATCTGATTGCCGTACACGATGCCTTGCGCAACATACGCCAAAGCCGTATCGGGATTCACCGCAAGCGCGCGGCGCGCGGCTTCCAGCGACTGCGCATTGGCGGCTTGCAGAGGAACCGGCAGATACGCGGGCACCAGCGCCTCCGCTTCGGCCAGCGATGCCCACGCCTGCGCATAATTCGGGTCAATCGCCACCGCCTGCTGGAACGCGCTGACGGCTTCACCGACCGAACGCGCGGCCAGCAGGGTCAATCCGCGCAGATAGAAATCGTGGGCGCGCGGATCGATGGCCTTGTGCGCGACCAGCGTCTGACCGTTTCCACCGGCCATCTGCACCTTGAGCTTGTCCGCGATCGCCTTGGAGATTTCATCCTCGACCGCGAAGATGTTGGTCAGCTTGCGATCGTATTTTTCCGACCACAGGTGATAGCCGCTGCGGGTGTCTATCAACTGCGCGGTGATGCGCACTTCGTCGCCGGATTTCTGCACGCTGCCTTCCAGCACGGTCGCGACATCCAGCGCTTCGCCGACCTTGCGCAAATCCTCGGCCTTGCCCTTGAACGCGAATGCCGACGTGCGCGCGGCCACTTTCAGCTTCGGCACCTGCGCCAGCGCGTCGAGGATTTCCTCGGTGATGCCGTCGCTGAAGTAATCGTTGTTCGCGTCGCCGCTCATGTTGACGAACGGCAGCACCGCGATCGATTTGGCGCTCGGCGCGAGTGTTCCCGATACGGATTCGCTGGTGCCCGAAACGGCGTGGCCGGCGCGCACCGATCCGGCGCGCTGGAACAACCAGTACGCGCCGCCCGCCAGCGATGCGATCAGCACACCGACCACGCCCACAATCAAGCCCGTGCGGCGCGAATGGTTGGTCATCACCGAATCGGCAACCAGGCCCTCGGCCCTCACGCCGGTGCGCACGATGCCCCCCGGTGTGGCGTCAAACGCCCACGCCAGTACCAGTGCGACCGGGAACCCGATCAGGATGAGCACCACCACGAGCTGCTCGATCCAGTTCGGGAATGCGAATACCGGGAACACTTGCGTGGCCACCTGGATCAGCAACCAGCCGATCACCGCGTAGGCGGCGCCCACGCGGAACACATGCCGGCGACGCAATTCGCGAAGCAGACTGCGTGTGGTCATCGCGCGTATTCCCCTCCGGCGCCCGGCGCCGGTGCGGCATCTTCGCGCATTTTGCGAGGCGACGACAGCGCCGCGGGGTCAATCCCGGCCGCAACCGCTCAGCTTCAATTCCTGGCCGGGCTTCAACGCATACTGCGGCGCGCGCAGATGATTGTCCTTCGCCAGGATGCGCAAATCATCGCAGCTGAATTTGCGTGCAACCGCCGAAAGCGTGTCGCCGTGACGCACGGTGTAACGGCGCAGCGGCGGATCGGCCGCACGCACGAGCTGCGCCGGCGGACTCGGCAAGGTCGCCGCATGCAGATCGGAAGCGAGTTCCACCCACGGCCCTTGCACGCACGATTTCGCGTAATCACCCTGCAACTGCTGCGGCAACTCGACGCGCGTGCCCATGGGTTGCTCGGCTTGCGGGTCCATCTGCGGGTTGAGATTGCGCAGGATGCGGAACCATCCGCGATTCATGCCGCCGTCTTCGCCGAGGCAGATCGCCATTTCCGACAACGACGCCGGATGCTGCAGGATCACGTGGCCGGGCGCGCCGTCAATCTGCGGGAAATGCAGGTTGTAGCGCTCCGGATGCATGAACAACCATGCCGCGGCGAGCACCATCGGCACGTAGTCACGGGTTTCCTGCGAAAGCGAAAAATAGATTTTTGGATCCCAGAAACTCGCGTCGGGCTGGCTCGACGCCAGCCGCCCGACCCGGCCCTCGCCGCCGTTATAGGCGGCCAGCACCATTTCCAGATTGTTGTTGAACTGCGCCAGTTGTTCGTTCAAATACGCGGCGTTGGCGCGCGCGGATAAAGTCGGATCGAAGCGCTCGTCGAAACCATCCACCGTGGTCAGCCCGAAGCGCGCGCCCGTCGCCGGCATGAATTGCAACGGCCCGGCCGCGCCGGAACGCGACACGGCATGCACCTTGCCGCCGGATTCCTTGGCGATGAAACCGAACAGGATCGCCTCGGGCAGGTCGGCTTTCTGGTATTCGGGCCACATCTCGAAACGCAGATACTGATAGTCCACGTACGCGGTCATCAGGTTCGGCCGCATCTGCGTCAGCCAGGTTTCCAGCGCCGCCTTCACCGGGCCATTCATCGCGATCAGGTCGGAGAGCTTGCGCCCGCGCAGCAGGCTTGCGGTGCGCTGGGTTTCCGGCACCGCGTTGAGCACCGGCGACGGAGTGCTGTTGTCGGACTGATCGGCCGGTTGGTCGGAAAGCTGGTCGCCCTCGTCGCCGCCCAGGAAGCTGCCGTCCTTCAGGCGCAGCGCGCGATCATAGGTGCTGATGAAGCGCTGTATGTCGCAACCGGGGAGGTTGACACACTGCGCGGCCGCGTTGCGCATGGTATCCAGCGCCACGCTGATCGCGTGCTCGGATTGCGCATTGTCGTTCTTGCGCGCGAGCTCCAGCGCCTGATCGTAATCGCGCCCGGCCTGATCGAGCTTGGCGTAGAGCGCGTCCAACGCTGAGTTGGCGGATGTGGTGGCGCGGGTCGGTGCGCCGGAACAGCCAGCCAGCACGGCGATCAAAGTGGTGACAACAACAACCAGCAGGCGCGGAACGCGCGGCGATACGGACATCTCGAAGGAACCCCGGAAAACAGAAACAAGCGGCCACGCCGAACCCTACTCTCTACGCGTCCTTCACTCAAGAGAGCTGGTGCACAATGCCGCACAAGCGAGGAGAGAGAATTCCGCATGTCACGCTGGCGACCGCCACCGCCCCGTTCCACCGCGATCATCACCCGCACGGGCTTTGGCAAGTTGAAGGCGGAGCTTGACCACCTGTGGCGCGAGCTGCGTCCGGAAGTCGTGCGCGCGCTGGCGGCTGCCGCCGCGGAAGGCGACCGTTCGGAGAATGCCGAATACACCTATAGAAAGAAGCAGCTCGGCGAGATCGATCGCCGGGTGCGGTACTTGAGCAAGCGCATCCCGTCGCTGAAAATCGCCGAAGGCACCCCCACCGACGCGCAGGCGATCTACTTCGGCGCGACCTTCGGGATCGAGAATAGGGAAACCGGCGAAACCGTACGTTACCGCATCGTCGGCCCGGATGAGACCGATGCGAAGCTTGGCTACATCAGCGTGGACTCGCCGCTCGCGCGCGCGGCGCTGAAAAAGCACGTGGATGAGGAGTTCGAGGCGAAGTTGCCGGGCGGCAAGTCGCGGTTCGTGGTTCTGGCTGTGAGCTACGACAAATGCTAAAGCCGCTGCAGGAGCCTGCTTGCGGGGACGGCAGCGCCGCTGCAACAGAGGCGTGGAAAATTTCGCGAATCTAAGGACTGTCTTGGATAAGACAGGACGCTGCGCGCGATCGCTTGCAAGCACGCTCCTACAACAGAAAGACATGACGCTGCGCGCCGATCGCTTGCAAGCAAGCTCCTACAACAAAAAGACATGGCGCTGCGCGCCGATCGCTTGCAAGCAAGCTCCTACGCAAGCGGACTCCTAAATAGATTCCGCAACGACAACCGCCTCCAAATCATGCGCATCCGCGCAGGTTACGCGCACTTGCACGAACTGGCCGGGCCGCAATGATTGCCCATCATGGATGCGTACCACGCCATCAATCTCCGGCGCGTCGGCCATCGAGCGGGCGATCGCGCCGTCCGCGTTCGCTTCATCCACCAGGACGCTCAGCGTGCGGCCGATCTTCTTCTGCAATTTCGCCGCGGAGATCTCCGCCTGCACTTCCATGAAGCGCTCCAGCCGGTCCTCCTTCAATTCTTCCGGAACCGGGTCGGGCAAGTCGTTGGCGCGCGCACCGTCCACCGGCGAATAGGTGAACGCGCCGACGCGATCGAGTTGCGCCTCGCGCAGGAAATCCAATAGTTGCTCGAACTCCTCGTCGGTTTCCCCGGGAAAGCCGACAATAAAGGTGCTGCGGATCGTGAGATCGGCACAAACCTTGCGCCACGCGTGGATGCGCTCCAGCGTTTTTTCGGCGTGCGCCGGGCGTTTCATCAATTTCAGGATGCGCGGTGAAGCGTGCTGAAACGGGATGTCGAGATACGGAAGGATGTTTCCTTCCGCCATCAGCGGAATGACCTCATCCACGTGCGGATACGGATAGACGTAGTGCAGCCGCACCCACGCGCCGAGTTCGGCAAGACCGTTGCACAGGTCGGTCATGCGCGTGCGCCAGGCCTTGCCGCGCCACTCGCGCTGCGCGTATTTCAAATCCACGCCATAGGCGCTGGTGTCCTGTGAAATCACCAGCAACTCTTTCACCCCACCCTTCACCAGCTTTTCGGCCTCGATCAGCACCTCGTCGATCGGCCGTGACACCAGATCGCCGCGCATCGATGGAATGATGCAGAACGTGCAGCGGTGATTGCAGCCCTCCGAGATTTTCAGATACGCGTAGTGCTTTGGCGTGAGCTTGACGCCGGTGGGTGGCACCAGATGGAGAAACGGATCGTGCGCTGGCGGCAGGGCTTGATGCACCGCCGACATCACGCTGGCGTAATCCTGCGGACCGCTGATCGCCAGCACCTCCGGATACGCCTCGCGGATCAGGTCGGCGCGTTTGCCGAGGCAGCCGGTGACGATCACCTTGCCGTTCTCGTGCAATGCCTCGCCGATGGCATCCAGCGATTCCTGCACGGCCGCGTCGATGAAACCGCAGGTGTTGACCACCACGGCATCCGCCGCGTCGTAGCGCGGCACGATTTCGTAACCCTCGACTTTCAGCTGGGTGAGGATGCGTTCGGAATCGACCAGCGCCTTGGGGCAGCCGAGGCTGACGAAGCCGATCTTGGGTGCGGATGCGGACATTGCTGGCGCGTTGCTGCGAAGAAGAGCCGGCCATTGTACGGGAGCCGGGGGTCGGCAACTGCGGGCAGGCGAGCGAAGCGATGCCCGGGAATTCTGCTTTCCGGCTTCCGTTTTGCGCTTCGGGCTACCTTGCCGATTGAACATACGCCCGCGGCGGCATACGCTGAACACGATCACCGCACAGGGAGCGTCAACATGGGCGAGCACATCAACCTCAATACGGCCGGCATGCACTGCATCGGCGCGTATCTGGCCAAGCCGCACGGCGTGCCCAAGGGCGGCATCGTGGTGGTGCAGGAAATCTTCGGCATCAACCCGCACATCCGCAGCGTGACCGACAGCTTTGCCGAACACGGCTACACGGCGATCGCGCCGGCGTTTTTCGATCACGTCGAGAGCGGCGTGGAACTCGGTTACGACGAGAGCGGCTATCAACAGGGTTTCAAATTCGCCGGCGAAGTCGGGCTGGATCGCGCGATCGAGGATGTGGCCAGCGCGGCGGAAGCCATTTCCTCGGCCGGCAGGATCGGCGTGGTCGGCTACTGCTGGGGCGGCACCGTCGCCCTGCTCGCAGCACAGCGACTGGGCATGCCGGCGGTGAGCTACTACGGCGCGCGCAACAAGAGTTTCCTCGATCAGCCGTTGAAGGCACCGGCAATGTTTCATTTCGGCGAAAATGACAGCTCGATTCCACCCGAGGTCATCCAGCAACACCGCGAGGCATGGCCGGATGCGCCGGTGCATGTGTACCCCGGCACCGGACACGCGTTCAACCGCGACGTGGATCCGAAAGTCTTCAGTGCGGCCGCCTCGCAGCTCGCGCTGGATCGCACGTTGGCCTTCTTCGACCGGCATCTCGCCGGCGGCAAGTGAACGAGCCTGACGAACACGGCTTCGCGCTCGATCCGCGGCTCGCCGCGGACACTGCATTCATCGCTGATTGGGGTTTATCGCACCTGCTGTTGATGGATGACGCGCGATTCCCGTGGCTTGTCCTGGTGCCGCGGCGGCCGCGGCTGGTGGAACTGCACGAAATGCAGGGTAGCGATCAGCTCCGGCTGTTGCAGGAGATCAATCAGGCAATGGGGCTGCTGCGCGCGATCACGCCGTGCGACAAGCTCAACGTCGGCGCGCTCGGCAATGTCGTGCGGCAACTGCACGTACATGTGGTCGCAAGGCGTGAAAATGATGCCGCGTGGCCCGGCCCCGTGTGGGGTTCGGGCGCGGCGGTGCGATATGGGCCGACGGCGCGCACGCAATGGATCGAGCGATTGCGCGCCACGCGATCGCCATCCAGCGGACCCTCCGTGCCGATTTGCGGTTGAGCATGGACTTCACCGCCGAACCGCTCTCCGAAGATTCGTTGCTGCTGCGCTTCGGCGCAACGATCGATCCGGCGATCAACGCGCGCGTGCATGCAGCCGCCGCACGCATGCGCGCGGCGCAACTGCCCGGCATCACCGAGATCGCGCCGGCTTACGCCAGCCTGCTGCTGTGCTTCGAACAGGGGTCAGGCTCGTTTTTTGAAAAAGAGTCGGGTTCATTTCGCCGCGCGGTCGAATCCATACTCGCGGCAGTCTCGGGGCAAAATGAACCTGATCCCTTTTCGGGACGCGAAATCGATATCCCGGTTTGCTATGGCGGCGCGCATGGCCCCGATCTCGTCGACATCGCTCAGCACGCGGGCCTGGACGTGTATCAAGTCATCGAGCGCCACGCCGCGCGCGAGTACATGGTTGCGATGCTCGGCTTCGCGCCGGGCTTCCCGTATCTGCTCGGACTGGATCGCGCGCTGCACACGCCGCGCCGCCTCACGCCGCGCACGCGGGTACCGGCCGGCTCGGTGGCGATCGGCGGCTCGCAGACCGGCATCTACCCGCGCGAGCTGCCGGGCGGCTGGATGCTGATCGGGCGCACGCCGCTTGCACTGTTTGACCCGCAACGCGATCCGCCCTGCCTGCTCGCGCCAGGTGATCGCGTGCGCTTTCGCGCAATCGATGCCGGCGAGTTCATTGCGATGAGGGAATCACCGCAGTGATGCTGGAAATCCTCAAACCCGGACTGCTGACGACGCCGCAGGATCGCGGCCGAACCGGCTACACGCATCTGGGTGTCGGTCACGCCGGCGCTTTCGATGAACCGGCTTTTCGTTTGGCCAACGCGCTGGCCGGCAACCCATCCGATGCATGCGCGCTGGAGCTCACCCTGCTCGGCCCGACGCTGAAGTTTCATGCCGATGCGTGGATCGCGTTGACCGGCGCACCGGCTTCCGCGCGCGTGGACGGTCATGCGCTGCCGATGTGGTCGCCATCTTTGGTGCGCAAGGAGTCCGTGTTGATCCTCGGCGCGCTGGCGCAGGGTTGCCGGTCCTATCTCGCCGTGCACGGCGGTTTCGATTTCGAACCCGTGCTCGGCAGCCGCAGCCTGGATGTGAACGCGGCGCTGGGTCCGCTCGGCCGACCGTTGCGCGCCGGCGATGTGTTGAAAATCGGGGAAACGGGATCAGGTTCATTTTTGCCCGAGTCGCTGCGAATCCCCGCGCTGCCGCAGAGTCATGAACCTGATCCCATTTTGAAGTGGAGCATTGACCCGCGGCCCTGGTTCGAACCCGATCATGAGATCCCGCTGCGGCTGCTGCCCGGCACACACGCGGCGTTGCTCGACGCGGAATCGCGCGCGGCGCTGCACGCGCAAGTGTTTCGCGTGGGCGCCGATTCCAATCGCGTCGGCTGCCGGCTGGAAGGCGCGCCGCTCGCGTTGACAACATCGCTCGATCTGATCAGCGAGGGCTGCGTCGCCGGCACCGTGCAACTGCCGCCCTCGGGGCAGCCGATCGCGCTGGGCGCGGAGCATCCGGTCAGCGGCGGCTATCCGCGCATCGGCCAGATCGCGCGCGCGGACCTGCCGCTGCTCGCGCAACGGCGGCCCGGCGATGCGTTACGCTTCGTGCCATGCATGCTGGACGAAGCGCAGCAGGCGCTGCGCGAACGCGAGCGGCAAATACGTGAAATGGAAACGATCATTGCCAAACGGTTGTTCCAGCAGGGCGCATGAAAACAATGGATCTGAATGCCGACATCGGTGAAAGCTACGGCGCCTGGTGCATGGGCGACGACGCGGCGGTGGTGCCGCACATCAGCTCAGCCAACCTCGCCTGCGGCTTCCATGCCGGCGACGCGCAGACCATGCGCCGCACCATCGCGCTTTGTCTGCAACACGGCGTTGCCATCGGGGCGCATCCATCGCTGCCGGATCTGCAGGGCTTCGGCCGGCGTGAAATGAAGATCTCGCCGGATGAAGTACACGCGCAGACGCTGTACCAAGTGGGCGCACTCGCCGCCATCGCGCATGCGGCAGGCGCGAAGCTGCGCCATGTGAAACCGCACGGCGCGCTCTACAACATGGCCGCGCGCGACCGCGCGCTGGCCGATGCGATCGCGCGTGCGGTGCGGGATTTCGATGACGGCCTGATCCTTGTCGGTCTGGCCGGCAGCGCATCCATGGCCGCCGCGCGTGATGCCGGATTGGCGTGCGCGCCGGAAGCGTTCTGCGATCGTCGCTATCGCGCGGATGGCACGCTCACGCCGCGCTCGCAGCCCGGCGCGGTGATCGATGACATCGAGCAGGTGATCGCCCAGGCCATCGCGATCGCAACGCGCAACGAGGCGATCGCGGACGACGGCTCGCGCGTGCGCGTCACCGCCGACACCTTGTGCGTGCATGGCGACCGTGTCAACGCCGGTGAGTTCGCGCGCCGGCTGCGGGAAGCCCTGGAGCGCGAAGGTGTGCGCGTGGTCGCGCCGGAACGCGCATGATGCACTGGCTGCCACTGCTCGGCGTGCTGGTCGTCGTCGTCGGTTTCGCGCTGCGCTTCAACCCGGTCCCCGTGGTCGTCGCCGCCGGCGTGGTCTCGGGCGTGGCCGCCGGCAAAAGCGTGGGTGAAATCCTGGCACTGCTCGGCAACAGCTTCGTTTCCGAACGCGCGCTGCTGTTGTTCGCGCTTACCTTGCCGGCGATCGGCGTGCTTGAACGCGCAGGGCTGCGCGAGCACGCGCGCAACTGGATTTCACGGTTGCAGGGCTTCACCCTTGCGCGGTTGCTGATCAGTTATCTCGCGATTCGACAAATCCTGTGCATGATGGGCCTGACAGACATTGAAGGCCATGCGCAGACCGTGCGCCCGCTGCTCGCACCGATGGCCGAAGCCGCAGCTGAAAAGCGTGGTGCACCGCTTGAGCAGGAGGAACGCAACGACGTGCGCGCATTCTGCGCCGCGACAGACAACGTAGGACGGTTCTTCGGCGAGGACGTGTTCATCGCGCTGGGCGCGGTGCTGCTGATCCAGGGCTTCTACGCCCAGCACGGCATCCAATTGCAGCCCTTGCAGATCGCGTTATGGGCGCTGCCGACCGCGATCGCGGCATTCGTGATCCATGGTATTCGCAGCGTGCTGTTCGCGCGCCGGATTGCATCGACTGCGCGCTCCGCGCGGCCCGCCACGGTGGAACACGATGCTGCGCATTGAACACGCTTACTGGCTGCTCGCGCTGTTCCTCGCCGGTAGTGCATGGTTGAATCTGCGTGAGCGGCGCTGGTGGCATGCCGCGTTCTGGGCAGTGCTGGCGGTCCTGTTCGCGGGTGGCGACGGCGTGCTGGCCGCATCAAAGGCGCATAACCTGGTTCCGGCGCAACTCGCCGGAATGGGCGTGCTGGCATTGGCCGTGCTGGCGCCGCGCATGCATCGCGGAGAACTGCGCGAGCGCGAAGTAGCGATGCGCGAAGCCGACGCGTTGCGCCTGGGTCACCAATTGTTCCTGCCGGCGATCTTGATCCCGTTGGTGACAATGGCGGTCGCGCTGTTTGGGGCTTACGCCGTGTTTGCAGGTGTGCGCCTGTTCGCGCCCAAGCAGATGACGCTCACCGGCTTGGCGCTGGCCTGCGTGGTTGCCCTGATTGCCGCATTGTGGGTGACACGGGCCAAGCCGCGCGCGGGATTGACCGAAGGACGCAGATTGCTCGACACACTCGGCTGGGCCGCGTTGCTGCCCCTGACGTTGGCCGCGCTCGGCGGCGTGTTCGCCGCGACCGGCGTGGGCAGCGCGATCGCGGATCTGGTGCGCTTGGGCGTTCCGGTCAACAACGCGCTCGCCTGCGTGATGGCCTACGGCATCGGCATGGTGTTGTTCACCGTGATCATGGGCAACGCATTCGCCGCATTCCCCGTGTTGACCGCCGGCATCGGGTTGCCATTGCTGATCCAGTTGCATGGCGCCAATCCCGCGATCCTCGGCGCGCTCGGCATGGTGACCGGCTACTGTGGCACGCTGTTCACGCCGATGGCGGCGAACTTCAACATCGTGCCGGTGGCCTTGCTGGAACTGCCCAACCAGAATGACGTGATCCGCGCGCAATGGAAGACCGGCGCCGCGCTGCTGATCGTAAACTTGGCACTGATGTACTTTCTGGCATTTCGCGCTTGAAACCAGCCGACCGCAACCAGCAGCCCGTCCTCCTGACCGGCTTTGCGCCGTTCGCGGGCGAGCCGATCAACCCCTCGTGGCAAGCCGCGCGTGCGCTGGATGGCGCAACCATCGAGGGCCGGCGAGTGATCGCGGTCGAATTGCCGACCGAGTTCGATGGCTCGCTGCGCGCCCTGCGCAAGGCATTGCGCGAGACAAACCCGAAAGTCGCCGTCGCCGTGGGACTCGCCGGCGGGCGTGCCGGCATTTCACTGGAACGCGTCGCGATCAACGTGATTGATGCGCGTATACCCGACAACGCGGGTGCGCAGCCGGTTGATCAACCGATCGTGCAGCGCGGCCCGACGGCGTACTTCTCCACCTTGCCGATCAAGGCCGCACTCACCGCATTGCGGGATGCGGGCGTCGAGGCGCACATCTCCCAGACCGCAGGCACCTACGTCTGCAACCATGTGTTCTATGCACTGATGCATGCCGCGCGGCGCACGGGAATGCGCGCCGGCTTCGTGCACGTGCCGTATCTGCCGGAGCAGGCCCGGCGGCACCATGCGCCGGGCATGCCACTGGATCAGATGGTGGACGGGTTGCGCATCATCGCGCGCACCGCTTTGCACGTGGGTGCGGATGTGCGTGTTGCGGGCGGCGCGGAAATGTAATTGGCCGCAAGCGGTCATCCATGAACCGCTTGCCAGCCCACATCTTCCGGCGCGCGCGTTCGTCGGGGCGAGATGCGATTCAACGCGCCCCGCGAAAACCCCGGCTCAGTCGCCGCTGCTGCCGCTGGCCGGCTCGCTCTTGTCCTGCACCGCGCTCAGCACTTGCAGCTTGCCCTTGTGCTCGACGTAGCCGGTGAAATGGAAGCTCAGTTGCAACCCCGCGAAGTACTCGAGGTGCGCGTTCTTGACCTTCGTATCGGGACCATCCTTCAACAACACCGTCTTGGGAAGTTGCTTCTGGTCGGCGAGATAGCGGAAGTGGCCGCTCAGGTCATCGAAGCTCAGGGTCGCGCCATCCAGGATGAATTGCCCGTCCTTGGCCGCTTCCAGTGTCATGTCGTATTGATGTGGCACATTGACCACCGATTCGCCGCCGCCACGCACGCGGCCATAGCAGCCGGACAAGACGAGCATCAACGCGAGCAGCGAAGCGCCAAGCAGGCGCGTGCAGAGGGTGCGAGCGGTCATCGTGTTTCTCCGTTGCTTTTGCGGGAGCGCGCTTGTGCGCAATGGTGATTCTAAGTCTTCGGGAGTGTAACGCCGGTTTGCCCCTGATATTTGCCGCCGCGATCCTTGTAGCTGGTTTCGCAGACCTCGTCGGATTCCAGGAACAGCATCTGCGCCACCCCTTCATTGGCGTAGATCTTGGCGGGCAGCGGCGTGGTGTTGGAAAACTCCAGCGTTACGTGGCCTTCCCACTCCGGCTCCAGCGGGGTCACGTTCACGATGATGCCGCAGCGCGCGTAAGTGCTTTTGCCCAGGCAAATCGTCAGCACGTCGCGCGGAATGCGGAAGAATTCCACCGTGCGCGCCAGTGCGAATGAATTCGGCGGCACGATGCAGCACTCGCCCTTGAAGTCCACGAAGTTGCGCGAGTCGAAATCCTTGGGGTCGACGATGGTCGAGTTGATGTTGGTGAAGATCTTGAACTCGTCTGCGCAGCGCACGTCGTAGCCATAGCTCGACGTGCCATAGGAAACAATCCGTCCACCGCCATTGTGCTTGACCTGCCCGGGCTCGAACGGCTCGATCATGCCATTGGCGGCCATGCGGCGGATCCACTTGTCGCTTTTGATGCTCATGCTTGCTCGCTACGCTTGCGAAGTGGGAAGTAGGAAGTGGAGCGCCGAAAAGGGAAACCGCCTGTCACTTCCGACTCCGGTTTCAGGTGTTCTGCACCACGATTTTCGGCATTCCGATCGCTCTGTTCTTCGCCTGCAACGCAAGTTGCGCGGCGGCTTTGCGGGCGATCTCGCGGTAGCGCGCGGCGATATCGGAATCGGGGATCGCGGCGACAGTTGGCTTGCCGCCGTCTGCCTGTTCCCTGATCCGGATATCCAGCGGCAGCGAACCCAGCAACGGCACATGATATTGTTGCGCCATCTTCTCGCCGCCGCCCGTGCCGAACACGTGTTCCTCGTGGCCGCAATGGGAACAGATGTGCGTGGCCATGTTCTCGATGATGCCGAGCACCGGCACCTCGACCTTCTCGAACATCTTCAGCCCCTTCTTCGCATCCAGCAGCGCGATGTCCTGCGGCGTGGTCACGATCAGCGCACCCGCGACCGGCACGCGCTGGCACAGCGTCAACTGGATATCGCCGGTGCCGGGCGGCAGGTCGATCACCAGATAGTCCAGGTCGCGCCAGCGGGTATCGTTCAACAACTGCGTCAGCGCCTGCGTCACCATCGGCCCGCGCCAGATCATCGGCGTGTCCTCGGCCACCAGGAACCCGATGGACATCAGCTGCACGCCGTGATTCACCATCGGCTCGATGCTGCGGCCGTCCGGCGAATCGGGCCGGCCCTCGATGCCGAACATGCGCGGCTGACTGGGACCATAGATATCCGCATCCAGCACACCGACGCTCGCGCCTTCCGCGCTCAAGGCAAGCGCCAGATTCGCCGCGACCGTTGACTTGCCCACGCCGCCTTTGCCGGACGCGACCGCGATGATGTTCTTCACACCCGGCATGGGCGTGAGTTTGTCCTGCACCTTGTGCGCGACGATGCGCGTCGTCACCGACACGGTGGCTTGCGCGATCGCGGCATCGGCTGCAAGCGTGCGCTTGATCTGCGCGGCGAGTTCGTCGTGATACGAGCGCGCCGGATAGCCCAGCGCGATCTCCACCGCCACGCGATCACCGTCCACACCCACCGCGCGCACCGCGCCGGACGCGATCAAGTCGGTGTCGGTATGCGGATCAATGATGCCCGCGAGCAACTCGCGGACGCGGGATTCGGTAAGGGAAGGCATGGGCGCTCGGGCGGATGACAACGAATGCAAACGGCAATTATGCCAGAGGCACGGTTCCGCTCGCAGAGCGAGCGGGTCACTTTCCTTTCGGGGAAAATAACCGAAGCCATTCGCGGCGGCATGACGATTTCAGCGACATCGTGTCGCGGAAACTCCCCTGCGCTTCTCGCGTCAAGCGGGTCGGCACGAACTCGCACGTCCTCCGTGGTCGAGCAATCGTGCCTTGCTCCCGTTTGACGCTGCGAGGCTCGGCGCCATGCGCCAGGCTCGCTCAGCACGGCCCTCCATGGCCTACATTGTGAGGACTTGACGGGTACGCGCACCGCGAGCACGCTCTGTCGGACATCCGGAGAGCATCCCATGCGCCTCGCATTCCGTTCCGCGCTATTCGCACTCGCCCTGTTGCTGCCGAGCCTGCAGGCCCTCGCCGCTTCCGACACGCCGGTCGGCACCTGGACGCAGGTGGACGACGAAACCGGCAGGCCCAAATCCATCATCGAAATCAACGAGGCGCCGGACGGCACGCTGCAAGGCGTGGTCAAGCAGGTGCTGTTCTCCGAGCAGGGCCCGCATCCCACTTGCGACAAGTGCGAAGGCGCACGCCACAACCAACCTGTGGAAGGCATGACCATCATGTGGGGCGTCAAAAAAGACGGCGACGTGTGGGATGGCGGCCAGATCCTCGATCCCAAGAACGGCAAGACCTACAAGGTGAAATTGTCACTTACCGATAACGGGCAAAAACTCGATGTGCACGGCTATATCGGTTTCTCGCTCTTGGGCAGGTCGCAGGTGTGGGTGCGGAAATCAGGCGAGTAGATTCGCTCGAACGAAATGGACGATGTAAAAGAGCCGATTCTGATTTGGATCACGCAATGCTTGAGTGTGCTGCTTCTGACATTTGCATTTTGGGGAGTAGTGCGTCTCTTCTTTGAGCTGAAGTTTGCGGTAAACCCGCTGTTTTCCTGGGACAGATTCCTGACCGCAGTTGTTGTGCAAATTTCATTGACCGGAGCAGTCGGTGCGGTACTTTACGCAACCATCGCGCGTCCAAAATGGGCGCTCGCAGCGTCCATCCTGTTTTCATTGGGGCTCACCGCTACTTTCATCTACACCGCGCTCCACCCTTCCTCGCACCCCGTTTTCCAGGTACAGCCGGGCACTGCGGAAGCAGTGGGCGCAGCCGTTGGCAACTGGGTGCCGGCTGCACTCGCGATCTTCTATGCGTGGCGCCTGTTCGCAAGTCATGAAGCCGAGAAATACCTGACCAGGAAAGGCAGTATGGCTTCCTGATCAACCGATGAAATGCCTAGCTCGCGTAGGCTGAGCGCAGCGAAGCCCGGCGTCAACACATCCACGCTGCTTGCCAGCCCCGCCCGCCCTGTTGTCAATCGTGAATACCGAAGTTCTCATCCGCTCCGCTGTTGAAACCGATTATCCGCAATGGCGACCGCTCTGGGACGGCTATAACGCTTTCTACGGGCGTTCGGACGCCTCCGCGTTGCCGGAACAAATCACGCGAACAATATGGACTCGCTTCTTCGATGAAAGCGAGCCGGTGCATGCGCTGGTCGCGGAACTGCACGGCCGCATCGTCGGCATCGCACATTACATGTTTCATCGCAGCATGATCTCGATCGAGCAGGTCTGCTACATGCAGGACCTGTTCACCGCGAGCGAAGCACGCGGGTGCGGCGTCGGCCGCGCGCTGATCGAAGCCGTCTGCGAGCGCGCGTGGGCAGCCGGATCGAGGCGCGTGTACTGGCACACGCACGAAACCAACGCGGCCGCTATGCGGCTTTACAACACGGTGGCAGAGAAATCCGGGTTCGTGGTGTACCGCGTCAACATGCCATAATCCGCGATTGTTTTCGATTCCAAAGCCTGCGATGTCCCGCGAACTGCTCGTCACCTGCGCGCTGCCCTACGCCAATGGCCCGATCCACATCGGACATGTCGTCGAACACGTGCAGGGCGACATCTGGGTACGCGCGATGCGGATGGCCGGGCACACGGCCCATTTCGTCTGCGCCGATGATGCGCACGGCACCTCGATCATGTTGCGCGCGCAGCGCGAAGGAATCACGCCGCAGGCGTTGATCGGAGGCGTGTGGAAGCAGCACACCGCCGACCTGCACGATTTCGGCGTGCGCTACGACCACTACTCCAGCACCGACAGCGCAACCAATCGTGAACTGACTTATCACATCTGGCGCGCGCTGGAGCGCGGCGGGCACGTCGAATCGCGGCCGGTGCAGCAGCTTTACGATCCGGTGAAGGAGATGTTTCTGCCGGATCGCTTCATCAAGGGCGAGTGCCCGAATTGCCATTCGAAGGATCAGTACGGCGACGCGTGCGAGGTCTGCGGCAAGACCTACACGCCGATGGACTTGATCGAGCCGTATTCGGTGGTGTCGGGCGCCAAGCCGGTCGAAAAGGAATCGCGGCACCTGTTCGTCAAGCTCGCCGATTTCGAGGAACTGCTGCAAGGCTGGCTGCAAGAACGCCGCGAAGCCGGCGGTCTGCAGGCGGAAGTGGTCAACAAGCTGCAGGAGTGGTTCGCCGACGGCCTGCGCAGCTGGGACGTGTCGCGCGATGCGCCTTATTTCGGTTTCGAAATCCCCGACCAGCCCGGCAAGTATTTCTACGTGTGGGTGGATGCGCCGGTTGGTTATCTCGCTGCGTTCAAGGAATTGTGCGAGCGTCGGCACGGCGCGCTGACGCCGCTGGATTTCGACCGCTTCACACGCATGGATACCGACGACACGGAGCTTGTGCACTTCATCGGCAAGGACATCATCTATTTCCACACGCTGTTCTGGCCAGCGATGCTGCATGGGGCGAAGCTGCGCATGCCCACCGCGGTGAACGTGCACGGCTTCCTGACCGTGGACGGCGCCAAAATGTCGAAGTCGCGCGGCACCTTCATCAATGCGCGCACCTGGCTCGATCATCTGGATGCGGATTACCTGCGCTACTACCTGGCCTCGATGCTCGGCCCGACATTGGCCGACATTGATCTGGATCTGAAGGCGTTCGAGGAGCGCGTCAACTCGCACCTGGTCGGCAAGTGGGTAAACATCGCCAGCCGCACTGCGGGGTTCATCGAGAAGCACTTCGATGGGAAACTCGCAGAGAAGCTCGATGACGAATACGCGAATCACTACCGCGTCGCGCGTGATCGCCTGCGTCAACTGGATTCCCGGCAACGGCACTACGAACGCAGAAATTACGCGCAAGCGATCCGCGACCTCATCATCGAGGCCGACTACATCAACGGGCTGATCGCGGAATGGAAGCCCTGGTCCATGGCGAAAGATGTGCAACGCCACGCGGAGTTGCAGCAGGTGTGCACGCTCGCCCTCAATTTCTTCCGGCTGCTGGCGATTTATCTCAAGCCGGTCATTCCGACAACCGTTTCGCGGGTGGAAGCATTCCTGGGCGAGCAATTCCAGCGTTTCGACCAAGCGGACACTCTCTTGCTCGATCACAAGATCCAGAAATTCGAAACGTTGATGACACGCGTGGATCCGAAGAAAATCGAGGCCATGATCGAGGCATCGAAGGAATCGCTGCAACCGAGTCCCACGCAGGTCTCTCCCTCACCCCAGCCCTCTTCCGCAAGCGGGCAAGCGAGCAACAGCACGGCCACCGGAACCGACCCGATGAATCAGACTGCCGATCAGACGAAAGTTGTCGCCTCAAGCCCCGCTTCCAGCGCTCCGCATCCCGCGACCATCTCGATCGAGGACTTCTCCAAACTCGACCTGCGCATCGGCAAGGTGCTGACATGCGAGCCAGTCGAAGGCTCCGACAAGCTGCTGCGTTTCGAACTGGATGCCGGCGAACTCGGCACGCGGCAGATTTTTTCCGGTATCAAGGCTGCCTACGCCGAGCCGCAGAAATTGGTTGGCCGACACGTGGTGTTCATCGCCAATCTCAGCCCGCGCAAGATGCGCTTCGGCGTATCGGAAGGAATGATCCTTTCGGCCGGCAGCGGCGGCGATCAATTGTTCCTGCTCGATGTCGACGCCGGCGCACGGCCGGGCATGCCTGTGAAGTGAGCGGCTTCACGCCGCCGTAAGGCGCGCTGGTTAGGATGGAGTGCAGATGCTCCTTCCACAGCCACGGGAGATCGCGCCATGAGCAAGCACTGGGCATTCTTCAAGGAAGGCGACACCTCGTTTGGCACCTTCTACCCACGCCATTACATCGTTGCGGGCTATCGCAATCTCGCCGATGCGGAAGCCGCTGAACACGCCTTGAGGGATGCCGGCGCACCGCCCGAAGACGTGCGCGCCGCAACCGGCGAGTTCGTGACCGGGCAACTGGAATCGCGCCACGGCGCGAACTGGCTCGAACGCATGGAGCAGCGGCTGGTGGAGTTCGCCGGCACCGAAACCGGCTACATCCGCGAGGACGCCGATCTCGCCCGCGACGGCGGCGCGTTCCTGTTCGTATACGCGCCCGATGATCAACGTGTCGCGCAGGCGCGGCGGGTGTTCGCGCAGATCGGCCCGGCATACGCCCGCCGCTATCTTGACGTGGCGATTGAACGGATCGTCGAAAACGCTCACGCGCCCTGAGCCGGGCGCTCTCGCCCGCAATGACGATCGCTACGAGCCCTCACCGCTCCTGATCGGTCGGTCGCATCAGTATCTCGTTGACATTGACGCGATCGGGTTGGCTCACGCAATACAGCACGGCATTGGCGACATCGATGCCTTGCAGTTGCCGCATCGAATCAGCCCAGGCGTTGATCGCCGTTCGGGTATCCGCGTGCGCGATGTGCTCGCGCAGCTCGGTCTCGACCACGCCGGGCTCGATTACCGTCACCCGGATGTTGTCCTTGAACGTCTCCTTGCGCAGCGATTCGGTAAACGCCACCACCGCGAACTTGCTCGCGGAGTAACCGCCGGCAGTGGCGGTCGCCATGCGACCCGCGGTCGAGGCGATATTGATGATGTGACCATCGCGGCGTGAGCGCATGCCCGGCAACGCGGCCTGGGTGGCGGCGATCAGGCCGAACACGTTCAATTCGAACATGTGCCGCCAGCGCGAAAGGTCGGCGCCATCGATCGGTTCCAGATACATCACACCGGCATTGTTGACCAAAATGTCGAGCCGCCCGAATGTCGCCTCGGCTTCGCGCACCATGCGTTGCGCCTCATCTTCGCGCGCGAGATCGACGGTCAGCACCAGCGCCTCGCCTCCTTCGTCACAAATACGCTTTGCCAGCGATTGCAGACGCTGCTCGCGCCGCGCGGCGATCGCCACGCGCGCGCCGCGTTTGGCCAGCAGCAAGGCACAGGCTTCCCCAATGCCCGACGAAGCGCCGGTGACCAGCGCCACTTTGCCTTTCAATAATGCATCCATGAGCTGTCTCCGGGTCCGCTCGATGTTGTACAGTCGCGCCGGTACGCGAAACGCGACCGAGGGAAACGACGATGAAAACGATTTCAGTATGTGCGAATTTCGCGGCACTTGTCGCGCTCGCGGCGCTGGCGTCCGCTGCCGTGGCGAGAGATCGCGCTGCCGAATTGGCCAAGCCGTCGGCCGTGAAATCCGCCCCGACCATGCAACAGATCCTGGAGGCGTCGAAACCTTCGGATTGGCGCCCACTCGACCCGGCCAACACGTTGTACATGGATCTGCCGGGCGGGCGCGTGGTGATCGAACTGGCGCCGAATTACGCGCCGCTGCACGCGCAAAACATCCGCACACTGGCGCACGAGCATTACTGGGATGGTTTGGCCATCCTGCGCGTACAGGACAACTTCGTCACACAGTGGGGCGATCCGGAAGCGGAAACCGATCACCCGACGCACAAGAGATCGATCGGTTCGGCGAAAGCCACGGTGCCCGCGGAGTTCGAACGCAACATCTCGGCGTCGCTGCCATTCACGCGGTTGCCCGATGGCGATGTATATGCACCGCAGGTCGGCTTCAGCGGCGGCTTTCCAGTCGCGCGCGATCCGGAAGCCGGCAAAACCTGGCTTGCGCATTGCTACGGCATGGTCGGCGCCGGTCGCGACAACGCGCCGGATTCCGGGCCAGGCACGGAACTGTATGCAGTGATCGGACAGGCGCCGCGCCAGCTCGATCGCAATATCGCGGTGGTCGGCCGCGTGGTGCAAGGCATGGAGTTGCTGGCGGCCCTGCCGCGCGGCACCGGGGCGATGGGTTTCTACGACAAGCCCCCGCAGCGCACGCCGATCCTGCG
>DATNFU010000023.1:0-11114 GCA_035606235.1 Rhodanobacteraceae bacterium
GACATTGGTGCCCTGCAGGCGCACCACCACGGGAATCTTCAGGCCCACTTCCTTGACCGCGGCGATGATGCCCTCGGCGATCAGGTCGCAGCGCACGATGCCGCCGAAGATGTTGACCAGGATGCAGCGCACCTTGTCCGAGGACAGGATCAGCTTGAACGCCTCGGTCACGCGCTCCTTGGTGGCGCCGCCGCCGACGTCGAGGAAGTTGGCCGGCTCGCCGCCCGCCAGCTTGATCACGTCCATCGTGGCCATCGCCAGGCCGGCACCGTTGACCATGCAGCCGATCGAACCGTCCATCGTCACGTAGTTGAGGTGATTGGCGGCGGCTTCGGCTTCGGCGGGATCCTCCTGCGAGATGTCGCGCATCGCGGCCAGTTTGGGATGGCGGAACTCCGCGTTGTCGTCGGAATTGACCTTGCCGTCCAGCGCGAACAGATCCCCGGATTTGACGATCGCCAGCGGGTTCAGTTCGATCAGCGACAGATCCTTCTCGTTGAACAGCTTGTACATGCCGAGCATCACCTTGGTGAGCTGGTTCACCTGCTTGGGGTTGAGCCCCATCGCGAACCCGAGCTTGCGGCACTGGTAGGGCTGCAAACCCTGCACGAAATCGACCAGCACGGTATGGATGTCATCCGGCGTTTCGCGCGCAACCTGCTCGATATCCACGCCGCCGCGCGCGGACGCGATGAACGCGACCGCTTTCGCGCCGCGATCCACCAGTATCGAGAGATACAGCTCGCGCGCGATATCCGTGGCTTCGGTGATCAGCACCAGGTTCACCGGCAGCGCGCGGCCGCCGGATTGGTAGGTCTGCATGTTTCGACCGAGCATGCCGGCCGCCGCCGCTTTCACTTCATCCACCGATTTGCAGAACTTCACGCCGCCGGCCTTGCCGCGGCCGCCCGCGTGGATCTGCGCCTTCACCATCCACTGCTCGCCGCCCAGCGCGCGCGCGGCTTCCACCGCGGCCTCTGGCGTTCCCGCGATCCTGCCGGCAGGAACCGGAATGCCGAACTCGGCGAACAATTGCTTGGCTTGGTATTCGTGAAAATTCATCGTGTGCCCTTTTGAGAAGTGCGGCCGAGAATGGCTGCTTTCACGCGCAGGGATGCGCATCAGATTTGCGACAGCCGCGTATTGTTGCGGGAACTCGCCGTCAAGTCCAACCTGGCCGCGATGCGGACAAGGACGGTCTTCGGGCGGGCTCAGACGCAGGCGCGCTCCTGCGTCGAAACAAGCGTAACCGTGCGCCTCCGATGCGCGCGGAAAACGCGGGGATGTCGAACAACCAAGACGCGAGCTTCCGGCCTGCGCCGGAGTGACGTCTGGAGATTTTCGTCACAAAGGGAAATCAAGCCCTTGTGCCCGCGCCGCGCAGGCCCGATGATCGCGCCGTGTCGACCACTGCCTCCCGCTCCGCGCTCGTCCCGCACGCACCGGTTGCCGGCGAAACCATTCGCCGCGAACTGTATGTGCTGAATCTGTTCCGCGTGCTGCAGGCGCTGGTATACGTGGCGTTGTCCTTCAGCGAAGTCGCGGTCAACTGGCTGCCGGTGCGCGCCCCGACGCTGGCGCGGCTGACCGCGGCGGTGTATTTGCTGTTTGCCCTGGTGGCGCTGCTGCGCACGCGGCAAATGCCGCGCCTGTTGACGGCAAGCGTCAGCGCCAGTCTCGGCGCGGATGTCGCCGCCGCCTTGCTGGCGACGCTGATGATGCCGGCCGCGCACACCGGCATCGCGGCGATGCTGGTGATCAACGTCGGCGCCGGCGCGCTGCTGCTGCCGCCACGACTGGCCGGCTTGTTCGCGGCGTTGGCTGCGCTGGCGATGGTTGGACAGGCGCTGGCCGGCAACGGCGACACCGGTCGCAACCTGCTGGAGTCCGGCCTGTTCGGACTGGCCTATTTCGCCACCGCCGCGCTGTGCTACGCGCTCGGCACGCAGATGCGCGCCAGCGAGGCACTGGCGGAACGGCGCGGACTGGATCTTGCCAATCTCAGCCAGGTCAACGAGCTGATCATCCGCCGCATGAAAACCGGCGTGCTGCTGGTGGATGACGCCAACCATATCCACCAGATCAACGAATCGGCGTGGATGCTGCTCGGCAACCCCGCGCTGGATAAACGCAACCTCGGCGAGGTCGCGCCGGAGTTGTCGCGTCGGCTGTATCACTGGCGCACGACCCACAAGCTCGACACCAGTGCGATCGCGTTGGCCGAGGGCGTGCCGGAAGTGGTGCCGCGCTTCACGCGCCTGGCGGCCAACGACGACTCGCACGTGCTGATCTTTCTGGACGACACATCATTGGTGTCACGCCGCGCCGAGCAGTTGACGTTGAACACGCTGGGCCGGTTGTCCGCCTCGATCGCGCACGAGATCCGCAACCCGCTGGCGGCGATCCGCTATTCCGCGCAACTGCTGGCCGAGTCGCACGAACTGCCGGAATCCGACCAGCGCATGGTCGAAATCATCAACAACCACTGCGGGCGATTGAACGAGATCATCGAGAACATCCTGCAGTTGTCGCGGCGCGAACGCTCGCGACCCGAGGCACTGGACCTGAATGCCTGGGTGCTGACCTTCGTGGATGAATACAAGGAAGCCAACGATCTCGGCGCCGACAACCTGCGCGCCCTCCTCTATCCGCACGCGGTGGAAGCGCTGGCCGATCCGCAACACCTGCAGCAGGTGGTGTGGAACCTGGTGCAGAACGCACTGCGCTATGGCCGCATGCCCGACGAATCCGCACGGGTGATGATCGTGGCGAGGCTGGCCAGCGACGACGGGCCGCCTTTGATCGAGGTGATCGATCGCGGGCCGGGCATCCCGCCGAAAGTCGCCGCGCAGATTTTCGAGCCGTTCTTCACCACCCACGAATACGGCACGGGTCTCGGGCTTTATCTCGCGCGGCAAATGTGCGATGCCAATCAGGCCGGGCTCGAATACGTGCCGGTCGCCGGCGGCGGCAGTTGTTTCCGCATCACCCTGACCGCACCGGTGAGGATGCCAAAAGGCGTCGAAACGTGATCTATCGCTTTGCCCCCGAGCGCCGCACGCGCTACCCTCGCACGTGCGAATTGCGGGGATTTGGGGTTCATGGGTACAGCCAAGCAGACCGTTCTGGTCGTTGATGACGAGCGCGACATCCGCGAATTGCTGAGCATCACGCTCGGGCGCATGGACCTCAACGTGGATGCGGCCGCCAATGTGGCCGAAGCCAAGCGGCTGCTCGCCGAACAAGCCTACGACCTGTGCTTCACCGACATGCGCCTGCCGGATGGCACCGGCCAGGAGCTGATCGAGTTGATCGCGCGTCAGTATCCCGACACACCGGTCGCGATGATCACCGCCTATGGCAATGTCGAGGCAGCGGTGGATGCGCTGAAAGCGGGCGCGTTCGATTTCGTCTCCAAGCCGGTGGACATCAACATGCTGCGCCGGATGGTGCAGACCGCGCTGCGCCTCGCCCAGGAAAAGCATGGCGAGGGCACGCCGATGCAGGGTCGCCTGATCGGCGATTCGCCGGCGATCCTGGAAGTGCGCGCGCGCATCGACAAGCTCTCGCGCAGTCAGGCGCCGGTGTATATCAGCGGCGAATCCGGCGTCGGCAAGGAATTGGTCGCGCGCTTGATCCACGAGCAGGGCCCGCGCGCCGGCGGCCCATTCGTGCCGGTGAACTGCGGCGCGATTCCCTCCGAACTGATGGAAAGCGAATTCTTCGGCCACAAGAAGGGTTCGTTCACCGGCGCGCACGCCGACAAGGACGGCCTGTTCCAGGCGGCCAACGGCGGCACGCTGTTTCTGGATGAAGTCGCGGAATTGCCGCTGCACATGCAGGTGAAACTGCTGCGCGTGATCCAGGAAAAGGCGGTGCGCCCGATCGGCGGACGCGGCGAAGCGGTGGTGGACGTACGCATCCTTTCCGCCACCCACAAGGATCTGGGCCGTCTGACGCAAGCGGGCCAGTTCCGCCAGGATTTGTTCTATCGCATCAACGTGATCGAACTGCGCGTGCCGCCGCTGCGCGAACGCCGCAACGACGTACCGAAGCTGGCGGTGCGCATTCTCGACCGCTTGGCCGAGCAGTCGGGCATTGCCGCGCCCCGGTTGAAGCCCGAGGCGCTCGCGGCGCTCACCGAATACGATTTTCCCGGCAACGTGCGTGAGCTGGAGAATATTCTCGAGCGCGCGGTCGCGCTGTGCGAGCATGGGGTGATCGAAATCGTCGACCTGATGTTGAATCCATCGCGACGCGCGCGCGACGACGATGATGAGTACGACGACGACGATGAAGAGGCCATGGCCGGCGGTGATGGCGTGGCGCTGGACGACTACATCTCCAATGTCGAACGCGAGGCGATCCTGCGCGCACTGAAGGAAACCCGCTACAACAAGACCGCTGCGGCCCGCAAGCTCGGCATCACCTTTCGTGCATTGCGCTACAAGCTCAAGAAGCTGGCGATCGATTGAGAACCTCTGCGGAGCTGCTGCGCTCGGCAGCTTGCGCGCCGCGGCTCGGCATCCTCATTTGCTGACGTGTACGCTCCGCTGCCTGCGCTCCGGCGACCCGCAAC
Source organism: Rhodanobacteraceae bacterium (assembly GCA_035606235.1). Lineage (GTDB taxonomy): Bacteria > Pseudomonadota > Gammaproteobacteria > Xanthomonadales > Rhodanobacteraceae > 66-474. The sequence goes on from DATNFU010000023.1 coordinate 4,580, forward strand.
GTGCCTTCGAGTGACCCAGTCCCGTCTTCGTCATTCCGGGGCCATTCGCGGCTTGACGCGAACGGAACCCGGAATCCATTTCGATCTTGGCTCTTCGGCGCGAAGCAAAATGGATTCCGGCTCTCGCCGGAATGACGACAAGTTGTTCCCTGTCTCTTGCTCCGCCACTCAGGGATACGCACTCATCGAATACGGCCGATCCTGCGGCTGCGTCCCCCACTGCCTGTTCGGCTGCGCGGACATCGTGAAATGCAATTCGCCACCGGCCATGATTTCGTCGTGGCCGATCCAGACGCGCTGCAGCGGCTTGCCGTCGAGCGACACGCTGCCGACGTAGGGATGCGCAGCATCCAGATGGTCGGCAACGATCGTGAAGGTCTTGCCGTTGGGCAGATGCAATACCGCACGGCGCACGAACGGCCGGCCGATCACGTACTGGTCGCTGGCGGGCGCGACCGGATAGAAGCCCAGCGCCGTGAAGATGTACCACGCCGACATCTGGCCGAGGTCGTCGTTGCCGGCCAACCCTGAGGGCGTGGGCGCATATTGCGAGCGCATGATCTGCGCCAACCTTTGCTGCGTCTTCCACGGCGCGCGGGCGTAGTCGTACAGGTACGCAATGTGATGGCTGGGCTCGTTGCCGTGCGCGTACCAGCCGATCAGACCTGAGACATCCTCAAGTTTGGCGAACACCTTCGGGTCGATCTTCGCGTCGAACACGGCATCGAGCTTCGCAACCAGCTTGTCGTCGCCACCCAGCAACCGGCTCAGGCCGGCGACGTCCTGCGGCTCGTACCACGAGTACTGCCAGGCATTGCCTTCGGTGAAGCCGCTGCCCTCGCCCGCGCGCGCCGGATCGAACGGCGCACGGAATTGTCCGTTGCTCAACTTCGGCCTTGCGAAGCCGACCGATGGATCGAACACGTTGCGCCAGTTGCCGGCGCGCTTTTCGAATTGCGCGGCCACGTCGTCCTTGCCCATCGCCTTGGCCATACGCGCGATCGTCCAGTCGTCGAACGCGTATTCGAGCGTCTTCGAAACCGATTCGGGTTCGCGGTCCTCGGGCACGTAGCCGAGGCGCATGGTGTCGCGCAGATCGCCGTAAGGTGCATACGTCGCGCTGGCGACCATTGCCTTCAGCGCGGCATCGGCATCGAAGCCGCGAATGCCTTTCATGTAGGCATCGGCGATTACCGGCACGGCGTGGTAGCCGATCATGCACCAGGTCTCCAACCCCTGGTACGCCCACACCGGCAGGATGCCGAACGGACTCGCCTGCTGGGCCGCGATCAGCGACTGTACGAAATCACCGACGCGTCTTGGCGGCTGGATCAGCGTCATCAGCGGCTGCTGCGCGCGGTAGACGTCCCACAGCGACCACGTCGAATAGAAGGTGAAGCCCTCGGCGCGATGCACGCCGTGATCGGGCCCGCGGTAGTCGCCGTTCACGTCCATCGCCAGGTTCGGCGCTATCAGCGCGTGGTACAGCGCAGTGTAGAAATTGGTGCGCACCTCCGGCGCGGCATCCACGTCAATTGCCGACAGGGCCTGCGCCCATGCGTCGCTGGCAGCCGCGCGCTGCGCGTCGAAATCCCAACCCTTGCCGTCCGCATCCAGATTGGCGATCGCGTTGGCTTCGCTCACGCCCGAGATCGCCACCTTCACCAGCAGCGGCGATTTGAGTTCACCAAACTCGAATACGCCTTCCAGTTGCTTGCCGGCGATCGCGTCGGTGCCGGCCGGGTTCGCATCCGGTCCCTTGAAGCCCTTGTACGGAATGTCGGTTTCGCGATTGACCAATTGATGCGCGACGATCGGCTGCGAAAAGCGGATCGCGAAATACAGTTGCCGTCCTGGCGCCCAGCCGCGCGTTTCGCGATAACCGCTGACCGTTCCATCATCGCGTACGCGCAGCCGCGACCACAGCACCTTGCCCGGGTAGTCGTAAATGCTGGGGCGAAGATCCAGCAGCACGTGCGCGGCCTGCCCTTGCGGAAACGTGTAGCGATGCCAGCCCACGCGCGCGTTCGCGGTCAGCTCCACGCGCACGCCCGAATCCTGCAACGTCACCGCGTAGTAACCCGGCTGCGCGATTTCGCTCTTGTGATCGAAACGCGAGCGATACCCGCTGCCCGGCCGGTCCGGATCGCCGGAATCGAGTTGCGGCTTGCCCACGCCCGGCATCAGCAGCACGTCGCCGAGATCCGAATGCCCGCTGCCGGAAAAATGCGTGTGCGAAAACCCGAGGATGCTGTGATCGTCGTAGCGATAGCCGGCCGCCCACTTGTAGGCGTGATGAAAGTCCGGCATCGCCGTGTCCGGGCTCAACTGGATCATGCCAAACGGCACCGTGGCGCCGGGAAACGTGTGGCCATCGCCACCGGTACCAACCATCGGATCGACATCCGCGACATGATCTGCGGCGTGCGTCGCGGGCGCGGCCAGCATCACCGCAAGCAGCGGGAGAACGCGCGCCACGTATCGCAGCCGGGAAATGACAGTCATGCTCAAAATATCCCTGCAGCACGGTATTGCAACAAGCTAACACGCGATGATGCAGCCGCGCACGCACGAGCGCATCGGCAATCGGGCATACGTGCGGGAACAGTCCGTCGAAGCGATTTCCGGGGCGCCCATGCATGCCACTTGACGACACGAAAATTATTTCTATAATTCCGGAATTATGAAATCAAATGATGCAGTACGGGCATTGGGCGCTTTGGCGCAGGACAGCCGCCTTGCCGCCTACCGGATGCTGGTTCAAGCCGGGGATGAAGGCTTGGCGGTGGGCGCAATCGGCGACCGCCTGAAATTGCCGGGCGCCACCCTGAGCAACCACCTCAACGTGCTGCGTCGCGCCGGACTGGTGCGCGACGTGCGCGAGGGCCGCAGCATCCGCTGCCGCGCCGATTACGCGTGCATGCACGCACTGCTCGCCTTCCTCACGGAAAACTGCTGCGGCAACGATGCCGCAATTTGCGCGCCGTCATGCGCACCTGGCCAACGGAGAAAGCGCTCATGAAACGCTTCCATGTGCATATCAATGTCACCGATCTGGATGCCAGCATCGGCTTTTATTCCACCCTCTTCGGTTCGGCGCCGAACGTGCGCAAGCCCGATTACGCCAAATGGATGCTGGACGACCCGCACGTGAACTTCGCGATCTCGCAGCGTGAGCGTGCGGCCGGCGTGGATCATCTCGGCCTGCAGGCCGGGAACGACGCGGAGCTGGAGGAAATCGGTGCGCGCCTGGTCGCCGCGGATGCGGTGGCGCTCGCCGAGCGCGGTACGACCTGCTGTTATGCGCATTCGGACAAATATTGGGCGGAAGACCCGCAAGGCGTGCGCTGGGAGACGTTCCACACCCATGGCGAGGCAACCACGTATTCGGCGCCCGGCTCGCATGCGCCGCAAGTGGAGGCATGTTGCGGACGTCCCTCAACCGCCGAAGCCTCTTCGTGCTGTCCCACCGGCGCCTGCGGATGACCCGTTTCGCGCGATTCGCGACGAAATCGAACGGCGCGTGGTGGCATTGCTCGATCGATTGCGGGCCGGGGCGCAAGCATGAAAGCGCCCTGGCGGCGGCGAGTTCACCGGCACCGCCGCCTTGCTGGTGGTGATCGTCGGCTCGGGACAATGGGCGAAGCGCTCGCTGCCGCGGGTTGCGGCATTCACGGGCAGGCCGCGCGTGACTGACCATGACCAAAGTCCCTGAGCGAGCCGCGCCGCTTGTGGCAAGCTAGCCAATCGTGCGCCCGCGCACACCACAAGTTCCGGGAATGCGCATGCAAACGAAAGCCGCCAGCCCGCGCACCGCACTTGCCGTGGTCACCACGATTTTTTTCATGTGGGGGTTCATCACCGTCCTCAACGACGTGCTGATCCCGCACCTGAAATCGGTGTTCACGCTGGACTACGCGCAGGTAATGCTGGTGCAGTTCACCTTCTTCGGCGCGTACTTCGTGATGTCGTTGCCCTCGGGCAAGGTGGTATCGCGGATCGGCTATCGCTTGAGCATCATCGCGGGCCTTGGCGTAACCGGCGTCGGCGCGCTGCTGTTCATTCCCGCCGCACAGGCGCAATCGTATCCACTGTTCCTGTTCGCGTTCTTCGTGCTGGCCAGCGGCATCACCTTGTTGCAGGTTGCCGCAAACCCTTACGTCAGCATGCTGGGCGAACCGCGGCTGGCGTCCAGCCGGTTGAACCTCGCGCAGGCGCTGAATTCGCTGGGCACCACGCTGGCGCCGAAACTCGGCGGCCTGTTGATACTTTCGACCGCCGTGCTGGGCGCGGCGGAACTGTCGAAGTTGTCGCCCGCGCAACAGATGGTTTATCGCCTGCAGCAGGCGCAGATGGTGCAATGGCCGTATTTGGGCATTGCGCTGGTGCTGTTCGCGCTGGCCGCGATGGTCTGGCTGTTCCGGCTGCCGCCGGTAATGGACGTCAACGAGGCCGATGATGCGCGACACCGCTTCGCCGACGCACTCAAGCAACGCCGCGTGTGGCTCGGCATGCTGGCAATCTTCGTGTACGTCGGCGCGGAAGTTTCGCTGGGCAGCTTCATGATCAATTACCTCTCGCTGCCGCAGATCGGCGCGATGAGCCAGGCGCGCGCGGCGGGATTCGTATCGCTGTACTGGGGTGGCGCGATGGTCGGCCGCTTCATCGGTTCGGCGCTGCTGACGCGCCTGGATACACGCAAGCTGCTCGCCGCGGCGGCAACGATCGCCGGCGCACTGGTGCTGACGACCATGCTGTCGCAGGGAGCGGTGGCGATGTGGAGCGTGGTGGCGGTCGGCCTGTTCAACTCGGTGATGTTTCCCAATATCTTCACGCTCGGGATCGAGAAATTCGGCGCGCTGACCGGCAAGGTCTCAAGCCTGCTGGTGATGGCGATCGTGGGCGGCGCGGTGATTCCGCTGGCGCAGGGCGCGCTGGCGGACCACATCGGCGTGCAGCACGCGTTCGTGCTGCCGCTGGCCTGCTACGCCTACATCGTGTTCTACGGTTTGCGCGGTTCGCGCGTACCGCAGTCGCTCGCACCCGCAACGGAAGGGCAAGCCCATGCCTGAGTCGCTCCGCCGCGCATTGATCGCAACGCTGTTGCTTGCGACAGCGAACTTTTCCGCGCAAGCAGCACCGCCTTCGCCGGCAGCGGAAGTCAATCCACTGATCGGCAGCCGCAACGGAGGCAACACTTTTCCCGGCGCCACGCTGCCGTTCGGCATGTTGCAGTGGAGCCCGGAGAACACCAAGGGGCAACACGATCGCACCGCCGCGCCCGGCGGCTATCAATACGATGCGACCCGCATCCGCGGTTTCAGCCTGACGCATTTGTCGGGTACCGGTTGTGCCGGCGCCAGCGGCGATATCCCGTTCATGCCGGTGACGCTGCCGGTCACGATCTCGCCTGCGCTGGATGCCGACGACAGTCGCTATGCCAGCGATTTCTCGCATGCCGACGAACACGCCGCGCCGGGCGATTACCGAGTTCGGCTCGGCAACGGCGTCGCGGTCGAATTGAGCGCGGCCTTGCGCAGCGGCATCGCGCGCTTTGTCTTCCCCGCAGGCAAGCCAGCCAACCTGCTGGTGCGCACCTCGGATTCCGAAGTCGGCAGCAGCGATGCATCGGTCCAGATCGATCGTGCAAAGCGCGCCATCAGCGGCTCGGTCAGCAGCGGCAATTTCTGCGGCTATCTGTCCAACGCCGATCGGCGCAGCTATTACACGCTGTATTTCGTGGCGCAATTCGATCAGCCATTCGCGGCAACCGGCACCTGGCATGACGGCGCGGTGCATGCGCATGGCACCTCCGCGAACGGCGGCACCGGCTACGGCGACCAGCGCTTCCTCCCTGCCGGCAAAGGTTCCGGCGCGTGGCTCGGCTTCGATGCAAGCCACGGCGCGACGGTGGATGTGCGCGTCGGCATCTCCTATGTCAGCCTCGCCAATGCGCGCGCCAATCTCGATGCCGAAATTCCGCAAGGCACTTCGCCGGAGCAGATACGTCAGCGTGCGAATGCAGCATGGAACGATGCACTCAGCCGGATCGCCATCACCGGCGGCACATCGGATCAGCGCAGCATGTTCTACACCGCGCTGTATCACACGTTGTTGCAGCCCACGACTTTCAGCGATCAAAACGGCGAATACCGCGGCTTCGACCAGCACATTCACCGCGTCAAGGACGCACAGAAAATCCAGTACGCCAACTTCTCGGGCTGGGATGTCTATCGCTCGCAACTGCAACTGCTGACCTGGCTGTTTCCGAAAATCAGCAGCGATATAGCGCAATCGCTATTCAATCAGGCGCAGCAGAACCATGACGAGTGGGATCGCTGGACGCACGCCTCCGGTGCGACCCACGTGATGAGTGGCGATCCTTCGGTGCCGGCGCTGGCGGATATTTACGCCTTCGGCGGCCGCGATTTCGACCTGCACGGCGCGTATGCCTCGCTGAAGCATGCGGCCACCGTGCCGACCGCGAACGATCTCAGCGACGATGGTTGCGCAGTCGAATGCGTCGGGCAACGCC
>DATNFU010000024.1:0-8938 GCA_035606235.1 Rhodanobacteraceae bacterium
CGCCGACGAATTGCTGTGCGAACCGGAACATCGCGACAACGATCGTCTCTGCGCGGAACTGGAAGCCGGCCTGGCGCAGGTCGGCCTGCAAGGCCCGGAAGCCGCGCAACTGGCACAACGTGTGCTCGATCTGCCCCCCGCGCAATCCACGCGCGAAGATCCGCCCACCCAGACCGAACTTGCGGTGCGCCTGAAAACGCGTCAACGGCTCGGCGACGACGACGTGCCGAAACCGGAACGCGAGTCCGCGCCGCGCACACCGCTCAACGCCGAGGAGCAGCGCGCATTGACGCGGCTGCGGTCGCTGCCGTTCGGCACATGGTTCGAGTTCATCGTCAATCAGCAAGGCCTGCGCGTGCAACGCAAACTGGCCTGGTACACGCTTGCCACCAATCGCTGCCTGCTGGTCAGTGCACGCGGCGCCGCCGCACCGGAACGCAGACTGGAACAGGTTGCGCGCCTGATGGTGCTGGAGCAGGCGCGTCTGCTGCCGCAGCAATCCGAGACGTTGATCGATCGGGCATGGAATGCGCTGGTTGCAAATCTCCACCAATTCGGTGGAAAGCCGCAACGCGACAAGAATGCCACCGCGACATGAAGCTGCCTGGACACACGTTGTGTTCAGCCCCCTTGGCAAAGGGGCCATCAAACCCCGGGGGTTTGATGGATTGCGGAAGTATGACCATGTGGGTAAGAGCGAGATGCCAAGTGCTTCTCCACAACGGGACTGATCAATGAGCACCTCCGAGCAACGCCGCGCCTCGCGCAAGCCTCCGCTCGCTCCGATCGAGGTCAGCGACGCACTCACCGGCGAGAACATCGGCCGCATCGGCAACCTGTCCCGCAACGGCATGATGCTGATCAGCCGGCGCATGCTCAACGCCGACGCGCTGTATCAGGTGCGCTTCCATCTGCCCGACCGCGAGGGCCGCATGCGGCTGCTCGAAGCCGGCGTCCATGAACAATGGAGCGAACCGGCCGCGGTGCCGGGCCAGCACTGGGCCGGGCTTCGCATCATCGCACTGTCGGATGCCGACGAAACCGTGCTCGCTGAATGGCTGGATGGCCCGGAAGGCATGTAGGAACCCGCTTCCAGGTTCGTGGGCAGCGTCTGCGATCTGCCTTGCTGCGCGCATCGGGAACGCGCGCGAACAGCGCGGTCGCGCGGCCTGGCCTCTCGGCACGGTCGCGCAAACGGGCCCCCGCCGTAGCTCTTTGCACCGTGCCGGACTTCGCGTCACCATGGCGCTTTCCGCACAGAACAAGCCGCCATGACCGCCGCGCCTCAAGACAATCTCGCAGGTCTGTATCCCTCGCATCTCTCCGAACTGAAGCGCCGCGCCGAAGCCGCGCTCGGGCTGGCGCAACGCGATCATCTGGTGATCGCCGCCGGCCGTCCGGTGCTGCGATTTCTTGACGATTCGTATTACCCGTTCCGCGCCAACCCGCATTTCCTGCACTGGCTGCCGCTGACCGATGCGCCGGGAAGCTGGATCGTCTACACGCCGGGCGCGAAACCGAAACTGATCTTCCTGCAACCCCGCGATTACTGGCACGTGGTGCCGGCCGCGCCCGCGGGTTACTGGGTCGAGCATTTCGAGATCGTCACCATCCGCAACGCGGACGAAGCCCCCAAGCATCTGCCCAGGGATGCCGCGCGCTGCGCGATCGTCGGCGACGCCAGCGCGGCGCTGGACGGCTACGCGCCGGAAAATCCGCAAGCCTTGATGGACTATCTGCACTGGCAGCGCTCGTTCAAGACCGAATACGAACTTTCCATGCTGCGCGTGGCCAGCCGCATCGGCGCGCGCGGGCACGTTGCGGCGGAAGCGGCGTTCCGCGCCGGCGCATCCGAATTCGAGATCCATATGGCGTATCTGTCCGCCACGCATCTGGCCGAACACCAGTTGCCCTACGACAACATCATCGCGCTGGATCGCCACGGCGCGGTACTGCATTACACGCATTTCGACCGTAATCCACCCACACATGCGCATTCGTTCCTGATTGATGCCGGCGGCGCGTTCCACGGTTACAACTCGGATATCACCCGCAGTTACGCGGCGCCGGATGCACGCGAATTCCAGGCATTGATCGACGCGGTGGAACGCGCGCAGCAGGGCTTCTGCGATGGCGTCCGCGCCGGCCGGAGTTATCCGGAACTGCACATCCGCGCGCATCATGTGCTGATGCAGGCCATGCATGCACAGGGCTTCATCACCTGCAGCGCGGAAGCCGCGGTGGCGAACGGCATTTCCGGCACTTTTTTCCCACACGGTCTGGGCCACCTGCTCGGTATCCAGGTACACGACGTCGCCGGCTTCCAGCGCGACCAGCGCGGCGGCAGTATCGCCAAGCCGGAAGGTCATCCGTTTCTGCGCCTCACCCGCGAACTGCAACCGGGCATGGTCACCACCATCGAGCCGGGGCTGTATTTCATCGACATGCTGCTTGATGAACTGCGCGGCAAGCCCGCTGCGCGCGACGTGAACTGGAAGAAAGTGGATGCGTTCCGCGTTTACGGCGGCATCCGCATCGAGGATGATGTGGTGTGCACGCAGGGTGAGCCGATCAACCTGACGCGCGAGGCGTTTGCGTCGGTGTAGGCCGCTCAGGTTTCTCTCGACTCGAAGGACAGGCCGTGTCGAGGTGAGCTTTGCGCGCTGCCGCGATGCTGCAGCGACGAAGCCGAGCGCGAGCAAGGGCGAACCGGGGCTTTCGCTGGGTGCGTTGGACCGCAGCTCGCGCCGGTGAGCGCACGCAAGGATGTGCGGGCGGGAAATGCCCATCACCAATGGTTGCTTGCGTGATCAATTCGCACCGGCGCGCGCGCGGCAGGAGCAAGGGCAACCGAGCCGAGCCGGCGAGACCGGCGCTTCCAGCGCAAATGGTCTTGGCTACTTTTGCCGAGACAAAAGTAGCCCGCGCCTCGGGACGGCGCGGAAAAGGACAGGGATTTCCAACTGCCAAATCAGAACAAAGACACTGGCTCCCGGCTTTCGCCGGGATGGCGAATGAAAGTTGTCGCGGCTGGCGCGATGTCCGCCACCACGCAGACGCGCAGCGCGTGATCTGCGATCATCCGCGGATTCGTACCATGGATGGTTCACGTACGAGGGGTTGCATCCATGTCCAACGAATTCGCCATCCGCCGCCATGTCGGCGGCTTCGCGCTGATGCTCACCGGCCTGGGCTCGATCATCGGCTCGGGGTGGTTATTCGGCGCCTGGCGCGCGGCGGAACTGGCCGGCCCCGGCGCGATCTGGGCATGGATCATCGGCGCAGTGGTTATCCTGTTCATCGCGATCACCTACGCCGAACTCGGCGCGATGTTTCCGGAGTCCGGCGGCATGGTTCGCTATGGCCATTATTCGCACGGAAGTCTGGTCGGCTTCATTGCCGCGTGGGCCAACTGGATCGCGATCGCCTCGGTAATTCCGGTCGAAGCGGAAGCCTCGGTGCAATACATGTCGTCATGGCCGTGGGCGTGGGCGCAGGATCTGTTCCACCGCGCGCCCGGCGGCGCCGGACAATTGAGCACCACCGGCCTCGCGATCGCCGCCGTGCTGGTGATCGCATATTTCCTGCTGAACTTCTGGAGCGTGAAACTTTTTGCCAAGACCAACACGGCAATCACGCTCTACAAGCTGGTGGTGCCGGCATTGACCGCGATCGCATTGATGGCGACATCGTTTCATCCGGAAAATTTCCATATCGGCGCGCACGGCGGCGTGCACGCGATCAGCATCTCGGCGGTGCTGACGGCGGTCGCCATCAGCGGCATCGTGTTCAGCTTCAACGGCTTCCAGAGCCCGGTGAATCTTGCCGGCGAGGCGCGCAACCCCGGCCGCAGCGTGCCGTTTGCGGTGATAGGTTCGATCCTGCTGGCAACGGTTGTGTATCTGCTGTTGCAGGTCGCGTTTCTGGGTGCGGTGGATCCGGCGCAACTGGCGCAAGGTGGCTGGGCATCGCTGGCGTACAGCTCGCCGTTCGCACAGCTCGCGCTGGCGTTGAACCTCAACTGGTTGGCGCTGCTGCTGTATTCCGATGCCTTCATCAGCCCGAGCGGCACCGGTGCAACGTATACCGCGACCACCGCGCGCATGCTCTACGGCATGGAACGCAACGGCACACTACCGGCCGTGTTCGGCAAGGTGCACCCGCGTTACGGCATTCCGCGCCCGGCGATGTGGCTGAACCTGGTCGTCGCGTTCATTTTTTTGTTCTTCTTCCGTGGCTGGGCAACGCTGGCCGAAGTGATTTCCGTGGCGACCATCATTTCCTATCTCACCGGGCCGGTCAGCGTGTCGGTGCTTCGACGCACGGCACCCGACCTGCATCGCCCGCTGCGGGTGCCGGCGTTGCGATTGATCGCCTGCCTTGCATTCGTGTTCTCCACCGAACTGTTGTATTGGGCACGCTGGCCGCGTACGGGTGAAATCATTTTGTTGATGGTGGTCGCGCTGCCGATCTGGTTGTACTACGCGGTCAGGCGCGGACGGATGCACTTCACGCAGCAATTGCGCGGCGCGGCGTGGCTGATCTTCTATCTGCCGGTGATCGCCGCGCTGTCGTGGGCCGGCAGCGAAAAATTCGGCGGCCGGAATTACCTCACGTTCGGCTGGGATCTGCTGGTGGTTGCGATCTTCGGCGTGGTGTTCTTCGCCTGGGGCCTGGCCTGCGGCTGGCGCACCCCGGATGTGGAACAGGCCACCGCGCAACACGCGGCGATCAAGGATTGAGTCGCACCATGAACGCCTGCTGCGGGCGTCGTGTAGGAACCAGCTTGCTGGTCGAACATGCAGCGTTAGCGATCTGCCTTGAACGGCAGATCGCGCTGCGTGTGAGGGTAAGGCATGGATGCCGATCGAAAACGCCGCCAAGGACGGCTCCTTGCGAACACTATGCTTGCGAACAAGCTCCTACAAGCCGCCTTTGTCGGCGCCTGCTTTCAGGCGACAGAGGTCTGCCAAACCGGTCGCTTTGCAAGCAGGTTCCTACACCGCCAAGGCCAGCGGCGCCGTCACGCGCTCGCGCAATGCCAGCACGTCCGCGAGCAATGCCTGGGCGGTAACCTCGGGGCCGGCGCCCGCGCCCTGGATTACCAGCGGCTGCGCGTGATAACGCGCGGTGGTCAACGCGAACAGGTTATCGCAACCGTTCAGCCGCGCCGCCGGATGTGTCGTTTCCACTTCACACAGGCCAACCCGGGCCTTGCCGCGCGCATCCAGCCGCGCGAGATAGCGCAGCACCTTGCCGCGCGCGCGCGCCGCGTGCAATCGTGCCGCCAACTCTTCATCGAGCTCGCAAGCACGCATGCGGAAATCCTCCGCATCCACGCCGCGCAATTGCGGCGGCACCAGATTTTCTATTTCCACTTCGTGCTCATCCAGCGCAAACCCCGAGGCGCGCGCCAGGATCAGCAATTTGCGCGCGGCGTCGCTGCCTGCAAGATCCGCGCGCGAATCGGGTTCCGTGTAGCCCCAGGCGCGCGCCTCGGCCAGTAAGGCGGAGAACAAACGCGTGCCGTCAAAATGATTGAACAACCATGACAGCGACCCCGAGAACACTCCTTCCAGCGCCAGCAGCCGATCGCCCGCACCGCGCAGACGACGCAACGTGGACAGCACCGGCAAGCCCGCACCGACCGAGGCGGAATCGCCATAAACGCTGGCGCCCGCGCGGGTGGCGGCATGCACCGACTGCCATGCGACCAGCGCGCCGCCCACGCCAAGCTTGTTGGCTGTGACTACGTCGTAGCCGGCGCGCAACCATTCCGCATGCCTGCCAGCCACCAGGGGTGACGCGGTGGCGTCGATGACAACGCGGCGATCGCAACCGAATGCATCCAGTGCTGCCAGCAGCACGGCGTCGTCGCGGACCTTGCCATCCGAATCCAGCCGCGAGCGCGCATTCGCCACGCTCAATCCATTTTCGTCGGCAACCTGCACGCGCGAATTCGCCACGCCGACCAATGCGATACCGATCCGGCTGGCCGGTCCCAACTGCTGCAACAGCGCATGGCCAACCGCACCGGTGCCGAGCAATACCACGCCGATGCGCGGCGCGGTCGCGAAAGAGATCGGCGCGTTCATGGCGTGGCCTCGCTTGCGGCCTTGCATTCGGCAACGCATGCCGCGCGTTCCAGCGCCGCGCCCAGATCGGCGCACAAGTCGTCGACATCCTCAATGCCAACCGACAGCCGCAGCAGCGCGTCGGAAATGCCGGCCGCGTGTCGCGCCTCCGCGCTCATCGAGGCATGCGTCATCGTCGCGGGGTGCGCGATCAGGCTTTCCACACCGCCCAGCGACTCGGCCAACGTGATGCATTGCAATCCATCGAGGAAGGCGCGAACGCCAAGCTCGCCGCCATGCAATTCGAAACTCAGCATCGCCCCGAACCCGGATTGCTGACGCGCGGCGCGGCCATGGCCGGGGTGGGTCGGCAACCCCGGCCAGTACACCTGCGCCACTGCCGGGTGCGCCTGCAGCAACGCCGCGATGATCTCCGTATTCTCCTGGTGCGCGCGCAATCGCGCTGACAGGGTGCGCAAGCCGCGCAACGTCAACCAACTGTCGAACGGCGCACCGCTCAGGCCCAGGCAATTGCTCCACCATTTCAGTTGTTCGGCGAGCGCGGCATCCTTGGCGATCACCGCGCCGCCGACCACATCGCTGTGGCCGTTGATGTATTTGGTAGTCGAATGCACCACGATGTCGGCGCCCAACCGCAGCGGCTGCTGCAGCGCCGGCGACAAGAACGTGTTGTCCACCACGCACAAGGCACCCGCGGCGTGCGCGGCTTGCGCAACATGCCGGATATCGGTGATGCGCAGCAGTGGATTGGACGGCGTTTCCACCCACACCAATGCGGGTTTGTGGTTGAGTGCCGCCGCCAGCGCGAGCGGGTCGGTGAGATCGATGAAGTGCACGGCGAAGCGCGCCTTCCTCGACCACGCATCCAGCAGCCTCCAGGTGCCGCCGTAACAATCGTGCGCGGCGACGATCGTTGCACCGGCAGGCACCAGTTCCAACACCAGCGCGACCGCAGCCATGCCACTGGAAGTAATCACCGCGCCCGCGCCACCCTCCAGTTCGCGCAAGGCGTCGGCAAGCAGATCGCGGGTCGGATTGCCGCTGCGCGTGTAGTCGTAGGCGCGTTTGCCATTGAAGCCAGCGAAGGCAAAGTTGCTGGACAGGTGCAGCGGCGGCGTCACCGCGCCGTGGTGCGCATCGCAGTCGATGCCGGCCCGCACGGCGCGGGTACAGCCGCCCGGTGCGGCGCGGTCGAGGGCGAAACGATATTCAAGGGCCATTGCGATTCTCCGTCTCGTGATCCCTGCGTCCCGAGGCGGAGTCTCGGCGCGGCCACGCGGGGGAGGCTGCCCGCGTGGCCGCGCTTCGACCCATCTCCCGGCGACTCCACGTGGAATCCCCGCAGGACTTGGCACCTTGCGAAGAGGTCTTCGCGGGTTGCCCCGGCATCAAAGGGCCTGTCCCTCCGCCGGTCTTGATGGGTTGCGTGAACAGACTTTATCGCCTAGTTGGTTTCATGTCAATGGCCGTATAGACGTCTATATGTCTATATGTAAATTTGTTATTGCCAGTCTAAACATGGCATCGATGACTTTTCCGTGCCGTCCCGCGACGCGGATTACTTTCCTTTCGGGGAAAGTAATCAAAGCCATTCGCGCTGGACGCGCCAGTCTCGCCGGCATCGTCTCGGCTCGACCGCCCTTGCTCCTTGCCGCGCGCGCGGGCTGATCACGCAAGCAGCATCCGATGAGGCATTTCCCGCCCGCATATCCATGTGCGTGCGCTCACCGGCGCGGGATGCGATTCATTGCATCTGGCTAAAGTTCCGGTTCGCCCTTGCTCGCGCGCTCGGCATCGTCGCTGCGGCATCGCGACAGCGCGGAAGCTCACTTCGACACGGCCATCCATGGCCGCCTCTGGGCAATGCGGTTTGCTCGCTATAATCGCGGGCTTGCCTTCAGCCGTCGTAGCCATGTCCATCCATCAACACGAAACCTTGCGCCGGCGTACCTTCGCGATCATTTCGCACCCGGATGCCGGCAAGACCACGCTCACCGAAAAGCTGCTGCTGTTCGGCGGTGCGATCCAGATGGCGGGCAGCGTGAAATCGCGCAAGGCCGCAAGGCACGCCACGTCCGACTGGATGGCGCTGGAAAAGGAGCGCGGCATCTCGGTGACTTCCTCGGTAATGCAGTTTCCCTACGAGGGCTGCATCGTCAACCTGCTGGATACGCCGGGCCACGCGGATTTTTCCGAAGACACCTATCGCGTGCTGACTGCGGTGGATTCCGCGTTGATGGTGATCGATTGCGCCAAGGGCGTGGAAGAACGCACGATCAAGTTGATGGACGTATGCCGATTGCGCGACACCCCGATCATCACCTTCATCAACAAGCTCGACCGCGAGGGACGCGCGCCGATCGAACTGCTGGACGAAGTGGAGTCGGTGCTGAAAATCCGCTGTGCGCCGATCACTTGGCCGATCGGCATGGGTTCGCGCCTGCGCGGCGTCTATCACCTGCTTGACGACGAGGTGCACCTGTACGAGCCGGGGCGCAATTTCACGCGCCAGGATTCGACGATCTTCAAGGGGCTCGGCGATCCGCAGCTCGGCGAGCGCGTTGACGCAGCGTCCATGGCGGAACTGCGCGAGGAACTGGAGTTGGTGCGCGGCGCCTCGCATCCATTCGATGCGCAAGCCTATCTTTCCGGCAAGCAAACACCTGTGTTCTTCGGTTCGGCGGTCAACAACTTCGGGGTGCAGCCACTGCTGGATTTCTTCGTGCGGCACGCGCCGCCGCCAAGAGCGCGCGCCACCACATCGCGCACGGTGTCGCCGGACGAAGAGAAACTCTCCGGCTTTGTCTTCAAGATCCAGGCGAACATGGACCCGCAGCACCGCG
>DATNFU010000025.1:0-94927 GCA_035606235.1 Rhodanobacteraceae bacterium
GCCGTCGGGCAGCGTCGCCACACTGCGGATTTCCTGAGTCAGCCCGCCGAATCCGGCGAGCAGCGTCTGCGTGGCGATGCCGGCCGGCTGCATCGCATTCGCCGAAAGGTCGCCCTGCAAAGGCGCGCGGGCGCGTCGCGCGGCCACGGCTCTGCTCGCCGCGGCCAGATCACCATCGCGGCTGGCGGCCAGCGCCAGCGGACCGGCATACGCCTCATCGGGAAAGTTGCGCCCCGAATAGACCGTCACCGAGTCGGCCAATTTCCGATACAGCGCATCGTCCATGCCGTACACGCGCGCCAGTTCATCGCTGCTGCGGAACGGCCCGTTGCGCGGCAACCATGCCAGCCCCGCGCGACGATAGGTTTCGGCTTCCGCACCATTGGGGTGCGGGATGTCATCGCTGTCGCGCCAGTCCTGCACCGCATCGCTCAGCGCTTGCGCGCGCAGCTGGTCGGCGCCGGCGGCGAGAAACAGGTTCTTCAATACCTCCGGCGTGGCCGCATTCAGATCCACTTGACCGGACGTATCGGTCGCCCGCACCTCGATTTGCGCGCCATCGAAGTTGAAACGGTACGGGCGACCATCCGGCGCCCAGCGCCGCGCCGGATCTGCATCGCGCAACCCATCGAGCGCGCGCGCAACGCCGGCTTCCGCCGCGTAACGCGCACGCGCCTGCGAGTAGGCATTGCGCGCGGCCTCGCTTTCGCTGCGCGCGCTCATCGCTAGGCCCGCCAGCAACGCGGCGAGCAGCGCCACCGCCCACAGCGCAAACAGCAAGGCCGCGCCGCGCGCGCGCCTCATTGCCCGGCCCCCAGTGAGATCGGGACGCCGGAACCGTTGCCCGCGCGCAGCGCGATCAGCATTTCGGGAAAGCCCACGCGCCCGCCCCAACCAGGATCGGCGACGATGTGCACCGCCAGCGGCAGTCCATTGGTGTCGTGCCAGGTGCGCTGCCACTTGGCGGGTGCATTGCGTTGCGCCGCGACCAGGTATTCGAAACCGCCGTCGACGACGTGCGCCAGCAGGATTTCCGGCTTGGCCGCCGCAGGCGCAACGGTGTCGCTGGACAGCGGTGCGTAAGTGAGTTGCAGCGTGTAATCGTTGCTGTCGCGGTTGCGCACGAATTGCAGCGTCTGCACGAACAGTCCGCCGTCGCCCAGCTGCGCCGGCATCGGCGCGACATAGGTGAGCGCGCGCGGATCGCCGCGAAACATGCGCGCGGCCTGATCCTTCGCCGGCACGAACGCCTGTGGTTGCGCGCCGCCGAGATAGCCGCGCAGAAATGCCTGCACCGCGCGCGCGCGATCGCTGCGCTGGATCGAGGCATCCGCGCTGCGGGTCAGGCGCGCACCGGTGCGCAGCGCGCCCCAGATACCGACCATTGCGAACGCCATCAGCACCAGTGCAAGCAGGACTTCGAGAAGGGTAAAGCCAGCCGCCCGGCGCAAGCTCCCATCCGCCTTGCGGGCACCCTCGCACGTAAACGGGGCAACGGAAGGTGAGAGCGTTGCAAGCCCTTTCCCCGGAAGGTCGGGTTGTCGGCCCACGGACGAAATCATGGCTGCTCGCCCTGCGCCGTCTGCGCGCGCAAGGTGGCGAAGTGCAGCGTGCGCGCGCCGCCGTACCGCACATCCAGATCCAGCCGGAACAGCGCGATGCCATTTCCCACCGGTTGCGTCGGCGACGGTGCAAAGCCCGCGGCCGGAGGAGGTGCCGATGGTGTGAACTTGCTGGTGCGCAACTGCCAGTGCGCGCCATCGGCAAAACTTCCCTGCTGCAGACCGCTTTGCAGGGGCAGCACCAAGCCCTGTTCATCCAGCAGCGATTGCGCTTCCAGGGCGGCGGTGGTCATCGCCTCGCCGCGTGTGCTGTTGCCGATCGCACCGCTCATTGCGCGCAACCCGATCGCGAACGCGAATGCCAGCAATGCGATCGCGGCAAGGACTTCGAGCAGGGTGAAGCCTCGCAAAGCGGTCGGATGCGTTTTCTGCATAACCATCACGCGCCGAAAATGGGTGAGGTTCGTTTTCTGCGTAGCCATCAGCGATCAACGCCCATTGCCGCCAGAAAATGCACCTGATCCCTTTTCGCTCATCGCCACCGCCCCGGTCAACCAGTCGACGTCGATGCGCATTTCGCGACCCTTGCGGATCAACTCGATATTGCCGCCGGTGGAACTGCCGTCCGGGAAAAAGCGGATGCGCGCCTCACCAGGATGCTGCACGTCTTCGGCGGCCGAGGTCGCGTGCAGCGCGGTGCCCGCGGGAAGGGTTCGCGCGTCGCGTCCGGGCGAGGCGAACGTGCGCGCATTCAAGTCCAGCGTGAACCATTGCGCCCGATGCTCCATCAGCGCGCGCGTGCGGGTATGGCGCAACGCGGCCGCGATGTCGCGTGCGGAGGCATCCAGCCGCGCGCGATCGAGCCCGCCATCCAGACTGAACGCGGTGACCGCCAGCGCGATGCCAATCAACGCCAGCACCGCCAGCATCTCAAGCAGCGTGAAGCCGCGATGCCTCATGGTGACGCCTCACTGCTGCCAATTGCCGTAATCGGCATCCACGCCTTCGCCGCCGGGCTTGCCGTCGCGGCCGTAGAAGACGATGTCGTACTCGCCATGCTGGCCCGGCACGGTGTAGCCAAACGGATGGCCCCATGGGTCCTTCAGGTCTCCGGCCTTGGCATAGGGGCCGTTCCAGGACGGCGCATCACCGGGTTTCACCAGCAGATCCTGCAATTGCTTCGGCGGCGAACCGTTGTCCAGCACGTAGGAATCGATGTCCGAACCCAATTTGGCAACTTGCAGTTTGCCGGCCTTGTAATCGGCCTTGGTGACACTGCCGCTCACCGAACGCGCGACAATGGTGGCGACGATGCCCAGCAGTACGATGACGGCGAGCATTTCCAGCAACGTGAAGCCGCGCGCGGCTGCGCCGCCGATACGAGTTCCGAGCCCCGAACCCCGAGTCCCGGACGAATTCAAGCAAGACATGTTGAAACCTCTGTGTTGAAAGTCATTGGATATTGCCGGTGAGACTCAGCAGCGGCAGCAGGATCGCCAGCATGATGCCCGCCACCAGCACCGCCATCACGATCGTCAATACCGGTACCAGCGCGGAAAGCATCTTGTCGATCGCGCTGCGCACCTGGTTGTCATAGGTATCGGCGGCGCGCAGCAGCATCTGATCGAGTGTGCCGGATTCTTCGCCGACCGCGGCGATCTGCACCGCGAGTTTGGGAAACCCGGTGTGGGTGGCCAGCGCGCGCGACAGCGCCTCGCCGCCTTTTACCGCTTCAGTCACCGGTTCCAGCTGCGCCGCCAGTTCGCGATTGGCAACCACCTGCCGCGCGATGCCGAGCGCAGACAACAGCGGCACGCCGTTCTTCAGCAGCGATCCCAGGGTGCGCATCAGCCGCGCGGTATCCACTTTCAGCAGCAGCGAACCGAAAATGCGCGCGCGCAGCAGACGCGCATCCAGCCCGCGCCGCACCAGCGGTTCGCGCAAACGCATCTGCGCATACAACCCCGCGGCGATCAGCAGCACCAGTACAATCCAGCCCCAGTCG
The DNA here is from genome assembly GCA_035606235.1 of Rhodanobacteraceae bacterium. Lineage (GTDB taxonomy): Bacteria > Pseudomonadota > Gammaproteobacteria > Xanthomonadales > Rhodanobacteraceae > 66-474. The sequence goes on from DATNFU010000025.1 coordinate 3,568, forward strand.
TGCAGGAAGGTGCCGAGCGCCATCAGCACGCGCGTGATCAGCGGCACCGGCACATTCATGTCGGCGAAAATGGGCACAAACTGCGGCACCACGAAAGCCAACAGCAACACCAGCGAACCGAGCACGCCGAACAGCAGGAAGGCCGGATACACCAGCGCGCCGATCACGCTCTCGCGCAAGCTGCGCGCGCGCTCCAGGTAATCGGCCAGACGTTTCAGGGTTTCATCCAGCGCACCGCCGGCCTCGCCCGCGCGCACCATGCTGACATACAGTCGCGAGAACGCGCCGTGCTCTTCTTCCAGCGCGCGCGACAGCGACGAACCGCCGCGCACGCGCTCGCGCACGCGCATCACCACGTTGCGCGCGCGTTCGCCTTCAGGAAGTTCCAGCAGCAATTGCAGCGAACGATCCAGCGGCAGGCCCGCGCCAAGCAACGTACCGAGCTGCTGCGTGAACTGCACGAGCCCCGCGCCTGAAAGCGGCGCGCGTTGCCAACGCTTGAACAGCGATCCGCCACCGGCATCCGCATCGCTGGCCGCCAGCGGCACATTGCCCTGCTCCTGCAGGCGCGCGATCACGTCCTCGACGGTCGCGGCATCCATGCGACCTTCGACGGTTTCGCCGGCGGGTGTGACGGCTTTGTAGTGGAACTGAGGCATGTCAGGCGTGCGAAAAAGGGGGCGGGTTCATTTTTCAGGACGAATGTCGGGCAATTGCGGGCAGTTGCAAAAATGAACCTGATCTCTTTTCACGCTTCCTGCGTCACGCGAAGGACTTCCTCGATCGTGGTCTGGCCGGCCAGCGCCTTGCGCAGTCCATCTTCGTACATGCTGCGCATGCCCTGCTCGCGCGCGACGCGTTCGATTTCGCTCGCATCCGCGCGCCGCATCACCAACCGGCGCAGCGGATCGGTAAGCGTCAACTGCTCGATGATCGCCAATCGGCCGCGGTAACCGCTGGGATTTTCCGCCGACTTGCCGGGCCGATACAGTCGCAGCGGGCGTGCGTCGGTGAGTTTGTCCAGGCCGAGTTCCTCGACCAGTTCCGGCAACGGCTGGTAACTTTCAGCGGTCGCAGGATCGAGCCTGCGCACCAGCCGTTGCGCGAGGATCGCATTCACCGTTGATGCGAGCAGATAATCTTCTACGCCCATGTCGAGCAGGCGCGTCAATCCACCGGCTGCGGAATTGGTGTGCAGCGTGGAGAGCACCAAGTGTCCCGTCAGTGCCGACTGGATCGCGATCTTGCAGGTTTCCAGGTCGCGCATTTCGCCGATCATGATTACGTCCGGATCCTGGCGCACGATCGAACGCAGGGCGCCGGCGAAATCAAGGCCAATGCCCGGCTTCACCTGCATCTGATTGATGCCTTCGAGCTGGTACTCGACCGGATCCTCGACCGTGATGATCTTCCGATCGGGCGTGTTGATGCGCGATAGCGCGGTGTACAGCGTGGTGGTCTTGCCCGAACCGGTCGGGCCGGTGACGAGCAGGATGCCGTGCGGCTGTTCCAATACGCGCAGGAATTCCGGCAGCGTGCTGTCGTCGAAGCCAAGCGCTTCGAAATCCAGCACCACGTTGCCGCGATCCAGGATGCGCATCACCACCGATTCGCCGAAGCTGGTCGGGATGCACGACACGCGCAGGTCCAGTTCCTTGCCCTGCACACGCAGCATGATGCGGCCGTCCTGCGGCAGCCGGCGCTCGGCAATGTTCATGCGCGCCATGATCTTGATGCGCGAGATCACCGCCGCGGTGGAGGACGCCGGCGGCGCTTCCACTTCGTGCAGCACGCCGTCGATGCGGTAGCGCACCTTCAGGCGATTCTCGAACGGCTCGATGTGGATGTCCGACGCGCGCGCTTCCACCGCGCGCTGGATCAGCAGATTGACCAGTCGGATCACCGGCGCTTCCGAAGCCAGGTCGCGCAGATGCTCGATATCGTCCTCGCCGCCCGCGCCTTCGCCATCCATCCCTTCCACGATCGCGCCGAGCGCGCTGCGGCCCTGGCCGTGCCAGCGTTCGATCAGGTCGTCGATTTCCGAACGCAGCGCGATGCGCAGCACCACCGGCTTGCCGGCCGCCAGCGCCACGGCTTGCAATGGATAGGAGTCGCCGGGATCAGCCACCGCCAATTCCACTGCACCATCGCGTTCGCCGATGGGGACCACGTGATGCTGCTTCATGAAACGCAGCGACAAGGCGCTGCCGGCGTTTTCCGGCAAGGTTTCGGGCGCATCCTTGGCCGACAGCAGCGGCAGGCCGAGCGTTTCCGCCCAGGCTTCGGCGAGATCCCGTTCGGACACCAGGCCCAGCCGCGCCAGCAGCGCGGTCAGGGTGCCCTCGGGCGATTCGGCATGGATGCGCTCGGCGCGCGCGAGGTCGGCATCCTTCAACTTGCCTCGCTCGACCAGCCATGCGCATACCGGCGTTTCCGCCGCCGCATTCGGCGCCTGGGGTGCTTGATGGTGCGCGATCGCTGACATGTAAAAACCTGCGGGTCGGAGAAAGCCGTCTTGATCGAAAGCCCTGTTTAGCATAACGGGCGGTCGCCCCGGAGAGCGAAAAAAGACGGGCGGCTCAAGGCCGCCCGTCGGTTGCGGCTTTGGCTGCAATCACATCGAGGACGAGCTGTCCTTGGTGTAGCCAAGATGCACGGTGATCTTGTCGCCTTTCTTCAGGTTCTGCGATGCATTCGGGAAATGCAGGCGCATATCCATGCCCTCGGATTTGAAGTGCACCATGCCATTGCTGCCCACCGAGGTCACGGTGCCGCTCATGCTGTGCTCGCCCATCATCTGCCCGCTGGACGTGCTGGAACTGGACATGCTGCCGCTGCTGGAGCCGCTCTGCATGGACGAGCCGCTCTCCGTCGCGGCCTGATTCGGGTATTGCTGCATGCTGCCTTGGTGCGTCAATGCGCCCGACTGCGGATGCTGCAGACCGGTGTCCTGGGCGTCGGTGCTGCTCTGCGCCAGCGCCAGCGGCGCCGCGCACGTCAACATGCCCGCGATCAGAAGCGACATCATCGAATGTGTGCGTTTCATGTTCTCCTCCTTGAAGACTGGCGAGGCCCGCCGTGGAGCCACCGGCGCCCGATGGCAACGCCCAGTACAAACCTGCGCGCAGTGGCGGTCAAGGAGGCGGCGAATTCCGTTCAGCCTGGCTGAACATCCATTGTCATCGGCAGGCAGGTTATCTGCGCGGCCGCAAGCTTTTGTTGGCGGGACGCTAAAAAAAGATCAACACTCCACCACGTTCACGGCCAGCCCGCCGCGCGAGGTTTCCTTGTACTTGTCCTTCATGTCGCGGCCGGTGTCGCGCATGGTCTTGATCACCTTGTCCAGTGAAACGCGGTGCTTGCCGTCGCTGCGCATCGCCATGCGCTGCGCGTTGATCGCCTTGACTGCGCCCATTGCATTGCGCTCGATGCAGGGGATTTGCACCAGCCCGCCGATCGGGTCGCAGGTCAACCCCAGATTGTGTTCCATGCCGATCTCGGCGGCGTTCTCCACTTGATAGATCGAACCGCCAAGCGCGGCGGTGAGACCGCCGGCCGCCATCGAGCAGGCCACGCCGACTTCGCCCTGGCAGCCGACTTCCGCGCCGCTGATCGAGGCGTTCTCCTTGTAGAGCAGACCGATCGCGCCGGCGGTGAGCAGGAAATCGATCACGCCCTCCTGGTTGGATTTCGGACAGAAGCGGTCGTAGTAATGCAGCACCGCCGGCACGATGCCCGCCGCGCCATTGGTCGGTGCGGTGACCACGCGGCCGCCGGCGGCGTTCTCCTCGTTGACGCTGAGTGCGTACAGATTTACCCAGTCGAGGATGGTGAGCGGATCTTTCAGCGAGTCCTCGGGGCGATCGCGCAGGTCGGCGATCATCGCCGGCGCGCGGCGCGCCACGTGCAGGCCACCGGGCAACGTGCCGGATGAGCGCAGCCCGCGCGCGACGCACTGCTGCATGGCTTCCCAGATGCCGAGCAGGCCCGCGCGAATCTCCTGGTCATTGCGCCAGGCACGCTCGTTGGCGAACATGATTTGCGCGATGGTCCTGTTTTCTCGCGCGCAGATTTCCAGCAACTGGTCGCCGCTGGAAAACGCGAACGGCAACGGCGTGGTGTCGGCGATGATGCGATCTTCCGCGGCCTCATCCTGGTTGACCACGAAACCGCCGCCGACCGAATAATAATCCCGCGTGGCCAGCAATGCGCCGTGTGCATCGTACGCGCTGAAACGCATGCCATTGCTGTGAAACGGGAGCTTCTGGCGCTTGTTGAAAATCAGATCAGCCTTTTCATCGAACGCGATCTCGTGTTCGCCGTGCAGGCGGAGGCGCTTGTCTTTGCGGATGCGGGAAAGCCGCGCCGGGATGGAATCGGGATCGACCCGGTCCGGCCATTCGCCTTCCAGCCCGCACATCACCGCCTTGTCGGTGCCGTGGCCGCGGCCGGTGAGCGCCAGCGAGCCGAACAGTTCGCAGGTGACGCGCGCGGTGTCCTGCAGGTTGCCGGCATCGACCAGCCATTTCTCCACAAAGCGGGCGGACGCGCGCATCGGCCCGACCGTGTGCGAAGAGGACGGCCCGATGCCGATTTTGAAGAGGTCGAAGACGCTGACTGCCATGATGATGCTCAACCGTTCGCGTTATTGTACGCGCTCTCCCACTCCAAGCCCGTGCCGTGCGTCTGCTTCTGTACCAACGCGACGACTGCAAGCTGTGCGACGAAGCGATCGCCCTGTTGGCGCAGGTGCGCGCGCCGGAGTTCGAGAGCGTGTGGATCGATGACGATGCGCAACTCGAAGCGCGCTACGGCGAGCGCGTGCCGGTGCTGCGCGACGCAACAACCGGACGCGAACTGGAGTGGCCATTCGGTGCGGAAGCGCTGTGCGGGTTCCTCGGCTCGTTGTAGGAGCCCTACAAAAGCTCGCGTGGAGCGCACGCTAAGCGGCTCAGGGCTGCAACAAGAGGTGTCCGCGCACCATCACAGCATTGCCGATCATCGAAGTGTCGGCCCAGTCGCCGCTGCCGATGCCGAAATCCAGCCGTTTGAGTGTGGTTTGCACATCAAGCGTGCCGCCGTTCCCCGCTTGCGCAAACGTCACCGCGAGCGTCACCGGTTTGCTGACGCCGCGCAGGCTCAGTGTGCCATCGGCAAACACTCGCCCGTCCGCGGCCTTGCGGAAACGCGTGGTCACGAAATGGGCGCGCGGGAATTGCGCGGTGTCGAAGAAAGGTTTGCCCGGCAGCGCCTGGTCGCGCTCGGTGTTGGCCGTATCCACGCTGGCGATGTCGATGTCCACGTCGAATTTCGATTGCGCCAGGTTCGCCGGGTCGTAGGCGATCCTCGCATCGAAGCGCTTGAACCGGCCCTCGAATTTTTCGCCCTGATACGTGCCGGTGAACGTCAGCGTGCTATGCGCGGCATCCACCTTCCAGTCGCGCGCCGATGCTGCGCTGGCCCACAGCAATAACAGCAGCGCGCCGATCCTGGTGACCTTCGATTTCATGGCATGGCTCCCTGGCGCTGCACCGCACGCGATTTTTTCTTCAGCGGCAGCATGCGCAGCAGCACGTCGTCGCGCTGGTGCAAGTGATGCCACAGCGCCGCAAACACATGGATCGCCACTACCGCGACCAACACCCAGAACAACACCACGTGCGTGCGCAAAGCGAATGCCTTCAACACCGGATCGAAGCCGCGCGTGAGGCTGGGCACGTGCACGACGCCGAACCATTCCAGCGGGGAATTCGCCGCCGAGTTGAACAGCCAGCCCGAGAACGGGAGTGCCAGGATCAATACATAAAGAAGGAAATGCGACAGCCGCGCGGCAGCGAGTTGCCAGCGCGGCATCGGCACTTCGCGCGGCGCGCGCTGGGTCAGCCGCCAGGCCAGTCGCAGCAGCGCCAGCGCCAGCACGGTCAGGCCGATGGATTTGTGCAGCGCGAACACGCGCACCTTGGTCGGCGTCATGCCCAGTTCCACCATCGTCAAGCCGATCACGCCCTGCACCACGATCAAAGCCGCGATCAGCCAGTGGAATGTCTGCGCGATATCGCCCCAGCGCGTGTCAGTGTTGCGCAGCGGCATTGCCGGAATCCTGTTTGACGGAGTGCGCGTCGTAATTTTTTTCTGCATCCTGATCGAGCACGGCCTCCACTTCCAGATGCAGCCCGACTTGCGTTCCGACCGCTTTCGGAAACGCGGTCATGCCGAACTGCAGGCGATCCAGCGTGGTCTGCGCGGAAAACCCGGCGAGTGTCTGCATGCCGGAAAAAATCGTCGCGCCGACGCGATTCAACGTAAATGGAATTGCGATCTCGCGCGTGACGCCGCGCAAGCTGAGATTGCCTTTGAGTGTGCCGTGCTGCGCATCCTGTTTTTCGACCGACGTGCTCTCGAAGTGCGCCAGCGGAAATTCCTTCGCATCCAGAAAACGCTTGCCGGTCACCGCGTCATTCCAGTCCTTGTCGCCGAAATCCACCGATGCGGCGTCCACGTCCGCGACCACTTTCGCGGTGCTCCAGTCGCTTTCGTCGAAGCGCAGCCAGCCGGCCTTGATCTTCATGCGTCCGACCGGATGCGAGTAGCCATCGTGATCCACGCTGAAAAGGATTTGCGTGTGCACCGGATCGATCCGGTAGTAAAGCGTGCGCGCCGATACCGGCAACACGAACGCGAGCAACAGCAGGACGGGTGCGACGCGGAGACAGGCACGCATGGCGGCAGATTCCGGCGATGGGCTTGGCGATTGTGCCCCAAGCTTGTATCGCCTGACGTGAATGGAAGGCCCAACGCGGTTAGGATGCGGTTTCCGTGGGACTTCGGGGGACCACGATGATCCCTGCCTTGTTGCTGGCCGGTGCGCTTGTCGCGGCGCCGTCCATGCCTGCGGTCGCGGCGATCACCGTTGCAGCCGCGCCACCGCTTTCGCCCACGTTCCGCCACTACGGCGTGATCGATGGGCTGCCATCCGATGCCACCTACACCCTCGCGCAGGATCACTCGGGCTATCTCTGGATCGGCACGCGCGATGGGCTCGCCCGTTACGATGCCAGCGACTTCCGGATTTTTCGTCACGACCCGAACGATCGCAATTCGCTGTCGGCCAACGATGTATCCGCCCTGTTGGTAGACGCGCAAGGCCGCATGTGGGCCGGCGGCGAAGGCAACGGCTTGAACCTGTTTCGGCCCGAGCGCGGTGACTTCGCGCATTGGCGGCACGATCCACGCAATCCGCGCAGCCTGTCGGGCGATGACGTGCTGAGCCTGGCACAGGACAGCGATGGATCGATCTGGGCCGGATTGTACGCCGGCGGATTGAACCGCCTGCTCGAGGATGGGCGCAGCTTCAGCCATGTGCGGCATCGCAAGGGCGATCCGGACAGCCTGCTTTCGGACAACGTCTCCGCCTTGGCAGCGGGCGCGGACGGCACGCTCTGGATCGGCACCGACGCGGGTCTGCAGCAGCGCGACCGGCATGGTCACTTGACCCGCATCGTGCTGCCCGGCGCGACGGGTACGGTGGCCGTCTGGCAATTGAACGCGCACGGCGACGGAATGGACGCGGCCACCGACGCCGGGCTGCTGCATGTGGATGCGAGCGGGCGCGTGCAACGCATCGGCGCGGCGGCGGTTGCCTATGCCAGCCTGCGCGACGCGCGCGGCGATCTGTGGATCGCGCGTTCCAATGGTCTGGATCTGATCACGAGCGATGGCGTGGCGCGGCATTACGCGCCGCAGGCCGGCGTGATCGGCAGCCTCCCGGGCACACTGCCGCTGGGCTTGCTGTCGGATCGCGAAGGCGGCACCTGGTTTGCGCTGCTGGATGGCGGCATCGGCTATCTGCCACCGCAATGGCGGGCATTCGATGCCTGGCGGCACGTACCCGATTCTTCCGGAAGCCTGTCCGACGATCGCGTGCGCGCGCTGGCGATCGCGCGCGATGGCTCGTTGTGGATCGGCGGTTCCAACGGCGTGCTGGATCGCGCGGATGCGCGCGATGGGAGCGTGCGGCATCTCGCGGCGGAAGCCGGTTTGCAGAAATCGCTGATCAACGCGCTGGCCGAGGATTCGCGCGGACGTCTGTGGATCGGACACCGCTACGGTTTGCGCGTGGACGACCATGGCCGCTTGCGCGATGTGGACATGGCGGGCAAGGGACCGCGTTCGGTGCACGTGCTGCTGGTCGCGCGCGATGGCGCGATTTATTTCTCCATTTTCGGCGGTGGCGTCGGTCGAATCGATCCGGACACCCTGGTGATCACGCCGCTGCATCCGCCCGCGCCCGGCAGCCCCGCGCAGCAGGTGCACCAATTGCGCGAAGGCGCGGATGGCGCGATCTGGAGCGCGAGCCTCGCCGGGCTGGCGCGGCTTGCGCCGGGCAGTGACGCGTTTCGCTTCGCGCCCGGCGTGGCGCGCGGCGCGGTGGATCAGTTCGCCTTCGCCTCGGATGGGTCGCTGTGGATTGCCCGCAACGGCAGCCTGCAGCATTACCAACTTGCTGCGACGCGCGCACGGTTGCTGGAAACAGTGGACGCGCAACGCGGCTGGCCGAGCGTGGATGTGGGCGGTTTGGAAACCGATGCGCAAGGCAGGACCTGGGCGACCACCTTGCGTGGTCTGATTGGCTATGATCCCGCCACGCGGCGCGTGCAACGCTACACCTCCGCGGCCGGCCTCGGCAGCGCGGAATTCACGCCCTACAGCATGCGCCGCGGCAGCGACGGAATGCTGTACGCCGGCAGCTTGGGTGGCGTGATCGGAATCCGCACCGCGGCGCTGCGCGCGAACGCGATCGTGCCGCAGCTTGCGCCGGCTTCCTTGAGCGTGCGCCGCGACGGCCGGACGGTGCAGCTCGATCCACGCAAGCCGGTTCAACTGCGCTGGGATGATCGCGAACTGACCGCCACGGCGCGGGCGTTGTCGTTCGTCGATCCGAAGCGCAACCACTACCGGTTCCGACTGCGCGGCTTCGACCCAGACTGGGTGGATACCGGCGAGCGCGATACCCGCGAGTTCTCGTCACTGCAAGCCGGCGACTATTCGCTGCGCATCATGACCGCCAATGGGGACGGGCCGTGGAGCGCCGCCAGCACGCCGATCCTGTTGCGCATCATGGCGCCGCCCTGGGACACGCCGTGGGCCTGGGCCGCGTATGCATTCGCCGCGTTGCTGGGATTTGTCGTCTTCATGCGTGCGCTGCGCACGCGGCTGGAACAACGCCATCGCTACGCGCTGATCGCGCAACGCCAGCAGCTGGCCGAGCAAGCCAGCGCGGCCAAGACGCATTTCCTCGCCGGCATGGCGCATGAAATCCGCACGCCGATGACCGGCGTGCTGGGCATGACCGAACTGCTGCTGGGGACGCCCCTTGACGCACGCCAGCGCGGTTTCGCCGATGGCATCCGCCGTTCCGGCGCGCTGCTGATGCGGCAGGTCAATGACGCGCTCGATCTTGCGCGCATCGAAGCGGGCAAATTCGAGCTGACCCAGGCGGCGTTCGATCCTGCCGCGCTGTTGCATGAAATCGCGGCGCTTGAACAGGGCTTGGCGTCGCAGAAGGGACTGGGTTTGCGGATCGCCATTGCCGAAGACGCACCCAAGGGGTTGCGCGGCGACGTGCTGCGCGTGCAGCAGGTATTGCTGAATCTCACGCACAACGCGCTGAAGTTCACGCACACGGGCGGCGTGCGTCTGGAACTTGAGCGCGCGGATCCAGGCGTGGTATTCGTCGTCCGCGACAGCGGGCCAGGCCTGTCGGCGGACGATTGCGCGCGCGTCTTCCGCCGCTTCGAACAAACCGCGCAAGGCCAGCGCGAACACGGCAGCGGGCTGGGACTCACCATCGCTCGCGAACTGGTCGCGTTGATGGGCGGGCGGCTTGAATTGCAATCAGAAACCGGTGTCGGCAGCACCTTCCGCGTGCACCTGCCGCTGCCGGAGTGCGCGCCAGGTGCGCACCCGAAAGCTTCAGTCGAGGTCGCGCGCGACCCGGCGATCCCGCGGCGCGTGTTGCTGGTGGAGGATGATCCGGTTGCCGCCGAAGTGCTCATCGGCCTGCTGCAGGCGCAAGCACACACGGTGACTCATGCGCCGGATGCGCTGGCCGCGCTGGCGCAATGGGATTCATCACGCGAGGGTTTCGACGTGATTTTGCTGGATCTCGATCTGCCCGGCGTGGATGGCTGCACGCTGGCGCGCATGCTGCGCGCGCGTGGTGTGGATATGCCGATGCTGGCGATCACCGCGTCCAGCCGCGGCGACGAGGAGCAGCGCGTCCGCGCCGCCGGCATGGATGCACTGCTGCGCAAACCGGTACTGCCCGAGATGTTGCGGGAAGCACTGGACACGACTCTGGCAAATCCTGATTGAATCGGGCCGAGTTCAGGTTATACGGAAGCGCTTCGATCCATCAGCCACTGCGTCAGCAACGGCACCGGACGACCCGTGGCATAGCCCTTGCGGCCTTCGTCCCAGGCGGTGCCCGCGACGTCCAGGTGCGCCCAGCGCGTGCCTTCGGTGAAGCGCGACAGGAAACACGCCGCGGTGATCGCGCCTGCGCTTTTGCCGCCGATGTTGGCGATGTCGGCGAATGCCGATTCCAGTTGGTTGCGGTAGTCATCCCACAACGGCATGCGCCAGGCGCGATCCAGCGATTGCGTGCCGGCATCGAGCAATTCGTTCGCCAGCGCGTCATCGGTGCTGAACAGGCCACTCGCGTGTTTGCCCAGCGCGACCACGCAGGCGCCGGTGAGCGTGGCCGCATCCACCATCGCCTGCGGATCGAAACGCTTGGCGTAGGCCAGTGCATCGCACAGGATCAGCCGCCCTTCCGCATCAGTGTTGAGCACTTCCACGGTGAGACCGGACAACGTGGTCAGCACGTCACTCGGGCGATAACTCGCGCCGTCGGGCATGTTCTCCACCGCCGGCACCAGGCAGACAAGATTGATCGGCAGCTTCATTTCGACCGCGGCGAGAAACGCGCCCATCACGCCGGCCGCGCCGCACATGTCGTATTTCATTTCTTCCATGGAACCGGTCGGCTTCAGGTTCATGCCGCCGGTATCGAAGGTGACGCCCTTGCCGATCAGCGCGTACGGCCTGGCCTGGCCCGCGCCGTGGTACTGCAACACGATCAGCTTGGGCGGATTGGCCGCGCCCTGCGCCACCGCCAGCAGCGAACCCATGCCGAGCTCGCGCATCTGTTCGCGTTCCAGCACTTCAAGCCCGACCCCCGGATGGCCGTCGGCGATCTGCCGGGCGCTGTCGGCGAGATGGGCCGGCGTGCACAGGTTGGGCGGCAGGCAGCCGAGTTCGCGCGCAAACTCCACACCTTTGGCCGTAGCGCGCGCCTGCTTCAGCGCATCGCCGAAGTCGGTGGCGCCGGCGAATTCGACATGCTTCAAGTGTGCGCGATTGCCGTTGCCTGATTTGAGCGTCGCGGTATAACGGAAGGTGGCGTGATCGATGGCCAGCGCCGCGGTACGCACGCGCCAGGCGGCGTCATGCCCGCGCACCTCGAGTTCCGGCAGGAACACGGTCGCGCTGTCGATCGGCAAGTGCTTGAGCGCCTTGCCCGCCTCGTAACAGGCGCGTTGATACGCCAGCGCATCGAAATCGGCTTTCGCGCCCAGCCCGATCAGCAACACGCGCGGCGCACGCACGCCTGACACACCGTGCAACAGCAGCGAACTGCCGCCTTTGCAGGTCAGATCGCAGGCATCGCGCAAGCGCGTCAGCGCACCCTGGCTCGCGCGGTCAATGGTCGCCGCGGCGCCGGAGAAAGGCTGATCGAAAACGCCCACTACCACGCAGGGCGTATCAGCGGTCTCCACGGCCAGGCTGCTGGAACTGAACTCGAGCATGATGATCTTCCGGTGAAAGGATTGGGGTCTGTTCGCGGTGGGCTAAGCGAGCCGCGTTGCTTCCGCAGTGGCTGTCAGACAAGGCGCGCGCCGCCGCGCCATTCTATGGTCAAGGCGCGCAACACAGTATGGCGGCCGCTGCGGAGCAACCCTTCGGGCCGGGGTCCTTTGCCCGCATGGCTGTGTCATCGCTCGTCGAAGTATCGACATGCATCTTCCTCACTCTTCCCTTCCCTGCGGGCAAAGGACCGACGGCGTGGCCGTGTAGCCGACCGTGAACAGACCCGGGTCGGAACCGCTAAACTGCTGCGTTTTCCGATCCCAAAGCGGTCCAGTTTACTTCATGCAGCGCTTGTCCATCCTCGATCGCTATCTGCTGCGCGAACTGCTGATCGGCACGCTGGCGGCGACCGCCGTATTGCTGGTGATTTTCACCGGCGGCACTTTCGCCGACATCCTGAACAAGGTTGCCTCCGGCCGCCTGCCTGGCGAGATCATGTTCGAGGTGCTCGGATTGCACGTGGTGGATACGCTTTCCGCGCTGCTGCCGATGGCGATGTTTCTCGGCATGCTGCTGGCGCTCGGGCGCATGTATCGCGACAGCGAAATGTATGTGCTCTCCACCTCCGGCTTCGGTCCGCGCGGCTTGCTGCGTCCGGCCGCATTGCTTGCGGTCGGCTCGGCGGTGGTGATCGGTCTGATTTCGCTGTGGCTCGGGCCGCTCGCCACGCGCACGGCCGACGCCGAAGTCGAACGGGCCAATCGCTCGGTGATCGCGGCAGGCCTGGAGGCCGGGCGCTTCACCGAACTTCCGGGCAAGGGCGGCATCCTGTTCGTGGACAGCATGAGTCCCGATGGCACCAAACTGGGCAAGCTGTTCGTCGCCAGCGAGCGGCCGGGCACCGACAATGGCAAGCCGGTGACGCAACTCGACGTGATCACCGCCACCCACGGCGAGCTTTATCACGAGGGCACCGCCGACAATCGTTTCATCGCGCTGTTCGATGGGCATCGCTTCGACGACCATCTTGGCCACGACAACTGGCGGCTGATGAAATTCGCGCGCAACGATCTGTCCCTCTCCACGCCGGACAACAACGGCGACGAGGATGATCCCGAGCATTCGCGCGCGACGTCGTTGCTAGTCGGCGACAAGGATCCCGCCGCGCGCGCCGAATTGCAGTGGCGGATCGGCGCGCCGTTCGCCGCGCTGGTGCTCGGTCTGCTGGCCTTGCCGATGGCGCGCCAGAACACGCGCTCGTCCACGCTCGGACGGCTGCTGATCGCAGTGCTGGCTTATCTGGTGTTCGCCAATCTGTTGATCCTGGCTCGCACCTTCATCGCGCAAGGCAAAGCGCCGGCGGCGCTGGGCATGTGGTGGGTGCTGATCCCGGTGTTCGTGTTCTCGGCATGGTTGTTCGCGCGCCAGTACGCAGTGCGGCGCGTGCCGCGGGAGGCCTCGGCATGATCGCAATGGCCTGGCGGCGAATGCGGATCAAGCGCGCCGACCGGCTGATCTGGGGCGCGGTGCTGATGAGCCTGTTGCTGGCATGGCTGGTGATCGTCGGGCTGGACACCTTCATCAACTTCGCCAAGCAGGTCGGTGACATCGGCCGCAATGGCTACACACTCGGACAGGCGGTGGCGTATATCGCGCTGACCATTCCGCGCCGTGTGTACGACTGGTTCGTTTTCGCCGCGCTGATCGGCAGCCTGCTCGGCCTGGGCGCGCTGGGCGCCAGTGGCGAGCTGACCGCTCTGCGCGCTTCGGGCATGTCCAAGTTGCGCATCTGCCTGTCCGCCGCTGCGCTGGTACTGGTGCTGATGGTCGGCGTGTTCGTGCTGGGCGAGACCATTGCGCCCGCGGGCGAACAGCGTGCGCAGAACATCCAGTTGACGATGCGCTCGGGACACCTGGGGATGACCCAGCGCAGCGGATTGTGGGCCAAGGACGGCGACACCATCATCAATGCGAAAGCCGCGCTCGCCCGCGTGGTGGACGGATTGCCTAGCGTGGAACTGGCCGATGTGCGCGTGTTCGGGTTCAACGATGCCGGCGAGCTGACTTCCTTCCAATGGGCGAAAACCGCCACCCAAAAAGGCGGCCAGTGGGTCATGCACACGGTACGCAGCACCGCGATTTCGCCACAGGGTGCGCACAGCACGTTCGCGCAACAGCGCAGTTGGAAATCCGGGCTCGATCCGCAGGTGCTGCAACTGTCCGTGGTGCATCCGGAATATCTTTCGCTGAGAGATCTGCAACGCAATATCGAGTACCTGCGCAGCAATCAGCAGAATCCCGGCACCTACGCCAACGCGTTCTGGGCGCGCGCGCTGTATCCGCTCAACACCCTGGTGCTGGTGCTGTGTGCGCTGCCATTCGCGTTCGGCGCGTTGCGTTCCGGCGGCCTCGGACGACGACTGTTCATCGGCCTGCTGGTGGCGATCGCCTGGTTCTTTCTACAACGCGCGGTGGTCGGCTTGGGAACGGTGTTCGGCGTGCCTGCGCTGGCGGCAAACCTGACCCCTGCGTTGCTGCTGATCTGCGCGGCAGTGTGGTATTTCAGGAGGGTGTAGGGTCGAGCGTGCTCGCGACCGTCGCCTGCACGCAGGTTCCTACAACCGCACCATTCGCGTTCCACACACGCGATCGTGCAGCGCGCGCTTGTCGCGGTCGAACAACGCCCACCAGAAACCGATCCCGGCGACCGCCAGCGACAGCAGCGCCACGAAGAAACGCGCGAGCGCCCGTACCACGCCGACTTTCCCGCCGTCCTCGCGCAGCAACTTCAGGCGCCACGCGCGCATGCCGATGGTCGCACCGATCCGCGTCCATGAAATCAGGAAATACGCCGCGGTCACCGCGAGCAGCGCGATTTGCAGCCATAACCGTTGCGCCCACTGCGGGTGCGCCGGATCGTAATGCCCGCCGGCCGCGTACAGGCACACGAACACCGTGATCATCCACAGCGCGATCAGCGGAAACACGTCATAGACCAGTGCGGCGAGCCGGCGCCAGAGCGCCGCGGGCACCGGGTTTGTGATACCGGCGACTATTTTCTTTCCCCGCTCGCGGGGAAAGGTCGGGGTGGGGCGAGAGCTTGCCATGTACCTTCCGGAGTAACTGCTTGCGCGAAGCTTAGCAACGCGCAAGCATCGCACGATGCAAGCCGCCGTTGCCGAAATCACCCAGGGAATCGCCAGCTCCGACCACGCCGCGATCGAGGCTTTCCTCGAACGCATCTGGTCGCAGGACGGTCTGGCGGACCTCACTCTCACCGCGTACCGCAGCGATCTGCAATTGTGCGCAACCTGGCTGCGCACGCGCGGCACCTCGCTGACCGGCGCCAGTTACGAAAATCTTTCGCGCTATCTCGGCGAACGCCACGCCGGCAAGATCAAGGCGCGCAGCAACGCGCGCCTGCTGACCGTGTTGCGGCGTTTCTTTGCCGATTACGCGCGCACGCGTTCGGATTTCGACGATCCAACATTGTTGCTGGACGCGCCCAAGCTGCCGCGCAGCTTGCCGAAAGCGTTGTCGGAACGCGAGATCGAAGCACTGATCAATGCACCGGATATCGCAACGCCGTTGGGATTGCGCGCCCGCGCGATGCTCGAACTGATGTATGCCTCCGGTCTGCGGGTGTCCGAGTTGACCACGCTGCCGCTCTCGGCGTTGAACCTGCGCCAGGGCGTGCTGCGCGTCACCGGCAAGGGCGGCAAGGATCGGCTGGTGCCGGTCGGCGAAAATGCGCTGGACTGGATCGCCCGCTATCTGAAAGATGCGCGTCCGGCGCTCGCCAAGGGTCGCACGCCGGAGGCGCTGTTCCTGACCAACCGCGCCGCGGGCATGACCAGGCAGATGGCCTGGACACTGATCAAGAAGCACGCGCTCAGCAGCGGCATTCCGGCCAAGAAGATTTCTCCGCACGTATTGCGCCACTCCTTCGCCACCCACCTGCTCAACCACGGTGCCGATCTGCGTGCGCTGCAGATGCTGCTCGGCCACAGCACGCTTTCGACCACGCAGATCTACACCCTGATCGCGAAGGAAAACCTGAAGCGGTTGCACGCAGAGCATCATCCGCGGGGGTGAGGACGCGCGTTTAGCCGATGCCTTGAATGGCATCGGCTGCGCGGCCGAACGCACGCACAGGGATGTGCGGGCCGGCGCCGAGCACCATGGACGGTTGCTTGCCGGCTTTTGCTCTGTTTTTGAACCGCTTTCCGCAATGAAGGCTCGCCCTCGCGTGCTAGCATCTCCGCGCCGCGAATACGTGCGGCTTCGAGTCCATCATGCCCAAGTTGCTCCCTGCCCTCCTCGCGATCGCACTGATCGCCAGCGCCTGTTCCGCTGGCGAAGCCCCCCACGCACCTTCCGCCAAGGCCATCGCCGCCGCCGCGACTTCGCCCTCAACCGGCATGTCGTCTCCAGCCACCGCCGCGCAGCCGGCGAGCACCATCGACGCGCCCAAGGCGGTACTGGACGCGATCCACAAACTTGCGCCGAAGGCGCAGATCCAGGCAGTAGACAAGGCACCGATCGCGAATCTTTATCAGGTTGTCGTGCAGGGCCAGGCCGTGTACGTCAGCGCCGACGGGCGTTACATGCTGCAGGGCAACGCCTATGATCTGAAAACGCGTACGGGACTCGTCGATGCGCGGCTGGATGAACTTCGCCGCGACGCGTTGGCGAAGATTCCGGAGTCGCGCATGATCCGCTACGCGCCGACGCATCCGAAATACACGGTGACGGTTTTCACCGACCTGGACTGCCCGTACTGCCGCGCGTTCCATGCGCAGATCGCCGAGTACAACAAGCTCGGCATCGCCGTGAACTATCTGTTCTGGCCGCGCTCGGGTCTGGACACGCCGTCCTACGACAAGGCGGTATCGGTGTGGTGTGCGGCCGATCGCAAGCGTGCGTTCACGCAAGCCAAGCACGGCATCGATCCGAAACCGGCGCATTGCGAAAACCCGGTCAAGCACGATTTCGAGCTGGGTGTGGATCTTGGCGTGGACGGAACGCCTTCGATCGTGGCAAGCAACGGCGCGATGCTCAACGGCTACGCCAATCCCATGCAGTTGCTGCAGTGGTTGAGTGAACCGCCCGGGCCGACGGACGGAGGATGAGGAGCAGTGCTTGCGGCATGCCTTGAATGGCATGTCGCGCCGCTCCGCACGCCTGGGGCAGGATGCCGCCTGTCGGGTTGCAGATGAGCCCAGGACGCGCGAATTCAGCAACGGCGACTCCAACGCAAAAGGGCGACTGCTATTTGCGCCCAGGGCGAAAACTTCGCCCGCTGCTACAATAGCTGGCCTTGTCCCCGGCAATCTTCCGATTCCCATGATCGTCCTCGACGGGCGCTCCGCCCTGTCGCCGTTTCGTCTGGATCGTCTGAACGAGCGCCTGGCCACGGTGGCGCGCGGCGCTCGCGTGCGCGGCGCGCGCTTCGTCTACTTCGCCGACGCGGAACGCGCGCTGGATCCGGTTCAACACCAACGTCTGGCCGAAGTGCTCGACGCCGGCGAAGGCGCGCCGGCCGATGCCACGCTGTGGGTGGTGCCGCGGCTCGGTACGCTGTCGCCCTGGTCGTCCAAGGCCTCCGACATTCTGCACGACATCGGCTTGCCGGTGCGACGGGTCGAGCGTGGCACCGCGTTCGTGATCGAGGGTATCGCGGCGCACCAGGATGCGACGGGTTTCAACGCGGTCGCCGCGGCGCTGCACGACCCGATGACGCAGTCGGTGCTGACCACGCTCGACGAAGCGCAGAGCCTGTTGCTCGCGGGACGACCGGGCGCGCTGCGCACAATTGTCCTCGGCGCCGATCCGCGCGCCGCGCTGCAAGCGGCGAACATCGAACTCGGCCTGGCACTGGCGGTGGATGAAGTCGAATACCTGATCACCCACTACGTCGCGTTGCAACGCGACCCCACCGACGCGGAACTGGTGATGTTCGCACAGGCCAATTCCGAACATTGCCGGCACAAGATTTTCAACGCGCAGTTCACGGTGGATGGCCAGCCGCAGGATGCCACGCTGTTCGGCATGATCCGCCACACCCACAAGGTATCGCCCGCGCATACGTTGTCGGCTTACAGCGACAACGCGGCCGTGATCGAGGGCTCGCCCGGGGCGCGCTTCTTCGCCGACGCCGACGGCGTGTGGCGCCCGCACGAGGAAGCGATTCCGTACGCGATCAAGGTTGAAACGCACAACCACCCCACCGCGATCGCACCATGGCCGGGCGCGGCGACCGGCGCCGGCGGCGAAATCCGCGACGAGGGCGCGGTCGGGCGCGGCGGCAAACCCAAGGCCGGCCTGGCCGGATTTTCCGTATCGCACCTGCGCATTCCGAACCTGCCGCGGCCCTGGGAAAACACCCGCCCACTTCCCGGCCGTTTCGCGACCGCGTTCGAAATCATGCGCGACGGCCCGCTCGGCGCCGCCGCGTTCAACAACGAATTTGGCCGACCGTGTCTGGGCGGATATTTCCGCAGCTTCGAGCAGGAAACCGGTGAAGCCGGGGTGCGCCGCGGCTATGACAAGCCGATCATGATCGCAGGCGGCGTGGCCAGCGTGCGGCCGATGCATGTGCGCAAGCACAAGCTTGCGCCGGGCGACGCGGTGATCGTGCTGGGCGGCCCGGCGATGTTGATCGGCCTCGGCGGCGGCGCGGCCTCCTCCATGGCGGGCGGTGCTTCCAGCGCGCAACTGGATTTCGCATCCGTGCAGCGTGACAACGCCGAGATGCAGCGTCGCTGCCAGGAAGTCATCGATACCTGTTGCGCACTGGGCGACGCCAATCCGATCGTCGCGATCCATGACGTCGGCGCCGGCGGGTTATCCAACGCGATCCCGGAACTGCTGCACGACTCGGGCGTGGGTGGTGCGATCGAGCTGGACCGGATTCCTCGCGACGATCCGCATCTCTCGCCGATGCAGTTGTGGTGCAATGAATCGCAGGAACGCTACGTGCTCGGCCTGCGACCGGACGATCTGGCCGCGTTCGAGAAGATCTGCGAGCGCGAGCGCTGCCCATTCTCCGTGGTAGGGCACGCGACGGAAGCGGAGCGGTTGCTGGTCACGACCGAACAGCGGGATCAGGTATCGGGGAGCGAGGACCAAAAGATCGTGGACTCCGCCGGTTCCCGATCCGCGATCATCGACCTTCCCCTCGACATGCTGCTTGGCAAGCCGCCGCGCATGCAGCGCAAGGCGACCCGCTTCAAGCCTCGCCTGGAAGTGGTGCCGGATCTGTCCGGCATCGGCCTCGACGAAGCCGTGCAGCGCGTGTTGCGCCTGCCCGGCGTGGGCAGCAAGAGTTTTCTGATCACCATCGGCGATCGCAGCGTCGGCGGCTTGTGTTCGCGCGATCCGATGGTCGGCCCATGGCAGGTGCCGGTTGCCGATTGCGCCGTCACGCTGAACGATTTCGAAGGTTACGCGGGCGAGGCGATGGCGATGGCCGAGCGCGCCCCGGTGGCGCTGCTGGACTCGGCCGCGGCCGCGCGGCTCGCCGTGGGCGAAGCCATCACCAATCTGCTCGCGGCGCCGGTGGCGCTGGACGAAATCCGCCTCTCGGCCAACTGGATGGCGGCCAGCGGACACGCGGGCGAAGATGCCGCGCTATTCGACGCGGTGCGCGCGGTCGGCGAGCAGTTGTGTCCGGCATTGGATATTTCGATTCCGGTCGGCAAGGATTCGCTATCCATGCAAACCGTCTGGCACGACGGCGAACGCGAACAGCGCACGCTCGCGCCGGTCACGCTGATCGTCACTGCGTTCGCGCGTGCGAGCGATGCGCGGCGCACGCTGACGCCGCGCCTCAAACTGGATCGCGGCGATTCGGAATTGTGGCTGCTCGATCTGGGCGCCGGCCGCGACCGGCTGGCCGGTTCCGCCTTGACGCAGGCATTCAATCGCGGCGGTGGCGTGCCGCCGGATCTGGACAACCCGCAGCGCTTGAAATCGCTGTTCGCGCTGATCCGTGAAGCCGAAGCCGCGGGCTTGCTGCTCGCCTACCACGACCGTTCCGACGGCGGCGCGATCGTGACGCTTCTGGAGATGGCATTCGCAGGCCACTGCGGTTTGGAAATCCGTCTCGACGGCTGGGCGGAGAACACATTGCGCGGCCTGTTCAACGAGGAACTGGGCGCGGTCGTGCAGGTGCGCAGCGCCGACCGCGATGCGTTCATGGCGCTGGTGGCGAAACACGGGCTGGCATCCATGTGTCACGCGATCGGCCGGCCCAAGCCCAAGCTCGGCATCAAGTTGTTCGTCGGCGACGAGACCTTGAGCAAGTGGAACTGGACGCAGTTGTTCGCCGCCTGGACCGAAACCAGCCACGCGATGCAGCGCCTGCGCGACAATCCTGCCAGCGCCGATGCCGAACGCGGCTGGCGGATCAGCGACGATGATCCGGGCATCTCCCCAAAGCTCAGCTTCGAACCGGGTGAGGACATCGCCGCGCCTTACATCGCGCGCGGCGCGCGCCCGCGCGTGGCAGTCCTGCGCGAGCAGGGCGTCAACGGCCAGGTCGAGATGGCGGCGGCATTTACCCGCGCCGGCTTCGAGGCGGTGGACGTGCACATGAGCGATCTCGCCGCCGGTCGCCACAAGCTTGCCGATTTCCGCGGGGTCGCCGCGTGCGGCGGATTTTCCTACGGCGATGTGCTGGGTGCCGGACGCGGCTGGGCCGCATCCATTCTCTATCACGACAAGTTGCGCGAGCAGTTCACGGCATTTTTTGCCGACGCCAACACCTTCGCGCTGGGCCTGTGCAATGGTTGCCAGATGCTGTCGCACCTGAAGGGGATCATTCCCGGCGCGAACCACTGGCCGGGCTTCGAGCGCAACGCGTCCGAACAATACGAGGCCCGCTTCGTCACCGTCGAGGTGATGGAATCGCCTTCGATATTCTTCCGCGGCATGGCCGGTTCGCGTATTCCGATCGTCACCGCGCACGGCGAAGGTCGCGCGGTATTCGCGCGCGACGCCAAGCCGAACAAGGCCGGCGCCTGCCTGCGCTTCGTGGATAATCGCGGCAAGCCGACCGAAAATTTCCCGCTGAATCCGAACGGTTCGCCCGACGGGCTTACCGGTTTCACCGCCGCGGAAGGCCGCGTCACCATTCTGATGCCGCATCCGGAGCGCGTGTTCCGCAGCGTGCAGATGAGCTGGAAGCCGCTGGGCTGGGGCGAGGATTCGCCGTGGATGCGAATTTTCCGAAACGCTCGCGTCTTCGTGGGCTGACATGCAAGCGCTTTCGCAAGCGCGCGAAGCCGGCCTGAGCGAAACCAATCGTCGCTTCTACGATGGCCTGTGGGCGGGCGCAAGGCTCGTCGAGCCACAGCGGTTCAACACCTGGCCGCTGGTGTCGGAACTCTGCGCGCAATCGGGGCGCAGGCTGGAAATCGCGCCCGGCTTGCGTCCACGCCTGCCGCTGCAAGACACCGTATTCCTTGATCTCAGCGCACCGGCGCTGCATGGCTTGCGGACGCGTGGCGCGCATGCGATGCGCGGGTCGATCGGCGCGCTGCCGTTTGCCGCGCGCAGTTTCGATCTGGTCTGCGCGTTCGATATCGTCGAGCATGTCGCCGATGACGACGGCGCGTTTTCGGAACTGGCACGGGTAACCGCACCGGATGCAACGCTGTTGCTGTCGGTGCCGCTGCATCCGCAAGCCTGGAATGCGTTCGACGAATTCGTGGGCCATTGTCGTCGCTACGAGCCTGCGGCGATCGTGAGCAGCCTCGCCACGCACGGCTTCAGGATCGACCGCAGCGCCGTTTACGGGATGCAACCCGGATCTTCGGTCCTGCTGGATCTCGGCATGTGGTTTCTGCGCCGCCATCCGCGCACGGCGATGACCTGGTACAACCGCATGCTGATGCCCATCGGGCTGCGCGCGCAGAAGCCGTTGCGGCTGGTGGATGGCATGGTTGACGCGCACGGCGTGGACGAAGTGCTGCTGGTGTGTCGCAAGGGCTAGTCGCGCCGGGGGCGCTCCTGCAAAGCGGCCGTTGTAGGAGCCTGCTTGCAGGCGACCGCCCTCGCGATCATGTAGCCGCGCGCGCCAGCTCGCTGCGTGCCGCGATGAAACGCAGACAGGCTTCGGCCGGCAGCGGCATGGACAGCCAGTAACCCTGGATCTCATCGCAACCTTGCGCGCGCAGGAACGCCAGTTGTTCCGGCGTTTCCACGCCCTCCGCGATCACATTCAGATCCAGCGAGTGCGCCATGGTGATGATGGTCGAGGTGATCGCCGCATCGTCCGGATCAATGGTGACGTCGCCGACGAATTCCTGATCGATCTTGAGCGTGTCGATCGGCAGGCGTTTGAGGTAAGCCAGCGACGAATAGCCGGTGCCGAAATCGTCGATCGCCACCCGCACGCCGATCGATTTCAACTCGCCCAGGATGCGCACCGACTGCTCGGCGTTGGCCATGACCATGCTCTCGGTCAGTTCCAGCTCAAGCTGATCCGGCGCGATATCGAACTCGGCCAGAATCTCGCACATGCGCAGGGTGAGTTCCGGGCGCTCGAGTTGCGCGGCGGAAAGATTGACCGCCATCGACAACCCGCGCAGACCGGCTTCGCGAAAATCCCTCAGCGCGGCGCACGCATTCACCAGCACGAACTCGCCGATCTCGTTGATGAGGCCGATTTCCTCCGCCAGTGGTATGAACACCGCCGGAGGAATCGCACCGAGCTCGGCGTTGTTCCAGCGCAACAGCGCTTCGCAGCCGGTGATGCGGCCGTTGCCGATCGCCATTTTCGGTTGATACACCACCGCGAACTCGTGTCGCTCCAGCGCGCGTCGCAATGCCGCGATCATGCGCGCGCGGTCGCGCGCCAGCGTATCCATGCGCGCCTGATACACGGTATAGGTATTGCGGCCGCGTTCCTTGGCCTGATACATCGCGGTATCGGCGTACTTCAGCAGATCGGTCGGTACCTGCCCGTGATCGGGATACATCGCGATGCCGATCGAAGGCGAGATCACCGCCTCCTGCGCGCCACCCATGCCCAGCGGCGACTGGAATGCCTCGATCAGGCGCTGCGCCATGTCCTCCGCATCGCGCACGCCCACCACTTCCTCGAGGATTACGGTGAACTCGTCGCCACCCAGCCGCGCGACCGTATCGCGCTCGCGCACAACTTGGCGCAGCCGCGCACCGGCGGCTTTCAGCATGCGGTCGCCGGCAGCGTGTCCCATCGAATCGTTGACGTGCTTGAAGCGATCGAGATCGATGAACAGCACCGCGACTTTATGGTTGCCTCGGCGCGCATTGATGATCGCGTGGCCGAGCCGTTCACCCAGCAACGTGCGGTTCGGCAGGCCGGTCAGGGTGTCGTAATTGGCCAGATAACGCAGCTCCTGCTCGACCCGCTTGCGGTCGGTGATGTCGGTCAGCACGCATACGATGTGCGTGGGTTGGCCGCTGCTGTCGCGCACTTCGTTGATCTCGATCCAGCACAGGAACTCCTCGCCATCCTTGCGCCGCTGCCACATCTCGCCGCGCCAGTGGCCCGACTCGGCCAGCACCTGGCGCATGTGGCGATAAATCTCCGGCGCATGTTGTCTGCAATTGAGCAGTGCCGCGTCGCGGCCCATCACCTCGTCTTCGGCATAGCCGGTCATGCGGGTGAAAGCGGGATTGACCGAGATGAAGCGGAAATGCAGATCGGTAACGGTCACGGCTTCCGTCATGCTGCGGATCACCTCCGCGGCGATGCGGCGATCGCGCTCGGCGGCACGCAGCGCGCTGATATCGCGCGCGGTGCCGCAGATGCGCGCCGGTTTGCCGGCTTCGTCGCGCTCGACGATCTTGCCGCGCGAGATCACCCACACCCAGTCGCCGCGGGTATTCATCAGCCGATGCTCGGCCTCGAAATGATCGCTGTTGCCGGTCACGTGCTCGGCCAGCGCGTGCTCGACGCGCTCAAGGTCGTCGGGATGCACCGCGAAATTGCGCCAGTCGTCGATGGCGATGCTCTCTTCGCGATGGCCGCCGGGCAAGCTGTCGGCGCCGAGCCGGAACATCATCCCGGCTTGCAGATCCCAATCCCAGAATTCGTCACCGGAGCCCCACAAGGCCAGCCGCAGGCGATCCTCGCGCAATCGCAATTGCTTCTGATGATGCAATTCTTCGAGGCGCTTGCCGCGCCAGCCCAGCAACAGCACCAACACGATCAACGCCAGCACCGCCGCATACAGCGCGCGCATCGCCAAGCTCGACCACCAGTACGCCTGCACCCGCAGCGGCAGCACCGCCGCCGCACCGTAGGCGCCGTTGCGACTGCGGCCCTGCACTTCCAGCCGGTAATCGCCGGCTTCGAGATTGGTCCAGGTCGCGGTGTGGCGCGTGTCGATGTCGAGCCAGTTGTCGTCGTAGCCGACCAGCCGGTAGCGGAAGTGGTTGCGCAGCGGCGCGGCGTAATCGAGCGCGGCGAAATCCGCATGCAGGCTGCGCGCGCTGGCCGGCACGCGCAGCATCGGGTCGCCCGGTGCGGGCACCGGCGCGTTCTGCCCGCCGATGCGAAGGCCGGTGATGACCACCGGTGGACGGAAGCTGCTCGACTTCAGCGCGGCGGTGTCGAGCACGTCGAAACCGTGCACGCCGCCGAACGCCAGCCGCCCGTCATGCAACGCAAGACAGGCGCCGGCGTCATATTCATCGCCCTGCAGACCATCGCTGGAGCGGTACGCGCGCACGTTGCCGTCGCGCGGATCGAGCCTGCCGATGCCGAGATTGGTACTGAACCAGATGTCGCCGCGCGCGTCTTCCAGCATGCAATACATGGTGGCGTCGGGCAGGCCTTGTGCCAGGCCATAGCGGCGAAAGTGCGCGCCGGCGTCATCGATCCACAGCAGGCGATCCAGCCCCGAAAGCGTGCCGACCCACACCGTCGCATCCTTGCCGACCATCACATCCGCGACGGTGTGGCCGGAGAGCGAATCGGAACGGCCCGGCTGCTCGCGGAAACTGCGCACCTTCTGGGCGACCGGGTCGACCAACGACAATCCATCCACGGTGCCGGCCCAGATTCGGCCGAGGCGGTCTTCCGCCAAAGTCAAGATGAGGTCGCTGGCCAGCGCATCCGCCGCGCCGGCGCGCGCGCGATAGTGATGGACCAAATTGCCGTCGCGGTACTGCAGCAGGCCATCTTCATACTGCGCCAACCACAAGTCGCCGTTGCGCGCGCGCAGCAACGCGCGAATATCCGGCGCACTCTGGATCGCGCCGTCATCGCCAGGCAGGCTCAGCAACGTCGCGCGTTGTGCTTTGGGATCGAAACTCAGCAGGCCGTGGCTGCTGGCAAGCAACAGATGGCCTTGCGCATCCGGCACGATCGCGTACACGCGCAAGGGCGAGCGGCTATCGGCCGGCGCCGGGCTGGGTTCCGCCTTTCCGGCTTTCCCGATATTAGATCGCGCGGGCGTGAGTGCGCGCGCCAGCACGTCGCCGAAGCTTTCGAAGGTTCCGCTGGCGGGAATGTAATGGACCAGCGCATCGCCGACCGCACCCAGCCAGAGACTGCCGTCGGGCGCTTCATAGAACGTGCGCAGATGATTGCCGCCGGAGGCGTCGGCGTTTGGCGCGAGATTGACGATGGTGTGAAAGGGCGCGCCGTCCGGATCGGTCCAGGCCACCCCGTGTGCTTCGGTGCCGACCCACAGCAGGCCGGAGCGATCGATGAACAGATCGTCGATCGCTCCTTCCGGCAGACTGCCGGCGATGTCCACGCGCGGTGGGGCCACCGCCGTTGTCGTGCCGTCGATATTCACCCGCAGCAGGCCCGCGCCGTCCAGGCTCAGCCACAGGCGTCCTGCATGATCCTCGATGATATGGGTGACACGCGCGCCCAGGCCGGGCAACGGCAGCCGCGTCAATGCGCCGCTGGAGCGATCCAGCCGGGCCAGACCGTTACGGTCGCCCAGCAGCAGGCGCCCGCGCTGATCGCAATACAAGGCGTTGACCGGATCAGCGGGATTGGCCAGCTCGCGCGTGTGCGAGGCGTTGTCGGCCAGCGCCAACACGGTATGCACAGTCGCCGCATACACCGCGCCATCCGGGCAGTGTGCGAACATCGTCACCACCGAATCGCCATCGCCGGAACTCCAGAGCCGTCGCGGCGTCGCGCCGGACCCGCCGAGCCGCTCGATCCCGCGCGCACCGGCAACCAGCAGCGCGTGATCGGGCAACGCTTGCAAGGCGTATACGTGCGAATCCGGCGCGATTGTCGTACGCGGCAGCGGCAGCACGCGGTCGTGGTCCGGGTCGAACAGCACCAGCCCACCACTGTTGCTGCCGACCCACAGCTTGCCGTCCCCGGCATCGGCCAGCGCCGTGATCAAATTGTCCGGCAGGCTGTCGGTGCGGTCGGGGTCGTGCTGAAAGCGCTGCAGGTTGTAACCGTCGTAGCGATGCAGGCCACCCTGGGTGGCCACCCAGATGTAGCCGCGCGAATCCTGCACAATCACGCCGACGCTGTTCTGCGCCAGGCCGCTGCCGCTATCCAGCCGCTGGAAATAGAAATCACGTTCATAGGCCTGCGCCGCTATCGCGCACAACAGCAGCGCGAATGCGATCAGCAGGCGCAGCAGGAAGCGCCCGAGTGGACGGCTTTCCCGGCTCGGTGACGGGCGGACGTGATGCATGCTCAGACAAATTCCCCTCTCGCAGCGAGTGTAACCGAGAGCTCCGGCGCTGGCTGCTAGAATCCTGCCGCAACCGGAGATTCAAAGCCATGCCGGAACACGCATCCACCGATCACGCCGAGCTCGCCGCCGCGCTGTCTGCAATGCGGCTGGGGGTCGGCGCGTCGGAACTTCACGGGTCACTCTGCGGGTACCTGTGCGGTGGCGGCGATGCCGGCCCAAAGGCGTTTCTCTCCGCGCTGGAACTGCAAGGCAATGATGCGCACCCCGATGAGGCGACTCA
Source organism: Rhodanobacteraceae bacterium (assembly GCA_035606235.1). GTDB lineage: Bacteria > Pseudomonadota > Gammaproteobacteria > Xanthomonadales > Rhodanobacteraceae > 66-474. Next base: position 30,394 of record DATNFU010000025.1, read on the forward strand.
AGCGCTGCTCGCGGAGATGTACGCGGAGACCCGCGTGCAGTTGGAAGATCCGGAGCTCGGCTTCCAGCCCCTGCTGCCGGATGGCTCGCACCCGCTGGCCGAACGCGGCGATGCGCTGGTGGAGTGGTGCCGCGGCTTCCTCGGCGGTTTGGGGCTGGGCGGCTTCGGCGGCCGGCGCCGGCTGTCGGAAGAAGGTTCGGAAATCCTCCACGATCTGGATGCGATTGCCGCCGCCCATTTTTCCTACGACAACGAAGATGATGAAACTTCCTTGACGGAGGTATTCGAATTCGTGCGCATCAGCGTGCTGTTGGTGTACGCGGAAATGCGTGATGATCCGGGCGAGCGCCTGCACTGATGTGCGATTTACCCTGTGGGTGGGCAAGCGTCGGCCCTTCCGGACTCGCAAAGAGAACATGATTGCTTCCGCTGAATTCGCGCAGCGCCGGCGAACCCTGATGCGCATGGCCGGCGACTCGGCGGCGATCATCGTGGCGGCCGCGCCCGAGCGCATGCGCAATGCCGATCTGGCGTGGCCATATCGACAGGATTCCGATTTCCATTATCTCAGCGGCTTTCCGGAACCCGACGCGGTGCTGGCCTTGTTGCCGGGCCGGCGAGCCGGCGAGACCGTGCTGTTCTGCCGCGAACGCGACGCCGAGGCCGAACGCATGCACGGCGCGCGCATCGGCCCGGAAGGCGCGGTCGAACGCTTCGGGCTGCAGGATGCATTTCCGGTAGAGGACATCGACGACATCCTGCCCGGCATGCTGGAAGGCCGCGAGCGGCTGTACTGCCACTTCGGCAGCGAGCCGGAATTCGACGCGCGCCTGTTGCGCTGGATGCGGCGCCTGCGCTCGGCGCGTGGTGGTGGCGTGGTGCCCAGGGAGTTCACCGCGCTCGGGCATCTGTTGCACGACCTGCGCCTGTACAAATCGCCGGCGGAACTGAAGCTGATGCGCGAAGCGGCCAGCATCGCGGTCGAGGCGCAACGCGCGGCGATGCAGGCGGCTGTTCCGGGCCGCGGCGAGTTCGAGGTGGAAGCCGCGTTGCTGCACGCGATGCGCGCGCGCGGCGCGGTGCCATCCTACCCGCCGATCGTGGCCGCCGGCGCCAACGCCTGCGTGATGCACTATCAGGGAAATCGCGCGCGCCTCAAGCGCGGCGACCTGCTGCTGGTGGATGCCGGCGCGGAAGTGGAATGCTATGCCTCCGATGTCACCCGCACCTTTCCGATCGGCGCGAAGTTTTCGCGCGAGCAGCGTGCGCTGTATGAGATCGTGCTGGATGCGCAGCGCGCAGCGATCAACGAGGTGCGTGCCAGTCGCTCCTGGGATGCCGTGCACAGCGCGGCCACGACGGTAATCGTGGAAGGCCTGTGCACGCTGAAGTTGTTGCGCGGCAGCGCGCGTGCAGCACTGCTCTCCGGCGACTACAAGCGATTTTTTCCGCACAAGACCGGCCACTGGATCGGGCTGGACGTCCACGATGTCGGCGACTACCACGTCGATGGCGAACCGCGTTTGCTGGAAGTGGGCATGGTGCTCACGGTGGAACCGGGCATTTACATCGCGCCGGATGACAGCACGGTGCCTGCGCGCTGGCGCGGAATCGGCATCCGCATCGAGGACGATGTCGTGGTGACCGCGCGGAACCCCGAAGTGCTGACCGCGGCGGTGCCGAAGGAACCGGCAGAGCTGGAGGCATTGTGCTTGTGAGATCGCGACACATGGCGCGCATCCCTGCTCCGGCCAGGAGCTTGCCTTCCGGCCACGAGCCGCGACGACGACGCGCGCCGGTCCCGCGCACGCGCGCTCCTGCCAAGCCGTGGCTCAGCGCGCTTGCACTGGCTTTTGCGATGTTCACGGCACATGCGGCACCACCGGCCACGCAAACCACGCAACTGCAATACGGCCTGTTCGGCACGGTCACGCTGTCGCGGCCGACCGGCGCGCCGCAACGCAGCGTGCTGCTGTTTTCCGATCACGGTGGCGTGGATGCCGCCAGCCGCGCGTACGCACAGGGGCTGGCGCAAGCCGGCAGCTTTGTGGTCGGCATCGATCTGGACGCCTATATGGCTGAATTGGAATCGCTGCCGGACCCATGCAGCTTCCCGGCGGGACACGTGGAGGAGATGGCGCACTGGATGGAACGCCACGCCAACCTTCCACGCTATCAGCCGCCGTATGTGATCGGCGTGGGCGCGGGTGCAGACCTTGCCTATGCAATGAGCGTACAGGCGCCCTCGGGTACTTTCGCGGGGTTGGCGACACTCGGCTACGACTTCGAATTTCGTGTAACGCATCCGTTCTGTCCAGGCGACGCCGGCGTGGCCACCGCCGCCGATGGCAAGGCGTTCCGCATCGCGCCGGTTCCGCGTCCGCCGTTGCCCTGGCTGGCGCAGCCGTTCGCACCGGGCGCACGCGTCAATGGATTGCTCGGAGACGCTGCGCGGATGTTCGATCTGAAACGCGACGCGACGATCGACGACGGCATTGCGCTAGCCGCGGAACTGGATCGACTGAACCAGACGCAAGCCGCTGTCGCCGCCACCGATGACAGTCTTGCCGATTTGCCGCTGACCGAAATCGCGCCGCAAGTCGCCGGCGACAATCGCATCGCGATCATGCTGACCGGCGACGGCGGTTGGGCCGGTCTGGACAAGGGCGTGGCCGCGGTGCTGGCGCAGCACGGCGTGCGCGTGATCGGGCTCTCCTCGCTGGAATTCTTCTGGCACAAGAAGGATGCCGCGCAGATCACCGACGCGGTGTCGCGAATCGTCGCGCACTATTCGGCGCGGTATCCCGCGGCACGCTTCGCGCTGATCGGCTATTCGTTCGGCGCGAGCCTGGTGCCGGTGGTCGGCAACCGCTTGCCCGCCCCGCAACGCGCACGGGTGGCGGGCGGAGTGATGATATCGCCCGACGACACGGCGGTGTTCGAAATCCACGTCGGCGACTGGTTCGGTTCGACGCAACACGCCGACGCGCTGCCGCTGGCTCCGGAAGTCGCGCGCGCGAAGATTCCGCTGGTCTGCGTATATGGCAGCGGCGAGTCCGACGAATGGTGCCCCGCCGCCGCGAAACTCGGCCCGATGACATTGGTGCAGTTGCCGGGCGGGCATCATTACGATGGCGATTACGGCCGGCTCGGCGCGGCGATCCTGGCCGCGCTGCCGCACTAGTGCTAGATTGCGCCGGCGCCTACCGCGCATGCACCTTTCGCCATCCAGGGGAAACATCATGTCGAACGCGGGTTCGTTCTGGATCAGATGGTCGCCGTTTTTCCTGAGTCTGCTGCGCGCGGTTGCCGGGTTCCTGCTCATGCAGCACGGCATGCAGAAGCTGTTCGGTTTTCCCGGCGCCGGCGGCCACATGAACGTGCAACTTCTTTCGTTGATGGGATTGGCGGGCATCCTCGAATGCTTCGGTGGCGGGCTGGTGTTGCTTGGCCTGTTCACGCGGCCGATCGCATTCATCCTGTCGGGCGAAATGGCATGCGCCTATTTCATGGTGCATTTCAAGATGAATCCCGTCTGGCCGATCCTCAACCACGGCGGCGAAGCGGTGCTGTTCTGTTTCGTGTTCCTGTATCTGTCGGCGGCGGGCGGCGGCCCGGTGAGCCTGGATCGCGCGATCCGTCGCGTGTAAATTGTTCGGCGGCGACAAACAAGACGGCGCTAAGCGCCGGCCTGCTCCTACCGCCCAGTAGGAGCGCGCCCCGCGCGCATGAATCACGCAAGCAACCGTCCTTGGTGCCGGCCCGGCCATCCGTGGCCGTGCGTTCGGCGGCGCGAGATGCGATTCAACGCATCTCGCGAAAGCCGCCTCACCCGAACAGCAAACGCCGGTAACCACCGGCGATCAGCGCCGTGGTATCCAGCAACAGACCCGGCACCCACAGCCCGCGCGGATAAGCGAGATACGCGCCGGTCCACTCCGGTTTGAACTTGTCCTTGTACTGGCGCAGGCCCTGATAGTTGTAGAGACGATTGCCATAGCGGAAGGCGAGCGCGGCGAGCTGCTCGTTGACTCGCGCGTAAGGGTGCACACCGACGTTGGCCAGCGGCGCCATCCCCAGGGAAAATTGCGCGTGGCCTTGCGCTTTCGCCCACTGCATCACCTGCGCGAACAGGAAATCCATGCTGCCACGCGGCGCATCCGGGGTCTGCCGCATCAGGTCCACGCTCGCGGTGCCATTGGGTCCGTAGGGCGGTTGCAAGTTGGCGAACGCGATCAATTCATGCTCGCGGCGCACCAGCGCGATCGGACTCCAGGAAAAATAATCCGGGTCGAAGCGGCCCAGTGAGAATCCTTTTTCCGCGGCGCCGCGGTCGGCCAGCCACGCTTCGGAAACGCGCTCCAGATCGTCCAGCAACGCGGTGTCGAACGGCGGTTCGACAATGTGGAATTCCAGTTTTTCACGCTGCGCGCGATTCACCGCGGCGCGCAGATCTTCCCAGCGCTTGCCGGCCAGTGAAAACTCGGCGAGCGGCACGGTCGCGAGTTCGCCGAGCTTGAACAGGTCGAAACCCAGGTCGTGGAAGCGGTGCAGATCCGGCTCCAGCACTTCGTAGAACACCGGCACGCGATCCTGGTGATCGGCGAAGCGGCGGAAATCCAGGATCGCGCGCTCGATCGCCGCTTCCGGCCCGCTCGGCGGCCCCAGCGCGACCAGCCGGTCGCGAATGGTGCCGTAGGCGATCACCGCGGCGTGATCGGCGGCCCAGAACAAATGCTTGTCGCCCATCAGGGTGAGGTGCGCGAATTCGCCACCTCCGTGTTGCAGGTAAACCTCGCGCGCACGCCGCAATTGCGCGCGATCCGGCAGCGGCAGCGGTGGCCGCCGCACCGCGAATGCCTGCCAGATCAGGTACAGCACCAGCCCGACCAGCGCCGCAGTGGCGCCCCGCGCCAGGCGGGACGCATGTTCGCCGGGACCGACTGCGAAGAAATCGAAACTGTCGTCGCCGATCACCGCCGCCACACCCAGCGCGAAGAACAGCCCGACCACGATCAGCAGGCCGATCAGCCAGCTCCAGTTGCGCGCGGAAGATAGGTTCATCGCGGCGCGCGAGAAATCGGCACGGCGCGTGCGCAACAGCGCCGACACAGCCAGCAGGAACAGTGCCTCGATCCAGTGCAGTCCCTTGGTCATCGCCAGGATCGCGGACAGCCACAACAGCCACTGCACCATGCGATAGGCCACGCGCAAGCGGCCATCGATGCCACGCGCCAGGCCGAGCAGCAACACACCCAGCACGACGCTGATCAGATGCGAACTCTCGATCGCCTCGATCGGCAGCAAGCGATGCAGCTTGATCACGCGCTCGTGCAGCGACGGAATCGCGGTGGTAATCAGTTGCAGGGTGCCGGCCGCGAAGGTGAGATACGCCAGCAGCCGCACGCCGAGATTGCCGAGCAGGCTGGCCGGCAGGCCCAGCACCGCGAACAGCGGATGCGCGGCCAGCCGCGCGCGCGCGCGCGTGAGCGCCGGCACGCGTTGCGCCAGCATGCCCGCGCCCAGCCACAACGCCGTCAGCAGCGGCAGCAAATAATAGGTGACGCGAAACAGGATCAGCCCGGCGGTGACGTTTTCACCCGGCACGCCGGCGGCGGTCAGCGCCAGCAGCAGCAATCCATCGAACACGCCGAAGCCGCCGGGGATCATGCTGGCCAGGCCGAGCACCGCCGCGCCGGTGTATGCACCGAGCAACACGGTGGCATCCACCTGTGCGCCGGCGAGCGTGAGGCACAACCACAACGACGCTGCCGCGAGCAGCCAATCCACCAGCGACAGCGTGGTCAATACCAGTTTCAGGGACAGCGATGGCAGGCCCTGTTCTTCCGGCAGCCAGCGCATCAGCTTGCGGCGCGTGGTCAGCAACAGGTACAGCGGCAGATACAGCGCTGCGGCGATCAGCACCGCGATCGCCAGCACGTGCGTGGCGGCGCCGGGCGTCACCGGCAACGCGCCCGATGCCAGCGTCGCAATCACCAGCGCCGACAATCCAAGCGGCAGCGACAGCACCTGCAAGCCGACCAGCGCGGCACTGCGACGCATGGCCACCCCATGACCGGACAACCCAAGCAGGCGCACGCCCGAACCAATCGCGCCGGAAAGATTCAAGGTATTGGCCAGCGCGTTGGCCACGAACGAAAGCCGCAGCAATTCGCGCGTGCGCACCTCCAGTTTCAGCCAGCGCGCGATTGCGATATCCACGCTGCTGGTGAAACCGACCGCAAACAGCGCCAGCGCAGCGGCATACGCTGCATAGCGTGTCGGCACATGCAACAGCGTGCGTTGCAATTGGCGCAGGTCGAAACCCGCGAGTTCGCGCCAGACCAGCCAGCCGGTGGCCAGCAGAAACGCCAGCGGAACCAGCCAGCGCAATCGCGCCAGCCAGCCGCGGCCGGGCTCGTGGCCGGAAGGTTCGGTGGCGGAAACGGAGGTCATGGCGCGACGGCGGCGGCGAATCGCTGCCGGGCCGAAGCGAAGGCGTTCCGGATCTCGCCCCGTGGTGCCGGCGCGCGAATCGCAACGATTCCCCCCGCTCTCATTGCAGGCCAAGCCATTGCCGGCTGCCCGGGCAACACGCGCATCGTGCATCCTCGTTCCGCGGCGGGCACGCCGCGCGTTGACCGCATTTTAGCCGCGCATCGCTCGCGTGCGATAATCCGCGTCCGCCCGGATGGCGGTGCAAAATGGCGGGTGTAAAGCCGCTGGCGTGAACCGCGCGAAGCTAAGGACGATCCCATGAACGAAGCCGTATTGCTTTCGCGCCTGCAATTCGGGTTCGTGATTTCGTTCCACATCCTGTTTCCGGCCTTCACCATCGGGCTGGCCAGTTGGCTCGCGTTCCTGGAAGCCTGGTGGCTGCGCACGCGCGAGGATCGCATCCGGGACCTGTACTTCTTCTGGATGAAGATCTTTTCGGTGTCGTTCGGCGTGGGTGTGGTCACCGGCATCGTGATGAGCTTCCAGTTCGGCACCAATTGGGCGGGCTTCTCGACCGCCGCCGGCAACGTGGTCGGCCCGTTGCTTAACTACGAAGTGCTGACCGCGTTCTTCATGGAAGCGACTTTCCTCGGCGTGATGCTGTTCGGCTGGCAGCGGGTCGGGCATCGCACGCACTTCTTCGCCACCTGCATGGTCGCGCTGGGCACGCTGATTTCCACCTTCTGGATCATCAGCGCCAACAGCTGGATGCAGACCCCGGCCGGTTACGCGTTGCGTGACGGGGTGTTCTATCCAGTGGACTGGTGGAAGGTGATCTTCAACCCCTCGTTTTTTTATCGCCTGCCGCACATGGTATTGGCCGCGTTCCTGACCACCGCGTTCGTGATCGGCGGCGTGTCGGCGTTCTATCTCGCGCATGGCAAATTCGTGGAACGCGCCAAGCTGTGTTTGAAAGCCGCGCTGGTGTTCGTGTCGATCGTTGCGCCGTTGCAGATCATCGTCGGCGATTTTTCCGGACAGGAAGTCGCACGCTATCAGCCTGCCAAACTGGCCGCGCTGGAGGCGCATTGGGACACCAGCTCCAACGTGCCGTTCGTGCTGTTCGCGATCCCGGACGAGAACGCGCAGCGCAATGACTACGCCTGGCAGATTCCGCACCTGGGCAGCCTGATCCTCACGCACTCCTGGAGCGGCGAGGTGAAAGGCCTGCGCGATTTCCCGCGCAATGAGCAACCGCCCGTGGCGATCCCGTTCTTCGCCTTCCGCATCATGGTATTGATCGGCGTGCTGATGTTGCTGATCTCCTGGTACGGATTGTGGAAATGGAAACGCGGCCATGCGTTCACCTCGCGCTGGTACCTGCGCGCGTGGATGGCGATGACGCCGAGCGGCTTCATCGCGCTGGTGCTGGGCTGGTGGGTGGCGGAAGTGGGCCGCCAGCCCTGGGTGGTGTACGGTCTGCTGCGCACCGCGGATGCATCCAGCCCCAACGTCACCGCCGGCAGCGTGCTCGGTTCGCTGATCACCTACATCGTCACCTACTTGCTGTTGTTCGGCTTTTCGACCTGGTACCTGATCAAGCTGCTGCGCACCGGTCCGGTCGCGGCGCCCACGCGCAAGCGCACGCCGGCCACCGCGGCGAGGCCGCTGTCGGTTCCCGACCAGCACGTGGAGGCTGAGCCGGCGCGCTCAGGCGATGCAAAGTAATGCATCCCCTGCGCAGGCCGAAGGCCATTGGCAGGAGCCGATGGCGGGGTTGCCTGGCGAGATCAGGAACGTCGAACCTGGCAACACGCCTCTGGAGTGAACCATGACCGAGATTCTGCCCGTCATCTGGTACTTCATCATCGGCTTCGCGGTGATGATGTACGTGCTGCTGGACGGCTTCGTGCTCGGCATCGGCATCCTCACGCCGTTTGCCGATCACGATGATCAGCGCGACCTGATGATGAACACCGCGGCGCCGATCTGGGATGGCAACGAAACATGGCTGGTGATGGGCGGCGCCGGATTGATGGCGGCATTTCCGAAAGCCTACGCGATCGTGCTGTCGGCGTTGTATCTGCCGATCCTGTGCATGCTGATCGCGCTGATCTTCCGCGGCGTGGCGTTCGAATTCCGCTTCAAGGCGCAGCGCTCGCGCGTGGTATGGGGGTTCGCATTCGCCGCCGGTTCGCTGATCACCGCTTTCATGCAAGGGCTGATTCTCGGCGCGCTGGTGGAAGGCATGCCGCTGACCGGCGGCAAGTACGTCCACGAGCAGGCGTTTGCCTGGTTTTCGCCGTTCTCGATGATGACGGGCGTCGCGGTAGTGTTCGGTTATGCGTTGCTGGGCGCGACCTGGCTGATCCTCAAGACCGACGGCCGTGTGCAGCGCATCGCGTTCGATCTGACGCGCCCCCTGATGCTGGGCGTGATCGCGTTCATGCTGCTGGTCAGCGCATGGCTGCCGTTCGTCAATTCGCACCTGATGGATCGCTGGTTTACCTGGCCGAATTTCTGGTACCTGTCGCCGATCCCCATCCTCACCGTCATCAACGCGGTGCTGCTGTGGCGCGCGGTGCTGGCCAATCGCGAGATCGCGCCGTTCGTGCTGTCGCTGTGCTTTTTCCTGCTGGGTTTCATTGGTCTCGTGGTCGGCATCTGGCCCAACATCGTGCCGCCGAGTTTGACGATCTGGGAAGCGGCCTCCGCGCCGAGCTCGCAATTGTTCGTGATGGTCGGCGCCTTCATCATGATCCCGGCGGTGCTGGGCTACACCGCATATTCGTACAGCGTGTTCCGCGGCAAGGTCGCGGCGGATGCGGGGTATCACTGAAGGCATCGCCTGCAAGCTCCTGCGACAGCCGCTTGGTAGGAGCCTCAGCAGGCGACCGCGAGATCCCCGTCATGAATGCTGCTTGGCTTCTGTGCGCTACATCTGATGCCGCGCTCCGGGATTTCGCTTATAGTCGCCACATGGGCGAATCCGATTTGAAGACCGAGCTGGACGCGCTGTCCGCCGCGATGGACCGCGCCACCGAAACGCTGCGCAGGCTGGGCGAGGAAAACGCGAGCCTACGCCACAGCCGTGAGCAACTCGCTGCTGAGCGCGCGCAATTGATGTCGCGCAATGAACAGGCGCGTTCGCGGGTTGAAGCGATGATCGAGCGCCTGAAGGCGCTGGAAAGTTCGGGCTGAGTGAGCGCGCCTTGATTTTCACCCTCTGGAATCGATGCAGGTGATCAAATTCTTGCTCGCAAGGATTTGATGGGGGTTGTGGGAGCATGGCAATGCGGATCGACATCAGGGTTCATCACATTATTCCGGGCTTCCCGTCATGAACGAATCCATCACCGTCACCGTGCGCCTGCTCGATCGCGAGTTCCTGGTCGGCTGCGCGCCGGAAGAGCGTGAAAGCCTGCTGGCCGCGGCAACGTATCTGGATCGCAAGATGCACGATGTGCGCGGCGCGTCACGCAGCGTCGGCTATGACCGCGTGGCGGTGCTGGCCGCGCTCTCGCTGGCGGATGAGTTGCTGCAGTTGCGTCAGCGCCATGATGAACAATCGCGCGTACTCGGTGATGGCATCGGTGTGTTGCGCCGCAAGCTTGAAGGTGCACTCGTCACCAACGTAAAATAGCGCCAGCGTCCCCTGCGGTGCACGGCAGTGCATCTTCAGCAATTGCCTTGTTCCTAATGTACGACCTCGGGCAGGCAGACACCGGGTGAGTGTGCAAGTCCGCCACGAGCGGAAAGCCTGACACCCGGCGAGCTCGCCCACTTGATCCTCGGGATCAGGGTCGCTCGGTGTACACCGGCATCGCGGAGGGCGCGCTTGCTCGTTTTGTTGTAGGAACGAGCGTGTTTGCGATTGCTCTTGGGCGAGCAACCTCTCGGCGTGCCCTCCGACCGGCATCCATGCCTCACGCTCTTGTGCAGCACGATCTGCCACTCAGCAGATCGCAAGCGCCGCATATTCGAGCTGCACGCAGGCTTCTTTCAGGCAACACTCCCCAACCTTTCCGGAATATGCGACGCTCATCGACATGCAAACGGTCGACGAACGACAAAGCCTGCGCGCGAAGATGGCCGCGCGACGCTCCATGCTGGAGGCCAGCGCACGCATCAGTGCGGCGACCGGTGTGATGCGCAGCCTGGAGCAACTGCCCGAATTCATGGTGGATCAGAACATCGCCGGTTACTGGGCGGTGCGCGGCGAAGTGCCGCTGAACCTCGCGGTGGCGAGTCTGCACGCGCGCGGTCAGCGTTACTTCCTGCCGGTTCTCGATGCGCAGGCGCCGCGCACGCTGCGGTTCGCCGAGTTCATCGCCGGCGGCGCGCTCGAGCCCAACCGCTTCGGCATTCCCGAGCCGCTCGACACCGCCGCGCACGACGCGCGGCAACTCGATGTCGTGCTGCTGCCCTTGCTCGCCTTCGACGCGTGCGGCCACCGGCTCGGCACCGGCGGCGGCTGGTACGACACCACATTTTCGTTTTTGCGCCAATGCGCACGACCGTCGAAGCCGCTGTTGGTCGGCATCGGTTACGCTTTCCAGCAGGTCGAGTCGCTGCCGGCGGAAAACTGGGACGTTCCGCTCGATTACGTTGCCACCGAAAGGGGCTTGATCGCGTGCGCCAAGGAAAACGCGTGAACCACTGGTTGATGAAATCCGAGCCGGACGTGTTCTCGATCGACGACTTGAAGCGCGTCAAGGTCGAACCGTGGAACGGTGTGCGCAATTACCAGGCGCGCAATTTCATCCGCGAGATGCGCAAGGGCGACGGTGTAATGGTCTATCACTCCAGTTGCGCGGTGCCGGGCGTGGCAGGGCTCGCCGCGGTCGCCAGCGCGCCGTATCCCGATCCCACCCAGTTCGATCCGAAGAGCGAATACTTCGATGCCGGCAGCGATCGTGGCGATCCGCGCTGGACGCTGGTGGACGTGCGCTATCAGCGCAAGCTGAAGCGCGTGATCACGCTGGACGAGATCAAGGCACTGCCCAGGCTTGGCGATTTCGCGTTGACCAGGCGCGGCAACCGGCTTTCAGTGCTGCCGGTAACGGCGGCGCAATGGCAAATGATTCTGGAGTTGGAGTAGGAGCCTGCGGGCAGGTCGAACATGCAGCGCATGCGATCTGCCTTGGCTGGCAGTTCGCTTCGCATGTGAGCATGAGGCATGGATGCCGATCGGAAGCAGCGCCCGGGACGGCTGGTTGCGATAACTCCGCAGGCACCATCATCCGCCGCTTCCGCAAAGGGAAAATTATGAGCAACGACGATCAGAAGCGCGCCGCGGGCGTGGCCGCGCTGCGTTACGTGGAGGACGGCATCATCGGCGTCGGCACCGGTTCGACGGTGGCCCATTTCATTGACGCGCTGGCCACCATGAGGCAGCGCATCGAAGGCGCGGTATCCAGTTCGGAGGCCTCCTCCGCGCTGCTGCGCGAACGCGGCATCCGCGTGCTCGATCTCAACGCGGTCGGCGAACTGCCGCTGTATGTGGATGGCGCAGACGAGTGCGACCCGCGCCGGTGCCTGATCAAGGGTGGCGGCGCCGCGCTGACGCGCGAGAAAATCATTGCCGCCGTGGCCACGCAATTCGTCTGCATCATCGACTCCAGCAAACGCGTGGATGTGCTGGGCAAGTTTCCGCTTCCGATCGAGGTGATCCCGATGGCCCGCAGTTTCGTCGCGCGCGAGATCGTGCGTCGCGGCGGCCAGCCGGTGTGGCGCGACGGCTGCATCACCGACAACGGCAACTGGATCCTGGATGTGCACGGCTTGTCGATAACCGACCCACGCGCGCTGGAAACCGACTTGAACCAGATCACCGGCGTGGTCACGGTCGGGCTGTTCGCGCACCGCCCGGCCGACATCGTACTGATCGGAGACAAGGAAATGTAAGAGCGAGCGCGCTCGCGACTTGGCTACACCATCCATCGCCAAGAGTTCTGCCGTCGCGCGCAGGCGCGCTCCTACAGCAAGCAAGCAAAAAGCCCGCTTTCGCGGGCTTTTTGTTTCCGGATTGGCAGCCCCGGATGGATTCGAACCACCGAATGCCTGAGTCAGAGTCAGGTGCCTTACCGCTTGGCGACGGGGCTATGTGAGCAAACCGGGCATCCTGCCGCGGTTTGCATTGCAAACGGTCGCGGCCCAAGCCGCGCCACGTTTGCCTCGTCAGCCTTTCGGCTGACGTCGGCACATCCATATGCCGAATGTTCCTTCCGCCAAGTTTAGCGCTTCGAGAACTGCGTCGCGCGACGGGCCTTGTGCAGACCCACTTTCTTGCGCTCCACTTCGCGCGCGTCGCGGGTCATGAACCCGGCCTTGCGCAAAGGCGATTTCAGGGCTTCATCGTACTCGACCAGCGCACGCGCGATGCCGAGGCGGATGGCGCCGGCCTGACCGGTGATGCCACCACCCTCGACGCTGACATTGACGTCGAATTTGTCGGCCATCTGGGTGAGTTCCAGCGGCTGGCGCACGATCATGCGCGAGGTTTCACGGCCGAAGAAATCATCCAGCGACTTGCCGTTGACGGTGATCTGGCCCTGGCCCTTGCGCAGGTACACGCGCGCGGCCGAGGACTTGCGACGTCCCGTACCATAATTCTGAGTTTGCGGGGTTGCCATGGATTAGATTTCCAGCGCTTGAGGTTGCTGTGCGGTATGCGGATGCTCGGTGCCGCTGTATACCTTGAGCTTGCGGAACATTGCGCGGCCCAGCGGATTCTTCGGCAACATGCCCTTGACGCCAATCTCGATCACCCGCTCCGGGTGCGCGGCCAGCATGTTCTTCAGACTGAAGGTCTTGAGGTTGCCGACATAGCCGGTAAAGCGGTGGTAGGTCTTGTCTTCCAGCTTGTTGCCGGTGACCGCGATCTTGTCGGCATTGACCACGACGATGTAATCGCCGGTATCGATATGCGGGGTGTACACGGGCTTGTGCTTGCCGCGCAGGCGATGCGCGATCTGCGTGCACAGGCGGCCGAGCGTCTTGCCCTCGGCATTGACGATGAACCAATCGCGCTTGACCTCGGCGGTCTTGGCGCTGAACGTCTTCATGGGATGCGATCCGTAAAATTTGAAAGTCCGCACACGGATGTGCGGGTTTTTGCGCGGGATGCGCGTCAAAGGTTCTGGAGCGAAAGACCGCCAAGGATAACGGAGCCTCCAACTCCATGCAAGCCGAAGTGGGTCGGGTTGTCCGCGCCCAATTGTCGAGCCCACGCAGGCGGCCGAGACGCTTGCAAGCGACCGCCAAAGGGCACCGACAACCTGCATGGGAGCGCCGAATGATAGCATTCCGGCGATGGCCCCCCCCGATTCCGCGGCCCGCATCGCCGCCCTCGCCGACGACTGCGTCAAGTGCGGCCTGTGCCTGCCGCATTGTCCGACTTATGCACTGGACGCGACCGAAACCGAATCGCCGCGCGGGCGGATCGCGTTGGCCGCGGCCGGCACCTCCGGCACGACGGAGCCCGGCTTCGAGCTGCGGCTGCATCTGGATCACTGCCTGGGTTGCCTGGCCTGCGAACGGGTCTGCCCGGTACCCGTGCATTACGGTCCGCTGCTGGTGGAAGCGCGCGCGGCGCTGGCCCCGGCGCGTCGGCGGCCGCGATTGCTGCTGAACATCCTGTCGCGACCGCGGCTCTTGCGTTTTCTCGCAAGGCTTGCGCAGGCAATCGCCGCACGACATTGGATGCCGGCGCTGGCGCGCGCGCTGCCGAAGGATTCCGCGCTGCGCGCCTTGACGCAAATCCTGGCGGTGGCGCCACCGCCGGTTCGTGTACCGGCACGTGGCGCGCAGACCTCCCCGCCAGCTTCCCACCATCCCCGGCGCATCGCGCTGTTCGGCGGTTGCGTGCAGGGCGTGTATGAAGGCGATGCGCAAAAGGCGGCGCTGCAACTACTGGCCGCCGCCGGCTGCGAGGTTTCGCCGCTCGACAATATCTGCTGCGGCGCACTGGCGGCGCACACCGGCGATGCGGATCGCGCAGACACCTTGATGGCGCGCGTGCGCGAGGCGTTCGCCCGCAAGGGCGCGGAGATGCTGTTGACCGCCACGCCCGGCTGCCTCGGCACCTTGCGCGCGGCATTGCCGAACACCCCGGTCGAGGAGGCGTTGGGCTTTCTCGCGGCGAATGCGGACGCGCTCACGTTCCTCCCCTTGAATGCGCGCGTGGCGCTGCATCTGCCGTGCACGCAGGTGAACGTGGCTCGCAACGGCGATGCGGTGCGGCGGCTGCTGGCGCGCGTACCGGGTCTGCGAATCGACGTCTTGCCCACCAAGGCGCAGTGCTGCGGCGCGGCCGGTAATCACGCGCTGGAGTTTCCACGGCGCGCAGCGGCTTATCGAGAAAAGGTGCTGGCGACGCTGCCGCAACCCGCCCCGGATATCCTGTTGACGTCCAATATCGGCTGCCGTTTGCATCTCTCGGTGGGTTTGCAAGAGCGTGATTCGGCGGTCAAGGTTGAACATCCATTGACCTTGCTTGCGCGACAATTGGTGCAACCCACGTAGGAGCATGCCTGCGCGACCATGGTCCCCATCCATGACCGACGCCGTCCATGGCCAAGAACTCCGTGGTCGCGCGCAGGCGCGCTCCTCCAAGAGACTCGTACAAGAGAATCGGCCGCTCCTTACCGGAAACACGCATGGACATCCGCCGCTTGAGCAAATTCGACCGCTCGCTTTCCGGTATCGAGCGCGCGCTGGGCACCGTGTCCGGCGCGGCGGTGGAATCGCGGCCTTCGCCGGCCACGCAACCCGAATCGCACCTGGAAGAAATACAACGCAGGCACGCGGCCGGGTTGATGCGCGTCAATCACACCGGTGAGGTCTGCGCGCAGGCGCTATATGACGGACAGGCCGCGCTGGCGCGCGATGATGCCACGCGTGCGCACCTGCACGCCGCGGCCGTCGAGGAGACCGATCACTTGGCCTGGTGCGCGCAACGGCTGCGCGAACTGGATGATCGCCCGAGCTGGCTCAATCCGCTTTGGTACGCCGGCAGTTTCGCGATCGGCGCACTGGCCGCCGCGATCGGCGACCGCTGGAGTCTCGGCTTCGTGGTGGAAACCGAACGCCAGGTCGAGGCGCACCTGCACGAACACCTGCGGCGCCTGCCGGAATCCGATGCACGTTCGCGCGCGATCCTGCAAACGATGCAAGCCGAGGAAGCGCGCCACGCGAGCAATGCGCAAGCGCGCGGCGGCGCGGAATTGCCCAGGCCAATACCGCAGCTCATGCGGTTCGCCTCGACGGTGATGAAGGCGGTGGCGTACCGTTTGTAGCGCGGTCGTGACCCGTCATTCCGCAATCTGCGGATCAGGCCTACGCTTCAGCCGCCCAGCTTGACACTCAATCCGAGCATCACACTTCGCCCCGGCCCCGGTTCGAAATAGCGGCCATTGGCATCGTTGACGATCACCGAGCCGATGTAATGGCGATCGAGCAGATTGTCCAGGCGCAAGAACGGCGCAACCGTCGCGCCGCCGCGATGCAGGATGTAACCGATATCCGCGCCGAGCAGCGCGTGACCCGGTGCCCGCGCGCTGTTGGCGTCGTTCGCCGCCACTGCGCTCACTGCGAATATATTGATCCCCGCGTGCCAACCGCGGTCCGCGCCCCAGCGCAATTCACCATCCAGGATATTGCGCGGAACGCCGGGAATGCGCGCGCCAGCCGCGACCGCGCACGTGTCGGTCGGCGCATCGCAACCCGAAGCTTGCGTGAAGCGCGCATCCAGCAAGGTATAGGCAAGCTGCGCGCGCCAGTCTTGCGCCAGCGGCAGATCAAGATCCATTTCCGCGCCGCGCCGCCGCGCGCGGCCGATGTTCTGATACGTGGTGCGACCGCCGTTGCTGCTGAATACCGCAAGCTCGTTGCGCGTGCCGGACTGAAACAGCGCGATGTCGAGTTTGCCGCCGCCGTCCCAGCGCCACTTCGAGCCGATCTCCGCGTTGCTCGAGCGCGCCGGACGCAGATTGAAAGCCAGGCCGGCCGCGCCATCGGCGCGATAACTCAATTCGTTGAAGGTGGGCGTCTCGAAACCGCGCCCGAAGGATCCGTAGAGATGCCAGCGCGTATTCGCGCGGAACATCAGACCCGCGACGGGATCGGTCGCGCCGTAGCTGACGCGCCCGCTGTCGTTTGGATTGGTCGCGGTGATGTATGCGTCATCGGTGCTGAAATGCACGCCGCTGTGGCGCGCGCCGGCGGTCAGCGACCAGCGCGACGCGAAATCCCACACCGCCTGCGCGTATTCGTCGAGATTGTAGACGTCGTCCTGCTCATTGCGACGCAAGGCGCCGACCACGCCCAGCACGTCACCTGCGAAATTCTCGAACCCGAGCCGGCGTTGGTTCTCGCGATCCCAACTGACCCCCGTGGTGAATTGCAAGGCGCGCCCGGCGAGTTCGCCGTTCCAGCTCCAGCGCGCATCCACGCCACCGTACCCGGTGCCCAGATCCACCACGCCGCCGGAACTCAAGGGATTGGCCTGCGCGAATACCGGCACCGACAGAAACTGCGTAATGTCGCGCTGCCCGTAATAGACCAGCACGCGCACTTGCTGATGGTCGCCGACTGGCTGCTCGTAAACGAGGCCGCCCTGGTTCTGGCGCACGCTCTTGCGGGTGTTGAAGGTAAGCGAGGACGGCGCGGCCTGGCGCGGGTCGGCCAAATACTGCGCGCGCGTCAGGCCCTGCGGGTCCTGTGCCTCCGGCAGCCGCACGGAATTGGCCAGCAGCGTGAGCTTGCCGCCATGGCGCAGCTCGAACGTGAGTTTGGCGTTGCCGTTGTCGCGCCGCGCACGGCTGTGCCGGCGGTAGCCGCCTGTGCTGAAATGCGAAACATCCACGTTGTAACCGAAATGATTTTCAATGCCGCGCGCATTGAGATCGAGATGAAATGTGTCGTAGGCTCCGGCTTGTGCGCTGACCCGCTGCTGCGGCGGATCTGTGCCATCGGCGGTGAACAACTGGATCACGCCGCCCGAGGAATTGCCGTACAACGCGGAGAATGGCCCGCGCAGCACCTCGATGCGATCGGCCGAGCCCAGATCGAAATGCGAAACCTGGCCCTGGCCGTCGGGCATGGTCGCGGGAATGCCATCGGTGTACACCCGCACCCCGCGCACGCCGAAGGTGCTGCGCGCGCCGTAGCCGCGGATCGAAATCTGTTCGTCCTGCGCGTAGTTCTGCCGGTCGCGGGCCAGCACGCCCGGCAGCGTGCGCAAACTTTCCGAAGCGTTGACGTTGGCTTGATCGGCGGCTTCGCCGTTCAAGTACACAGCGTCCACCGAGGCGGGCAGCTCGAAGGCCGGCTGCGCGAGTGGCGTGCCGGTGACCACGATGGTTTGCAGGGTTTTGGCCGGCGCGGGCTTGTTCGAGGCGCCCGACGATGTTGCGGGTTGTTGCGCCCGCGCGGCGGAGGCGAGTAGCGCAATCGAAACCGCCAGCGTAATCCATCCGCCCTTGCGTCCATGCATTTAGCGGCTCCTTCCGAAGTTGCCTGCAGAACCGTCATTCCATCGAAAACCGGAGTCCATTTTTTTTCGCCCATCAAAGCGAGATCAAAATGGATTGCGGTTCGCCGCGGATTTGCATCCGCCGCAGCCCCGGAATGACGCCAAGTCGGGTTCTTGCCGGTTCCCGATCCCCGTTACATCAAATTCCTTCCGTGGAACAGCTCCTCGATCTCGCGCTTGAGCAACGTCTCGATGCGCTGGCGATCCTTGAACGACAGGTCTTCGGCGTGCGCCTCGAACAGATAGGTATCGAGGTCGAAATCCTTCACATGCATCTTGGTGTGGAAGATGTTCTCCTGATACACGTTGACGTCGAACATCTCGTACTTCTGCTGGATGTGCTTGGCCAGGTAATCCTGGATCGAATTGATCTTGTGGTCGATGTAATGCTTCTTGCCGCGCACGTCGCGGGTGAAGCCGCGCACGCGATAATCCATCGTCACGATGTCGGATTCGAAACTGTCGATCAGGTAATTCAAGGCGCGCAGCGGCGAAATGACGCCGCAGGTGGCCACGTCGATATCGGCGCGGAAAGTGGCGATGCCATTGTGCGGATGCGTCTCCGGATAGGTGTGCACGGTGATGTGGCTCTTGTCCAGATGCGCCACCACGGCATCGGAAATCACGTCACGGCCCAGCTTGTCCACCACCGGGTGCTCGGAGATCAGGATGGTCACGCTCGCGCCCTGCGGATCATAATCCTGGCGCGCGATGTTCAAGATATTGGCGCCGATGATGTCGGCCACGTCAGTGAGGATCTGGGTCAGGCGGTCGGCGTCGTACGCCTCATCGATGTAATCGATGTAGCGGTCGCGCTGGGTCTCCGACACCGCGTAGCAGATATCGTAGATGTTGAAGCTCAATGCCTTGGTGAGGTTGTTGAAACCCTGCAACTTCAGGCGGGGCAGCGGTTTGACCAAGACTGAGTCCTCGCAGAAAGACGGTGGAATGGCGCGGCGCGCCGACATCCGGAATTATAGAGTACCCAGGCAGGGGGCGCCGAATCCGCGGGTCGCGATGCTACACTTCCCGGAGAGCCCATTCCCGCGCAAAGGGAAACGCGATGACCGAATTGCGCTACTTGCTGCAGCAGGTCTTTGACCGCTCACAGGCGCCGGCGATGCTGGCCCCCACTCCCGATACGATGCAGCGGCTGCTGGATCAGTGCCACCGCCGCCGCTATCCCAGCAAGACCGTGATCATGCGTCCGGGCGACCCGGCCAACACGCTTTACTACGTGATCGACGGTTCGGTCACGGTGAATACCGAAGACGACGAAGGCCGCGAACTGATCCTCGCCTACATCAACCGCGGCGAATTCATCGGCGAGATGGGCCTGTTCGTCGAACAGGCGCAGCGCGAAGTGCTGATCCGCACGCGCACGCCGTGCGAACTGGCCGAGATCAGTTACGAACGGCTGTTCCATCATTTCGCCGGCCCGTTGCGCGAGGATTGCCCGCGCATCCTGTTCGCGGTGGGCCTGCAACTCACCAATCGTCTGCTGCGTACCTCGCGCCAGGTCAGCCGCATGGCGTTCATGGATGTCACCAACCGCATCGCGCGCACGCTGCTCGATCTTTGCCAGGAGCCCGACGCGATGACCCACCCCGAAGGCACCCAGATCCGCATTTCGCGACAGGAGCTTTCGCGCATCGTCGGCTGCTCGCGCGAGATGGCCGGGCGCGTGCTGAAGCAATTGGAAGACGAGGGCACGATCTCGGTATCGGGCAAGACGATCGTGGTGAAGGGAACGCGCTGAGCGGGTTGTCTTGGCTGATTGTTGCGCGTCACCCCCAACATCGCCGGGGGCATTCGCGATTCAATCCCATTCCGCGACGCTCAACCGCTTCCCCAATCGTGCCGACGCGCGTTTCAGCATGCGCCGATCCGGATTGACCAGGATCGCCTCGCGCGCGGCGGCAAGCACCGGCAGATCGGTGAGCGAATCGCTGATCGCGATGTCCCACGGCGGCCGGATTCCGCGCGATGCCAGTTGATGCGCCTTTTCCATTCCGATGTTGTGCACGCCAATGCGCATGCCGAACCGGCCGCGCACCAGCCGCGACGCAACCAGTTCGATCGTGCCAAGCCCGAGCTCATCGAGAATGGATGCGATCAGGATTTGCTCGCAGGCGGTGACGATCAGCACGCGATCGCCGCTGTGCACATGCCGGCGCAACGCCGCCACGCCCGCGCGCGAGAACAGCCGCGTATCGCGCGCCAGCGCGCGACCAAAGGTCTCGGCCAGTTCGCGGTAGCGGTGCTCGCCAGTTCCGAACAGCGCCAAGCGCACCAGCACGCGCGCGATGGCCAGACGCCCACGCCGCAGCAGCGACATCGTCAGCAGCGCCGGCGAGATCACCAGGACCGGCAACAGCCGCCACCACGCGCGCCGGTAGCGCGCGCGCATGAACAGGGTATAGGCGTCGCCGTGCATCAGCGTGCCGTCGAAATCGAACAGCACCACGCGCCGCGCTGCCGTGACGTTCGATGGCATTGCCGATTCCGGCGTAGCGCTCATCATCCGCCCCGGCTCCCCTGCGCGTGTTGGTCGCGGTTCACCCCGCCTCGCCGAACAGATTTGCAAGTTCCTTGCCTGGTTCCGGCGCGCGCATGAAGGCTTCGCCGACCAGGAACGCGTGCACGCCGGCTGCGCGCAGGCGCGCCACGTCTTGACGCGTGCGGATGCCCGATTCGCTGACGATTATCCGCTCATCGGTGACGCGCTCGCGCAAGCGCAAGGTGGTTTCGATCCGGGTGGCGAACGTGCGCAGGTCGCGATTGTTGATGCCCAGCAGAGGCGCCGGAATTTGCAGCGCACGTTCCAGCTCGGCCTCGTCGTGCACCTCGATCAGCACATCCAGGTCGAGATCCGCCGCGAGAAGCGCGAGTTCCAGCAGCGCAGCATCCCCCAATGCGGCGACGATCAGCAGAATCGCGTCGGCGCCGATCGCACGCGCTTCGTACACCTGATAGGCGTCGATCGTGAAGTCCTTGCGCAACACCGGCAGCGCGCAGGCCGCGCGCGCCTGTTGCAGATACGCGTCACTGCCTTGAAAGAAATGCTGATCGGTCAACACCGACAGGCACGCGGCACCAGCACCCTCATAAGCGCGCGCGATCGCCGCCGGGTCGAATGGATCGCGAATCACGCCCGCACTCGGCGATGCTTTCTTGATCTCCGCGATCACCGCGGGTTTCCCCGTCGCAATGGATGCCTCAAGCGCCTCGGCAAAGCCGCGCGTATCCGGCAAGTCGCGGCAACGCGCCGACAACTCGCGCAGCGAGAGCGCCGCGCCGCGCGCCTCGATTTCCTCCGCCTTGCGTGCCAGGATGCGTTGCAGGATGTCGCTCATGACTCCTCGCGGCGCCAACCGTAGGCACGCTCCACGCGCGCGACGCGGATTTCGTAACCCTCGTACCACTCGGCGCGGCCACGCTCGCGCGCCGGCGCATGTTCTGTGTTGCGCTTCCAGGCCGCGATGGCGTCTTCGCTCTCGAAATAGGCCACGGTGATGCCGAGACCGTCATCGCCGCGCGCGCTTTCCACACCGAGGAAGCCCGGCTGATCCCGCACCAGCGCGACCAGGCGCTCCGACGTGCCGTCGTAACCGTCATTCTCGCGCAGGCGCCGGCGCGAGCTGAAGATCACCGCGTAATACGGCGGCTGTGGAAGCTTTGCGAAACTGCCGCCACCGCTCATGCCGACTCCTTCGTCGACCTGACGAATTCATCCAGTTTCGCGCGAGCGGCACCGCTTTCGATCGCGGTGCGCGCGCGTTCGATTCCATCGTCAATGGATTTGCACACATTGGCCGCGTACAACGCGGCACCGGCGTTGAACATCACGATGTCGCGCGCGACGCCGGGTTTGTTTTCCAGCGCTTCCAGCAGCATCGCTTTCGATTGCGCGGCATCCGCTACGCGCAGGTTGCGGCTGGATGCCATCGCGAAGCCGTGCTGCTCGGGTTCGATTTCGTATTCGCGCACACGACCGTCGCGCAGCTCGCCGATCAGGGTCGCACCGCCCAACGAAATTTCATCCAATCCGTCGCGCCCATGCACCACCAGCGCGCGTCGCGCGCCCAGCCGTTCCAGCACGCGCACCTGGATGCCGACGAGATCAGCATGAAACACGCCCATCAGGATGTTCGGCGCGCCGGCCGGATTGGTCAGCGGGCCGAGGATATTGAACAAGGTGCGCACGCCCATCTCGCGACGCACCGCCGCAACCGCCCGCATGGCCGGATGATGCAACGGCGCGTACATGAAGCCGATGCCGACCTTCTCGATGCATTGCGCCACCCGCGCCGGCGACAATTCGATGTCGGCGCCGAGCGCTTCCAGCACGTCGGCGCTGCCGGATGACGACGACACGCTGCGGTTGCCATGCTTGGCCACGCGCGCGCCGGCAGCGGCCGCAACGAACATCGCGGCGGTGGAAATATTGAAGCTGTGCGCACCATCGCCGCCGGTGCCGACGATATCCAGCAGATGCGCGTCTTCTCCGCCGGTCGGCACACGAATCGCCAACTCGCGCATCACCGTGGCCGCACCCGCGATCTCGCCGACGGTTTCCTTCTTCACGCGCAGGCCGGTCAGGATGGCGGCGATCATTACCGAGGAAACGTCGCCGCGCATGATCTGTCGCATCAGCGCGATCATTTCGTCGTGAAAGATCTCGCGATGCTCGATCGTGCGCTGCAACGCTTCACGCGGGGTGATGCTCGTGTTCATGGGTTCTGTAGGAGCCTGTTTGCAGGCGACCGGCGAGCCGCTCCGCCTTTTCCATCGCCTGCAAGCAGGCTCCCACCGGATGTTGTGAGGAAATTGCGCAACAGATCGTGGCCATGCCGAGTCAGGATCGATTCCGGATGGAACTGCACGCCTTCGATCGGCAGCGTCCTGTGGCGCAGGCCCATGATCTCGTCCGGTTCCCCGGATTCGGTTTGCGTCCACGCGGTGATTTCCAGACACTGCGGCAGCGACTCGCGTTCGACGATCAGCGAGTGATAGCGCGTGGCCTCGAACGGATTGGGCAACCCCGCGAACACGCCCTCGTTGCGATGATGGATCGGGGAGGTCTTGCCGTGCATGATCGCGCGCGCGCCGACCACGCGCCCGCCGAACGGCTGCCCGATCGCCTGATGCCCAAGACACACGTCGAGAATCGGAATCTCGCCCCGGGTTTCCTGCAACAACCGCAGCGACACGCCCGCGTCATCCGGCGTGCCCGGCCCCGGCGAAATCACGATGCGTGCGGCGCCAAGCGCGCGGATGCCCGCGGTATCCAGCGCATCGTTGCGGATCACCGTGACCTCTTCACCCAGCTCGCCGAAATACTGCACGAGGTTGTAGGTAAAACTGTCGTAATTGTCGAGCATCAAGAGCATGGTCGAATCCGAGTATCGCTGATGAAGGATTTCATCCGAAGCTGCGATTTATCTTTGCAGGCGGGAGAGAACGAATCTCCGTTTTGAGCCTTTCCCTTGCGTAAGAGAGGCAGCTTGCCCGGCTTCCTTCAAAGCCGCACCGCTCCAAAATCGCGACATCAGAAAAGCTTGCGACTCCAACCAAGCGGCGCTGCGCATCGGCTTTGACTTGCCGACACGCCCGCAAAACTACAACCCTCGCGCCGCCTGCGCCACCGCGCGGAACAGCGCGCGGCCCTTGTTCATGGTCTCTTCCCATTCGGTGCCGGGGTCGGAATCGTGCACGATGCCGCCGCCGGCCTGCACGTGCAGGCGGCCGTCGGCGATCACCGCGGTGCGGATCGCGATGGCGGTGTCGGCATCGCCCCACCAGCCGATCCAGCCGACCGCGCCGGCGTAGACGTTGCGCTTGATCGGTTCGAGTTGCTGGATGATCTCGATCGCGCGGATTTTCGGCGCGCCCGACACCGTCCCGGCCGGGAACGCCGCGCGCAACACGTCGGTATAACTCAAGCCCTCGCGCAATTCGCCTTCCACTTGCGAGACGATGTGCATCACGTGCGAGTAGCGTTCGATCGCGAAGGATTCGGTAAGCTGCACACTGCCGGTGCGTGCGACGCGGCCGACATCGTTGCGGCCGAGATCGATCAGCATCAGGTGCTCGGCGCGTTCTTTCGGGTCGGCCAGAAGTTCGGTTTCCAGCGCCGCATCTTCCTCGCGCGTGGCGCCGCGCTTGCGCGTTCCCGCGATGGGTCGCAGCACCACGCGGCCTTCCTGCAGCCGCACCAGGATTTCCGGCGAGGAGCCCACGATCTGCGCGCGCCCCAGATCGATGAAATACATGTAGGGCGACGGATTCAGCGCACGCAGCGCACGGTATACGTCGATCGGCCGCGCGCGAAAGGGCACGCTCAATCGTTGCGAAGGAACCACCTGGAAAATGTCGCCGGCGCGAATGTATTCCTGCGCGCGGCGCACCACGTCCTCGTATTCCCCGCGCGTGAAACTGGATTTGAAATCGGATTCGTCCAGCGGCGTCGGATCGCTCGTATCCGGATACGCGGAACCCGAACGGCGCAAGCGATGCACCAGTTGTTCCAGCCGGCGCTTGCCGCGCGCAAAGGCCTGGCGCTGCGCGGGATCCACATGCACGATCAGATACAACCGGCCTTGCAGGTTGTCGAACACCGCGACTTCCTCGGCCAGCATCAGCAGCGCATCGTCGAGGCCAAGCTCATCGCGCTTGTCGCCGCGCAGCTTGTCCTCGATCCAGCCCACGCATTCGAAGCCGAAGTAGCCGACCAGGCCGCCGGTGAACGCCGGCAGGTTGGGCATGCGCGGCACTTGATAGCGCGCGCGCAGGGATTCGATTTCGGCGAACGGGTCCGCGAGTTCCCGCCGCTCGATCACCTCGCCGTGTTCCTCGACCTCCAGGGTGCGATCGCGAAAGCGGAACACGCGTCGCGCGGGCAGGCCGATGATCGAATAGCGGCCCCAGTTTTCGCCGCCTTCCACCGATTCGAACAGGAAGGTGTAAGGGCCATCGGCAAGTTTCAGGTACACCGACAATGGCGTGTCGAGATCCGACAGCACCTCGCGCACCAGCGGAATGCGCGTGTGGCCCGCGCCCGCGAGTGCATCGAATTCGGTTTGCGTGATCACGGTTGCTTCTCTTGCGCGGAGCGTCAACGGACGCGCGACGATAGCAGCATGCGGATGGGTTGAGAAATGACGGATGTCTATTCCGCCAACCGGCGGCGCGGCATCCCGCGCAACTGCATGACAAAGGCCACGCCGCCTTCGAGGTTGTGCGCTTCGACCTTGCCCTGATGCAGTTCGGCGACCAGCCGCACCACATACAGCCCGAGGCCAAGATGCGGTACCCCGGCGCGCACTCCGCCGCCGCGCACGCTGACCAGAGAATCGAACAGCCGTCCCGACATCGCTTCGGGCAGCGGCGGCCCGCTGTTGGCGACGGTCAGTTGCGCGCCCTGCTCGTCTTCCAGTTCTTGCAGGGCGATGCGGATCCAGCCATCGCCAGGCGTGAACGACAGTGCGTTGTCGAACAACTTGTCCAAGGCCTGCGCGATCAGTTCCGGCGCGCCGTGCAGCGGCAGCCGCGGCAGATCGACCGCGCATTCCAGTCGGCGCGGCGCGGCCAGCGGGCGATAGGCTTCAGCGCAGCCGCGCACCACCTGCGCGAGATCGAAATCCTCGCCATCGGCCGAAGCGATCGCGCGTTCCATGCGGCTGGCTTCGCTCATCGCGCGCACAATGGTGCCCAGCCGCGCGGCGCCGTCTCGCGCGCGCGCGAGATACGGCTGCGCGTCGGGCGGAAGGTCGGCGTGCTCCAGGTTGTCGAGCGAGGATTTCACGATCGCCAGCGGCGTGTTGAGCTCGTGCGAGAGTTTGGAGGCGAGCGTGCGCAGGTAGTCGGTGTAGGCGCCGATCGCGGTCAGCAGCCGCGAAAAACTGCGCGCCAGATCGCCGAGTTCGTCGCGGTCCTCCACCAGCGGCAACGCCGCGACCGGCTCGCCTTCGCGATGCTGGGCGCGCTCGGCGGCATCGCGCAATTTGCCGATGCGCAACGACAACCAGGTCGCGAATGCGAACAACAGCGCGCCGGCGATCAACAATCCCGCGACGCTGGCGAGCATCAGGCCGAGCAGCGCGCGGTTGGTCAGCAACGGCAGCGCGCGGCTGGATTGGTCCAGCACCAGCGCGCCGCGCGTTTCGCCGTGAGTATCCAGCGGCACCGCCACGCTCAGGATCACGCTGCCGGGCATATCGCCGGCGCGCCACACCGCGCTCGCATGTCCTGCCAACGCGCGCTGTGCATCCGCTTCCTGCAGTTGCGGCGCATCCGCCGGCACGCCGGAAGGTGCTTGCAGCGCGGGCGCGATCAGCGCATCGAACACCAGATTGTCGAACCACGCCGTCGACTGTTTGCGCGTCGGCGCATCCGCCGCCAGCGCACCGCCGGCGGCAAGCACCCAGCCGTCCGCGCTCAGCAGGCGCACGCGCATGCCGGTGGGCGCCAGTTGGGTGAGGTCATTGGACAGCGCCGGCGACAATGAGTACAGCGGACGCAGGTCCACCTGTCCGTCATTGAAGCGCGCCGGTGCATCGGCGTCGTGCACGGCGATGCCCAGTCGATCCGGCGCCTGCGCGCGCGGCAGGCGCAACTCGATGCGATACGCGCCGGCGTCTTCCTGCCACTGGCCGGTGATCTGATCCGGCAGGCCGCGCACGCGCTCGTCCAGCGGACGCGCCTGAAAACTGCCCGGGGCTGCGCTCGCGATCAGGAAATGCCTCTGTTGCGCGCCACGTGCCAGGGTCAGTTCGATGTGATCGGCATCCTGCGATTCGCTGTCCTGCGCATCCACGCGCGTGCGGGTGGCGTCATTGACCTCGATGTGCAGATACAACCAGGCCGCATCTTGCGCCAACTGCACCCGCACGCCCGGCCACGGATGCTGCACCCATGGCGACAGCGATGCCCAATCGTCGCCGTAGCCGTCCACCACGATCGGCTGGCGTGCGTTCTGCACGTACCAACCGCGCGCCGGGGTGGGCAGGTGCGCGCCGACCGCGACCAGGCCGCGGCCCAGCGCGAATGCGGTCGCCAGCAGCGCCTGCTCCTGGCTGCGCCGCAGCAACTGTTCCATCTGCCGCACATAGAGCCAGCCGGCGAACGGCAGTGCCAGGGTGGACAGCGCGACCAACAGCAGTTTGCGGCGGAGGGTCATGAAGCGAAGGCGGGAACCGGGAAACGGGAGGTTGAGCGAAGCTTAGTGGATTGCGCACCCGCGCAAGCCTCTTCATCGCCTGCTTCCTATTTCCCACTCCGCGCTTCCGCGTTCACGTCGTCCACCGATACCCCACCCCATGCACCGTCTCGATCGAATCAAAAGACGGGTCAACCGCGATGAACTTCTTGCGAATGCGCTTGATGTGCGAGGTGATGGTGGCGTCGTCCACCACCAGCTCCGCTTCGCGCATCAACTGATCGCGGCTCTTCACATGACCGGGAAAACGCACCAGCGTGTGCACCATCCAGAACTCGGTGACGGTCAATGGCACATCATGGCCGTTCCAGCTGATGCGCATGCGCTCGGATTCCAGTTTCAGCGAACCATGCGCGATCACGGTCTCGGCCGAGGCCGGCGCCTTCAGGGATTCGATGCGGCGGAACAACGCGCCGATGCGCGCGGCGAGTTGGTGCAGGCTCGTATCCTTGGAAAGGTAATCGTCCGCGCCGAGGCGCAGACCCGAGATCACGTCGAAATCCGAATCACGCGCGGTCAGGAAGATGATCGGAAGCGTGGAGGATTTCGCGCGCAATTCACGACAGAGGTCAAACCCGCCTTCGGGCTCATCGCCCAGGCCGATGTCGATGATCACCAGTTCCGGCATGCGCGCGGCGAATGCGCTGGATGCTTCGCCGCGCGAGGGATAACCACGCACTTCATAGCCAAAACGCGACAGCGCTTCGACGTAGTTGGCGCGGATAAGCGGTTCATCTTCGATGATGGCAATGGCGCGGGGCATGTCGTTCCTTGCAGTGCGGAGCGCAGCGTGCAGCGCAAAACCGTGTCGCGCAAGGCATTCCGTGTAGGTGCCCGCGTTTTGCCACAAATCGCCCGCGTTCGGGCCGCTCGCCGACCGCGATGCGCCGCACCAATGCGCGGTAATGGAGTCGTCGGAAGCTCCTGCCGTGGAGAGTCGACCGTGGAACACCGCCGAGCCGGCGCCGGATCCGCAGCTTCGCTTTCGTTGTGACAACGGGACGAAGAGGCGCCGCGCCGGCGGACCACGCCGCTAGCAAGCCTCAGCCAGGTCGCCATCGCGGACGCTGCGCAGCGGCGATCCGGAATCCATGTTGACTCTGCTCTCGATTGAACTTGATTCCGGCTTTCGCCGGAATGACGGAATATTGCTGAACTCGGCCACACGTGCAGGCGCACGCGCGCCGGCTTGTCGCGGTTGAAAAAGAAACCCGCCCGCCGCCTCCGTAACCTGCTCGCCCGGTTCTTCCCAAGTATCCGCTTGAGTGATGATGTCGTAGCCCAGGCACTCGGCGGCAGAGCCGCCATCGGCCGCTTGCATCACGCTGAAAGCCAGCTCGCCGATAAATCCGGTCTAGCGCGCCTCGCCCACTTCCGTGCGCATTGCGGCGATCACCGCGGCGTAATCGTCTTCGCCGAAAATCGCCGAGCCGGCCACGAACGTGTCGGCGCCGGCGCGCGCGATCTCGCCGATGTTGTCCACTTTCACGCCACCATCCACCTGCAGGCGGATGTCCCGGCCACTGGCATCGATGATCTCCCGCGCGCGGCGCAGTTTCTCCAAGGCGGACGGGATGAAACTCTGCCCGCCGAAGCCCGGATTCACCGACATGATCAGCACGTGGTCGAGCTTGTCGAGGACATATTCAAGATAGGTGAGCGGCGTGGCCGGATTGAATACCAGGCCCGCACGGCAACCATGATCGCGGATCAATTGCAGGGTGCGATCCACGTGCTCGCTGGCTTCCGGATGGAAGCTGATCAGGTTGGCGCCGGCCGCGGCGAAATCGGGCACGATGCGATCCACCGGTTTCACCATCAGGTGCACGTCGATCGGCGCGCTGATGCCGTAGTCGCGCAGCGCCTTGCAAACCTGCGGGCCGATGGTGAGGTTGGGCACGTAATGGTTGTCCATCACGTCGAAGTGGATCCAGTCCGCGCCGGCTTGCAGCACGGCATCCACTTCTTCGCCCAGCCGCGCAAAATCGGCGGAAAGGATCGAGGGGCAGATCACGCATGATTGTTTGGCCATGACTTGCTCTTTGTAGGAGCGCGCCTGCGCGCGACGCGCGAAACGGGTAACCGTCCATGCTGCCGTTTCCGCTCGGCATCCATGCCTCACCCTCACATGCGGCGCGATCCGTCATCCAAGGCGGATCCGCAAACGCCCGCATATTCGGCTTATTTGAATCCCCGCTCCGATTGTATGCGCTCCCACGCCTGGTTGATCTCGCTGGCGCGCTGTTCGGCGCGACGGCGCAGGTCTTCCGGCGCGCCTGCCAGGCGATCCGGATGATGTTCGCTGATCAATTTGCGGTAGGCACGTTTGACGGTGCGCTCATCTGCATCGCGCGATACGCCCAGCACCACGTAAGGATCGGGGCCGGCGGACGTGCGCGGCGGCGGTCGCCAGCCGTTGCCATGGTGCGCGTGCGCATGTGCGTGCGCGTAGGCGCCAGCGCCGGCCGCATTCCAGACGAAACCCTTCATCGCCAGCAACGCCATCAATTGCAGTTCGCTGACGTGCAGCGACCAGGCGAAACGCCGCAGCAATTTCATCTTTTCGGCCGTGGGCGGCCCTTCGGCCAGCGCGGTTTCCGCCACCATGTCCAGCAGCGGCATCACGTAACTGCGCCGAAGTGCGCACCAGGTGCGCAGGTCGCCGATCGCGAGACCGGCGTCGTAACCGGGCGCCTTGCCCTTGTTGAAGGCCTCGATCGCGCGACGGCGCCAGAGCGCGTCGAGATTCAGCCGCGTCATCAGGCGTTCGCTGACCGCGATCTCGGCTTCCGACACGCGGCCGTCGGTTTTGGCGATGGCGCCCAGCAAGGCGAACAGTGGTTCGATGAAACCCAGCGGCTCGCCCCCGCGCGCGAACGCGCGCAGCATCGCGACATCCACGGCGTGGCCGATCAGCAACCCGAGCAGCGCGGCGGGAAAGCTCTTGAATATAAGCAGCCCGACCAGGAAGCCGGCCAGCTTGCCCAGATAATGCAGGCCGCGCACGTCAGCGGCCCGCCTGTGCGGTCGAGGTGCACGGCAGCGCGGAATACCAATGCGCCAATTGCCGCATCTCAGCCTCCGACAGCGGCCCGGTCGCCGCGCGCATCACCGCCACGTCGCGCGCGCCGCGCTTGTAGCCGTGCAGCGCGTCCAGCAGGTACTGCTCATTCTGGCCGGCGAGGTTCGGCGCACCGGGAATGCGGGCGTGCCCATCGGCGCCGTGACACGCCGCGCACAGGCCCAGCCGCGCGGGTGGCGGCGCGGCGGACGCGGCGGCGGCGACCGCCAGTGCGGAAAGAAAGACAAGAGATCGCATCGTCATCTTCGCGGGCATGAACCAGAGAAGTTTAGCAGCGCCGGATGTTTCGTCCGACGAGAGGGTTTCGTCCATCCCAGACGACCGCAGTGACGATCCGGAACCAGTGACTTTGCTTCGGAAAGGCATCGGGTTCCGGGCCCGCAGGGTTTACCGGATGCGGCCCGGAATGACGGAGACGAGCTTGCCCCCGTTAAACTTGTCCTCTCCAGAATGCGGAACGCCATCGTGCCCACCATCCTGCACGCCTCGCACCTGCCCGGCCTCGAACTCCTGCATCGCGGCAAGGTGCGCGATGTTTACGCCCTCTCCCAGGATCGCCTGTTGATTGTCGCCACCGATCGGCTATCCGCGTTCGACGTGGTGCTGCCCGATCCGATCCCGGGCAAAGGCGAGATGCTGACGCAGATTTCCAATTTCTGGTTCGGCAAGACCGCACACCTAGTGCCCAATCACCTGACCGGAGTGCCGGTTGCCGAGGTGCTGCCTGCGAGCGTTGATCCGCACCTGTATGAAAAGCGCGCGGTGGTGGCGAAGCGCCTGACGCCGGTGCCGATCGAAGCGATCGCGCGGGGTTATCTGATCGGTTCGGGCTGGAAGGATTACCAGGCCAGTGGTTCGCTGTGCGGCATGACGTTGCCTTCTGGCTTGCGCCAGGCCGAGCAACTGCCGCAGCCGATGTTCACGCCGTCCACCAAAGCACCATCCGGATCGCATGACGAGAACATCGGTTACGACGTGGTGGTGCAAGCCATCGGCGAGGACCTCGCGGACCAGGTGCGGGATGCCACGCTCGCGATTTACAGCTTCGCCGCGACGTACGCCGCACAGCGCGGCATCCTCATCGCCGACACCAAATTCGAGTTCGGCACCGATGCGGACGGCAAGCTGTACGTGATGGATGAAATGCTGACCCCCGATTCCTCGCGCTTCTGGCCGGCGGATCAGTATCGCGTCGGCATCAGCCCGCCAAGCTACGACAAGCAGTTCGTGCGTGATTACCTGGAAACACTGGACTGGAACAAGCGCTCGCCCGGTCCGGTGTTGCCACGCGAAGTGATTGACGGCACCGCGGCGAAGTACGCCGAGGCGTTGCGCAAACTCGCGGGGATTGCGCTGGATTGAGGGGTGCTGTGCGCCGAGAGAAGCATGTTGCGCTTATCACCGACCTGAAATCGTCATTCAGACTCGGCCAAGCCGCGATCCGGACACGTTCGTTAGGAACGTAGTGAACACCGAAGGCTGGCCCGTGGGGCAAAATCCATGGAAGGCCAAGTAACCCAGCGACTTTGCTTTGCCCTCCAAGGCACCGGGTTCCCGCTTTCAAGGGAACGACCAAGGTGCATGGTCACACGTTGTAAGATCATCCCATGCGCACCATCCACGACTGGTTCGGCAGTTACAGCGCCGATCATCAGAATGAAACCAACCGCGCGATCCACTGGTTGTGCGTGCCGGTGATTCTGTGGTGCGTGATCGCGCTGCTGTGGCTGATCCCGGTGCCGGAAGCGATCGGGCGCGCAGGGTTCTGGGCATTCATCGCGATGTTCGCCGCGTTCCTGTTCTATTACTTCAAGCTGTCGCGACCGCTCGGGCTGGCGATGGCAATGGTGTTCATCGTGTTCTCGCTGATCGCCGAAGGCGCCTATCGCGCGCTGGGGCCGCAGCACTTGCTGTGGCTGGCGATCGCGCTGTTCGTGATCGCGTGGATCGGCCAGTTTGTCGGGCACATCATCGAAGGCAAGCGGCCTTCGTTCTTCACTGATCTGGCATACCTGCTGATCGGGCCGGCCTGGCTGACCGGCAAGCTGATGCGACGCGCGGGCATCTCTTACTGAAGCTCGCGATTGAGCAGCGCCGCCAGGCGAGCCCCGGCTTGACGCAATCTTTCTTCCGCGATCGGGCGTTCGCGCTGCACATAGCGCTCGTCGATCACGCGCGAACGCGGATAGATGTCGCCGTCGCGCACGATGCGGCAGGATTCTTCGGCCCATTGCGCAGGCGTGCCTTCGGGAATCGGTTTCGTGCGAGCCGTATTGGCGGCGATCTCATCAGCATACGCGCGATAGCCCAGATGCCGCGCATTCAACAGCGTCGAATCCCAGATCGCGTGCAGGTTGGTGCCGCGATCGTGCCAGCGCACCTGATAATCATTGCCGCCCGCATCATCGCGGTAACTGGCATGCAATGGCTGGTGGGCATCGGCAACGAAATGCACAACAAAGTCCAGCGCCTGCGCGCGCTCGACGCCAGGGCGCGAACGGTCGCCGAGAATGGCCGCGTAATGTTCGGTGGCCGCGACCACGCATTTCCCGCGCGGACAATCGCGCGGCGGATCGTAAACACAATCGCCGGAATGGAAGTTGACGAAATGCAGCCGCGAGGTGCGCTTGAACAAGGCCGGATCGGATTCACGCAGATCGTCCGCCCAGGTCGCGACATCCGCCAACTTGCGCGTGCCTTGCAATGCCAGCAGTTCATCGACTTGGATGCTCGCCGCCGGCGTCAATTGCCGTTGCGCCAGTTGCGCCACGATGCGATGCCCGAGCACACCCCAGGCGAAGGCCGGTGGCGCCAACAGCAGCAATGCGCAAACGAAGAACCGGCGCAGGTGCATCGTCAATCCAGCCCGGCCGCATCCAAGGGCAGCTTGAGATAACGCCGACCGCTGGCGTCCGCCGGCGGCAGGCTTCCCGCCCGGATATTCACCTGCAATGCCGGCCACAGCAGCTTCGGCACCGCGAGCGTCGCGTCGCGTGCGTGACGCATCGCCACGAACTGCGCTTCGGTGGCATCACGCGTGACATGCGTGTTGTCGCGCTGCTGTTCGCCGATCGTGCTTTGCGCGCGCGGCGGCTCGCCTTGCTTCGGATAGTCATGGCAGAAGAACACGCGCGTTTCATCCGGCAACGCATACAGCCGTTGCACCGAGCGGAACAGCGTGGCCGCATCGCCGCCGGGAAAATCGCAACGCGCGCTGCCGAGCGCGGGGGCAAACAGCGTGTCGCCGACAAACACCGCGTCATCGATGTGATAGCTCAGCCCGTCCGGCGTGTGTCCCGGCGTGGCGATCGCCTGGATTTCCAGTTCGCCCAACGGCAGCGCGTCGCCATCGGCCAGCAGTACGTCGAATTGCGAACCGTCGGCGACGAATTCTTCACCCAGGCCAAGCAGCGGCTTGAAGGTGCGCTGCACCTCGACCACGTTCGCGCCGATCGCGACCTGCGCACCGGTGTGGCGTTTCAGCCACGCAGCCGCGCTGAGATGATCGGCATGCGCGTGGGTTTCCAGTATCCATTTGGGTTCGAGCGCGTGCTCGCGCAGATGCTCCAGCAGTTTCACCGCGCTTTCCGCTGACACCCGGCCACTCGCGATATCGAAATCCAGTACCGGATCGATCACGGCCGCGGCATCGCCGCGGGGATCGCGCACGATGTAGGACCACGTCGAGGTGGGAGGGTGGAAGAACGGTGCGACGTGCGGGGGCATGGACCGGCTCCATGACGCGGTGTCAAGCCATTATGACGGGACGCCTGGGCGCGCGCTGAAACCGGCTTGCATTACCGCTAAAATAGCGCGTTCACCCCGCCCAACCGCAACGAGGACGCCATGACCATCAAGGTCGCGATCAACGGTTACGGCCGCATCGGCCGCAACATCCTGCGCGCGCTGTACGAAGCCGGTCGGCACGAGGATATACGCATTGTCGCAATCAATGATCTCGGCGACGCCGAAACCAATGCGCACCTGACCCGCTACGACACCGCACACGGAAAATTCCCGCGCGAGGTGAAGGTCGAGGGCGGTGATCTCGTGATCCACGGCGATCACATCAAGGTCTGCGCCGAACGCGATCCCTCGAAGCTGCCGTGGAAGGATCTCGGCGTCGACATCGTGCTGGAGTGCACCGGTCTGTTCACGTCGAAGGCGAAGGCATCCGCGCATCTCGCCGCCGGCGCCAGGAAAGTCATCATCTCAGCGCCCGGTGACAAGGACGTGGACGGCACCTTCGTGATGGGCGTCAATGACGATGCGCTGAAGGGTTCCTACACCGTCATTTCCAACGCTTCGTGCACCACCAATTGTCTTGCGCCGCTCGCCAAGGTGCTGCACGAGAAGATCGGCATCGTGCACGGCCTGATGACCACCGTGCACGCCTACACCAACGACCAGGTGCTGACCGACGTCTATCACAAGGATCTGCGTCGCGCGCGTTCGGCGACGATGTCGCAGATTCCGACCAAGACCGGTGCGGCCGCCGCGGTCGGCCTGGTGCTGCCGGAATTGAATGGCAAGCTGGACGGCTTCTCGGTGCGCGTGCCGACCATCAACGTGTCGCTGGTGGATCTCACCTTCGTCGCCGCGCGCACCACGACGCGGGACGAAATTGATGCCGCGGTGCGCGAAGCGGCCGACGGCAAGCTGCGCGGCATCATCGGCGTCAACACCGCGCCCCTGGTGTCGGTGGATTTCAACCACGATCCGCGTTCGTCGATCTACGACGCCACGCTGACCAAGGTAATGGGCGGCACGCTGGTGAAAGTCTGCTCGTGGTACGACAACGAGTGGGGTTTCTCCAACCGCATGCTCGACATGGCGGAAGCGTTTGCCGCAGCGCGCTGAGCCGGTTCGTCAGGCTTCGACAAAGGACCCGCGGACTTCCGCGGGTTTTTTGTCAGCGCACCAGCACGAAGATGCCACGCGGGTCGTGCGCGATCGCCACGCTGATGATGTAGGCGAAGGTCGCCAGCGCGAGCAGATAGCACGTCGCTCGAACGCCTTGCGTATGCGCGTGTGTCAGCGCGAACATTCCCAGCACAATGTAGACGATCAACAGGATCAGTTTGGCGGTAAGCCAGCCGTTGACGAATGGGTATTGCCGGATCACGAACATCAGCGTGATGCCGGCAGCCAGCAGCACGGTATCGATCAGCATCGAGCCGTAGCGCAGGATCGGGTGCATCACATGCCGCCAGCGCCCCAGCGCCAGCGCGCCGCGCCCGAGAAACAGCGTGCCGGACGCAATCACCGCGGTGACATGCACCGCGCGGATCTGCAGGTAGTGCGCGGCGAGTGTCACGTACCCCTATCAATGCGCCAGCGGCGCTTCGATGCGCTGCTCGATCGCGCCGAAGATTGAATTGCCATCCGCATCCTGCATCTCGATCTTGATCAGGTCGCCGTACTTCAGGAACGGCGTGCGTGGTTCGCCATCACGCAATTTCTCCACCGTGCGCTGTTCGGCCAGGCACGACGCACCTCTCGAGGTGTCCTGATTGGCGATGGTGCCGGAGCCCACGATCGTGCCGGCGGTGAGCGGGCGGGTTTTCGCCGCGTGCGCGATCAGTTGCGCGAAATCGAATTGCATGTCTTCGCCGGCCTCCGCCTCGCCGAACCACTGGCCATTGATCCAGGTACGCATCGGCAGGTGCAGCTTGTCCTCCCGCCAGGCATCGCGCAGTTCGTCGGGCGTGACCAGCACCGGCGACAGCGCCGAACGCGGCTTGGATTGCAGGAAGCCGAAACCCTTGGCCAGCTCGCCTGGAATCAGCGCGCGTAGCGAAACGTCGTTGACCAGCCCGACCAGCTGGATGTGATCCGAAGCGGCTTCGGGCGTGACCGCCATCGGCACGTCATCGGTCACGACGACAACTTCGGCTTCCAGATCAATGCCGTAGTCCTCGCTCGGCACGCGCACCGGATCGCACGGGCCGAGGAACCCCGCGCTGGTGGCCTGGTACATCAGCGGATCGGTATAGAAACTTTCCGGCACCTGTGCGCCGCGCGCCTTGCGCACGCGCTCCACGTGCGGCAGATATGCGCTGCCATCGACGAATTCGTAGGCGCGCGGCAATGGCGCGGCCAGCAGGTTGAAATCCAGCTCGAACGCATGCGCCAGCGCCTTGTGCCGATGCAGACACAGCGCGTCATACAACGCATGCAGGCGCGGCGCGGCGTTGTGCCAGTCGTCCAGCGCGGCCTGCAAAGTGGGCGCGATGTCGGTCGCCTCGACCGCATGGGCGAGATCGCGGCTGACGACGATCAAGGTGCCGTCACGACCGCCTTTCTTGAGACTTCCGAGTTTCATTGCATCATCCGTTATGAGTGGAATTGCTGGGTGGCGTTTCCTGTCGGGGCTTGCGCAGCACGGCCACGAGATTCGGATCCAGTGGCAATCGCGGCATGCCGTACAGACGCGAAAGTCTGCGCTCAATGCGACGCCTGCGCCAAGCCAGCCAGCGCTGCTTCATGGCCGACAACGGATTGTCGTGCGCAGCGACACGGCAGGCGTTGCTCACACGCACGACTTCCAGCCCATTGGCGGCGGCGAGGTACTGGACGTTCCATGTGGACAGTGCGCTTTTGTGGCTGAGATCGCCATGCTGGAACACGCGCCCGAAAGGACTCTGCCCATTAGGGAAGCGCGCCACGAAGATGCTGTCGTCGCGCAGCAGGCGCTGGATCAGCCCGAAATTCCGCAACAGCTCCTCGGCATCCCAATGCTCGAGCACGTCGAACGCAGCGATCACGTCGTAGCGTTCACCGCGTCCAGCGAGTTCGGCGAGTGAGGCTTTGAAGGCCTCGAAGCCGTGCTGGTGGGCGGCTTCCAGCATGGCTGCGTTGATTTCGATGCCGGACACCCGCGCACCCTGGGCGCGCGCCCATGCCAGGAAAACGCCATTGCCGAAGCCGATCTCCAGCACGCGGCGCCCTTGTAGTGGAATATCACGCAATTCGGCGGCGAAGTAGCGCGCTTCTTTGTCGCCCACTGCAAACGCACCGCTCCACTGCTTCCATTCTGTGTAGTGGCTGTAAAGATCGGGCGGCGCTGAAGATGGTGTATTCATCCGCAGCAATCAGCGATCGCGTGAAGATGGATCAAAATGCTTCTTCAACCCCGCCCAGCATTCCTGGTAATCGCGCTGCCGGTGCGGCGATTCCAGCGCCTGACGGGTGGGGTGGATCACATGACGCGTCTCGAACATGAAGGCCATCGTGTCCACGATGTGCTGCGGTACGGATGCGTCCGCGGCGCTCGCCCTCGCGAACGTCTCCGCATCCGGTCCGTGCCCGCTCATGCAGTTGTGCAGGCTGGCACCACCGGGCGCGAAGCCTTCGGCCTTGGCGTCGTAGGCACCGTGGACCAGACCCATGAATTCGCTCATCACGTTGCGATGGAACCACGGTGGCCGGAAGGTGTTTTCCGCCACCAGCCAGCGCGGCGGGAAGATCACGAAATCCATATTCGCGGTGCCCGGCGTGTCCGATGGTGACGTCAGCACGGTGAAAATACTGGGGTCGGGATGATCGAAGCTGATCGAGCCGATCGTGTTGAAGCGGCGCAGATCATATCGGTACGGAACATGGTTGCCGTGCCACGCAACCACATCCAGCGGTGAATGATCCAGCGCCGCGCGCCATAGATGCCCCTGGAATTTGGCGATCAGCTCGAACTCGCCTTCGATATCTTCATAAGCCGCGCACGGTGCTTCGAAGTCGCGCGCATTGGCCAGGCAATTGGAGCCGATCGGTCCCAGGTCTGGCAGGCGCACCGGCGCGCCGAAGTTTTCGGCGACATAACCGCGCGCGGTATCGTCCAGCAATTCGACGCGAAAGCGCATGCCGCGCGGGATCAGCGCGATCTGCTGCGGCGCGATTTCCAGCACGCCCAGTTCCGTTGCAATCCGCAGGCGACCTTGCTGCGGAACAATAACCAGTTCGCCATCGGCATCGTAGAAAAAGCGGCCCTGCATCGAGCGATTGCACGCGTAAGTATGCAACCCGCAGCCGCTTTGGGTGGCCGCGCTGCCATTGCCGGCCATCGTGTACAAACCATCCACGAAATCGGTCGGCGCCACTGGCCACGGAAGAGGGTTCCAGCGCAACTGGTTCGGTGAAGTCGGCACCTCGTCGAAGCGATTGTGGAAATGCGGGTGTGCAAAATTCTCGAACGCCGCATGCATCGCCGCCGGACGGATGCGATACAGCCAGCTGCGGCGGTTCGCATGCCGCGGCGCGGTGAATGCCGTCCCCGACAACTGCTCGGCGTACAGTCCGTACGCGACGCGCTGCGGCGAGTTCTGCCCGACCGGCAACGCCCCCGGCAACGCCTCGGTCGCGTGCTCGTTGCCGAAGCCGGTGAGATAGGTTTGCTGTTTCGCAGCCATGTCTGCCGAACTCGTTCCTGTACCGATCGCGCTGAGCGTAGCGGCCGAAGGCCGCGGAGTCGAAGCGTCTATGCTTCCCGTTCGCGCTGGTGTTTACCCCTCGACAGTAGACTCACCGAACCCCAGTCACCAGCAATGTAAGCCAACTTCTTCGCCCGGCTCCAGCCTTTCAATTTGCGCTCCATCATCAAAACCTCGTAGCGGGTCTCGAACTCCTCGACGTGGAGGAGCTTCAGTGGATGCCGCTTGGCCGTATAAGCATCAGCCTTTCCCGCGTCATGCTGCCGCATCCTCTGATCCAGATTATCCGTGTGCCCGACGTACAAGGTGCCATCGGCGCATTCGAGGATGTAGAGGCTGAACGCCACGACTCAGTGCCCTTCGACTCCGCCGCTTCGCGGCTACGCTCACGGCGAACGGAATGGAGTGTTGGAATTCCGACGCCAGAAGAGGGGTTCAGAGCACCCCGCGCTTCATCTGGTCGCGCTCGATGGATTCGAACAGCGCCTGGAAGTTGCCTTCGCCGAAGCCTTCGTTGCCCTTGCGCTGGATGATCTCGAAGAAGATCGGGCCGATCACGTTCTGGGTGAAGATCTGCAGCAGCAGGCGCTTTTTGGTTTCCTGGTCCGCATCGATCAGGATCTTGTTGCGCGCCAGCCGCGGCACGTCTTCGCCGTGGTTGGGCACGCGCCTGTCGATAACGTCGAAATAGGTGTCGGGTGTGTCGAGGAATTCCACGCCAGCCGCGCGCATGGCTTCCACCGTGTCGTAGATCGTGTCGGTGAACAGCGCGATGTGCTGGATGCCCTCGCCTTTGTATTCGTCGAGATATTCGTTGATCTGCGATTTCGGATCGTTCGACTCGTTGAGCGGGATGCGCACCATGCCGTCCGGCGCGGTCATCGCCTTCGACACCAGACCGGTCTTGGCGCCCTTGATGTCGAAATAGCGGATCTCGCGGAAGTTGAACAGCCGCTCGTAGTAATCCGCCCACTTCTTCATGTTGCCGAACATCACGTTGTGGGTGAGATGGTCGATGAAGGTGAGACCGAAGCCTTTCGGGTTGCGCTCCACGCCCGGCAGCCATTCGTAGTCGTCGAACACGCTGCCGGCATCGCCGTAGCGATCCACCAGATACAACATGCAGCCGCCGATGCCGACGATGGTCGGCGCATCCACGGCTTTGCTCGATTCCTTGTTCGCGATCGGTTCGGCGCCGTTCTTCAGCGCGGCTTCACGGACCTCGTTCGCCGGGCGGGTGAAGCGGATCGCGAACCCGCAGGCACAGGGGCCGTGTTTCGCGGCGAAATCGGCGGCGAAGGAATCCGGCTGTTCGTTCACCAGAAAATTGCACGCGCCCTGGCGGTACAACGTGATCGCTTTGTTCTTGTGCTTGGCCACCGCGGTGAAGCCGAGCTTCGGGAACAACGCGTGCAGCAGGCGCGGATCGGGCGCGGCGAATTCGACGAACTCGAAACCATCCACCCCCATGGGATTGGCGAAGGTGGTCGGCTGCATGCCGATATTGGGCTGGGCGTTCATGGCGGCCTCCGCGAAACGAATCTCAGCGCCCATTCTAACGGGGCGGGCGCAGGCTTGCCCGCCGCTTGCCGCCACGATGCGCTCCGACTAGGCTGCGCTCGCGGCGCCGCTCTCGCGCCAACGAAAAGGGGAAGGCAAATGGATGATCGCAACGACATCGTGCGCGAACT
The DNA here is from genome assembly GCA_035606235.1 of Rhodanobacteraceae bacterium. Taxonomy (GTDB): domain Bacteria; phylum Pseudomonadota; class Gammaproteobacteria; order Xanthomonadales; family Rhodanobacteraceae; genus 66-474. The sequence goes on from DATNFU010000025.1 coordinate 70,787, forward strand.
CGCAGCGCCCCTGGCCTCCGGCCGCGGCTGGATGAAATTCCTGGGGATACTCTCGATCATCTCCGGCGTGATCGGCGCGCTGACCATCGTCGGCATCATCTGGGCCTGGCTGCCGATCTGGCTGGGGGTGCTGCTGTTCCAGTCCGCCTCCGGCGTGGAGCAAGCGGCGATCAGCGGCGACTCCACCAGCTTCGTGATCGCGCAAAACCGGCTGAAGCTCTACTTCGTGATCAATGGCGTGATGATCATTGTCGCCTTCGCGCTGGTCGTGCTGTTCCTGATCTTCGGCGGCATGGCGCTGATGGCCGGGATCATGGCGCATCACGCTTCGCCGACGCTGTAATCTGTCGTTCCCGGTGATGCTCTGGAAGCAGTGCGAGCGAAGGCAGGTTGCGCGTCGCCGGTCGAAACCATCGCGCTTACGCTATGCCCCGAAGGCATAGCGTGCAATGGCTGAGGGTCGGGCATGGATGCCGATCGGAAGAAGCACCACGGATGGTTCCTCGTCAAAAGCTGCGCCGCCGGCGCACAACATTCGTGTTGGATCGGACCGAGCGCAGTAGCTTCCAGAGCATCCCCTAACGCACGCCGTGCATCAGCCGGTTCACCAGCGGCGCAATCAACAACAGCAACACGCCGGCGCCGAGCAACAGCCAGAAGCCGAAGGTAAACCCGGATAGCGCGGACGCCGCGGTCATGCCGAGCGTGCCGCTGATCCGCGTCGCAAACAATCCGGACAGGTTGCCGCCCACCGCCAGCGACAGGAACCAGCCGCCCATCGCGAAGCCCACGAGTTTCGGCGGCGCGAGCTTGGTCACCATCGAAAGGCCGATCGGCGACAGGCACAATTCACCCAGTGTCTGCAACGCGTAAGTCGCCACCAGCGGCCAGAACGGAATCAAGCCGTTCGCGCCGATCAATTTGGACAGCGCAAACATCAGCACGAGAAACCCGAGCCCGTTGAACACCAGGCCCAGGCCGAACTTGCGCGGAATGGAAGGTTCCATGCGGCGCCTATCCAGCCAACCCCATACCAGCGTCAGCGGCGGCGCCAGCAGGATGATGGTCAGCGGACTCACCGACTGGAACCAGCCCACCGGGAACACCCAGCCGCCGAACAGGTTGCGGTTCACCAGATTTTCGGCAAGGAAATTGAACGAGGTGCCGAGCTGGTAATAGAACATCCAGAACAGGATGTTGAAAGCGAAGATGATCAGCATCGCGATGACGCGATGCGTCTGCACGCGACCGTGGCGCGCGGCCTCCACCAGCAGCATCGCGGCGACGCCGACGAACAGCAGGCCGAGCAGCCATTGCAGGCCACCCGCGCCGAGTTCGGCCAGCAGCAGATAGACCAGCGGCACCGCGACAATCACGCCCAGGGCCACCCATGCGACGCGCGACAACCCTTCCGCGCCCGGCGCGGGCCGGCCGATGTTCTTCAATTGCCGGCGGCCGAACCAGAACCACAACAGGCTCAAAACCATGCCGATGCCGGCGGCGAGAAATACCAGCCGATAGTTTTCCTGCATCGGTGTTGCCGTGAAATACGCGGCCAGCCAGCCGGTCAGCAGGGGCGCCACCAGCGCGCCGGCGTTGATACCCATGTAGAACAGGATGAAGCCGCGATCGCGGCGCGGATCATCGCGACCGTAAAGCTGGCCCACCATCGACGAGATGTTCGGCTTGAACAGGCCATCGCCCACGATCACCAGCGCAAGGCCCAACAGCAGCATCGCGCGCGAGGGCGTCATCAGCACGAACAGGCCGATTGCCATGACCGCCGCGCCAAGCAGGATGGTGCGTTGATAACCGATCAGCTTGTCGGCCACCCAACCACCGAAGATGCCGGTCCCGTAGATGAGCGCGGTGTACACACCGAAGATGCCGCTGGCCCACGCCTGCCCGGCCGGATCGCCGTGATAGAACTGCGCCACGATGTACAGCGCCAGCGCCCAGCTCACACTGTAGAACGCGAAGCGTTCCCAGAATTCGGTCATGAACAGCATCCACAGCGGGCGTGGATGGCCGAACAGTTGCGGCCAGGCCGGCATGGGCACGGGGGCATTCGTCTCGGTCGCGATGCTGTTCATGCACTCCCCTTATGGTTATTGCAGGAGCCTGCCTGCCGACGGCCGGCGCGCGCCGCTTTCCGCAAGCGCCGCGTTGTCATCCGCAGGCGCGCTCCTGCAGAAAACACCTGCCGCGATGCGGCGACATCATTGCCCAAGCACCGTCCGCACATCCAGCAGTTCCGGGAAGAAGGTGAGATCCAGCGCCTTTTTCAGGAACGCCACGCCGGACGAGCCCCCGGTGCCGCGACGGTAACCGATGATGCGCTCCACTGTCTTCATGTGGCGGAAGCGCCAGAGCTGGAAACTCTCCTCGACATCCACCAGTTGCTCGCACAAGTGATACTCCGGCCAGAACGCCGAGGTGTCTTCGTAGATGCGCTTGAATACCGGGACGAGCGCTTCGTTGCGCACATGCGGCAGCGACCAATCGCGTTCCAGTAATTCGCGCGGCACCGCGTGGCCGCGCCGCGCAAGATAGCTCAGAAATTCGTCGTACAGCGACGGCGCACGCAACGCCTGTTCCAGTTGCGCCTGCGCGGTGGGGTCGTGCTTGAACACCGCCAGCATCCCGGCATTCTTGTTGCCGAGCAGGAATTCCAGCAGCCGGTACTGCAGCGACTGGAAGCCGGATGCCGGCCCCAGCACATGGCGGAATTCCAGGTACTCGGAAGGGGTCAGGGTTTCCAGCACCGCCCATTGCTCGAACAACTGCCGCTGCACCTGCTTCACCCGCGACAGAATCTTGAGACACGTATCCACGTCGTCGCGCCGCAATGCCGTGGTCGCCGCGCGCAATTCGTGCACCAGCAGTTTCATCCACAACTCCGCGACCTGATGCTGGATGATGAACAGCATCTCGTCGTGGTGCGGCGGGCTGGACAGCGGCTTCTGCGCGGACAGCAATTGCTCCAGCTGCAGATAACCGCCGTAGGTCAGACGGTTCTGCAGATCGAGTTCGAGACCGGCTTCGAGGTCGCGCTGGTTATCGGACATTGGTGTGAATGCTGCCAACAAAAAAAGATAGGGAGGCAGGGTAACAGCGGCATAAAGTCGTCGTCATTCCGGGGCCACGCGCCAGCGCATAACCCGAAACCCGGTGACTTTGGCCACATCAAGTGCGGGCACCGGGTTCCGGGTGCACTTTCCCGATGGCATGCGCGGGAACCCGCCCTGGAATGACGACCGATTTTTGCGGCGTCTGCGGTGAAACTCACTTTGGCGGCCCCTGCTTCGGCCCTGCTAAACTTGCGACTTTTGCGGAGCTCCGCGATGCCCATCGCCGCCAGTTTCGAAATCGAATACCTGCAGTACCTGGATGCCGACGGCAAGCTGGTGCGCAAGGACCTGCCCGCGTTCGCGAAAGACATGGAGACCATGGTCAAGCTGTACAAGCTGATGGTGTCCACCCGCGTGTTCGACGCCAAGTCCATCGCGCTGCAGCGCACCGGCAAGCTCGGCACCTATGCCTCCTGTCTTGGCCACGAGGCCGCGCACGTCGGCATCGGTTCGGCGATGAAGCCCGAAGACGTGCTGGCGCCCAGCTACCGCGAATACGGCGCGCAGTTGTTCCGCGGCGTGCAGCCGCGCGAGGTCTACATGTACTGGGGTGGCGACGAACGCGGCAACGATTACCAGAACGAACCGGCGCGCCACGACTTTGCGTGGTCGGTGCCGATCGGCACGCAATGCCTGCATGCCGCCGGCTCCGCGCTGGCGTTCAAGATCCGCAAGGAAAAACGCGTCGCGGTGTGCACCATCGGCGACGGCGGATCCTCCAAGGGCGATTTCTACGGCGCGATCAACATCGCCGGCGCGCAGACGCTGCCGATGGTGGCGGTGATCGTCAACAACCAGTGGGCGATCTCGGTGCCGCGGCGCATCCAGTCCAGCGCCAAGACGCTGGCACAGAAAGGCATCGCCGCCGGGCTGCCTTCGATCCAGGTGGATGGCAACGACATCATCGCCGTGCGCAAGGCCATGGAAGACGCGCTGGACCGCGCCCGCCGCGGCGAGGGCGCCAGCGTGATCGAGTGCGTGACCTATCGCTTGGGCGATCACACCACCGCAGACGATGCGCGTCGCTATCGCGAAGATGCGGAAGTGAAGGACGCATGGACGAAAGACCCGGTCAAGCGCCTGCGCATTTATCTGGAAGCGCACAAGGCCTGGAACGAGAAGAAGGAAAAGGCGTTGCAGGAAGAGTGCGGCGACTGGATGGATAACGAAGTGAATGCCTATCTTGAAAGCAAGGTGCAACCGGTGAGCGCGATGTTCGATTACACCTTTGCGGAAGTTCCGGCGGACCTGGCCAAGCAGCGCGAGCTTGCATTGTCGTTCGAGAAGGGGGCGCACTGATGGCCGCGATCACTCTTATCGAGGCGGTGACGCAAGCGCTCGCCTACGAAATGCAGCACGACGACTCGGTCGTGGTGCTGGGCGAGGACGTGGGCGTCAACGGCGGCGTGTTCCGCGCCACCGTCGGCCTGCAGGAAAAGTTCGGCGAACTGCGCGTGCTCGACACGCCGCTGGACGAAACCACCATCGCCGGCGTCACCGTCGGCCTTGCCGCGCAAGGCATGAAGCCGGTCGCGGAAGCGCAATTCGAAGGCTTCATCTATCCGATGATGGAGCAGATCGCCTGCCACGCGGCGCGCCTGCGCAACCGCACACGCGGCCGCATCACGGTGCCGGCGGTGTTCCGCGCGCCGTGGGGCGGCGGCATCCGCGCGCCGGAACATCATTCGGAAGCCAACGAACACCTGTTCACCAACATCCCCGGTCTGCGCGTGGTACTGCCCTCCTCGCCGGCGCGCGCCTACGGTTTGTTGCTCGCCGCGATCCGCGATCCGGATCCGGTGATGTTCTTCGAGCCCAAGCGCATCTATCGCCAGTACAAGGAAGAGGTGCCGGACGACGGCGAGGCGCTGCCGCTGGACGTCTGCTTCGTGCTGCGCGACGGCACCGACGTCACGCTGGTGACCTGGGGCGCGCAGGTCAAGGAAACGCTGGAAGCCGCCGACGCGCTGGCCGAAGAAGGCATCAGCGCGGAAGTGATCGATGTCGCCACGCTGACGCCGTTGGACTTCGACACCATCGCCGAATCCGTGCAGAAGACCGGTCGCTGCGTGATCGTGCACGAGGCACCGAAGACCGCGGGCTTCGGCGCGGAGATCGCCGCGCGCCTGGCCGAGGAATGCATGTACGACCTGTTGGCGCCGGTGATGCGCGTCACCGGCTACGACACCCACATCCCGCTGTTCCGGCTGGAAATGAAATACCTGCCGAGCACCGAGCGGATCGTCGAGGCGGCGAAGCGGGCGATTGCTGCGAGTTAAATTCCATCGTTCGCCCTGAGCGTAGGCCCGCAGGGCTGAAGTCGAAGGGCGGCGTTTCGACTCCGCTCGCTGTGCGAGCTACGCTCAACGCGAACGGATCTCTGTCATCACGGAATCGAAATCATGGCCGACACCAAAACCTTCCATCTCCCCGACCTCGGCGAAGGTCTGCCCGATGCCACCATCGTCGAATGGCTGGTCAAGGAAGGCGACGACATCAAGCTCGACGCGCCGCTGGTTTCGATGGAAACCGCCAAGGCCGTAGTCGAGGTGCCCTCGCCTTATACCGGCAAGCTCACGAAGCAGTACGGCAAGGCCGGCGACGTGATCGAAACCGGCGCGGCGCTCGCGGATTTCCTGCCCGATCCGAAGGCCAAGCAGCGCGCGGAAGCCGAAAGCACCGGCCACCAGCACGGCCCGAAGAAGCCGGCCAAGGGCGCGGGCGCGACCGCACCGGATGACGGCGACAAGGTCGTCGCCTCTGATGAAGGCGGCGAAGTCGAGCAGACCACCGAAGTGCGCGAGGACGAAGGCACCGTGGTCGGCGCGATGGTCAGCGGCAGCCACGTGCATGTCGAACAGGCGGCGAACGTTGGCGGCGTGAAAGCCGTGCCGGCGGTGCGCGCGCTGGCGAAGAAATTGAAAGTGGATCTGGCGCGCGTGAAACCGAGCGGCGCCGGCGGCGTGGTGACGTTGAAGGACGTGAAGGATGCCGCGGCTTCGGGCAGCGCAACGCTCGGCGCTGCAACTGCGTCCACACGCGCCGCGGCGGCACCCACGCCGATGCCTGCAGTGGCGGCGCAGCGCAGCACGCTGTCCCAATCCGGCAAACCCATGCGCACCACGCCGCCGAGTGTGGCCGCCACGGGACAGCCCGAACAGTTGAAGGGCGTGCGCCGCAACATGGCGCGGGTGATGGCCGACGCGCACGCGCAGGTGGTGCAGACCACGCTGGTGGACGACGCGGACCTGCACCAGTGGCTGGGCAAGCAGGACATCACCGCGCGCCTGATCCGCGCGATCGTGACTGCATGCAAAACCGTGCCCGCCTTGAATGCGTGGTTCGATGGCGCAAACCTCACCCGCACGCAGCATCCGCACGTGGACATCGGCATCGCGGTGGATACCGATGACGGCCTGTTCGTGCCGGCGCTGCGCAACGCCGACATGCTCGATGGCACCGGCTTGCGTGCGGCGATCAAGCGGCTGCGCACGCAGGTGGAGGATCGTTCGATTCCATCGTCCGAGCTGTCCGGTTACACGATCTCGCTTTCCAACTTCGGCATGTTCGCCGGCCGCTATGCGACGCCGGTGGTGGTGCCGCCGTGCGTGGCGATCGTCGGCGCGGGCAAGTTGTCGCACGACGTGGTGGCGGTGATGGGCGGCATCGAGGTGCATCGGCGCATGCCGATCTCGCTGACGTTCGATCATCGCGCCGCGACGGGCGGCGAAGCCGCACGGTTCCTCAAGGCGCTGCTGGACGACCTGGGGCTGCCGCAGTAGGAGCCTGCTTGCAGGCGACCGGCGCGCGGGTCCGCGCCAAGTAGCCATCCCTGGCGCGACTTCCGATCGGCATCCTGCCTCACCCTCACATGCAGCGCGATCTGCCATTCAAGGCAGATCGCGAGCGCTGCATGTTCGACCTACAGCTCAAACCGGTAATCCAGCTTCACCAGGATCTGTTCGTCGTCGCGCAGCGAAAAAGCGCCGCCAAGCTGTGACGGCGCGCCGGACACCACGCCCGGCACGTCGTCCAATGCGAAGCCGCCGCGTCCGTACACCACGTACAGATAGGACAACGGCGCCAGCTCGTAGCGATAGCGCACCTGCACGCCCAACTGGCGCAGGCGGAAATCATTGACCGCCTCGCTGCTGGGAATCGCCTCGCCGTTCGCCGCTACCTCGTAGCCGCCGCGGATGCGCGCATCCAATCCGATCGCCTGCAATTTCAGCCGCAGTTCCGAGCGGCCGCCGATGTACCAGTCAAAGCCCGAGTCCAGTTCCAGTGTGTGCTGGTTGAAGCGGCCGATCAGATTGTCGTGTTGCCAGATCAGCCAATCCGGCGTGTGCTCGTAATACGGACCGGCGTAAAGGCTGAAGTTGTCGCTGACGTAATAAGTCGGGATAAATTTGGCGTCCCAGCCCACTTCGTGATTGCCCGACAAGCCGCCGGTGTAGAACTCCACCTGAGTCTTGTATGCCCAACTGCCGTGGCGCGGGCTGGTGCGCTCCCAGTGCGTGTTGATCGCGGGCGGCAGGTGCAGCGCGTTGTGGCCGCGCGTCAGCAAGTCGTCGTAGCCCGCGCTGTCGATATTGATCTGCGCGAATTCGTTGCTGCCGTCGCGCAAATCGCTGTTGCGATTGATGCGCAGTTCGCGGCGCAGCGTGAGGTGACGATCATCGTTGTCCAGCGCGTCGAAACGGAAATGCCAGTCGTGGTCGGCGTAACGCGAGTCGGCGGGAAGATCGGTGATGCGCTTGCGCAATTCGTAATGCAGGTAGTCGAAATTGTTGCGTTCCAGAAACCCGAAATCGTTGACCTGCAATTTGTCGTCGAAGTGCATCGCCAGCCATTGCTGGCGCCAGCCGTCGTCCATTTCGTAATCTGCAAGGAAGGTCGCGCCGGTACCCTGCACGCGTTGGCCGGATTGATCAATGTCGCTGCCGACCAGGTTGGTGCCGATGGTCAGCCGGTCGCTGGGATGCCAGTGATGATCCACACCCAGCACGGTCGCGGTACGATCGAGGAACGGGTGATCCACGCGCGTCAGCATCATGCCGAGGCTCTGGTCGCCGAAATCGTGCACCACGCGCAGCGCGCCGAATGTTCGGCCGGCGTCGCCTCGCTCGTCGGCGGCGAGAACGCCGTAGTTGGTCGTGCCGATGCTGCCGTTGAATTTCACCGCGGCGTCAATGTCGCCAGCACCGTTGCCGTCGTCGGCCGGGCCACCCACCCGTCGCGTGTAGACGAGCTGGCTGTTGTCGTCCAGCAGGCTGAAATCGAAGATGCCCTGGCTCTCGGTGAAGAACGGTCGCTTGTCGCTGAAGAACGTTTCGGTCGCGCCGAAGTTCACCACCAGATCGTCGCTCTCGACCTGGCCGAAATCCGGATTGATTGTTGCGGTCAACTGGAACTGGCCGTTCGGCTTCCAGAACACATCCGCGCCCTTGCCGAAACTGCTCTGTTTGCGCACGTTGTCGTACAACGCCGACACGTAGGGCGTGACCGCCAGCAGCGACTGGCTGTAAGCAGGCACCTCGATCCGTTTGAACTCGGAAAGAAACCTCGGTTTGGTGTAAGCCGCGACCGGCCACGCAGCGCGCTCGCCGGTAGCAGCGATCACGCGGTCAATGTAGATGCCGAGCGTGCGCGTGCCATCGTTCGCCGCGTGCATCGGCGCGGTGTACCAGGGGATCAGCACCTCCACCGACCAGCCTTGCGCATCCTGCGTCACCGCGTGCTGCCAGATGCCGTCCCAGTCGCGATTGAAATTGCTCTCGTTGGTGATGACCTCATCATCTATCGCGCCGGTGGACGCGATCGCGAAGTCGTACCCGGTGCGCCCGTCGCCATTGAAATCAACCATCACGTTGACGCGATCCACCTGATCCTGGAAATCGCGCTGCACGTGTTGCCGGCTGCGCGACACGGAAGGCGGCTGGCTCACGCGCACCGCGACGGCCAGACCTTTCGGCGTGGCCAGCACCCATGCTTCCACCGGATACGTCGCCGGCTTGCCCGTGAGCGGCTGGGTCTGGCGGAAGTCGGTGATGTGTTGTGCGCCCCGCCATTCGACGGGATCGATATGGCCGTCAATGGTGACTGCCCCGGCCGGTGCGGCGAACAAGGCAAGGCAAGCGAAGCCAAAACGCGTGAGCATCCGATCCATTCCGCATTCATGAGCCGCACGCGGAAAGCGACCCGGTATGTGATTCGCGTGCCGTATGGATGCGAAAATTAGCCGGAACGTTTAATCGTGCCGACTGGCGGAAGTCATGCGCGCGATTTGCACACGCACCAGGCTTGTGACTAGGATTTGGAAAGGATTGGAGAGGGCAATCCGGTGAAACGCTTCGCGGGGCGCATCATTGCGGGAATCATTCTGTCCGGCGGATGCAGTTTGGCGGCCGCGCAAGTTGCAGCGGGCTCTTCTTCCGGCGCCGCTGCCGGCGGTCCGTCGTCGCAATCACAAATGCTGCTGCAGTTCGACCAGTTGCGCGTGGCGGTGCCGGCGGGCCAGCCGCTGCCGCCTCCGGACGCGTTCGAACAGCAATACGTGAGCGTGCAGCAAATACTCAAGGGCGACAGCCTGGACCAGATCAACCGGGCTACGGCGGAGCTTCGAGCCAAATTGCCCAAGCCCGCGTCCATGGATCACGCCGTAGCGCGCGCCAACGTCGAAGGCGCCGGCGAGATGGCCGAAGGGCTGGTGCTGAGCCGGGTGCCGGTAGTGGGAATGGTGGTGGAAACCGTACAGGGAGGCATCACATCCGAAGTCCGCAAGAAGCACGTCGAGCACCAGATCCAGGCGATCCAACAGTACAGCCAGACCATGCTGTCGCTGTATCAGCGTCCGCAACTGCTGCACGTCTCGGCATGGGGTGACCGCCTGCGCGTGGAAGACGCGGACACCGGCGAGATCACGCTGGTGCAACCGGATCGCCAGCGCCGGGTCGTGCTGACGCCCTTCGACAAGAGTTACGTGATCCAACCCCTGGCCGGCGACGTTTCATTTTCACAGTTCAGTTGCGATTCCGCGCCGGCGGACGTAAAGGCGCTCGGCTCGACGCAAATCGCCGATGTGCCGGTGCAAGGCTACGAATATCGGGAACCGGGCCAGTCCCCGGACGGGAATGGAAGGGAGATAACTGTTACCCGCTATGTCAGCACCTATACCTTGCCGCTGGAATCCATGAACGCGTTGCGGGGGACCGATTGCGCCGCGGATTCCGCGAGCGTGCGGAACACGCCGGGCGGCGCGGACCACCTGGTCGTGTACGCAGGCTACGCGCATGACGCGCCAGAGCTGGACAACCACGCCCAGGAAACACCCGAGGCAATGATGGAAATGATGTCGGGGCAAACCGTGCTTTGGCGCGGACACCTGCATACCGCGCCTGCTGATCCGGCCTTGTTCGAGATCCCGCCCGATTACAAGCCGGTCGCGCCGGTGTCGCTGCCGGCCCCTCCGGCCACTACCACCACCGCCCGCAGCGATTGAACCCGGATCAGGCGCGCCGTTTGCGCAACCACACATGGCGCGCGAGACCGAACGCGAGGACCGTGCTGAAAGCCGTGTAGGACACCAGCACCGCGGCGACCTGCTTCCAGATCGCGCCGGCGACGCCCGATTCCATCCCGTAGGCAACGTCTGCCCCGGCAATCGCGGCGATGCCCGCGAGCACCAGGATCAAAGCGTCGAAACTGGCGCGGGTATGCGCACCGTGCGTGCGGCGCACGTACAGCCAGTACAACCAGGCAAGCACGGCCAGCCACGGGCCGAGCAGCAATACGGCAAGCAGTTGCATGATTCAGGATCTCAACGATTCCAGCGCGCCCATCAATGTGGCGATGGCGGCATCCCGTTCAAGCGCGTCCGCGTACGCGGGACTCGTCGCGATGCACTCGCCATCCAGCAGCAAAGCGTAGCGCGTCTCGCCCACGGCCTCGGTGATCGGCGCCGCATCCGGTGCGAGCAGCGCACGCGTGATCTCGCCGCTGCGCTTGGGATCGGTGAACGTGTTCGACAGCAGCAACTCCTGTCCGTCCACGGCGAGCAGGCGGAAGCGGAAACCTTCGGCGTCGCGGAAGCTGACGATGCGCGCGCGCTTCTCGGCGGATTTTTTCGCGCCGCGCGTTTTTTTTGCCGGTACAACCAGTGAGCCCAGCCCCACGGTTTCCCGCAGCGTTTGCACGAACGGAATCGCAATCGCGCGGGCCTTCTTCGCGCCTTCGCGCAGGATGCCCTCGATCTCGTCCGGATGCGCCATCAGCCGCGCATACTCTTCGCGGGCGTCGCCCAGTTCCGATTCGATCAGGGCAGCGAGTTTCTGCTTGGCTTCGCCCCAGCCCAGACCCTTTCGCAGCGCATCGCGGTACGCCGCGGCATCGGACTCGGAAGCGAAGGCACGATAGATCGCATACAAGGAAGAGCTGTCCGGATCCTTCGGCTCGCCCGGTTCGCGCGAATCGGTGACGATTTTCGCAATCGCCTCGCGCGTGGCTTTCGATCCGCCTTCGAACAGCGGCACGGTGTTGTCGTAGCTCTTGCTCATCTTGCGGCCGTCAAGGCCCGGCAAGGTTGCCACGCGTTCCTCGATCACGGCTTGTGGCAGCGCAAAGGGATCGCCCTCACCTGCGCCCGTTCTGCGCCATGCCGCACCATGAATATGGTTGAAGCGCTGGCCGATATCGCGCGCCATTTCGATGTGCTGCACCTGGTCGCGGCCGACCGGCACCTTGTTGGCGTTGAACAGCAGGATATCCGCGGCCATCAGCACCGGATACGAATACAGGCCGAGATTGATGCCGGCATCGGCATCCTCGCCTACGCTGGTATTCGCCTCCACCGCGGCCTTGTAGGCGTGCGCGCGATTCATCAAACCTTTTGGCGCGACGCAGGTCAGCATCCAGGTGAGCTCCGGAATTTCCGGGATGTCCGATTGCCGATAGAACGTCACCCGCTGCGGATCCAACCCGCATGCCAGCCAGGTCGCGGCAATCTCCAGCCGCGAGCGCGCGATGCGCGCGGGATCGTCACTCTTGATCAGCGCGTGATAATCGGCCAGGAAATAAAACGCATCGGTGTCGTCGCGGCGGCTGGCCGCGACCGATGGCCGGATTGCGCCGACATAGTTGCCCAGATGCGGCGTGCCCGAAGTGGTGATGCCGGTTAGGACGCGGGTTTTCATTTGCGGGGAGTCGGGCATCGGGAATCGGCGGATAGGAACGTGCTGTGCTTCGGGAGCGCGCCAGGGATGACCGCTTCCGGTCGAGATTGTACGAGAGACCAAAGCTCGCCGATCGGAATTTCGCTCAGCAATGCGGAGGATCGCAAAAGCAAGCCACCCCTGCCTTTGTGCCCATGGCCGGGTGCCGCGCCGCTGCTAGATTTGACATCCCGTTTCTGCACGACCCGCACTACCATGTTTCGACCGACGCTCCTGCGCGCCGCCTCGACCCTGCTCCCGCTGTTCGCCTGCGCGGTGGCCACCGCGCAGGAGGCCCCGCCGCAACCGCTGCCGCAGATCGACGTCTTCGGGCTTCGCCGTGACGAGCCGCCGGCGAAGCTGGAGCATCAGATGCCGGAAGTGGACGGCACCCGCATCACCGTGACCAAGAAGACCACGGTAACCAAGCTCGATCACGTCCCGACCGTCGTCAACAACAATGTGCAGGAACTATTGGTGCGCTCGCCCGGCCTGCTGGTGTCGGAACAAGCCAGCGCGACGCAATTCAACCTGGCCTATCGCGGCCTCGGCAATCCACAGGAATCCGAATACGTGCTGGTGATGCAGGACGGCATTCCGATCGAGAGCGACTGGATTGGCTTTCCCACCCTTTATTACCTGCCGCAGCCGCAGGAGATAGAGGAGATCGAATTGATCCGCGGCGGCGCGAGCCTGCTGTACGGGCCGCAACCCGCGCCAGTGATCAATTTCGTTTCGCGTGGCCCGGATACCAACAAGCCATTCGAGGGCTACAGCGAAAACATCGTCGGCAGCCATGGTCTGTTCGGCAGTTACAACCAGGTGCAAGGGGCGCAAGGCGCGTGGGATTACCGTGTCGCCGGCTATTACCGCACCAGCGATGGCCAACGCGACAACGCCAACGGCCAGGTGCGCGGCGTGGATGCACACGTCGGCTACACGCCGGACGCGACCCGGCACTGGGCCCTGGATCTGCACGCCAACACCGCCGATGCCGGTGACGCGGGACGCATTGGTTTTCCGCAATGGCAACGCGATCCGAATCTCACCAACACGCCAGACAACCGCACCTGGGTACAACGCTACACGCTGGTGTTGTCGCACGAGCGCAATTTCGCCGATGACTGGTTGCTGGAAGGCAAGCTGTGGACGGGTTATCAGGATCTGGCTTCACGCGCCGCGAATGGCTTCGTGCCGCCGCAACCGCCGCCTTCGTCCACGACCTTGCAGGATGATCAATTCCGTTACACCGGTTTTGATTTGCGCGTACGCCACAAATGGGGCCGCGGCAATGCATTCACCGCCGGAACCACGCTCTATCACGCCGACGCGCCGTTCCGGCAGTGGACGGATGCCGACCTTGCCGTCCCGCGCACCGACCACAGCGGCACGCCGAGATTAAATGAAGCGCGCAGCTCCGACTACGCCGCGGTATTCGCCGAGAACGTGTTCCGCCTGCCACACCGCATCCACATCGTGCCTTCGGTGCGACTGGAGCACGAAAAAATCGCGATCGATGAATCCATCAAGCCGCCGGTCCTGACCCGGCCGCTGATCAACGAAACGGTGACGCGTTCGATGCCCTTGTTCGGGATCGGTATCGGCAATGATTTCGGCCACCAGAACGAAACCTATTTCAACGTCAGCCAGGGCTGGCGGCCGATCCGCTATTTCGACGTGGCCTCGCCGTTCTCCAACCTGCAACCGGGCCATGTCGCCGATCCCTCGAAATCGCTTTCGTATGAACTCGGCGCGCACGGCACGCCGGTAACCGGCTTGTATTACGACGCGAGTCTGTTCTGGATAGATTTCAAGAATCGCATCGAAACCCAACACCTCAATGCGACCGACGTGATCAACGTCAACACCGGCGACACGCGCCACCGCGGCTTCGAAGGCGAGATTGCCTACGATTTCCTGGCGGCGCGCAAAGACGGCGAACACCTGGAAGCGTTTGCGAGCGTGCAACTGTTGAACGCGCGCTTCACGGGGAGCCTCGATCCGAACCAGGTCGGGAAAGCGCCGGCGTTCGCACCGAAGTATCTGTTCAAGGGCGGGATTACCTGGCGCGCCGACAAGCGCTACAAGGTCGCTCTGACCGCGACCTCCGTGGCCTCCCAGTACTGGCAGGATTCGGATGCTTCCAAAGGCACCGGCGATGCGTTCCTGCCGGCGAAAATTCCGGCCTATACCGTGATTGATCTCGCCGCCGACTGGCAGATCGCCCCACAACTGCGCCTGCTCGGCGGCATCTCCAATCTTGCCGATCGCCGCTACTACGATCGCGTGTTCTCGACCGGGCTGGAACCAGCGCCGGGGCGCACGATCTACGGCGGGGCGTCGGTGTCGTTTTGACTTTGCGGTCTTTCGATTTCGGAATATGAGGATTTGTTTGCTCTCAGATGGCTTTTACTTGCATCCATGTGCGCGGTTCAAGGCGGATGCGTCTTCGTAGCAGCACGGGCTATTGTCGCTTATGAACAATCCAAGTAGCCCCACCAGACAAAACCTGTTCGATTGATGCGAGCACGAGTGACACTTAAACGAATGACGTAGAGGCCTCTTTCGTTTCGGATTTGAAATCACAGCTGGGCATTGCAGTCACTCCGCTGTCGAAGTAAGGCCATGGATGACCGTGTCGAAGTGAGCTCGGCGCGGTCGCATGACGCCAAGCATCGCAGTGACAAGCGCGGGAAAGGCGCGACTGTTTGAGCACAGGGACGTGCGAGTTCGCGCCGGTGCGCTTGGCGCGAGAAGCGCAGGGCAGTTTCAGCGACACGACGTCGCTGAAGCCGTCATGCCGGCGCCAGTGGTTTTGAGTACTTTTGCCGAAACAAAAGTAGCCCGCGCGCTTGCGCGCGGAAGCCTCTACGGGTCAATGCGCACGATCCCGCGGCGGCGGGCGGTCTTCCTCGCGCTGCCCACGCTGCTCGATGCGCGCGCGCAGCAGCGCCTTGTCGGCGCGGCGCAGGGTGGATTCCAGCGGTTCGTCGCCCTCGCGCACTGCCCAACCCAGCGAGAAGGCGGCCGGCACCGCGGTCGCGGATGCAGCAGTGAGGCGCGCGGTGACATCGCGGGCGGATGCTTCGGTGGCCTGGGCCAGGATCACCACGAATTCGTCGCCACCCAGACGCACCACCGCGTCGCCGGTGCGAGAATTGCGTTGCAGCAGCGCGGCGATCTCGCGCAGCACTTCGTCGCCGCGATCGTGGCCGTGGCGATCATTGATCTGCTTGAAGTGGTCGATGTCCACCACCACGCAGCCCCAGCGCTGGTCTCGCGCCGCGCGGGTCACGAACAATTCCAGGTAACGGCGGTTGTAGCACTGGGTGAGCGCATCGCGCACGTTCTGCTCGCGCAGGCGCGATTCGTATTGCTGGCGCAAGGTGACATCCTGTGCCGAGCCGAGCACGTACGGTAGCGGTTCGGCATCGGGGTAATACACGCTGCGGTACTGCCACACGCGGCGCTCCCCGTTGCGCGCGCTCAGATGGATCACGCCGGCATCGCGACGCAAATGGTGGGTGCGCTCCAGATATTCGTCGAATACCGCCTGCGATTCCTCGGCGACGAATTCGCTCAAGTTGCGACCCAGCAATTCCTCGCGCTCGTAGCCGAGCGCCTGCGCCATCGCGCCGTTTACGCGCAGCAGCCGGCCGTCCAGATCATGCATCCAGACCATGCCGAGACCGGATTCGACCAGATCGGCATAACGGCGCTCGCTCTCGTGCAGATCCTGTTGCAGGCGCCGCTCGCCGGAGAGATCGCGCACGATCATCAGCCGCGCCGGCACACCGTCGTGGCGCAGGGTGCCTACATCGGTTTGCGCGTCGAACTCCTCACCGTTCTTGCGCTTGTGCCGGTACGGCACGCTGCCGGCCGGCAGCTTGCGCGCGCTGGCGCGCAGGTTTTCGCGCAGGCGCGACGCATCCACGCCGGCGCATAGATCAGGCAGGCTGAGTTTCAGCAAATCCTCGCGGGTGTAGCCATAGCAGCGCAGCGCGGCGGGATTGGCATCCAGCACGCGCAGGTCGTTGATGGCGAAGACCAGCACCGGCAGCGGATTGCCGGTGAACAGCGCGCGCATTTCCTCGGCGCGACGCTCGGCCAGCTGGCGCAGATCCAGTTCCTCGGTGATGTCGCGGGCGATGCCGAGCAGGCCGGTGACGTTGCCGCGGCTGTCGTGCAGCGGCATCTTGGTGACCAGGAAACTGCGCTCGCCCTGCCCCGGCACATCCTGCTTCTCGCGGAACAAGGTCGGAATGCCGCGCTGCAGACAGACGCGGTCGTTTTCCAGGTAGGCCGCAGCATCCGCGACGCCGAGCAACTCGTCATCGCGCAGGCCGATCACATCGACGGCCTTGCGCCCGAACAGCGAAGCGGTGGTGATATTGGCAAAGCGGTAGCGGCTTTCCACGTCCTTGACGAAGATCGCGTCGCGGCCTTCGTCGCAAATGGACTGCATCAGTTCGCGCAGCCGACGCAGGCGGCGACAGGTGAGGTGCAGGCCGAAGCCTGCGCCGGCCATGCCCAGCACGCCAAGCGCGACCAGCACGATGCGCCAGATATTGATCGGCAGTTGCGCGCTGTCCAGCGCGATCAACAGCAACAGCGCGAGCGCCCCGCACGCCAGCAGCGGTATCGCGACACGCATGACCAACCGGGCCGCGCCCGGTTGGCGGCCGGGCACGGCGTCGATGCTGTCATCAATGGCGGGTGTTTCGGCCATGTCCCCATGCGTCTGCGCGCAACATCGCGCGTTCGAGCGTGTTCTGCAAGAGCCGTGCTAATAGCACCGGGGCCCGGCGGCATGGCGGCTGCGTCACATTTGTTGACGATTGCCGCCGATGAGCGGCGACAGGGTGCCGATAAGCGGCCCTGTATCGAACAAAAGCCGGTCAAATGGACGCCGATGCGGCGGTCGAGATGGCGCTCGGGTTTCCCGCGCGGGCTTGCGCCAAGACGTTACCGACGCATCAGCGTGGATTTGCCGAACAGGCTTTCGATCAGATCCACCGCCAGCTTCGCGGTCTGGTTGTGCACGTCGAAAGAGGGGTTCAGCTCCATCACGTCCAGGCTCCCGAGCCGGCCGCTGTCGGCGATCATCTCCATGCACAACTGCGCCTCGCGATAATTGGGGCCGCCTGGCACGGTGGTGCCCACGCCCGGCGCGATCGCGGGATCCAGGAAATCCACGTCGAAACTCACGTGCAGATGCGTATTCTGGTCTACTCCCGACAGCGCCTCGCCCATCGCGCGCTTCATGCCGACCTCGTCGATGTAGCGCATGTCGAGGATTTCCAGCCCGATGTCGTGCACCAGTTTCTTCTCGCCGAGGTCCACCGAACGGATGCCGATCTGACGGATATTGGAAGCGTCCACCGCCGGCGCATCGCCGCCGAGCGTGGTCAGCGCCGCCGGTCCCAGCCCGCAGACGCAGGCCACCGGCATGCCATGGATATTGCCGGAAGGCGTGATGTCCGAAGTGTTGAAATCCGCGTGCGCATCCAGCCACAGCACGCGTAATTTGCGTTCCAGCTTGCGGCAATGCGCGGCCACCGCGGTGATCGAACCGATCGCCAGGCAATGGTCGCCGCCGAGCAGCACCGGCAAGCGCTCCTGCGCAAGCTCCGCGCGCACCGCATCCATCACCGCGCGATTCCAGGCGACGACTTGATCGAGGTGCCGATAGCCCTCGGACGGCGACTGCCACGGGTTCATCGGGCCGTTGAGGTTGCCGAGATCGGCGACGTCGAAACCGCGCGCCGCCAGTGCCTGCGCTAGGCCGGCGACGCGCAGCGCTTCCGGGCCCATCGATGCGCCGCGATCGGCGGCGCCGATATCGGTGGGCGCGCCGATCAGGGAAATGCGGGTGGGTGCGGACATGAGCGGCACTCAATGAGCGGTTGGAGACTTGTCGAGCATAGCCGCAACCGGATACCCGCCGCCACGCGTGGCTCAGGCAATCGCGCCCGCATCGAGCGCGGTCAGCAGGCGTTCGATCAGCGGTGTCAGCTTGCCCATGTCGCGACACGGCGGCTTGCCCGACAGCAATCGATCCAGCTTCTGCGCGGCGATGCCGACTTCATCCAGCCCGTAACACGGCGCCGAGCCTGACAGCCGGTGCGCCAGCGTGTGCAAGTCGCGCCATGCCGGCGACTGCGCATCCTGTTCGCACAACCGCCAGTGCTCGGCCGCGTCGCTGCGTCGCTGCGGCAACGCGGCTAGATATGCCGCACGCAGCGCGTCGTAGCGTGCCTGGAAATCCAGATCGTCGTTCCCCACGCTCGCCTTTCTCGTAAAGCGAATGGTTGCTGCTGACTCAGCAGGATGGTGCCTGCCGCCCGTCCGACCCAAACGGACGACCAGAGGACCGCATCGGACAATCCTACAACGCGTCGCCAGCCGTGCGCCGGCGTACGGCCGACTTGCCGAAACAGGAATGATGCATTTGTCCGACTCGCACAACGGATCATAAAGCGGCCCCACAGCGCCGTGCAGCGCATCACGACATGGAGAGCCGTACGGAAAGCATCTGCCAAAAGAGTAATGCGCTTGTCCGACTCGAATGGTCGAATCAAGCGGCTCATTCCAAAAGATTTGCGCAAGCACCCTTGCGAAAGCTACTCGCAAACTTACTCGCGAAGCGTCAAAGTACCCGGGTGTCGGTGCCGCGGAACAGATTCTGCTGCGCGTGAACGTTGCCGCGGCCGGGGTGCAGATGTGAAACTACTTGGACATTTTCCAAGCCCCCGCCTTCACCAGCTCTAATGCCTTTCCCACGCGCGATGCCTGGCGCGCCACGGTGCCGGCAATAATGTCCGGTCGCCTGAATGCGTGCCGCGAGGGGGCCATTCAAAATCGCTGTATATCGCCGAAAGGCCGCATCACCTGCGCTTCAAGACACGCGATGAAGCCGCAGCAAAGTGTTCGACTACATCGAGGTGTCTACGACCGGCAACGTCTGCACCTATTGCTCGTCAGTGGCCTTCGAGCGTCTGAACTGTATTGCCTGATTCCTCTGTTCGAGAAAAGCAGGGTAGCTCAAGGTGTCCCCTTGTACGAGCGGAACAGAGCCCGTCCCCAGCTGGTTTCCGGCAGAATGTAGACCAGTCCACTGGTGCGCGCGAAGGCAGGACTGATGAACGTCCGGTAGAACGTCGGTGGCACGTTGATGCACCCGTAAGAAATCCGGTTGTCAGCGGCAGTCGGGCTTGCCAGACGCTCGGCGCGTCGCTCCTGCGGCGTGCCCTTGACCACCGGATGCAGCGCGATCGCGTCCTTGTAGTCGACCCACAGAATCTCCTTTCCCTGAGAGTCATGGCCGAGCGATGCCACAAAACGTCCCGCCGGCGTGATTCGATCCTGCGGCCTTATGGCCGACATCCTTTTATCGCCAACCCCCTCGACCGAACGATCGCCCCGTGCCAGCCCGAGCAAGGCAGGTGCGGCGGCCTGAAGATGACCGGCCGCATCGAACACGAATACGTCGGCATGCTCCTTGTCGATGATTACATACGGCATGGCGCCGTTGTCGCGCGTCGCCACCACCCATTGCGCCAGATTCACAACGGCGGACGATGCCGCTAAATCCATCTTTGCCGGCTCGGCCTGCGGGCGCGCAGCGACAACGGCCGAGGCCGAGCTCACTGCGCTGGGCAGGTTGGGCGACGAGGTGTTGTCAACCGGGCTCGCCGCGGCAACCGTATTGCAGGCAACCAACATTGCCAGCGCCATCTGCCGGCGAAAGCCCGAGCTGCCCGGATGCCTCGGTACATGCACCCCGGCCAGCTGCAGTCGCCCCGAAATCGTATGTGACACTAGTTCCGATCCGGCTTCGGCTTGTAGAGCGGCGCAACGTAGGGAACGATTTTCTGGATCGCAACCGGGACTTCCACCATCGCCACGGTCGGCGGTGAGCTTGGAGTCACTTCCACCAGCGTGGTCGGTGGGGGAGTCCACAACAGGAGCGGCGGCGGTGGAATGCCCAGAACGGGCGGACCTACGACCAGCGTCGGTGGTGGCGTGGTCGGTGGTGGCGTGGTCGGCGGTGGCGTAGTCGGCGGTGGCGTGGTCGGCGGTGGCGTGGTCGGCGGTGGCGGTGCGGCCGCAATCGATCCGGTGGTATGCGCAAAAACCGGGCCACAGCAATTGAACGCGAAAGCGTAGGCGCCCGCATTCGGGCCGCCCAAGGTATACCCGCTGTACGTGATGCCCTTGTTCACGCCTACGGCGGATGAATCGAAGTTCGCGCTGCTGCCTGGACCATTCACCAGAGTTACGCCGGTCGGACTGCCCTTCAATCCGGTCAGCGTGGTGGCCGTGGTGCCGTCGAAGGTCTTGTCGCCGCCAGCGGCGAACACCAGCATGTATTGGGTTAGTGTGGCACCTTCGGTAAGGGTGAACTTGTTGGAATAATCCGTGGGAGCCGCGTAGGAAACTGGGTTGTAGAAGATATTCACCGGCGCCGCCGTGACCGTCGCCAACGGTGCCAGGGAGTCGAATACAACCGTGCCGCCAGCAATGCCCGGCCCGGTCCCGTCCGAGTCAGCGCTCAAGGTCATTCCCAACGGCAGGCCCAGGCTGCGGGTGGGATCGGCCGTTCCGCGAGTCAGCGTAAGCGCCGAGAAAACGTTGACGTTGTTTGCCGCGCACATCAGCAGGTTGCCATCCGTCACCGTAATGGCTGCCCGCTGATTTACGTCGTTCCCCGCGCTGAGCTTGACACTGCCATTGGTCGTGGTGATCGCACCCTTGACATTGACATCGCGCCCGCAGCACACCGAGAAATTACCGTTGGTAGCAGTAACGGCGGCATTGATGTTCACGTCGCGATTGGCGTTCAGCGTCAGCGTGGTCGGTGTACCGCTGGCGGTCCAACTCACTGCATCGTTGATGAAGATATCGCCGTTGCCGGTACCGGCCGGGGCGGTGGTGTCGATGGTGATATTGTTGGTGACCAGCTCATTGGAGAGTGTTGCACCGGAAATGTTGTCGCCCGGAGCGCTGCCCACGGTAAAATCCAGCGGATCGATCCGCCATTGACCGATCTGTCCTTGCGCGGCAGAGGTGCTGACGTGCGCACCATTGCGAATGTTGACCCGCGAAGCCGATGTTTCGACAAGTCCACCGTTGCCGCTACCCGGCGCGCTGGCATCCAGCCTACCGCCGACATTCACGGTTCCACTTTCCATGTCGCCCAGCAGCAGGATCGTGCCGTTATGGTTCTGGATCGTCTGCGCCTGGATCGTCCCGGTGTTGTTGACCACGGTATTGAGGAGGTTGCCGGCTGCCTGCGCCGTGAGCAGCACGCGGCCACCATCGGCCTGGATCAGACCTCCGTTGCTGGCGAGCGCATTTACCGCGCCTTTTGAAACGGCCACGTTCAACAGTCCGTCGCCGGCCACGTCCAGCGTGGCTGCCTCACCGCTGGCCAGTGCCACGCTGCCAAGGCGCGCTGAGATCACACCCTGGTTGCTGACGCTGCGACCCATCAGCGCGACATAGCCGCCAGTGGTTGCCACGATGCGGCCCTGATTGAGGATCGAGCCGCCGCCGGCGTTGGCAAACGCGTAGTGGCCGGCCATGAAGTCGGCATTGGTGATACCCATGGTGGAAGCCACCAACCCACCCACGCTGACCACAGCGCCATTGCCGAATAGCACGCCATTCGGATTGACCAAAAACACGTTGCCGTTGGCTGTAAGGTTGCCCAGGATGATCGACGGATCGGCGCCCAGCACGCGGTTCAACGCCACCGAAGTGCGGCCGGGTTGCATGAATTGCACGGTATTGCCAGCACCGATGCTGAAGCTCTGCCAATTGATGATGGCGTTCGGGCTGGACTGGGTGATCGTCGTCGTGGGTCCGCTGCTGCTTATGCCAGCCTGGCCGGCTATTACGACGCCGCCCGTGGGTTCGGTGGCATGCGCCTGCATGGCTAGCGCCAGCAGCAACGATGCCGACAGGGCCTGCAGGGTGAGCGACGCCAATCCGGCGCCACGGCCTGTACCCGGCCCGCATTTTGAATTGTCGGGGCAACACATGTTGCCGGCGGCAGCGTGGACGAGCTTGTTCTGAATGGAGCGAGTGCGGTTCATGGTAAATTCTCGAATGTTGTCTCGGCGGCCCGGCGTCGGGTCGAATGACGATCAGAAGTACTTGACCCCCTGAATCCAGAACCGCCCCGAGCGATCGGGCGCCGATAGCGCGCTTTCGCTGCCGAGCTTGTGCGCGTAATACGTTCTAACCGAGAAGTCGCCCGGGGTATCCCAGGTGGCGCCCACTCCCACGCTGCTCAGGGTTCGGCTGTTCGAACCGACATACCAGGGGTGCTGGTTGATGGTGACGTGCCCGTTATCCACAAAGCCGAGCAGATGTACTTGTCCCGGCACATGATCGGAGAGCCCGACCAGCAGCAGGCGCGCTTCCAGGCTGGCCATGTAACCCTCATCGCCAAAGCCTTCGCCCTGGGGGTAAGCCCGGATGCCATCCATCCCGCCAAGCACCAGCTTCTCCGAAGGATCGAGATTCTTCGACGCCAGCTGCCCGGTGACGCTGCCGTACAGAGACACGCGGTCGGTAACCCGCTGCAGCCGCGCCACGTTGAACCACAGCTTGCCGTACGAACCATTGCTGCGCGCACTGACCGCGTCCGCCGCCCGTTCTGCCGGCGTCTGAATATCGAGAGAGCCGGCCGAAAGACCCACGAAAAAGGTCGTCACACCGCCGCCACCAAGACTGTCCTGATGATTGCCGTACAACTGGGCCGTGACCACATGCGCCTTGCGGTCGCTGATCGAATGGAACAGGTCGATATCGTCCTGGAACGTCTTGTCCTCGTAGACAAAACCGACGGTGAGATTGCTGTCGCGCGAACGCATCAGCGGGTAATAGCCGTAGGCGCTGGCCACTTCGGCCGAACCGTGTGCGCCGAGCGTGCTGAACTGCTTGCCCAGCACGTAGTCGAGCTTGCTGTACGCGACGCCCGCCGTGGCTTGACCGAATTCCATCTGATATGACGCGCGACCGTAGCGCAGCCCGCGGCCCGACGTCAGCACACGCAGACTGGCGACATCGCCGCGTCCGAGTGGATCGTTGAGGTTCACCGTCGCGCCAATGCGATTTTCCCCGGTATAGGGGTTTCCCGCGTTATCAGCATCCACGCTGCCGTTCACCCGTTGACCGGGCGTGACATCGACAAGCAAATCAGAACTGCCCGGCGAAGTACCCGGCGCCAGGATCGAAGAGACATGCACGCCGGGGACATCGGAAAGCATCAGGAGACGGCTCTCCAGCGGGCTGATCGTAATCGGATCACCGCTGTTCAATCCGTTCAATTTGCTTTGCGCAAGTGAGTTGGACAGGTTGGTGCTGTTGCGCAGTGTCACCTTGCCATAGCGGCCTTCGCTGACTGCTATGGTCACCACGTTGCCGACAACTTTCTGCGCCGGCAAAAACGCCTGCGCCACAAAGTAGCCGTGGCTGCGATAAAACTCCGTGATACGCGAGGCCATCACCTGCAGATCCGCCAGCGACAGCTGCGCTCCGGAGTGAAACCCGCTGACAGCCACCAGCTTCGCCTCGGAGAAAGCGTGCGCGCCGGAAACTCGAAGCACGTTGACCAGCACCTTGACCGAATCGGAAGCCGAGGATGCCGGCGCAGTTGTCGGTTCGATGCGGATGTCGGGTGCGGATTGCTGTGGCACCGGGGTCGGCGGAAGCTGCTGCAACTGGCTGCCTGCGCCGGGTATCTGCTGGGCGAGCGCGCCCTGACTGAGCGTCAGCAACACCAGCGGTAA
>DATNFU010000026.1:0-170403 GCA_035606235.1 Rhodanobacteraceae bacterium
GATATCGGCGGCTTCCGCACCCATTTCGATCGCGAGGGCGATCTCGGAAATCAGATCGCCCGCGTGCACGCCGACGATCCCGCCGCCGAGCACGCGCTGCGTGGCGTTGTCGAAGATAAGCTTGGTGAAGCCTTCCGCGCGATCCATGCCCAACGCGCGACCCGAGGCCGCCCACGGGAATTTCGCCACACCGACGTCCAGCTTCTTTTCCTTCGCCTCGCGCTCGGTGACACCGACCCAGGCGATTTCCGGATCGGTGTAGGCCACGCTCGGGATCACGCGCGCGTCGAACGCGCTCTTGTGGCCGGCGCAGACTTCCGCGGCGACTTTTGCCTCGTGCGTCGCCTTGTGCGCCAGCATCGGCGGCCCGACGATGTCGCCGATCGCGAAGATGTGCGGCACGTTGGTGCGCAGCTGTTTGTCGGCGGGAACGTAGCCGCGCTCGGTCACGTTCACGCCGGCCTTGTCCGCGCCGATCCTGTTGCCGTTCGGCGTGCGTCCGACCGCGCACAACACGCGATCGAACAGTTGCGGCTTCGGTGCGGCATCTTGTTTTGAATCGGCGCCTTCGAACGTGACTTCGATGCCGCTCTTCTGCGCCTTGGCGGAAGTCACTTTCGTCTTGAGATGGATGCCGGCATAGCGCTTGGCGATGCGCTGCTGCAGCGGACGCACCAGATCGGGATCGGTGCCGGGCATCAGTTGGTCGAACAACTCGACCACGGTGACTTGCGCGCCGAGCGCGTCATGCACGCAGGCCATCTCCAGACCGATGATGCCGCCGCCGATCACCAGCAGCTTTTTCGGAATCTCGCCGAGCATCAGCGCGTCGGTGGAATCCATCACGCGCGGATCACCCCACGGCAGGCCCGGCAGTTTCACCGCCTGCGAACCCGCGGCGATGATGCACTGCTCGAAACGCACCAGCTTCTTGCCTTCGGAAGTTTCAACTTCGATCTCGTGCGGCGACACGAACGCGCCGGTGCCGCGCACGCCGCGCACCTTGCGCTGTTTCGCCATCGTCGCGAGTCCGCCGGTGAGCTTGCCGACCACGCCGTCCTTGAAGGCGCGCAGTTTGTCGAGTTCGATCTTCGGCTTGCCGAACACGATGCCGTGCTCGGCCATCAATTCCGCATCGTTGATCAGGTCGGCCGCGTGCAGCAATGCCTTGGACGGAATGCAACCGACATTGAGGCACACGCCGCCCAGCCGCTCGTAGCGTTCGATCAGGATCGTATCCATGCCCAGATCAGCGGCGCGGAATGCCGCGGTGTAACCACCGGGACCGGAACCGAGTACGCAGACCTGGCATTCGAAATCGGCTTTGCGGCCGTTGTCCTTCGCGCCTGATGCAGCCGTGGGTTTCTGCGCAGATGCCGCAGGCTGCACCGCGTCGGCTGCAGGCTTTTGTTCCCGCTGATCGTTTTGGACGGGAGCTTTGGCTGGTTCGGGCCTTGTTTCGCCGGAAGCACTTGTTTCCAGTACCGCAATCACGCTGCCTTCGGAAACGCTGTCGCCTTCCTTGACGCGCAGCTCCTTCACCGTGCCAGCGGCGGAAGCCGGGACTTCCATCGTGGCTTTCGCCGATTCCAGCGTCAGCAGGCTCTGGTCTTTTTCGACCTTGTCGCCGACTTTCACCAGCACTTCGATCACCGGCACGTCGGAGAAATCGCCGATCGCGGGCACCTTCAGTTCGATCGTGGCCATCGCGGGCGCCTCAGACCAGCAGCCGGCGCAGGTCGCCGAGCACGCGTGCGAGATACGCGGCGAAGCGCGCCGCATCCGCGCCGTCGATGACGCGGTGGTCGTAGGACAGCGACAGAGGCAGCATCAACCGCGGTTCGAACGCGCTGCCATTCCAGACCGGCTGCATGCTCGAACGCGAGACGCCCAGGATCGCCACTTCCGGCGCATTAATGATCGGCGTGAACGCCGTGCCGCCGATGCCGCCCAGTGAGGAAATGGAAAAGCATCCGCCGGACATGTCGCTGGGCGCGAGCTTCTTGTCGCGCGCCTTTTTCGAAATCTCGCCGAGTTCGATCGCCAGTTCCAGCAGGCCCTTGCGGTCGGCATCGCGGATCACCGGCACCACCAGGCCATCGGGCGCGTCCACCGCGATGCCGATGTGGAAATATTTTTTCAGGATCAGCTTTTCACCGGGCGCATCCAGCGAAGCATTGAATTGCGGGAATTGTTTCAGTGCCGCCACGACCGCCTTGATCAGGAACACCAGGGGCGTGATCTTGACGTCCTTGTTCTCGCCACCAAGCTGTTTGCGGAACGCCTCCATCTCCGTGACATCTGCGGTTTCCTGCTGGGTGACATGCGGAATCATCACCCAGTTGCGCGCGAGATTGGCGCCGCCGAGTTTCTTGATGCGCGACAGCGGCCTTTCCTCGATCTCGCCGAATTTGGAAAAATCAATCTGCGGCCACGGCAGCAATTGCAATCCACCGCCGCTTGCCTGCGCGTGCGCCATCGCCGCACCGCCCGACATCGCCGATTTCACGAACGCCTGCACGTCCTCCCTGGTGATGCGACCGCCGCGCGCCGATCCGTGCACGCGCGAAATGTCCACGCCCAGTTCGCGCGCGAACGCGCGCACGGCGGGACTGGCATACGGCACCTTGCCCGGTTTAACCATGTCGGCGTCGAAAGGAATCGGCGGCGAACGCGGCACTTCCTGACTCCCCGCCCCGCTCGCGGGAGCAGGTGTCGGAGACGGGCCGGGAGATTCCTTCCTTGTTTCAGCGGACGACTTCGCCGCCTCGTCACCCTGGGCGGGGGATTTCGCCAACGCGCTTTCATTTGCGGGTGGCGCGGTCGGCTTCTGCTCGGCGGCTGTCGTTTTCGGCGCACCCTTTGCTTCCGCCTCGATCAGCGCAATCACGCTACCGCGCGAAACGGTGTCGTTCTCCCTGACCCTGACTTCGCGCACCACGCCGGCGAACGGCGCAGGCACTTCCATCGTGGCCTTGGCCGATTCCAGCGTGACCAGGCTTTGGTCCTTCTCGACCCGATCGCCCGGTTTCACCAGCACCTCGATCACCGGCACGTCGGTGAAATCGCCGATGTCCGGTACCGTGGCTTCGCGCGTGTCGGTCATGCTGTTTCCTTGTTCTTTGCGTCAGGCGCAGACATCCAGTTTCGCGCATTCGCACCGCGACGTCATCCGCAGCCCATGACTTGTGGCAGATTGGCAGGCTTCTCATGGATCAGTAATGCTGTATTACATCAGCAATACACATGGGTGGCGACATGCTGGCACTCCGCAAGCTTTCCAAGACTTACGTCAACGGCGTACGCGCATTGCGCGACGTTTCGCTGGATATTCCGGCCGGCATGTTTGGATTGCTCGGGCCCAATGGTGCCGGCAAGTCCACGCTGATGCGCACCATCGCCACTCTGCAGGATCCCGACGCCGGCAGCATCATGCTCGACGAGCTGGATGTGCTCGCGGACAAGCCCGCAGCACGGCGCATGCTGGGCTATCTGCCGCAGGAATTCGGCGTGTATCCCAAGGTCAGCGCCGAAGCGATGCTCGATCACCTCGCGATGCTGAAGGGCGTGACCGCACGTGGTGAGCGACGCGACCTCGTCGCCGCACTGCTGAAACAGGTGAATCTCTACGATGTGCGCAAGCGCAAGCTGGGCGGGTTCTCCGGTGGCATGCGGCAACGCTTCGGCATCGCGCAGGCGCTGATCGGCAATCCGAAACTGGTGATCGTGGACGAGCCCACCGCCGGTCTCGATCCGGAAGAGCGACAGCGTTTCCTCAACCTGCTTGCCGAAATCGGCGAGCGCGTCGTGGTGATCCTTTCCACCCACATCGTGGAGGACGTGACCGAGCTGTGCCCGCGCATGGCGATCATCGCGGAAGGCCAGGTGCGCCTGAGCGGCGAGCCGCGCGAAACGATCCGAAGCCTGGAAGGCCGTGTCTGGCGACGCGTAATCCACAAGGAAGCGCTGCACGAATACCGCGCGCGCATGGCCGTGCTTTCGACCCGCCTCGCCACCGGCAACACGGTGATCCATGTGCTCGCCGACTCCAAACCCGATGATGGCTTCGAAAGCGTGCCACCGGATCTTGAAGACGTGTATTTCGGCCAGTTGCACCACGCCGCCGCCGCGGCGCAGCCGGCGTAATCGCCCATGTTCCGCGAAATCTTCCGTTTCGAGTTGCGCCAGCAACTCAGGAGCCCGCTGTTCTGGCTGATCGCGATTGCGCTAGGAGCACTGGCTTTCGCCGCCGCAAGCTCCGACACGATTGCGATTGACGGCGGCGTCGGCAATGTGCACCGCAATGCGGCTTATGTGGTGGTGTATACGCTGGACACTTTCTCGGTGCTGGGCTTGTTCCTGATCACCGTGTTCGTGGTGGGCGCGGCATTGCGCGACTTCAGCGCGGGAACCTCGGAGCTGGTGTTCGCCACGCCGATGTCACGCCGGGCCTATCTGGGCGGACGCTTCGCCGCGGGGTGGCTGGTCAGCGTGCTGATCCTGCTGGTGGTTGCGGCGGGCATGTGGCTGGGATCGCTGATGCCTTGGCTGGATCCGGCACGGGTCGGACCCACTCCGTGGGATGCCTTCGGCTGGGCCCTGATCTTCCTGGTGTTGCCCAACCTGTTCTTCATCGGCGCACTGCTGTTCCTGCTGGCGACCCTGACGCGTTCGATGCTGGGCAGCTACATCGGCGTGATCGCGTTTTTCGTGCTGTGGCAGATCGCGCTGATGACGCTCGGCAACGGCAACATCGAGCACCAGACCGCGGGCGCGCTGGTGGATCCGTTCGGCATTGGCGCGCTCGATCTGGTGACGCGCTACTGGACGCCATCGGACCGCAACACGCATATCCCGCAATTGGCCGGCGTGATGCTGGGCAACCGCGCGTTGTGGCTGGCGGTCGCGGCGGCCCTGCTGGCGTCCACGTTCGCGCTGTTCAAACCGGACCGCGAAGGCTTGCGGCTGTTCCGCCGCCGCAAGCCGGTCATCGCACCGGCTGCGCCCGCGCATGCAATCGGCCCGTGGGTCGCCCTGCCGCGGGTGAGCCTGCGCACCGGCTTCGCTGCGCGTGCCGTGCAATTCCTGAAGCTTGCCTGGTTCGACACCCGCAGCGTGCTGCGCGGGGTGCCTTTCCTGGTGATGCTGGCGTTCGGGCTGTCCAACCTGGGCGCCAACCTCGCCTTCATGGGCGAAATCTATGGCACCAGCGTGTGGCCGGTGACGCATCTGATGGCGCAGAACATGAGCGAGAGCTTCACGTTCCTGCTGGTGATCATTGTCGGGTTCTATGCCGGCGAACTGGTGTGGCGCGAACGCGGCGATCGCATCAGCGAGGTCACCGACGCCTTTCCGATACCTGACTGGATTCCGCTGCTCGCGAAGACCACCACGCTGGCAATGGTAATCGTCGCCTTCCTCGTGGCCGGCTCGCTGTTCTGCATCGGCTACCAGTTGCTGCACGGCTATCACCACCTCCAGCCGCTGCTTTATCTGCAATATATCGGACTGGATCTGCTCGGCTTCCTGCTGTTCGGCATCCTTGCGGTCGTGCTGCAGGTCCTGGCCAACAACAAGTTCGTCGGTTACGCATTGCTGCTTGCGTTCATGGTCAGCACGATCGTGCTGAAGCAGTTCCACCTTTCCGACCACCTGTACAACTACGGCAGCGCTCCGGCTACGCCATATTCCGACATGAACGGCTTCGGTTCGTTCTGGATCGGCGCGCTGTGGTTTCGGGCCTACTGGTTCTGGCTCGCGATCGCGCTGCTGGTCTCGGCGGCGCTGTTCTGGGTACGCGGCAACGCCCAGGGGCGGCGCGCCCGCATGCGGGTGGCACGGCAACGATTCGGAGCACCGGCGGGAGTTCTGCTGGCCGTATCGTTGGTCGGCTTCGCCACGACCGGCGCGTTCATTTTCCACAACACCCATGGTCTGTACCGTTACCAGACCTACGATCAGGGCCAGCGCCTCCAGGCCAGTTACGAGAAGGAGTATCTGAAATACCGGGGGCTCGCGCAGCCACGCATCACCGACGTGAAGGTGAACATGGCGATCTACCCCGCGCAGCGCCGGGTTGACGTGGACGGGCACTACACGCTGGTGAACAAGCACGCGCAGCCCATGGATCAGTTGCTGGTGCAATTGCCGACGCCGCCCACCCGCGACGACAAGGTGGAACTCGACTTTCCCGCGCACAGCGTGTTGAAGGCCGATCCCGCGCAGGGCTTTTATCTCTACAAGCTCGACAAGCCACTGTCGCCGGGTGCTTCCATGGATTTCGGATTCAGGATGCACGGGGCCTACAACGGTTTCGCCAATGAACCGGTCGGCGAACAGGTGGTGCACAACGGCACCTTCATCGACAGCATGGCCTTGCCGCATTTCTGCTACGACGAGGGCCGCCAGCTCACCGACAACAATGACCGTCGCAAGTATGGCCTGGGGCCCGCGCAGCGCGTGCCCAAACGCGGCGATTCCGCGGCGCACGGCAACAATCTGGCCTCCTGCGATGCCGACTGGGTGCACTTCGAGGCAACGCTTTCGACCAGCGCCGACCAGATCGCGCTGGCTCCGGGCTATCTGCAGAAGGAATGGACCGCAGGCGGCCGGCATTATTTCCATTACGTGCAGGACACGCCGATCCTGGACTTCTTCTCGTTCCAGTCGGCGCGCTACAAGGTTGCGCACGACAACTGGCACAACGTGGCGCTGGAGGTCTACTACGACCCGCAACATCCGTACAACGTCGCGCGGATGTTCAAGGCGATGAAGCTGTCGCTGGACTACTACACGCAACATTTCGGACCGTATCAGTTCCGGCAGTTGCGGATCCTGGAATTCCCGGATTACGCATCCTTCGCACAGTCGTTCGCCAATACGGTGCCCTTCTCGGAAGCCATCGGTTTCATCGCCGACTTGCGCAAGCCGACCGATATTGACTATGTGACTTACGTCACCGCGCACGAAATCGCGCACCAGTGGTGGGCCCATCAGGCAATTGGCGCGGACGTGCAAGGCGTGACCATGCTGGACGAATCGCTGGCGCAATATTCGGCGCTGATGGTGATGAAGCACCTGTACGGTCCGACCAGCATGCGCAAGTTCCTGAAGTACGAACTGGACCGGTATCTCTCCGGCAGGACGGGCGAGAGGATCGCGGAAGAGCCATTGGCGCTGGTCGAGGAACAGGACTACATCCATTACCGCAAGGCTTCGGTAATCTTTTACGCACTGCAGGATTACGTCGGCGAGGACAAGGTCAATGCCGCGCTGCGCACGTGGCTGGACAAGGTGCGCTTCCAGCAGCCGCCTTACACCGATACCCGCGACCTGCTCGCCGACCTTCGCGCACAAGCCGGCCCCGGAGACCAGAAGCTGATCACCGACTTCTTCGACAGGATCACCCTGTTCGACGATCGCATGGTTTCCACCAGCGCGAAGAAACTTCCGGACGGCAAGTACCAGGTGACGATGCATGTGCACGCCGCTAAGTACTACGCCGACGGCCAGGGCAAGGAAACCCGAGCCAAGCTCGACATTCCGATCGAGGTCGGCGTGTTCGCAAAAGCCGCCGACGGCGAGGAGCAGGACGAAAAGCCGCTCTACCTGCAGAAGGTTCCGGTGCGCGACGGCGACAGCACGATCATGGTGACCGTGGATGGCAAGCCCTATGAGGCGGGCATAGATCCATACAACGAACTGGTTGACCGGGTGAGCGACGACAACCGCGTCGAGATAACACTGCAATAGCCGCAATTACGGCTTCAGCGGCGCCTGCGTCGGGCTGATCACCTGCTTCACCGTGATCTCATGCTGCGACGATGGCGCGCTGACACCCTCGGCCTCGAATTTTTCCTTGATCGCGCGCATGAAAGCGGTCTCCGCTTCCCACAAATCGCTGACATGCGCCCAGGCGCGGATCATCAGCTCGACGGTCTTCGAATTGGCATCCAGCGAACACACCCATACGCCGGGCGCGGGATCTTTCAGGATGCGCGGGTCGGCATCGAACAGTCCGTGCACCAGTTGCATCGCGCGCCCGATGTCTTCGGTATAGGCGATGCCGATACTGATCTCGAAGCGGCGCTGCCCCAGCCGGTTGTAGTTGATGATCGCATCGCCGCCGACCTTGGCATTGGGCACGATCGCCTGACGGTTGTCCGGCATCACAAGGTAGGTCTGCATCAAGTCCACGCGCTCGACGGTGCCCGTGATCGCTCCGAACTGCACGAAGTCGCCGACCCGGAATGGCCGGAACAGGATCAGCAATACGCCCCAAGCGAGATTGGACAGCGAACTCTGCAAAGCCAGGCCGATCGCCAAGCCCGCGGCACCGACCGCAGCGACCAGCGAGGCGCTGGGCAGGCCCGCGAAATCCAGCACGCTGACCACCAGCAGCACGGAAAGTGCGCCGTACACGCCGTTGCGCAGAAAACCGATCAGGGTCGGATCCAGATGCCCGCGCTTCAGGCCGCGTCGCAGCAGGTTGGCGAGGCGCGCAATCAGCCAGAAGCCCACCAGCAACAGCAGGATCGCGCCGGCGATGCGCAGACCGAATTGGGCAATACGCTCGGGCAGTTTCGGCAGGTCTATGCGTTGCAGCAGATCGTGCATGCGTATCTCCGCGCGGCCGATTAGGCTAACACCCGGACACCTTTGCAGGAAAATCGACCGGCATCACGCCGGGCACACCGGACCTGCGCGCCGCCTGCACATACTTGCCTGTATTTGCGTGAACTGCATCCGTGCGATTGTGGCGCGAACGGCCTACAATCGGATGTCGCGCGGAGCGTCGTGCCGCGCGCGAGTGGAACGGAACCCACTGACACGCCAAGGAGCAGGCCATCCGCATGACCAGCGCGGAATCAGCGGCGAAGCCGCCGCTGCCTCCCCCATTTCCCGCGCAAGGCGGTAGTCCCGTCGCGCTGCCGCCGTTCGACAATTTCGATCAGGCCTGCCGTGCGGTACTGGCGCGCTTGCGCGCCGATACCGGGCTGGCGATGTGGGCATTCACCCGCACCGACGGCAACGAGTGGCTGCTGCTTTCGACGGATGGCGAGCACGACGGCTTGCATCCGGGCACACGCTTGCCGTGGCCCGACAGTCTGTGCGCGCGCATGAGTGCCGGCGCCGCGCCGCAGGCGGCACCGGATGTGCGCAACGAACCCCTCTATCGCGACGCGCCGCTGTTGAAGGAGGCGCCGGTCCGCGCCTACGTTGGCGTACCGCTGCGGCGCGCCGATGGCAGCCTGTATGGCACCTTGTGCGGTTTCGATCCGGAACCGCGCGGCCCCGAACTCGACGCGCATCTGCCGCAAGCGCGGCTGCACGCGCGCCTGCTGGGCACCTTGCTGGAACACGATCTGGAACTGGCGGAAATCGTGCGCCGCGCCGAACGCGCGGAGCTGGAATCGCTGGCCGACCCGTTGACCGGCGCCTACAACCGGCGTGGCTGGACACGGTTGTTGAAAGCCGAAGATGCGCGCTGCCGTCGCTATGGGCACGGCGCCGGCGTATTGATGGCCGACCTCGATAACCTGAAATTGATCAACGACAGCCTTGGCCACGATGCAGGCGATGCGTTGCTGGTACGCGCAGCGCGCGCGCTCGGCAGCGTGGTGCGCGACGGTGATGCGGTTGCGCGGATCGGCGGTGACGAGTTCGCGGTGCTGGCGATCGGTGTCGGTGCGGCCGAACTCGATCAACTATGTCTGCGCGCCGACCAGGCACTGCGCGAAGCCGCAGTGGAGGCCACGCTCGGCACCGGCTTGCGGGATCGCGAACAATCGCTGGCGCAAGCCTATCGGCAAGCCGACCTGGCGATGTTGCAACTGAAGCACGGCAAACGCGCACGGTTGCGCGCCGATGCCGGAAAGCCGCCGAAACCCGCGGGCAATTGAACGGGCCTGAATGGAGAAGGCGCGGGCGCTCGCCGGCGCCCGCGCGGTAGTTCCCTTGGTCCTTATTGACCGTGATGCATGATATGCGCACGACCGGCGCGGCTGAGGGTGAACTTGGCGCCTGACAGACCCAGATCGATACCCTGGCCCACGCCAGCCAGCGCCAGCGAAACCGTACCCTTGGTCAGTACCTGCGCGGTGCCGGCCTTGATCGCGCCGACATTGGCTTCGCCCTGGGCGTAATCGCCGAGCACATTGCTGATGCGATGCACGTCGGTGAACGTGCCGGTGCCATTGTCGATATGCCATTTGCCGGCGGTAAGGCCGCCGCCGCGCACGCGAATGTTCACCGGCATGGATTCGCCGTTTTCGCAGGTGACCGTGCCGTGCCCGTCAGCGCGCTTGTAGATCGCCGACCAACCGCTCATGGAGAACGTCAGTTTGCAATCCAGATCGGCTTGCGCGGCGTACGCATGCGGGGTGGCCGCGATCGCGGCGGCCCCGAGCAGGGCAGCACCCAGCAACAGGGTGAGGCGACGCGGGTGGAGTGATGAAAGAATGGCTTGGCCTTGCATGGCGGACTCTCCTTTGTAGTTACAAGCGGATCGATCGGTCGAGCAGAACGCAAGCCCGATGTCGCAAGCTCAGTTTCCACGCGACTAGCTGAACAACAGAGCGTCAACAGCCGACTGCGCGCTGAACCGCTGGTTTGACATGCGCGCTGCAGCGTTGCATGGTCGAAAGGCCATTGCGCAGGAGTAACGACATGAAAGCTCTGAAATATGCAGGCGGTGTATTCGTACTGGCCGCGGCGTGCACGTTCAATCCGGCGCCGGCGCAGGCGCGCGTGGTCTGCCGCGATGTGCAAGTGGTGCATCAGGTGCCGCACAAGGACAAGCATCGCATCGCCGGTACCGCGATCGGCGCGGTGGCCGGTGGCCTGCTCGGTCATCAGGTCGGTGGCGGCAAAGGCAAGACGCTGGCCACTGTGGGCGGCGCGGTGGCCGGCGGCGCGATCGGGCACCACGTCCAGACCGAACATCAGGAGCACCAGACTTACACGACTGTCGAGCGCCGCTGCGACGAAGTGCAGGACTAGCAGCTTCTCGCGCGACCGGCTTGTCTCCGGCATGGGCGGCTCTTGCGGGAGCAAGCCCGTTCGCGGGGTCGGCTCAAGAGAACCGGACCCGCCCTCGCCTCAAGCTCAGGGCCTCTGCAGCTTTGTGAGGATTCTCCAGCCTTGGCTTGTTGGAGCGGGTTCGAGCTATTTGGGCAAGCCCATTTTCGTCATGAGTTCGGCAAAACGCGGGTCGGCCCGCCAATCGGCATCGCGCGCCGCGACCGCCGGCAGCATCAGGTGATCGTGATCGGCAACCGCGCGCGAGAGGTTGGCGAAAGTCTGATCCTTGTCGCCGAACTGCCAGTTGAGCAACGCCAGCGACACCCCGGAAACATATTGCCGGCTGGCGCGTGTTCCCAGCAGGGTCAGTTGTTCGCGCGCACCGGCGCGATCGCCATTGAGCGCCTGCGCCAACCCCAGCACCGCGAGATAGCTTGATGGATGCGGCACCGGCGTCAGCGCGATCGCGGTGCGGGTTTCGGCGAGCGCATCCGGATAGCGGCCCTTCGCCATCCAGGCTTCCGCCAGAAACAAATGCGCCAGCGCAAAGCGTGGTTCAAGCGCCACTGTCGCGCGATATTGCGCGATCGCGCCATCCACATCGCCGGTATAGATCAGCGCACGACCGTAATCGCTGTTGATGATCGGCGACAACGGATCCAGATCGCGCGCGATGCGCATCTGCACCAACGCGCCTTGCATGTCGCCGCGGAACCACAGAAACATCGCATACCACTGGTGCGCGATGGCATCACTGGGATCGAGCCGCAGGGCTTCGCGCAATTCGCGCTCGGCGCTGGCCCATTGCCAATGCTCCTCGTAGAGCTGACCGAGCACCGCACGCGGCCGTGACAACTGCGGATCCAGCGCGGCGGCGCGCTCGGCCGCGGCCAGCGCGTCAGCGTAGTGCGTATCCGGCGGCGCATCGCTGTTGTAATCGCGCAGCACGGTGTACGCCGTGGCCACGCCGCTCCAGGCCGGCGCGTAGTCCGGATCGGCCTGGATGGCACGTCGGAAATAGGCGATTGCCTGATTGATGTCGATGCTGGTGCGTCGATTGAGGTACTGCAGACCCACCAGGTAATAGTCATGCGCGGCGGGATCGAGCCCCGCGTGCATGTGCAGTTCTGCCAGCGTACCGGTGCGCAACTTCGGGTGCAGTTCGCGGATCACCGCCTCGGCGATCTCGTCTTCCACGGTCAGCAGGTCGCGCGGAGCCAGGTCGTATTCGTCGGACCACAGCTCGTAGCCATCGTGCGCGCTGACCAGCGCCACCCGCACGCGCAGCCGTTCGCCGGAGCGCTGCACGCTGCCTTCCAGCACATTGGCAACACCCAGCGCATGCGCGGCCTGACGCACGTCCACCGGTTTGTCGCGAAACATGAAGGTCGAGGTGCGCGCGGCCACGCGCAGATGCTCGAAACGACCCAGCCGGTTGATCAGCTCCTCGGTAACGCCATCGCTCAGGTATTGCTGGGCGGGATCGACATCCATGTCGAGGAACGGCAGCACCGCCAGGGTGATGTCGCCGGGCCCGGGGATCGCGGTTGAGGGTGAGCCGGTGCGCTTGGCAAGTATCGGAGTGGACGGTGCGAGACGATGGATCGACCACCACGCGGCGGCAATGACGGCCGTGAGGGCAATCACCGCAAAAGCTCCGATCACGATTCCACGCAGGCGTCGCCGCGTTGCTGGTCGAACCGGCAAGGTCGTCGAAACCTGCACATCCGTGGTCAATCCTGGCGAGGTTCGCGGCGCCGGCGATTTGGGCACCTCCGCGCTTGCAGCGGGCAACACCGGCAATACCGGCAATGCCGGAACCTCGGCGCGCGGCGCGCAGTCCGGACGCGCCAGTGCGCATTCGGCCTCCCACAGTTGCGCGATCAGCAACTGCATCGCATCCGCAAGTCGCCGGCGATAGGTGCTCCAGCTCAGGTGCAGGCTTTCCGCCACTACTTGCTGGCTGCGCATCGGCGCGATCCAGGTGAGTTCCAGCACCCGTTGCAGGGCGGCCAGTTTTGGCGCGCCGCCGATCCGCTCGCAATGCTCGCGCAGTACGTCCTTCAGCGCCTGCACCGGCGCGGTCGGCGAGTCGGCGCGGCGCAGCGCGGCGCGCACCAGTCGCGAGTTCAGCAGCGGGCTTTCGCGCAGCAGATCCGTCCGCAGGTAATGCCGCATGGCGCTGCGCACGGCCTCGGCAAAGGCCTCTTCGGTCGACGACTCAGTGCCGCCAACCGGATCGCCGGATCCGGCCGCCGTAACAGGCGCAGACTGATTCTGCCCTGCCCCTTCGGGCATGATCGACTCGGCCATGCTGCCCTGCGCCCCCGCTGGTCAGGAGGTTACAGTCTAGACCGATGAGCCGGAATTGAGCAGCATCTGATATAGAAAGCGGACAGCGGCTTGCCATGGAATACACCCGTCCACCATGGCCCTCCCAACCCGATGCCACGCGCCTGCCGCCGCTCTCGCCTGTTGCTGTTTGTACTCTGCGCGACTGCACTCGGCGGCTGCGGCGGACAAGGGGATTCGATGCTGGATTCCGCGCAGGCGCAACCGCCCATTCCAACGGTCCAACCCGCGCAGCGCGCCCCGCTGGGCGATTCGGATATTGCGACATATCTGCAGGTTATGCGCGCAGCCGCCCAGCGTGTGCAGCATCCCACGCCCGCCGAACGGCAGATGCTGGCGCGCGCCGACGCGATTACCGCCGCCGCCAATCGTGGCGAACCCGAGACCGATCCCGACGACAGCCTGGGCCGCGCGCTTGCCTGGCGCATGCAAATGGATCTGGAGATCGCCAGGGCCCGGCATATGGATATCGCCCGCTATCAATCCGCCAGCGAGCGCATCGAGGACGAATCGGGGGAGCTTTACTGCAATGCCGCCGCACCGGTCGCCGACCCCGGCCTGAAGCCGCACGTGGCCGAGATCGAGCGTCTGGTCGAAATTGTGCGCAACCCGGGTCCCCCGGGCTCGCCGCCGATCCCGCCAGCCTGCGCCGACGGTGGCGGCTCGACATGACCGCTTTCAGCACGGCGCCGCCGTGTAACACCACCGGAGAACCCGAATGAAAATTTCACCGCTGCTGGTCCTGCTTGCCGTGGCCGCCCTGCCCGCGCTCGCCGCGGACAACCCGATGAGGCCGGGCATGTGGGAAATAACTTCGCAAACGGACATGCCGGGCATGCCCTACAAGATGCCGCCGATGACCTTCAAGCAGTGCGTCACGCCCGAGATGCTGACGAAGGATCATGGCCTCGGTGATCCGCATTCGCCGCCGGGCTCCCATTGCGAGCGCGCCCAATACAAGGTGGCCGGCAACCACGCCGAATGGGCGGTGAGCTGCACCGGCAGACAGAAACTCAGCGGCAAGGGTTCGATCACCTGGGATTCGCCCGACTCCTATCGCGGCGAGACCCACATGACCATGGACGTGAACGGGCGGACCACCAACATGACCCAAACCATGCAAGGCAAACGGCTCGGCGATTGCAGCAAGTGATGACCCGGGAAAGCCGCATAACACGGAAATGGACAAGCTCAAGGCGTTGTTCGGCTCCGGCGGCTGAGGAATCGGCAAGAGGGCGCATGGGGAAGCCAAGGCCGTCTCGCGACGGCCTTGCTTTTTCAGGCCGATTGCGCCGCTCTTTATCTCGACAGCTTGTCGATCAGCTTCACCATGATGGTGCCGCCGGGCAGCACCATGCCGGCGAAATCCGCGCCGAGATCGAACAGCGCATCGCGCGAACCCAATTTGCGCACCGCGCTGCCGAGCATGTTGCCTTCCTTGTTGGCGCGTCCGGTCAGACCATCGATCTCGATCACGCCCTGCTTGTCCTTCCAGACGAACTGGAACGCATACACCGGCCGATACAGCAGGTTGAGCGCCTGGAAATTGATCTCATCGGTATCGATCTGATCCGCCTCGATCGCCGCCGACAGCCTCGACTTGACCTGCTGCAGGATGGAAGCCGCGGTGACGGTGGGCGCGATGAAATTCGGCTCGCCGCTGTCGCCGACTTCGCGAAAGCTGAAGTTGCCGGCGAAATCCGCGAGCGCCTTCTCAGGCGTCGGCCGGTGCAGACCGTCGAAATATTCCGATAATGCCGTGACCCGCTCGCAATCCTCCAGCGCCGGCAGGCTCAATTCACGCTTGGCATCCACCGGCAGCTTCTGGCCGAGCAGTTCGACTGCCGTGGCGTGCGCGTGCTCGATGCGCACCTTGTAAACGGTCTTGCGCTTGTACAGCGTGCGCCGCGTCGCCAGCGCCTGCCAGAAAGGCTCGTAGCGCTTCTCGGTGGAGGCCAGGGAAATATCGGCGTCCTTCGGCCGATCCCACAATTTCATCCGCGCCAGCATGCCGAACGCGCCGGCTTTTTCGTGCTCGGCCTGCGCGCGCGCCGAGACCTCGTTGTAGACGTCGTCGAAAACGCAGATCTTTTCTTCCATGCCGATCCCCTGATCACCACGCATTGCCACGCGGGCGCGCGGCCGTTTTCAAGCAGCACGAAACCGCGCAGATTATTTCTTCGTCAACATCGGAAATTTCGCCGGATCGTAGCCGCCGACTTCAAAGCTCAGCGTCTCCCTGCCGTGATCCTTGCTCATCACGTCCATTTCGATCAGCTTCGCATGTTCCATCGCCTTGATGAAACGCGCATCGTCCTTGATGAACAGCGCGGGCTCGCCGGTCTTGGGAAGATAGGCTTGCCAGGTTTCCGGCTTGCCATCGAACCGCATCGGCACGTTGCACTGACCCTTGCACACGAAGCCGTGGCCGCTGCCGAACAAATAAACGCTTTCGCCCCATTTCGAATGGCGGCGCAGGATCAGCCGCACCGCGGCGTCCCCTGCAGGCTGGCTGCTGGTAATGCTGGCGCTCAATTGTTTGCCGCCCGATTGCATGCCGGTTTGATAGGT
This sequence comes from Rhodanobacteraceae bacterium, assembly GCA_035606235.1. Lineage (GTDB taxonomy): Bacteria > Pseudomonadota > Gammaproteobacteria > Xanthomonadales > Rhodanobacteraceae > 66-474. Next base: position 15,946 of record DATNFU010000026.1, read on the forward strand.
CCACAACGCAGCCAGCCGATCGTGTTCGGCATTCACCTTGGCTCGGGCCTCGATGCCCGGCAGGGTTTTCTGCACTTCCACCGCGGCCGGCGTACCGGAAAAATCGCTGACGATTTCTTCACCGATCGGCGCAGCCAGATCATCGCGATGCGCCGTCAACATCTGCTGGTACAGCTTAAGCTTCTGCGCGGCCTGCACCACATTCGCATTCTGCCGGGCGGCGGCGGGCGCTGTGCCGCTCTGGGTGCCGCTCGATGAGCAAGCCGCCAGCGCGAACAGCACGCCGGCCAGTGGCGCGTATCGGATCAACAGGTGGCGCAGGGAGCGTGGCACTTCTCCAGTTTAGCCTTTGAGCGCGCCTCGCGCTGACCAAAGATCATGCCGCCCAGGATCAACGCACCACCCACCGCCATGCTGATCGTCAGCGGCTCGCCCAGGAACAACCAACCCCAGGCCACGCCGAACACCGGCACGATATAGGTAACCATCGCCGAGCGCGGCGCACCGATGCGCTGGATCAGCCGGAAATACAGCGCATAGGCCAAGCCCGTGCAGAGCACGCCCAGGGCAACCACGCTCGCCCACGAATGCGGCGGCACCGGCGTACTCGGCCAGGATGCAACGGCGAACGGCGCCAAGGCGATCGCCCCGCTCAGCAAAGTGATCGCCGCCAGCGCCGCCGAGGGCAGGTCGGAGAGATAGCGCTTGGTAAGGTTTGCGGAAATCCCATACATCAGCGCCGCCAGCGTGCCTGCCGCGACCGCCGCGCCGATGCTGGACCCCGCGACGTGCCCGCTGGCAAGCACCGCCACACCGACCAGCCCCGAAAGCAGGGCTGTCGCGCGGCGTGCGCCGATGCGTTCGCCGAACAGCGCGAACGCTGCCAATGCCGCGAACGGCACCGCCAGACTGTTGGCGATCGCACCGATACCCGCGGGCGCGCGTTCAGCGCCCCAGGCAAACAAGAGAAACGGCAGCGTGGTATTGAGTGCGCCGATCGCCACGATGGACAACCAGCGCGAGAACGGAAACCGCGCGCGTTCGCGGACCAGGAACGGCAGCAATATCGCCGCACCAAGCGCCAGCCGAACCTCCACCAGCGGCACCGGCCCGAAGTCCTTCGCGGCCACGCGCTGGAACAGGAATGAGCCACCCCAGATCGCGGCGAGCGCAACCAACGTGGCGTAGACGCGCACCTCGCTGTTGCGCAGCATCGGCACGTGCCTGCCGCCACCTGGTTTGCGCGACGGCGACCGATCGACCTGGGCGAGCAGGCGCGCGGTTTCCGGGCTCACGATGTGGCCCTGCATGAACATCATCCCACCGGCTATTCTTGCAAATTCGTTCAACATGGCTTCCTCTCCAACGTTGCACGTGTGACATTGGAACGGCAGAATAAGCCGCGTGCGGCGCATTCGCCAGCGACGAATTTTTCAATCTGACTTGAGAAAATTACAACATGGCGCGAGCCCCCCTGAATGCATTGCAGGACTTCGTCGCTGTTGCGCGGGTGCAGAACCTGACCCGCGCGGCCGAGCGCCAGCACATCACCGTCAGCGCACTCAGCCATCAGATGCGGGGGTTGGAGCAACGCGTGGGCTGCGCCCTGTTCGTGCGTGGCTCGCGTGGGCTGACGCTCACCGCGGAAGGTCGCATGCTGCTCGACAACGTGGCGACGCACATCGAGGCCATCGAGCAGGCGCTGCGGCCGCTGTGCGGGCGGCGCTCCAATGTGCTGAACCTGTCGGCGGTGCCATCCATGGCTTCGAGTTGGCTGCTGCCGCGATTGCCGCGCTTCGTCAAGCGCCATCCGGAAATGGAATTGAATCTGGATTCCTCGATCGAGCTGGTGGATTTCGCCGACGGTCGTTTTGACGCCGCGTTGCGTTACGGGCCCGGTCAATGGCCCGGCGTCGTTTCCGAACCGCTGTTCGACGAATGGCTGACGCCGGTCGCGAGTCCCGCACTGTTGAAAGGTCGCAAGCCGCCGAAACTGGAACAATTGGGCGAGTGGCCGCTGTTGTGCCCGGAAGATCCGTGGCCGGAATGGTTCGCGACGTTCGGTGGCAAACCGCCAAAGCGCTACGCGGCCTCTTTCAGCGATTCGGAAACGCGCCAGCGCGCGGCGGTGGAGGGCATCGGCATCGCCCTCGGCCGCACCACGATGGTGAAGCCGCTGATCGAAGCGGGCTTGCTGGTCGCGCTATTCCCGCGGGTGCTGAAGGCGCGCTATGGGCACTATCTGGTTTATCCGCAGCGCTCGCGCGAACATTCCGGGTTCAACGCGTTCCGCGAATGGCTGCTGGAAGAAGCGGCGCAGGTTTTTCACACCTCGCCGCATCCCGCCGGGAAAAAAGCCACACCGCGCTCGCGCGAAGTACGCGCGAAATGCGAAGCAATGCCGGTCTGATTCGCGCGGCCCGCAGGCAGCCGTGCGCACGCACGCCGGTGTGCATCGCGGAGATGACGATCCTGCTCAATAGCCTTGGCACGGGTCGCGACCGACATCGTGGTCGTACACCGAGACCTGTTCATCGCGTGCGTATCCATCGCGATCAATGGCCGTGGTCGCGTTGATTTGCCTGCACGCGTCCACACGCGACACTTTGCGGGCGCTGACCGGCAGCGATCCCCAGGCGTCCCGCGCGCGTCGCCGCTTGCCGCGGGCGGTCGCGGTCGGCGCATCGCTTTCGCCGTCGCGAACCGTGCCATCGCCGCGCACCGAGTGCGGGCAACGCATGTGCCGGTAGAACACCTCGCCGTCTCCCGCGCGGCATTCCCATGAAACGGTCCGCTTTGCATCGCGCGAGCGCGCGGAAGTTGAATGCGCGACACTGGCTGCGTGGAAATGCGAGGTGTTGTGGTGCGCGCCGGAAAACGTCGTGGCCGGTACTTCGTTGAACGCATGGGGATCGATCAGCGGTTGCTCGTGCACGTCGAGCACAGCCTGTCGGGCTGTCGTGGCACAGGCCGTGGACTGGAACGCCACTGCTCCATCCGCATCCACGCATTTGAATACCGATCCCGCCTGCGCGCCGAAGGCGGCGAGCAGCAACAATAATGGCGCGTATTTGCGCGCGCACGATTTCAACCTGACAGACAAGTCTTGATTGCCAGCACCGGAATTCGTATCCATGACTGCACTCCATGTCGACGCAGCCATGATCGGTTCCGCCGAGGAATTAAAACATCGGCGCTTTTCCCCGCTTCATGTAGGCAGATGCCGACCCGATGCGAGTACCGGTGCTGGCGGTGGCTCGACTCCCGCATAAACGCAACCATTCCGAATACGGGCAAGCTGACGTTGCGCGATGAGCTCTGATTTGACGCGCGTATACGCATGCCCGTCGCGGAATTTCCGCAACGGGCATGCGTCCTCCGCTTTGCACTCAGTCGCGCTTGGATGCGATGACGCTGCCGTCGGTCGGGTCGATCAGGAGATCCAGATCCTGGCCGGAGCTGTCGCGCGCTTCCGCGCGCCACAGGCCGTCATCAAAATCCAGATCATCCACGTCCTGGTAACCCTGCGCGGTCAGGCGCGCCTCGATCGCGTCCTTGTCCAGCCGCGAGGGCTCATCGGCGGCATACACGTGTCCGCTGACCGGCGCGATCAGGATCTTCACCGTATCACCTGAACCATCGCGCGCCTTGGCGACCCAGACGCCATTGCGGAAATCCAGTCCCTCCACATCACGGTAACCGGCCGCGGCGATGTCCTGCATGATGGCATCCTCGCCCAGCGCATTGGCCGGCCGCCCCCATGTAGTGGTGGTCGTGGTGGTGACTGTGCGTTGCGCCCCAGCCGGCACGCCCGGCGGTGGGGGCGCTTCCGGCGGCGGCGGGAGCTCCTGTGCCCAGGCAACTCCACCTGCCAGCAGCGCCAGCGGCGCGAGCGCGATCATTCTGCGTAACGTTTGCATGGTCGGACTCCTTGTCGTAACCCGCGTACAGAGTGCGCACGCCATGCTCAACCGGCAATGAATTGCCGATCCACGCGTGGCATCCGTTCATCGCCGATTGCGTCGCGTGAGGACGGCGTGGTTTGTTACCCTACGGAACCCACCCGACGAGTTTGCAACCCGTGCCTCGTCCCCGCTTCGCCCCGAACCGATTCCGATGCGCACATCCGGCATAGCGTTTCATCGCCCGCTGGCGTTCTGGGCTGGTTGCTTCGCGGTGACCGCCGGCGTGCTGCTGCACTTGCCGATGTTCGCCATGGCGGCACCCATGCATTACCGGATGAGTGGCATGCCGATGGATGCGGGCATGCTGCTGGGCATGACGCTGATCCCGCTCGGCGTGCTGCTGGCCGGGTTTGGTCTTATGCCGCGCCTGGAACAGATGCGTCGCCTGTTGCACGGCGGTGAAACGCACCTGCATTTCCACATCGCCGATGGCGTCCCGCTCAACCGCGAGCACTGGAAGCTGGCGCTGGTGCTGGCGGTGGCACTGGCGGTGGATGTGATGAAGCCCGCGACGATCGGATTCGTGATGCCCGGCCTCTCTCGCGAATACGCGATCGCGCAATCCACCGCGGGCTATCTTGCGCTGTCGGCGCTGACCGGTACCGCAATCGGCTCGATCGCGTGGGGTCGCATGGCGGACCTGTTCGGACGCCGCGCCGCGATCCTGCTTTCCGCGCTGATGTTCATGGGCACCGCGATCTGCGGCGCGATGCCGGCGTTCGGCTGGAATCTGGTGATGTGCTTCCTGATGGGCGCGGCCGCCGGCGGCATGTTGCCGATCGCGTTCACGCTGATGGCGGAGACCGTGCCCGCCGCGCACCGCGGCTGGTTGCTGGTGGCACTCGGCGGGATCGGCACCTCCGCCGGTTACCTCGCGGCCGCCGGGGCGGCGACACTGCTGGAACCGGGCTTCAGTTGGCGCGCGTTGTGGTTGCTGAATCTGCCGACCGGCGCGCTGATCATCTTTCTCAACCATTACATTCCGGAATCGCCGCGCTTCCTCTCCAGTGCCGGCTTGCCCGCGCAGGCGCGCGCGGTACTGGCGCGCTTTTCCGGCAACGCACCGTTGCCGAGTGCGACCGATGCCGCCGATCCACCGCTGCTGGACGAACAGCACGCGGTGATCGGCATGCGGCAACTGCTGCGCGGGCGGCACGCGCGCATCACCATCGGCCTGATCGTGTGCGGCCTCGGTTGGGGCTTGGCGAATTTCGGCTTCCTGCTGTGGCTGCCGGCGAATCTGATCAAGCTCGGCGTGGACGCGCACGGCGCGAGCGCACTGCTTGCGCAATCGGCGTTGCTGGCGTTGCCCGGCATCGCGCTGGTGGTGTGGCTGTACCAATACTGGAGCAGCATCCGCTGCCTGGTCCTGTTCATCGCGATGACCGCGCTGGCGCTGCTGCTGTTTTGCGGAATCGATCTGCTCGAACTGCGCTCGGCCCCGATCACCATCGCAGCGACCGTAACACTGCTGATCGCGATCAGCGGCGTCATTGCCACGCTGATTCCGTATGCCGCGGAAATTTATCCGGTGCACCTGCGCGGTACCGGCTCGGGCCTGATCGCGGCCAGTTCCAAAGCCGGCGGCATCCTGGGCGCGGTTCTGGGCGTGCTCGGGGTGTTCGACCACTTCGCGCTGTCGGCTCTGGCGATCGCGGTACCGATGACAATCGCCGCGATGCTGTTGCTGCGCTCGGGGATAGAAACCCGCGGACAGCGCCTTGAAGAAATCCAGGTGGCGCTTTCCGGCAGCGATCGCGGGACCTCTTCGCTCACACCTTGAGTTTGTATCCGGTCTTGAATATCCACCACACCGCGATCACACACAACGCAAGAAAGCCGAACGTCGCAGCCAGGCTGATGCCGACGCCGACATCGGCGAGCCCATAGAAACTCCAGCGAAACCCGCTGATCAGGTACAGCACCGGATTGAACAGCGTCACCTTCTGCCACAGCGGCGACAGCATCTTGATCGAGTAGAAGCTGCCGCCGAGAAATGTCAGCGGCGTGATGATCAGCAATGGAACCACCTGCAGCTTCTCGAAATTGTCGGCCCAGATGCCGATGATGAAACCGAACAGGCTGAAGGTGATCGCGGTCAACAGCAGGAACCCGACCATCACCAGCGGGTGCGCGATCGAATAATCCACGAACAAACGCGCGGTGCCCAGGATGATCAGCCCGACGATGACCGACTTGGTCGCGGCCGCGCCGACGTAGCCCGCGATGATCTCGATGTAGGACAACGGCGCGGAATGCACCTCGTAGATGGTGCCGACGAACTTCGGGAAATAGATGCCGAACGACGCGTTGGAGATGCTCTGCGTCAGCAACGACAACATGATCAGGCCGGGCACGATGAAGGCACCGTAGCTCACGCCTTCCACGCTGGTGATGCGCGAGCCGATCGCCGAACCGAACACCACGAAGTACAACGACGTGGACAGCACCGGCGATGCCACGCTCTGCATCAGCGTGCGCCGGGTGCGCGCCATCTCGAACCGATAAATAGAACGAATCGCCGGATAGTTCACGCGCGTTCCTGTTGCGAAGCGGCTTTTGTTGAAAAGTGCGGCCAAAGCTGCCGTCCATGGCCAAGAGCTTCGTGGCCGCTTTCACGCGCAGGGATGCGCATGCATCGAATTGCACGAAGGTTCATGCCTCTTTCCTCACCAGGTCGACAAAAATCTGCTCCAGCGAGTTCTGGCGCGTGCTCAGATCCTTGTAACGGATGCCGGCATCGCTCAAATCGCGCAGCAGCCCGGTGATGCCGGTGCGCTCGCCCTGCGTGTCATAACTGTAGGTAAGCTCGGTGCCGTCCGGGTTGAGCGTCAGCGCATAGGGCGAGAGCGCGGGCGGCAATTCATGCATCGGCTCCTGCAGATTCAGCGTCAACTGCTTTCTGCCGAGCTTTTGCATCAGGGTGGCCTTGTCCTCCACCAGGATCAACTCACCTTTGTTGATCACCCCGACGCGGTCGGCCATTTGCTCGGCCTCGTCGATGTAGTGCGTGGTCAGGATGATGGTGGTGCCGGCCTCGCGCAGGCGCCGCACCATCGCCCACATGTCGCGGCGCAGTTCGACGTCCACGCCGGCGGTGGGTTCGTCCAGGAACAACACGCGGGGTTCGTGCGAGAGCGCCTTGGCGATCATCACGCGCCGTTTCATGCCGCCGGAAAGCATCATGATGCGGGCGTCGCGCTTGTCCCACAGCGAGAGGTCCTTCAGCACCCGCTCGATATGCGCCGGATTGGCGGCCTTGCCGAACAAACCGCGGCTGAAGCTGACCGTGTTCCACACGGTTTCGAAAGCATCCGTGGTCAGCTCCTGCGGCACCAGGCCGATGATCGATCGGGTGATGCGGAAATCGCGCACCACGTCATGGCCGTCGACCGTGATCGAACCGCCGCCGAGATTGACGATGCCGCAAACGATGTTGATCAGGGTGGTTTTGCCGGCGCCGTTGGGGCCGAGCAGCGCGAAGATTTCACCCTTGCGGATTTCGAGGTTGATGTTCTTGAGTGCGTGGAAACCCGAGGCGTAGGTCTTGTCGACATTCCTGATCGAGATGATCGGCTGCACGCGATCTCCTGTGCCCGGTGGAACCAGTGCGCGATCCTAGCGCAAATGTGCGCGATGGTGGCCGGTGCTGTCGAGAAGCATAGGCGCCCGTGCAGTGCGCCGACGCTCGGCTACACCGCCAGCGGATTGGGCTTCTCCGGATCGAGCTTCCATTGCTTGATCGCGCGGGCGACGTCCTGCGGGTTCATCGCGCCCTCGGCGGCGAGCGCTGCGATCGCCGCATGCGCGATCCAGTAGCGATCCACCTCGAAGAAATTGCGCAGGTGCTCGCGCGTGTCGGAGCGGCCGTAGCCGTCGGTGCCGAGCACGACGTAGCGCCTGCCCTGCGGTATGAACGCGCGGATCTGGTCGGCGTACTCGCGCACGTAATCGGTAGCGGCGATCGCCGGGCCGTCGCGTTGCGCCAGGCATTGCGTCACGTACGGAACGCGCCGTTCGCTGCCTTCAGGATGCAGACGGTTCCAGCGCTCGCAATCGAAGCCGTCGCGGCGCAATTCGGTGAAGCTCGGGCACGACCATACATCCGCGCTGACGCCGAATTCGGTTTCCAGCAATTCCGCCGCGGCAATGCATTCGCGCAGAATCGTGCCGGAACCCAGCAACTGCACGCGCGGCGCTTTGCTCTTGCTCTTCTTCCGGTCGCCGGCCGCGGGCCCCTGGTCCGCGCTTTTGCTCGCCTTTCCAACCACCGCCTTGGCGCTTACCCTGGTTTCGCGCGGGTGCGGACCGTCGGTTTCCGGCACCCGCGACTCACCCTGTTTGTCGGGCGAAGCCTCGGTGGTCGGTGAACCCGCCGGCATCGGCTTGTCGCCGTCGCGGAACAGGTACATGCCGCGCACGATGCCTTCCTCGCAATCGGGCGGCATGTCCGGATGCGCGTAGTTCTCGTTCATCACGGTGACGTAGTAATACACATCCTCCTGCTCGCCCAGCATGCGGCGTACGCCGTCCTGCAGGATCACTGCGACTTCGTAGGAGAAGGTCGGATCATAGGCACGACAGTTCGGGATCGCGCCCGCCATCAGGTGCGATTGGCCATCCTCGTGCTGCAGGCCTTCGCCATTCAGGGTGGTGCGGCCGGAGGTGCCGCCGATCAGGAATCCACGCGCGCGCGAATCACCCGCGGCCCACGCAAGATCGCCCACGCGCTGGAAGCCGAACATCGAGTAGTAGATGAAGAACGGCAACATCGGCAGGTCGGATACCGAATAGCTGGTGCTGGCGGCAATCCACGCCGACATGCCACCGGCTTCGGAAATGCCTTCCTGCAACACCTGGCCGTTTTCCGCTTCGCGGTAATACAACAGCTGATCCGCATCCTGCGGCCGATATTTCTGGCCTTCCGGCGTGTAGATGCCGATCTGGCGGAACATGCCTTCCATGCCAAAGGTACGCGCTTCATCGGCGACGATAGGCACGACGCGCGGCCCGATCTGCTTGTCGCGCAGCAACAGGTTCATGCCGCGCACCAGCGCCATGGTGGTTGAAATCTCGCGCTCGCCGGTGCCCTTGGTGATCTGCTCGAACGCTTTCAATTCCGGTGCCGGCAAAGTGGCCGTGGATTTGCGCCGCCGGTGCGGCAGGTAGCCGCCGAGCGCCTTGCGGCGTTGGTGCATGTACTCGATTTCCGGCGAATCCTTGCCGGGGTGATAGTACGGCACCGATTCGATTTCCTCGCCTTCGAGCTGGCTGTCGGCGATCGGAATATTGAAGCGATCGCGGAATACCCGGATCGCATCGTGGTGCATCTTCTTGGCCTGGTGCGCGATGTTCTGCGATTCGCCGGCGGCGCCCATGCCGTAGCCCTTGACCGTCTTGGCCAGGATCACGGTCGGCATGCCTTGCGTGCGCGTCGCTTCGTGATAGGCCGCGTATACCTTGTGCGGATCGTGGCCGCCGCGATTCAGCCGCCACACGTCGTCATCGGACAGCGACGCTACCAGCGCCGCGGTTTCCGGATATTTGCCGAAGAAATTGTCACGCGTGTACTTGCCGCCGAATGCCTTGCAGGCCTGGTATTCGCCGTCCACGGTTTCCATCATCAACTTGCGCAACACGCCCTTGGTGTCGCGCGCCAAAAGCGGGTCCCAATAGGAACCCCAGATCAATTTGATGACGTTCCAGTCCGCGCCGCGGAACACGCCTTCCAGTTCCTGGATGATCTTGCCGTTGCCGCGCACCGGGCCGTCCAGCCGCTGCAGGTTGCAGTTGATCACGAACACCAGATTATCGAGGCCTTCGCGCCCGGCCAGCGAAATCGCGCCCAGCGATTCGGGTTCGTCGGTTTCGCCATCGCCCAGGAAGCACCACACCTTGCGATCGGTCTTTGGCATCAGCCCGCGCGCTTCCAGATATTTCAGGAACTGCGCCTGATAGATCGCCTGGATCGGACCCAATCCCATCGACACCGTCGGCGTCTGCCAGTAGTCGGGCATCAGCCACGGATGCGGATACGAAGGCAGCCCGCGCCCGCCGACTTCCATCCGGAAGTGATCGAGCTGGTCTTCGGACAGCCGCCCTTCGAGATATGAACGCGCGTAGATGCCGGGGCTGGAGTGGCCCTGGTAGAAAATCAGATCGCCCGGATGTTCTTCGGAGGGCGCTCGCCAGAAATGATTGAAGCCCACGTCATACAGGGTTGCCGAAGAGGCGAAGCTCGCGATGTGACCGCCGAGTTCGCCCGGCCGCCGATTGGCGCGCACCACCATCGCCATCGCGTTCCAGCGGATCAGGCTGCGGATGCGCCATTCCATCGCCGCGTCGCCGGGGCTTTTCGCCTCCAGATGCGGAGGAATCGTGTTGACGTATTCGGTGGTCGGCTCGAACGGCAGATAGCCGCCCGCCCGGCGGGTTTCGTCCACCATTCTTTCCAGCAACTGGTGCGCGCGTTCGGTGCCTTCCGCATTGATCACCGCATCAATGGATTCGATCCACTCGCGGGTTTCGGTGGGATCGGGATCTACGTCGAGCAGTTCGCGGGTCAGGTCGTTCATACATGCATCCTCAACTCTCATTGTAAGGCGGGTCTTTGTCCACCATCTCCGCACGCCGTGGAGCGGGGCGGGCGCGGATTCGCGGCGCCGCGACTATCCCACTTTCAAACTCGCGCTTCCGCGCGAATTTGCGCCTCCACGCATGCGATCGCAGTCATGTTGATCACCCGCCGCACGGTGGCCTGCGGGGTGAGCACGTGCGCGGGTTTGGCAACGCCCATCAGGATCGGCCCGAGCACCACGCCGTCGCACATCACCCGGCTCATGTTGAAAGCGGTATTGGCCGCTTCCAGGTTCGGAAACACGAACACATTGGCGCGGCCGGCCAGGCGCGAATTCGGGAACACCCGCGCGCGCAACTCCGGGTTGAGCGCGAGATCGGCCTGCATCTCGCCTTCCACTTCAAGCTTGGGCAGGCGCTTGCGGATAAGGCGCAGGGCTTCCTGCAGCTTGCGCGTCACCGCGTTGTCGCGGCTGCCGAAATTGGACGCGGACAGCAGCGCGATCTTCGGTTCGATGCCGAACAGTTTCAATCGCAACGATGCCTGCATGGTGGCGGTCGCGATCTGCGCGGCGTCCGGATCATCCTGCACGTGCGTGTCGAGGAAAAAATACACACCCGATTCATTGGCGATCGCGGTCATGGACGAGGGTGCGTCCACACCGCGATCCAGCCCGATGATGTCTAGGATATGGGCGAGTTTGCGCTGGTAGCGCCCGACGGTGCCGCAGATCATCGCATCGGCTTCGTTGCGCGCCACCATCAGCGCAGCGATCACCGTGGAGCGCGAACGCACCACCGATTTCGCCAACGCCTCGGTGAAGCCACGACGCTGCATCAGTTCGTAGTAATGCTTCCAGTAGTCGTCGAAGCGCGGGTCGGAGTGGATGTTGCACAACTCGAAATCGCGGTCGGGCTCCAGCCGCAAGCCGATCCGCTCGATGCGCCGCGCGATCACCTCCGGCCGGCCAATCAGGATTGGCTTGGCCAAACCCTCATCCACCACCGTCTGCACCGCCCGCAGTACGGTTTCCTCTTCGCCCTCCGCGTACACCACGCGCTTCGGCTCATGCTTGGCGCGCTCGAACACGGGCTTCATCACCAGGCCCGTGCGGAACACGAACTGCATCAGCTTGTCGGTGTAGGCCGCGAGATCGGCGATCGGCCGAGCGGCCACCCCGGAGTCCATTGCGGCCTTCGCAACCGCCGGCGCGAGTTGCACCAGCAGGCGTGGATCGAATGGTTGCGGGATCAGGTACTCGGCGCCGAAATGCGGCGGCTTGCCGCCATAGGCGCGCGCGGCGATATCCGAACCTTCGCGTCGCGCCAGTTCCGCGATCGCACACACGCAGGCGACCTTCATCGCTTCATTGATGGTCGTGGCGCCCACATCCAGCGCGCCGCGGAAGATGTACGGGAAGCACAGCGCGTTGTTGACCTGGTTGGGATAATCCGATCGGCCCGTCGCGATTACGCAGTCGTCGCGCACCGCGCGCGCTTCGCCTGGCATGATTTCCGGGGTGGGATTGGCGAGCGCCAGGATGATCGGGCGCGCGGCCATGCTTGCGACCATTTCCGGCTTCAGCACGCCGCCGGCGGAGAGCCCGAGGAACACGTCCGCGTCTTGCACGATTTCGCCAAGCGTGCGCGCGCGCGTGTCGCGCGCGAAGCGCGCGCGATCGACATCCATCCCGGCGCGCCCGCTGTAGAGCACGCCCTCGCGATCGATCGCCAGGATGTTCTCCGGCTTCATGCCGAGCGCGACCAGCATGTCGAGACACGCGATGCCGGCCGCGCCCGCGCCGGCGTGCGCAAGCTTCACCTCTTCAATGTTCTTGCCGACCACGCGCAGCGCATTGATCAGCGCCGCGCCGACGATGATCGCGGTGCCATGCTGGTCGTCATGGAACACCGGAATCTTCATGCGCTCGCGCAACCTGCGCTCGACGATGAAGCACTCCGGCGCCTTGATGTCCTCCAGATTGATGCCGCCGAAGGTCGGCTCCAGCGCTGCGATGATGTCGATCAACTTGTCGGGGTCGCGCTCATCGATCTCGATGTCGAATACGTCGATGCCGGCGAATTTGCGAAACAGCACCGCCTTGCCTTCCATCACCGGCTTGCCGGCCAGCGGGCCGATGTCGCCCAGACCCAGCACCGCGGTGCCATTGGTGATCACGCCGACCAGGTTGCCGCGCGCGGTCAGGTCCGATGCGGTGTGCGCATCCGCCACGATCGCTTCGCAGGCGGCAGCCACGCCCGGCGAATAGGCAAGCGACAGATCGCGCGCGGTCAACAGGGATTTGGTCGGAGTGACGCGAATCTTGCCCGCCGGCGCATGCCGGTGGTACTCCAGCGCGGCCTGTTTGAGTTCTTCGGGGAGGCTCATGTTCGCATCGGCGCGTGCGCGTGACCGACGAATATATCACGCGCGTTGCAGCAGCCTTGTGCCACAGGGCCTGCGCTCAGACCGGATCCCATTGGCCGATCCGGCCCATGCGAATGCGATTGGCGAACAGCGAGAACGCGAGTTTTCCGGCCAGACCATGCGCGCTGCGCACCCATGGCGGCAGGTATTTCGGGGCGCCAAGCGAGCCGTCGGCAAAACACGGGGCCAACCGGATCACATCATCCAGCGCGAACTTGCCCGCAAACAGGTTGTGCAACAGGTCAAGCCGCCGCCGCTTGAACGCCCAGCGGAAAAACGTGTGCACGGTCAGGAGCCCGGCGAGATACACGTTGTCCTTGGTGAACGCCGCGCCGCCCGTGAGCGGCACGCCGCGGAATACGCGCTGCGCGGAAGTGAAGCTGTCGGTTTGCGTTTGGCCGTGTTCGCGGAAATAGCGGAACACCCCGATGAAGTCGGCGCCCTGCAACGCCATCTCGATGGCGAGAATGCGCAGGCTGATGCGCTTCAATCGCGCGATGTCGATGGAGCCGGACATCAGTTCGGCGAACACGGCCAGGCCTTCCTGCGTGGCGGTCGCGCGCGGCGAGGTGCGCGACAGCGATTTCAACACTGGTTGCGCGCGCCCGTTCAACGCAGTCAGCGTGTGCACGAACGCTTCATGCGCCAACAACTGGCTGCGGTCGTACTCGTTGAACGTGGTCGAGGAACGCAGGCGGATCCGGCTTGCGCCGGCGGCGGCCTTGGCGGTCAGTTCGGGGTCGAGTTCGACTTTCACCACGCCCGTGCCGAAAAACGCATCAACTTCGCGTTGCACTTCCTCGCGCAATACCGGCGCGGGGATATCTTCATCCTCGTCGGTATCGGCGGCAAGCCCGTCACCAAGCTTCCCGGCGATCGACAGGAAATAGCGCCCCGCGTCAAGGTTGGTTTGCGTGCTGCCGGGCAGAGGATCGTCCGGTTTGCCGTAGAGCTCGATGGAAGCGGTTGTGACCGCATCGGTGCCGAGCGACTCCAGCATCCGTGCCGCGACGTGCCACGAGCGTGCGGCGCGCTGCAGATAGTCGCCCAGCGGATGCGAAGCATCGGCTTGCGCCGCGATGGCATCAAGCTCCGCGCGCTGGGCGGAGAAATCGCGGCGGGCGTATTCGATCCGCGGCAACTTCTCGGCACCCCTCGCCAGCGCATCCAGAAACTTGCGTTCCTTCGAAGCCGGCCACGCCACCGCCGAGAGCACGTTGATCCCACGCACGGCTTCCAGCAAACGCCGGTCGAGCGCGGCGTAATGCGCGAGATCGCCGTGCGCCGGCGCGATGACGCCGTTCATCGCCGGTCGCGATCGCGGATGAAATGTCGCGGCTCGCGGCCGGCGGGCTTGCGCTGGTCCTGCGCGCGAATGCGTTCCTCGATTTGCGCGGCCTGCGCTTCATGTTCGCCGCGCAATTTCAGGTAATGCCGGAAGCGCGCCGCGTCGAGTTCACCCGAATCCAGCGCCGCGTGCACCGCGCAGCCGGGCTCGTTGCCGTGGCCGCAATCGGCAAAGCGGCACTGCGCCGCCAGCGCGTCGATGTCGGCGAACACTTCCAGGTTTTCCTCGCCGGTGAGTTTCAATTCGCGCATGCCGGGCGTGTCGATCAGGCAGGCGCCGGAGGGCAGCATCAGCAGTGCGCGATGCACGGTGGTGTGACGGCCGCGGCCGTCATTGCGCGTGGTCGCGGTCGCCATGCGCAATTCGCCCAGCAGCGTGTTGGTGAGCGTGGATTTGCCGGCACCCGACGATCCGACCAGCACGGCGGTGGTGCCCGGTTGCAAATACGCATCGAGCGCGGCAACGCTGCCCGCATCCTTGCCGTTGATCGCGTGCAGCGGCGTGGCCGCCGGCAGCCGTGCCTGCAGTTGCGCGGATGCCACCGCGACGTCGTCCGGGCCGAGCTTGTCGGGCTTGCTGAGCACGATCACCGGTTGCGCGCCGCTACCCTCGATCAATGCGAGATAGCGCTCCGCGCGCGCGGGATTGAAATCCTCATCCAGGCCCATCAGCACAAGCACCACGTCGATATTGCTGGCGATGATCTGGCGCGCGTAACGCTCGCCCGCGGCCGCGCGGGTAAGCGCGCCGCGCCGCGGCAGTATCTCGACGATATGCGGCGGCGTGCCGGACTCCACGACCACGAAATCGCCCACCGCCGGCCGTTGATCCGGTTCCAGTCCACGCTTCAGGAAATGTGGCGCCGGTTGCGCATTGAATTCATGCGCGCCGTCGTGCAGTTCGTAGCCCGCGCGGTGCTGCGCGCTGACCCGCGCCAGCAAGCGGCCCTGGTCGAGCGCCGGCAGGGCGCCGCGCCAGCCGATGCGGACCGGATCGGGCAGTGGGTGATTCGCCATCGACGGATGATAACAAGGCTGTAGGGGCACGCCGAATCGAACGTGTACGCACCCGGTTTCGCCGGCCTGGTACGGGTTTGAACGCGAATGAACCGTGCATGGGCCGCTTGGCCATACGGCTGCTAGGATGCGCGGCCAGTCCATCGGGATGTCATCATGCACGATTCCATCGCGCCGAGTTCCCGGCTTGCCCAGGTGCGCTATGAAATTCGTGGCGCGCTGGCGCGGCGCGCACGCGAGATCGAGGGCGCGGGTTTTGAAGTTCTGAAACTCAATATCGGCAACCCGGGCCGCTTCGACTTCCGCGCGCCGGCGCATCTGGTCGAAGCCTTCACCACGCACCTGCCGCAGAGCGATGGCTACTGTCACGAGCAGGGCCTGGACGCCGCGCGCGCGGCGATCGCGGCACAACAGTCGGCGCGGGGCGCGCGGGACGTGGATGCCGAGCGTGTCTTCATCGGCAATGGCGTCAGTGAACTGATCGACCTCAGCCTGCGCGCGCTGCTGGAACCCGGTGATGAGGTGCTGCTGCCCTCGCCCGATTATCCGCTGTGGAGCGCGGCGACCATCTTGAACGGCGGCGTGCCGCGCTACTACGCGTGCCCTGCATCGCGCGCGCACTTGCCGGACGCGGAAGAAATGGATGCGCTGTGCGGCCCGCGCACGCGCGCGATCGTGCTGATCAATCCCAACAACCCGACGGGCGCTGCGTATCCGCGCGAACTGCTTCAGCAAATCGTCGCAGTCGCCGCCAGGCGCAACCTGTTGCTGCTTGGCGACGAAATCTACGACGGCATTCTCTACGACGACGCGGCATTCACGCCGCTGGCCTCGCTGACCGGCGAACTGCCGTGCCTCTCATTTTCGGGCTTGTCAAAGGTGCACCGCGCCTGCGGTTGGCGCGCCGGCTGGATGTCGTTGTCGGGCGATGCCAGACGCGTTGCGCCGCTGCATCACGCCCTGCAATTGCTGGCGGCGCTGCGGCTGTGCGCCAATGTTCCGTCGCAATGGGCAATTGCGCCGGCGCTGCAAGGCGACGACACGATTGCGGCGCTGACCGCGCCGGGCGGGCGTCTGCATGAATCACGGCGCGCGGCGATCGAGGGCGTGGCGCGCAGCGAATTTCTCGAGCTCGTCGCGCCGCGTGGCGCACTGTATGCGTTCCCGGCGGTGCGCGCAGAAAGCTTGCCGCGCTTCGACGATGAAGCTTTCGCGCTGCGCCTGCTGGAAGAGGAACATGCGCTGATCGTGCCCGGCTCCAGCTTCAACTTGGCCCCAAGCCGGCATTTCCGCATGACGCTGCTGCCCGAAGCGCGCGTCATCACGGAAGTATTGGCACGCATCGAACGCACGCTCGTCCGCATGGCCGAAGACGCAGCGGCGCGGCGACATGTCGCCTGACACTTTCCCGCTCGCGCCGAGGCGGGGAAAGGCGAACTCAGGGCGGGTTTGTCGACTCGCGCCCGGCCACGTCGGCAGAAACGGATTGTCGGGTCGGCCTGCATGAGCGCAGCCACATTTCTGGCCCTTGGCGATTCCTATACCGTCGGCGAGGGCGTGCCGGAGCATGAATGCTGGCCGGAACGACTATCCGCGCGTCTGCGGCAGGCAGGCGTCGCGACGGATGACCCGCAAGTCATCGCGCGCACCGGTTGGACCACCGCCGAGTTGTCGGCCGCGATGGATGGAGCGGGGCTGCATCCGCCCTACGATCTGGTCACGTTGCTGATCGGGGTCAACAATCAATACCGCGGTCGATCGCAGGATGAATATCGCGCGCAATTCCGCGCATTGCTGGCACGTGCGATCGCGCTGGCCGGCAAGACTGCGCAGCGCGTGATCGTGATTTCCATTCCCGATTGGGGCGTGACGCCGTTTGCACGCGGCGAAGGCCGCGACCCGCGGCAGGTTGCAGCGCAAATTGATGCGTTCAACACGATCGCGCGCGAGGAAGCGGGTGCGCTGCACGCGCGCCACGTGGACATCACCGGCATCTCGCGCGCGCCCACCACGCGCAACCTGCTCGCCGCCGATGGTCTGCACCCTTCCGGTGCGCAGTACGCGCGCTGGGTGGATGCGATCGCGCCGCTGGCCGCGGCGGCATTGAAAAATCCGCCAGACGACCTTCCCTGAACCGATTCCCGGCACGCACCGCTGCATCGTCACTCGCACAATCCCTGATGTTCATGGTTTGCCGCTGCAGCATCTCGCGAAAACCCGGCTCACCCGGCAAATCCGCCGCCATCCAGAAACGCCTGTTCCTCGGGCGTGGTGATCCGGCCAAGCGCGGCATTGCGATGCGGGAACCGGCCGAAGCGGCGGATGATGTCGTAGTGCAGGCGCGCCCAGCGGTCGGCATTCTCGCCAGGCAGCGCACGATGCAGGAACAGCGAGCGCTCCTGATCGGCCAGCAGCTCGGAATGTTCGAACGGCAGATAAAAGAATACCCGCAGCTCGGCATCGATCCGGGTATCGAACCCCGAGTCGAGCGCACGGAGTGCGTAGTGCCGTGCCAAACCATCGGTCGCATAGGCGTGCGCGCTGCCGCGGAACAGGTTGCGCGGAATCTGGTCCAGCAGAATGACAAGGGCCAGCGCGCCTTGCGGATCCTGCAGCCAGTGTTCGCACTCGCACCGTGCCGCGGCATGGTGCGCATCCGCAAACCGGCTCGTGCATTCGGCATCGAAACCAGGATCGCGCGCGAACCAGCGCCGCGCTCCGGCAGCCCGCCAGAACTCCACAAGCTGGTGCGGTTGCGTATCCGTCATTCCCTCTCCGAAGCTCAACCGTGATGCTGTGCGGTGCGCGTTGGGCACCGATCAGACGATCGGCATCGCCGAGGAGGCCGAGGCCATTGGTTCGTGCTGGTACATCACCACGCGGTTGCGGCCCAGCGCCTTGGCGCGGTACTGCGCCATATCCGCACATTCGACCAGGGATTCCGGGCCGGGCGTGTCGGCCTCCAGCACCGCAACGCCAATGCTCACCGTGAGCGCGGCCGGCTCATCTCCGACCGGCACGCGCAACGCGGCCGCGCGCGCCACGATGCGTTCGGCGATCTGTTGCGCGACCCGCGCGCTGACCCAGCGCAGCACCACCAGGAATTCCTCGCCGCCGTAGCGGCCCAGATGATCGCTGGCGCCGAGCTGCTCCTGGATCGCGCCGACCACCGCGCGCAGGCAGGCATCGCCGGCGGCGTGCCCGCGGCTGTCGTTGATGTGCTTGAAGTGATCCAGATCCAGGAACAGTACCGCCAGCGACTGACCCTTGCCGCGCGCGGTCTGCCATGCTTCGTGCAGACGCTCCAGAATAGCGCGGCGATTGAGCACGCCGGTGAGCGGATCGAACTCGGCCAGTCGATGTGCGCGATCGCGCTCGTGCCGCACTTGCAGGGTGCGGTCGGCGAGGCCCACGGTGATCACCACCGCGGCATACGCCATGCTTGCCGGGAATCCATATTCCAGCCACGTCGGCAGTTGCAGGCCGCCGATCAACTGGGTCACCCGCAGCAGGGTCAACGCCAGCAGCGGCAGCCAGGCGATCAGAAAAAAGCCGGCCTGCCGACTGCCACGCCGCCACGCCCGCCAGCCGGCCCACAGCGCGGTCAGCGTGCTCGCGATCAGCAGCAGGTTCACGGTGTTCGGCAACCATGCATCCGGTTGCAAGGCTGGAATCCACAACGCCACCGCGAACGCGAAATAGGGCCAGCGCATCCAGCCCAGCACGCGCGCAAGTCGCGGCACCCCATCGCGCAGCGCGGCGAACTCAAGGATGAAACTGATCGACAACGCGGCGGCGATGATCGCTGCGAACTGGCCGGGGTGATAGCTCAACGGCGCCAGCCAATGCGCCATGCCAGGCAAGACGTACAACTCGCCGGAAGCCGCTGTCTGATACACCACCTGCGCGCCCATGTAGGCCAGGAAGTACAGGAACATGCGGTCGCGCAGTACCAGCCAGAAACACAGGATCACCATCAGCATCGCCGCTTCCACACTGGCGAACAGCGTGCTGAGGCGCACGTGGTTGAGATCGCCGGCCTGATAACTTGCGTAATCGACGATGCCAACGTGCAGCGGCTGGCTTTGCCCAGGCGCGCCGACGCTGAGATAAATCGGCTGGTCCGCGCGCAAGTCGCGCGGCAGAATCAGCACGAGTGCATGCCGCGAGAAACGCGGATCGAGATCGGCATCATACGGACTGATGCTGCGAGGTGCATAACTCGGCGGCACATATACGGTGATGCGCGCGCGGGTGGCCCCACCGATCACCAGCAGCGGTCGCCACGGACTGCCCCAGTTCTGCGCCATCTGTACGCGATACCACGCAACGCGCGCATCCGGCGCGCGCAGCAATGGCCGGGACAGCGGCCGGAAATCCGCATCCAGCTTGCCCTGCACAATCATCCGCTCCGGCACGGAGGCGGTCCTGGCAGGCAGATCCAGCTGACCGACCTGCGCGACCGCGTCGGCCGCTGCCGCGCCATGCGCGACGAGCAGCCATAGCAGGCCGATCAGAAATCCATGACGCGGTAGCACTCGAGTGCGCATGCGCGGCTCCCGGGGCCGCCGAGTCTAGTCCGTCCCGATCCGGCCGGCATCTGCCGCAAGTTCATGCCGGTTTCTTGCAAGGCGCGTAGCATGGCGGACGTCATGAACCGCTCGCTGCGCGCGCTGCCGCTTGCCTGCCTGTTGCCGGCCCTTGCCTGCGCGCCATCCGGCGCGCGCGCGTTTGAAGTGTATCGCTGCACCGCGGCTGATGGCGCGATGACGTACCAGGACAAGCCCTGCCCCGCGCATCAGCGTCAGGACACGATAATTTTATCCGACGCGCCGATCGTGACACCCGCGCCTGCACCACCGACGTCCACCGCACCTGCCCCGGCAGCGACGATGCTTCCTCCGCTGGCGACGCCTACCGCGCCATTGCCGATGATGTACGCATGCACCACTTATGACGGCGAAAAAAAATATCTGAGTGATACGCTGCCCGCGCCGTACCCGGTGCCGCTCGGCGCCATGGGCTTTCCCTCCCGAAGTCTCGACCAGGCTTATGGCGGGCGCGACCGGCTGGGGCTGTCCGCCCCGGAAGAAGCACGCAAGCCGATGATCGGACGCGGGCCGCTGATCGCCAACGCGCAGGTGATGGTGCAGGACCATTGCGCGCCGGCACCGCGCAGCCAGGTGTGCGATGAACTGCGCCACCGCTTCGACGCCAATCACGCCAAGCTGCGCAAGGCGTTCCCCAGTGAGAAGCCGCCGTTCCAGCAACGCGAAGATGAATTGAACGCACAATTGAAAGGCTGCTGACGTTCCCGCGAATGGAAAATGTCGCGAACACCTGACGCGCGAGCTTGGGCCTTGCATTGGCATTGGTCCGCGAAGGACGCAAAAATGCCTTTTGACTTTCTTCGCGTCGTTGGCGTGCTGCGGATAAAGCTCTGCTTTGAATACTCTGAAATCAAGGCTGCAGCACCAGCGTCGCGCGTGGCGCATGCGTGCGCTCATGCGCAAGCAACCAGCGCTTGGCCGGCAAGCCTCCGCCGTAGCCGGTGAGATCACCGTCGCTGCCGATCACGCGATGGCAAGGCACGATGATGGAAAGCGGATTGGCGCCGTTCGCCGCACCCACCGCGCGCACCGCATTCGAGCGCCCGATGCGTCGCGCAATCTCGGCATAGCTGGTGGTTTCTCCGTAGGGAATCGCCAGCAGCGCGCCCCATACTTCGAGCTGAAACGGCGTGCCGTGCGGATGCAGCGGCAGATCGAATGCATGCCGGGTGCCGGCGAAATATTCGTCGAATTGATGTCGGGCGCCCCGCAGCTTCGCCGCTGCATGCTGCGCATTGTCCGGCGCGGCCTGTGCATTGCCCGCGCGCGGCAGGCCGATGTAAATCAGGCCATGCCCGTCAGCGACCAGCAGCAGCGGACCGATGGGACAATCGAGATAGTCGTAGAACATTTACGCCGTTGCCGAGCGTCGCGAGAAGGCACAGCCTGCCCCGGACTTGATCCGGGGTTGTGGGCCGCGGGGCACAGATCAAGCCATCGTGCTTACGCTATGGCATCGCGGCATGGCGTGCAATGGCTGAGGGTCGCAAACGGTTAAAAGCCGTAGTGCAGGAATCCACCGTCAACCGCGACCACGCTGGCGGTAATGTAACTGGAGCTCGGCAGACACAGGAACGCCACCGCCCCGGCGACTTCTTCAGGTTCGCCGATGCGACCCATCGGCGTGCGTTGCAGCACCTCGTCGAGGTAATCCGGATCGCTCAGCGCAGGCCCGGTGCGTTGGGTGCGGATGTACCAGGGCGCGACCGCGTTGACGCGGATGCCGTCTTCGGCCCATTCGCAGGCGAGATTGATGGTGAGCTGGTGCAGCGCGGCCTTGGTGAGACCGTACGGCGCACCGGTGCGCACATGGGTGGAACCCGATACCGAGCCGACATTGACGATCGCCGCGTTGGCATGTTGCGTGAGCTGCGGATGCGCCAGGCGGCACAGTTCGAACACCGCCGCGACATTCAGTTCAAATACCGCGTGCAGATCATCACTGGTGTAATCGAGCGTGGCTTTCTTGATGTTGCCGCCGGCGTTGTTGATCAGCAGCGACAAGGGCACGTCCAGATCCGCGATCCAGTCGAACACCGCCAGGCGATCCTCGGCTTGGGCGAGATCGGCGGCGAACCAACGCGGCTCGGCGTCGGGAAAATCCTCGGTGATCTCGTCACAAGCCGCTTGCAGTTGCGCTTGGTCGCGCGCGACCAGCAGCGGCTGCGCGCCCAACGCGGCCAGCTCGCGCGCACAAGCCAGGCCGATGCCGCGGCTGGCGCCGGTGATCAGCGCGGTTTGTCCCTCCAATCGCCAGCGGGAAAGGTGCGTGTTCATGGTCCGGGTTTCGGGATTCAGGAATCGGAATGGGGAACCGGAGCGCGGCATTTGCGAGCTTAACGCAGCTTGCGCGACGTTGCCGCGCGAGCGAGACTGCACCGGCAGTTGAGGAGCTCGCCAGCATGCCGCGAACCATCGCCATTCTCATTTCTGCCATCGCGCTGTGCGCCGGATTGATGGCGTGCTCGCCGCATAATCCGCAGGCACCGCAGCCGAAGGATGCGCCGCAACCGCAAGCCGAGTCGAGCGTGGTGCTCAACTCGCCGCTCGGCACCCTGGTGAAGGATCGCGACCGCGCCAAGGCGGTGCAGAAAGTCATCGACGATCAAGCCGCCAAACAGCGCGCGGATATCGACGCGCAATCGCATTGACGGGGTTCCGGTCGCAGAACGCGCAGAGCCTGGATTCCGGCTTTCGCCGGATGACGATCAACATCAATGCACGCTGCAGAAACAATACGCATACACCTGCGGCTTGCCGGCTTGCGCGTGCTGCAGCAGCTTCAGTTCCGGCGCGGTTTGCAGGACATCACCGGGAATCTGCGTCAGCCATGCCGGCAAGTGCAGGCCGACGCGCGCGAGGATATGCGCGGTTGAACCCTCGCTCATGTTCAACAGATATCTCTGGAATGCGCCCAGCGGCTTTTCGACATAGCGCAATGCGTAGTTGTCGCCGAGCCTGGCATCGCTCGCGGCCAGCGCGATCGCTTCGTGCAGGCCGCCGAGTTGATCCACCAGCCCGCGCTGCAACGCCTGCGCGCCGGTCCACACCCGGCCCTGCGCAATTGCATTGATGTCGGCGAAACTCTTCCCGCGCGCGGATGCCACCCCGCCGACGAAATCGCGATAACCCTTGTCGATCACGCTCTGGATCATCACGCCCACATTCGGATCCAGTGGCCGACGGATGTCGAACGCGCCGGCGAACGGGGTGGTGCCCACACCGCCGGTATGGATGCCGAGTTTGTCCAGGCCATTCGGGACGGTGAAGAACAGGCCAAAGATGCCGATCGAACCGGTGATAGTGTCGGGTTCTGCGAGGATGCGATCGGCGTTCATCGAAATCCAGTAGCCGCCGCTGGCCGCAACATCGCCCATCGAAACGATCACCGGCTTGCCCGATGCCCGCGCCAGCGCCACCTCGCGACGGATTTCCTCGGCCGCATAGACTTCGCCGCCCGGTGAATTGACGCGCAGCACGATCGCGCGCACGTTGCGATCGGCGCGCGCGGCACGGATCAGCGCGGCGGTGGATTCGCCGCCGATGCTGCCGGGCGGCTGCTTGCCACCGATGATTTCGCCTTCGGCCACCACCACCGCTACGATCGGTTTGCCGAAGCCGTCGTCGCGCACGTGCGCCAGATAGCCGTCCAGATCCACTGCACGGAAGCCGGTGCCGTTGTTGTCGGGCTTGCCGAGTTTCTGCATCAGGCGCACCACTTGCTCGCGGGTGGCAAGGCCGTCCACCAGATGCAGCTTCAACGCGAGTTGCGCGGTATCGCCATTGGACTGGAGGATTTCCTGCGGGAATTGATTGATCTCGTTGCGCAGCGTGTTGACATCCACGCCGCGCAATTTGGCGACTTCGGCCAGCCAGGTGTCCCACAAGCCGCCCAGCCAGTACTGGTCGGCTTGCAGCGAAGCGGGCGACGGCGCATCCAGGATGAAGGGTTCGGCCGCGGATTTGAATTCACCGACGCGGAACAGGTGCACGTCCACGCCGAGCTTGTCCAGCAGATCCTTGTAGTAGCTGCGGTAGTTGGACAGGCCGGTGATCATCAGCGCGCCCTGCGGATCGAGCAGTATCTTGTCCGCGTGCGCGGCCAGCAGATACTGGCCCTGGTCCAGTCCCGCGCTCCACACGAATACCTGCTTGCCGGATGCGCGGAAACGATCCAGCGCGGCGCCGACCTCCTCCAGCGCGCCGAAACCGCCTGGTTGCAGGCGGTCGGGTTCCAGCAGGATGCGCTGGATGTCGCCATCGTGGGCAGCGGCATCGATCGCGCGTACCAGATCACGCACCTGCACCTGCCCGGTTTCCTCGCCGGCCATCCGCGCCAGCGCGCGACTGGCGGGGTCGATGCTGTACTGCTCGACCAGTTGTCCGTCGGGCTTCAACAACAGTGCGCTGTCCGCTTCCACCTTGGCCGCGCCGGGATTCAGCGCAATCAGGATCAGCGCCAGGATGAAAAAGAAGATGACATTGATGATTACCAGCCGCGCGATGTTGATGCCACGGCCGACCGCGCGCAGGCCGTTCCAGAATCCGCCGGAGGATTGCGTCGCCATCATATGGGTCTGTTGCGCGCTGTTGACGAATCATCAGCGTAGCTCAGCCTGTGTCCGGCGTCACGAATGGCGGAGGTCATGATCATGGCGTCATCGCGACCGCGTGCGTGCGCTTCCAGGTTTCCTTGCGCGCCAACCGGGTGAACCGCGCCGACAAGAGCAACGCCGCGGCGTACAAACCCGCGCTCAAGCCGATCCACATGCCCGGTGTGCGCCAGCCGGCATGGAAGGCCAACCACCACCCGATCGGCATGCCGATCCCCCAGTACGCCAGCACGGTGATCAACATCGGCAGCCGGGTGTCCTTCAATCCGCGCAGCGCGCCATTGGAAGCGACCTGGATCCCGTCGGCAAACTGGAAGGCGCCGGCAAGCATCAGCAGGTGCGCGGCCAGTGCGAGCACCGGCGGCGCCTCGGTATACAGCCGCGCGATGAAGTACGGCATGCCCAGCATCAACGCCGACGCCACGCATTGCGTCACCAGCGTCAGCGCGATCCCACTGAAGCCCGCATAGCGCACCCCCCGCGCATCGTTGCGTCCGGCGGCGTTGCCAACGCGCACGGTGATCGCGAGCGCCAATCCGAGCGGCACCATGAAGGTGATGGAAGCGACGTTGATCGCGATCTGGTGCGCGGCCACCGCGATCGTGCCCAACCGGCTGATCAGAAGTGCGGCGATCGAGAACATGCCTGCCTCCATCAGCAGCGTGACAGCCATTGGCGCGCCGATGTGCAATAGCCCCAGGATCGCGCGCGGATCAGGCCGCTCGAAGCGCGCGAACAGATGCAGCTCGCGATAACGCGGCGAGCAACGCACGTAGCCGGCGAACGCCAGCACCTGCAACCACAACACGATCGCGTTGGCGATGCCGCTGCCCTGCGCGCCGAGCGCGGGCAACCCGAGCTTGCCGTAGATCAGCACATAACCCAATGGCGCCAGCGCGCACAGTCCGGTAAAGCCGAACAACATCGTCGGACGCGTCCAGCTCATGCCTTCGGACAATCCGCGCAAACTGAAATACAGGCATACCGCCGGCGCACCCCAGCTCAGGGCGTGCAGGAATTTCTGGACGTCCGGCAGCAACGCGGGATCCACACCGAGCAGGTTCAACAGCGGCCCCGCATGACGAACCCCGAACCACAGCAGGATGCCAAGCGACACGGCAAGCATCAATGCCTGCCGGAACAGCGGCCCGATTTCGCCACGGCGCCCACCGCCATCCAGATGCGCGACCGACGGCGGCAGCGCCATCATCACGCCGATCGCGCAAACCAGCGCCAGCAGCCAGACATTGGCGCCGACCGCGACCGAGGCCAGCGTGTGCGCGTTGTAATGACCGGCCAGCACCACATCCACGGCGTTCATGCCGATCGAGGACAATTGCCCGGCAATCAGCGGCAGCGCGAGTTTCACGGTGGCACGGGTTTCGCGCGCATAACGCGCGCGATCAATAGTTAGAATGCGCATCGGAATCCATCAGGTCAGACCCGGCATGGTAACCAAACCGGAATCCATTACGCCGCCCGCGTCAGGCGCGGTCTGCGCCAATTGCGGCGCCCCGCTGTATGGCGAGTATTGCTATGCCTGCGGGCAACCGGTGAAGGGCTTGATCCGGCACCTCTCCGGCGTACTGGGCGACGTGTTCGACACGGTGCTGAACATCGATTCGCGCGTGATCCGCACCCTGCCCGCGTTGTATCTGAAACCCGGATTTCTCCCGCGGGAATATTTCGCCGGAAGGCGCGTGCGCTATGTCACCCCGTTCCGGCTGATGTTCTTCCTCGCCCTGATCGCATTCTTCGTGATGCAACTGGCGTTCGACAGTTCCAGCTTCGTTCACTTCGACCAAGACAAATCATCGGCGTCGAACAGCTTTCAGCAATCGCGCACGCAAGCCCAGGCGATGACGCAGGAAAAGCAGGCGCTGGACAAGCTCGACAGGGAATTGGCCGATCCGCATATGCCGCAGGCGGCGCGCGACAGTTTGAAAATGGCGCGCGACAAGATCCAACGCGATGCCGCCCAGCGCACAGCCGAGCTGGGGAAAGCGGATAAGGCCGCGTCGCCTGCGGGCAGCGCGAGCATCGCCGCGCCCGCGGCAGCGGGCACGCTCGTCACGCCTTCCAAGGCTCGTCGCGGGAATGACGTAGACCTGCTGGACGACGGTACCTGGGATCGGAAGCGCGATCAGATCCACATCGGTTGGCTGCCCGCCTTCGCCAACGATTGGCTGAACCACGCCGGCCAGCGCATGCACGACAACGCCACCGCATTGCGGCACGGCACGCCCGAGCAGCGGCGCGCCGCGGTGCAGCGGCTGGTCGTGGGTGCGCTGTCGGTGCTGCCGCAGACAATGTTCGTGCTGATTCCGCTGTTCGCGCTGATCCTGAAGGTGTTCTACCTCTTCAAGCGCAGGTTGTACATGGAACACCTGATCGTGGCGCTGCACAGCCACGCCTTCATCTTTCTCTCGTTGCTGGTGCTGTTTGCACTGGGCGCGTTGAAAGCGTTGACGCACACCGCGTGGCTGAGCGTGCCGCTGAGCATCGCCACCACCGCGGCATGGATCTGGATGTTCATGTACCTATGGCTGATGCAGAAACGCGTGTACGGGCAAGGCTGGTTCTTCACCACGGTCAAGTATTGGTGCGTGGGCATCTGCTATTCGGTGCTGCTGTCGTTCTCGATCGGCGTAGCTTTCCTGCTGAGCCTTACGCAAGCATGATCGTGTATGCCGTCGAGCTGGATCTCCAGGCCGGGGTCGCCGACGAATACCTTGTATGGCTGCGTGCGCACGTCAGGGAAATGCTGACACTGCCGGGATTCCTGGGCGCCGAAATTTTCGAGCGGTTGGAGCCGGCGCCGGAAACCGGGCGCGTGGGCTATAGCGTGCATTATCGGCTGCGCGACCGATCCGACTTCGAGGCCTATCTGCGCCAGCACGCCTCGCGCATGCGCGAGGCCGGATTGCGCGCATATGGCGAGCGCGTGCGCGCCAGCCGCAGCCTGCTGCAAGCACTGGGATGAAATTTTTATATGCGCTGTCCGCGTCTTGTGCACAGCATCAAAACCGCGTCAACCCGGCGCGCGCCGGGTTGCTCGCGCGCACGCCGGCGACACCGCGGTGGATTTCCAAGCAGCTGAATTTCAAGTGCAATTTTTATGTGGTTAAAGTTTCGCCAAGGCGTCCCCGATGTTGCGGGAATGCCCGCTCGGACGCACTCTGGTCGCAGCCTTCCACAGCGTTATCCACACGCATTGTGGATAAGGGTGAAATCCTTACGCTGCCCGCAACTTGCATGGCACTTTTGCGTCGCATGAGAACAATCGCGCGCAACTCCCATTCGTGCGCGCGCGCATGCGAAGCGCCCCCGTGAGCACGCTGCTGCGCGTCGCGCTGGCGGTACCGTTGCCGCGCATGTTCGATTACCTGCCGCCGCACGCAGACGGTCTGCCGCAGCCAGGATGCCGTGTCGAGGTGCCATTCGGACACACGCGCCGCCTCGGCATCGTGGTCGAGCACGCGTCGACATCCGAATTGCCGCGCGAACAACTGAAACCGGTGCTGCGTGTGTTGGATGAGGCGCCGCTGTTTACGCCGGAATTGCTGGCCAGCCTGGCGCGCGCGGGTGACTACTGGTGTGGCGCAATCGGTGAAGTGCTGCACGGCGCGCTGCCGCTGTGGCTGCGCGAAGACAAACCGCCGCCCGCGGCGGAGGACGAAGCCTGGCAACTGACGGTCGCTGGATGCAGCGCGCGCGATGCGCGAAGCCGGCGCGGCGCTTCGGCTGTGTTGTTGAGCACGTTGTCCGACGGCCCGATGCGCGTGGAAGATCTGGAGTTCGCATTGCCGGGCTGGCGCGCAGCGGCGCGGCGTTTGCACGCTGCCGGCCTGATCGAGCGCACGACGTTGTCCGCCCCCGGCGCATGGCGGTGCAAGCCCTGCGTGCATGAGCTCATTCACGAGCAGCGCGCCGCCCTCGATCGCATGCTCGCTGCGGATGCGGGCTTTCACGCCTGGCTGCTGGAAGGTGTCACGGGGAGCGGCAAGACCGAGATTTATCTGGCACTGATCGAACGTGCGCTCACTGCCGGCAAACAGGCGCTGGTGCTGGTTCCGGAGATCGGGCTGGTCCCGCAAATGCTGAAAAGACTGCGCGCGCGTTTTGACGCGCCCATTGCGCTGCTGCATTCCAACCTTGCCGAGGGCGATCGCGCGCGCGCCTGGCTGGCTGCATTGAACGGCGATGCTGCGATCGTGCTGGGCACGCGCTCGGCAGTGTTCGCGCCGCTGCGGTGCGCCGGGCTGATCGTGGTGGACGAGGAACACGACAGTTCCTACAAGCAACAGGAAGGCGGCTTCCGCTATCACGCGCGCGACCTGGCAATGATGCGCGCACAGGCATTGGCGGTGCCGATCGTGCTGGGCAGCGCCACGCCCTCCCTGGAATCGCTGGCAAATGTCGAAACAGCGCGGTACGCGCGGGTCACCTTGCGCACGCGCGCGCATGCTCGGCCGGC
This sequence comes from Rhodanobacteraceae bacterium, assembly GCA_035606235.1. GTDB lineage: Bacteria > Pseudomonadota > Gammaproteobacteria > Xanthomonadales > Rhodanobacteraceae > 66-474. The sequence goes on from DATNFU010000026.1 coordinate 44,979, forward strand.
GTCCCCGGTGCATGTGCTGGATCTGCGCGGGCTGCGCATGCAGCACGGGTTGTCGCCGACGCTGCTGCAGGCGCTGGATGATTGCATCGCGCGCGGCGAACAGGCGCTGGTATTCAAGAATCGCCGCGGCTACGCCCCGGTGTTGTTATGTCACGCCTGCGGTTGGCACGCGGCGTGTACGCGTTGCGAACGGCCGCTTACGGTGCACCGCGGCCGCGCGCGCCTGCTGTGTCATCACTGCGGCGCCACGCAGGCCTTGCCACCATCATGCCCGCAGTGCGGCGCGAGCAGCTTGACCCCGCAGGGCTACGGCACCGAACGGCTGGAAGAAGCGCTGCAGGCGCGTTATCCCGACATTCCGGTGCTGCGCGTGGATCGCGAAAGCACACGTCGGCGCGATGCATTCGAACGCCTGCTGCAACAACTTGGCGATGGCAAGCCGGTGATTCTGGTCGGCACCCAGATGCTGGCCAAGGGACACGATCTGCCCAACCTCACCACCGTCGCGATTGTGGGCGTGGACGAAGGCCTGCACAGCGTGGATTTCCACGCGGGCGAAAAGCTCGCGCAATTGATCGTGCAAGTGGCTGGCCGCGCCGGCCGCGCCGACAAACCCGGCACGGTCTGGCTGCAGACACACGAACCCCAGCATCCGCTGCTCACCACGTTGTTGCGTGGTGGCTATCCGGTGGCGGCCGCGCTGCAGCTGGATGAACGTCGCGCATCGGATTTGCCTCCATACGCGCACATGGCGCTGTTGCGCGCGGACGCGCTCGATCGCGGCGTATTGGACGAGTTCCTGAAGGCGGCACGCAATGCCTTGCCCGCCAATATGATGTTGCAAGTCAACGGCCCGCTGCCCGCGCCGATGCCGCTGCGCGCCGGCCGGCATCGCGCACAATTGCTGCTGGAAGCCACGCAACGCGCGCCGCTGCGTCAGGTACTGACCGCGTGGTGGCCGCTACTCCACGAATTGCCGCAACCGCGCAGCCTGCGCTGGTCACTGGATGTGGATCCGGTGGATATGTATTGAAGGTGGAATGGCGGCTTGGGGATTCCTCAAAAGCAAAGAGCCGCCTATGCTGGCGGTTCTTCGAATCACAGCTGTAGAATTTCGAATCTCACGCTTCAAAAACCATCCGCATTTTCTTCATCGCGTTCGATTCGAGCTGGCGAATGCGTTCGGCGGATACGCCGTAATCATCGGCCAGTTCCTGCAAGGTGGCCTTGTCTTCGGCCAGCCAGCGGCGGCGGATGATGTCGCGGGTGCGCTCATCCAATTTGGTCAGCGCGCGCTCCAAGGTGCCGAGCTGGTTGTCTTCCTCGTCATCCTGCGCGACCGACAGATACGGATCGGCGCCGTGGTCCTCCAGGTACGCGACCGGCGAAGGTGGCGCGTCATCGTCCTCGTCGGAAGGCGCATCGAAGCCGATGTCGCGGCCGGACAGGCGCGACTCCATTTCCCGCACGGTTGCCTCGGGAACGCCGAGATCCTTGGCGACCGCGCGCACTTCCGCGGCGTTCAACCAACCCAGGCGCTTTTTCGATTTGCGCAGGTTGAAAAACAGCTTGCGCTGCGCCTTGGTCGTGGCGACCTTGACGATGCGCCAATTGCGCAGGATGAACTCGTGCATCTCGGCGCGAATCCAGTGCACGGCAAAGCTGACCAGACGCACGCCCTGATCCGGATCAAAGCGCTTGACCGCCTTCATCAGCCCGATGTTGCCTTCCTGGATCAGGTCGGCCAATTGCAAACCGTAACCGTTGTAGCCGCGCGCGACGTGCACCACGAAACGCAGGTGCGACATCACCAGCCGCCGCGCCGCTTCGAGATCCTCCTCGTCGTGATAGCGCACGGCCAGATCATGTTCCTCTTTGGCGCTCAGCACCGGCACGCGGTGCACCGCGCCGATGTAGGCGTCGAGACTGCCGGCCACGCTGGGGATCGGCAGATTGCTGGTCACCAAGGCTTCGGACATCTGGTATTCCCTCCGGAACTCATTGTACCCGCGACACTTTGCCCCTTGGGCCAAGGGCGAACCCCTGCACAGCAAGGGTTGGGTTGTGGATGCATGGCAAAGTGGGATTCGGAGCGCATCCAGAGATTTGCTAGATCTTCCCATTTGAGTGCCAAAACCCGCCTGGGGTTCCACAAGCCACGCACAACCGCTCAGGCGAATAATTATACTAGCTCGTATAGGAATTGCAACGTAGGCGGATCTTGATCCGCCGGCCGAATGGCGGAGCGAGGGTCGCCTATCGCACCAAAGCCGAACGCGGCGGCAGCGACCAGTCCACCGGCGCCTGCCCTTGTTGCTGAAGCCACGCATTGGCCGCCGAAAAGTGGCCGCATCCCAGGAACCCGCGATGCGCCGACAACGGTGACGGATGCGGTGCCTGCAAAACGTGATGGCGCGTCCGATCGATCAGTCGGCCCTTGGCTTGTGCATAGGATCCCCAGAGCAGGAATACAAGGTCTTCGCGGTCGCGATTGAGCACGTCGATCACGCGATCGGTGAAGCCTTCCCAACCCTTGCCCTGGTGCGAACCGGGCAGGCCCGCCTCCACGGTCAGCACGGAATTCAGCAACAGCACGCCGCGTTGCGCCCACGGGATCAGGCACCCGTGATCGGGACGTGCAATATGCAGATCGCGTTCGATTTCGCCGAAGATGTTGACCAGCGACGGCGGGAGCGGCACGCCCGGCAACACCGAAAAACACAAGCCGTGCGCCTGCCCCGGTCCGTGATACGGATCCTGACCGAGAATCACCACCTTGACCTGCTCGAACGGCGTGCTGTTGAGCGCGTTGAAGATACTCGGCCCCGGCGGATAGATGCGCTTGCCGGCATGCTTCTCCGCGACCAGGAATTCGCGCAGCGCGAGCATCTCCGGCCGATCGAAATGATCGCCGACCCGCCTCTTCCAGGACGGCTCCAGTTTCAGGCGATGGTCAGACATCGTCCACGGATCAAGGGCAGGAGCTTTTCGTCCGCAAAGGACGCGAAGAGAAGCAGAAGATCAAACCTTTCATTCGCTTTCTTTGCGTCCTTTGCGCTGTTGGCGGACAAATCGCTCTTGGCGCTTCGTTAGACATTCTGTTCGCGCAATCGCTGCGCCACCCGCAACTGGAACAGCAGTTTCGTCACCAACAGCCGTTCCTCGATCGGCTTCTGCACCAGATCATTGGCGCCGGCTTTCAGCAATTGCGCCTGGTTCTTGGGATTGTCATCGCCCGTCATTACCAGCACCGGCAGCCGACCTTTGCCGTAGCCGTATTCCTCGCGGATGCGCGCCAGCAAATCGCCGCCGGAAAGTTCGCCTTTCAGATTGACATCGGTCAGCACCATGTCGGTGCCGATGCGATCGTGCGCGCGCGCCTCGTCCAGCAGCGCAACGGCTTCCTCGGCACTGATGACGTGGGTGACGTGCAACCCGTATTTTTCCAGCATGCGGCGTGTTGCCAAGGCGACTACCCGGCTGTCCTCCACATACAGCACCTCGCCGGAAACCTGCGCCTCCGGGCGCACGTAGCCGCGGATGAATTCCGCCAGCGCGGCAAAGCCTTGCGACTTGTCGAAATAATCGGTGACATCCTCGCCCAGTTCGCGCCGCACCAGCCGCTCCTGCACGTCGCCCGATACCGCAACGATGGGGATGTAGGCCTGCGGCGCGTGCTCGCGCACATGTCGCGCGAATTCCAGGCCATCCATGTCGGGCAGCCGCAACGCGGTGGTGATCAGGTCGATCACGCCGGCCTGCAATTCGCGTTGCGCGACCGCGCCGGTTTCGCAGGCAATCACGGTAACGCCGGATAATTCCTTTTCCAGCAATTGCGCGATCAGCTTGCGCGCGACTTTCGAGCCGTCCACCACCATCACGCGCGGGTTGTCGCTCGAAATATGGCGGGTGATGTTCGTCATGCTGCAATCGGAATGCGCTTCAATGCGGATTTGCCGGGGAGAGGTGCCGCGTGCTGGCCAGCCATGCGCCTGTCCATCCCAGCAGGGCAGCCGCCAACGGTACCAGCAACAGCTCGAAAATGGGCAAGCCGTCGAACACCAGCCGCCCCGCGTAGCTGGCGGTCAATGCGCGCACCGGTTCCGCCAAGCCCCATTCCAGCAGCGCCACCAGGCCCGCGGCGATCGCGCCCGCCAGTCCGCCGTACCACAACCCCTCATACAAAAAAGGACGGCGCACGAAGCCGGCGCTGGCGCCGACCAGCCGCTGCACCACGAGTTCCTCGGCACGCGCGCGGATATCCAGCCGCACCGTATTGCCGACCACCAGCAACGCGGCCGCGGCGAGCAGCGCCGCCAGCAACAGGGTGACGCGTTGCCCGAGAGCGATGAACGCATCCAGCCGCGCGCGCCAGGCGCCGTCGTCCTGCACCATGTCCACCTCGGGCAAGGTGCGCAGCACGCCCACGAGCGCCTCGGTCTGCGCGCGGCTCAAACCAGGCCGTGGCTGTGCCAGCAATACAAACGGCAACGGGTTGTCCGGCATGGTCTGCAGCGCCTCGCCAAAGCCCTGCATGGCGGCGAGCTCGGACAGGCCCTGTTGTGGCGTCTTCACGACAAGATCGGCAATGTCCGTGCGTGCACGCAACCGCTTGGCCAACGCGTTTGCAGACACGGCATCGGCCGATGGCTTCAGGAAAATGCCGATCGCCTGGCTTTCACTCAAACTCCCGGACAAGCGCTGCACATTGCAAAGCAAAAGATAGAACGCCAGCGGCAGCGCCAGCGCCAAGCCCATCACTGCCACTGTAAGCACGGTGCCGAATGGTCGCGCAGCCAGCGCGCGTACGCTCGCCGCGCACGCCCAGGCGTGCTGCTCGCGCCAGATCGCTACGCGCGAGCGATGGCGCTCGCGTGCTGACGGCGTCACCGGTTTGGCGATGGCGCTCATGCGATCTCCGCTGCCGGCACGTCAGCCACCAGCCGTCCGTGATCCAGCACGATCGTGCGTTGCTTCATGCGTTTCAGCAGCGGCAGGTCATGGCTGGCGATCAGCACGGTGGTGCCGACCCGCTGGAATTCCGCAAACAATTGCATGATCTCGTACGACAACTGCGGATCGAGATTGCCGGTCGGCTCGTCGGCAATGATCAAGGCAGGTTTGGCCACGATCGCGCGCGCGATGCCCACGCGCTGCTGCTCGCCGGTGGACAACGTCACCGGCGGCTGCTTCTCGTACGCGAGCAGACCGACCTTGTCCAGCGCGGCGCGCACACGGCGCGCGCGCTCGTCCGCCGGCACGCCGGCGATGATCAGCGGCAACGCGACATTCTCCCCCACGCTGCGGTCCATCAGCAGACGATGGTCCTGGAACACCATGCCGAGATTCCGGCGCAGCCGCGCAATCCGCCTTCCGCGCACGCTGGCGAGGTTGTTGCCCGCTACTTCGATCGCGCCGGCACTCGCGCGCTCGATCAGCGCGATCAATTTCAACAAGGTGCTCTTGCCCGCACCGGAATGTCCGGTGACGAACACCATCTCACCAGCCTGTATCCGGAACGACAAGGCGCTCAGCGCCTGGTGGCCACTGGCGTAACGCTTGCTGACGGAATCGAAACGGATCACGTGGAAACGGAGCGGGCGCGGAAACGGAACAGGGACGAAGCGTAACAACATTGGCGCCGCCGCGGGCCGCTCATTGTTCGCGTCAGCCGTTTGCCTGTTTTGCGATCCGCTTCAGAAACACGTTCATTTCCTTTTCCGCCTGCACATCGCCGCGCACATGCGCCACCGCGATGCCTTCGCGCCAGGCTTCGGCCGCGCTGGCGCGATCATCCAGCGCCAGCTGCGCATGCCCCAGCGCCTTCCACGCCGCCGAGTAGTGCGGATCAAAGGTGAGCGCTTCGCGCAACTGCAGCACGGCTTCCGCGGCATCGCCCACCGACAACAAGGCACTGCCCAGCGAATAGCGCAACAACGCGCCGTCGCGCGGACTGCCCAGTTGCGCACGCAGGTTGGCGATCAGGTCGTCGTTCATGCCGCCATTGTCGCGCGCATGGTTGTCGCGCGCGAGTCAACGGACGGGAACCTGGTAACGCCAGTAATCATCCGGATACAACGCGGTCGGCTGCGCCGGTTCCGGCGGTTTGTCGCCGCGGCGCAGACTCGCCAGCGTCTGCGCGTTCCATACGACCAGCCACACCGAGCGGAACGGCTGCACGAATACCGGATAACGCAGATCGACGGCGCTCAGGTTGCTGGGATATTCCACCACCAGCCCGCGCGGATGCGCACGCGTCCAGCGCTGCAAGTCATCGCCTTCGTAGAGCCGATCGATCGGTTGCGTCAGCCGCCCGAGGAAATGGAATTGGCCTTCGTACACGTCGAGGTTGCCGATCGCGCGGCCCTGGCTCTGCGCGCGCGCCAGCAGATCCGAGACAGGTTCGAGGTTGAACGCGGGATACAGCGTGAGCGCGAACAACCCGTACGCCGCGGCAGTTCCGATCAGACTGGCGAATGCGATGCGACGCAGTTCGCCGCGACCGCGCAGCAACATCAGCATGCCGAGCAGCGCATACAACACGCCGAACGGCGCGCTGGCCGTCGACAGGTCGCGCAACCAATGATCGTTCATGCGGCCGCTCGCCACCAGCGGCGGTAGCGCGAGCAAGAGCGCAGCCAACGCAAATGCACCCAGAGCCAGCGGCCACGGCCCCCAGCCCGCGCCGTTGGCGGGATTCCCGCCGCGCTCGCGCAGTCGCACGATCGCGAACGCCATGAACATCACCGCGGCCGGCAATTCCGGAATCAGGTAATAGGTCTGCTTGCCGCTGATGAAGCAGAACACCACGAACACCGGCACGATCCAGGCGATCAACACCCGCTGCGCCGATTCGAACGGCCGTTGCAGCAGCAGCACCGCCGCCCACATCCGCGGCCAGGCGATGAACGGAAACAGCACGGCTGGAATCCACGGCAGGTACCACCAGAACGGCCGTGCGTGATCGAATGCTTCGACTACGCGTCCGGCGGTCTGCTTGAACAGCAGCTCGTTGGCGTAGACGGGGCCGCCGATATGGATCGCCGGAATCACCCATGCCGCGAGCATCGCGAAGCCACCCACGAAGGCGAGCAAGCCGCCGCCATACCAGCGCGCGCGTTGCGTGCGCGCATACGCGTTCCACCACGGCCCGAGCAGCCACACGAACAGCACATGCAACGCCATTACCGGGCCCTTGGTCAGCAGACCCAGGCCCACGAAAATCGCGAACCATGCCCAGCGCGGATGCTCGCGATGCGGCGACGGCGCAAGGCACAACAGCGCGCCGAGCACCCACACGCTCAGCAGCACCTCGTACATGATCTGCAAGCCGAACAGGAACGCGAAACTCAATCCCAGCAGCATCCACGGGGTCGCGCGCGCGACCCACGGATGTTTCGGGAACAGCCGCCGCGCCAGGACCTGCGCCATGATCAGCTGCGCTGCGCCGATCAGCACCTCCAGGACGCGTGGCCAGATGTCATTGACACCGAAGGCGGCCCAGCCCGCATGGATCATCCAGAACAGCAGCGGCACTTTCTGGCTGTAGGGCGCGCCGTTGATGTGCGGCACCCAGAACTGGTGGTGCACCCACATGTCCCATGCCACGCTTAGCGTGCGCGTGGAATACATCGGCATCGGCCCGTGCGCGAAAATCGCCAGCAGCGCGACGGTCAGCCACAGCGGCAACCACCACAGCAGCGCGCGCAGATGCTCCGATTGGGCGTACAGGTTCCGGATCAAGTCGCCATACCGCTTGTTGGAAGTGCAGTCATGGATGATTGCTGTTTGATCTTCGCGATCCGGAGGATCGCAAAAAATTGGACAGTGCAGCTATGGATGACTGCTGTTTGGTCTTCGCGATCAGCAACGATCGCAAGAAAGTGAATTGAAATGCAGCCGCGGACGGCTGCCGTTGGATCTTCGCGACCAGGGAAGATCGCAAAAAAACGCCGCAAGTGTAGCCGAGCAGCATGAACAGCCGAAGCCGCGCAGATCACGGCGGTGTGGTGCGCTCACCCTCTTTCATCGCCGAGGGCGTTTGCACGGCAAACCGCAGCAGCCGGTCGATCCAGTGCTCGTCGGCGAAGTCGGGAAAGTCGGTAATGAGCAGGCAGCGCTGGCGTTCAACGCGAGCCAGTTGCAACATCCGGCGGATCTTGGCCAACGCGCGCGGCTCGGTTTCGCACACATAGACCGGTGCACCACGCTCACGCCGCAGCACTTGCACCATGCGCCAGCGCTGCGGGCTGAGCGGCAGCGGACGATGGCGTGCGTTCACCTGCACGATTTCCCCGACGTCGGGATGGCCGGAATACAACTGTCCCGACCATGGCCCGGGCCCGAGCAACGTGCACGGCTCACCATAACGCCGGTGCAAATGTTCCAGCAGCGGCGCCAGCAGGATCATGTCGCCAAGGCGGCCAAAGCGGATCACCAGCGGGCGCATCGGGCTCCGGTCATGAGCGGAATGGGCGCAGCGGCAGTGTATCCCAGGCCGCCAACACCTCGTCCAGGCCGATTTCATCCACCCGATGGCGCTGCGGTGCGCCGCCCAATCCGATCACCGCGCTACCACTCGGGCTGCGCGGCAGCCAGTGGGCGGGCGACTGCGCGCCATACAGTACGATCAGCGGACAACCCAGCGCCGCGGCCGCGTGTGCCGGGCCGGTGTCGACCGAGATCATGGCACTCGCGCGTTCGAGCACGGCCATCAGCCGCCGTAACGGCAATTCACGGCTGGCTTCGATCACGCGATCCGAATCCGCTGTTCGCGCAATCGCGCGCAACACCGCAGCTTCGGCCGGCACGCCGCACAGCACGACACGCAACTCGACATCCCGCGCCAGCACCTGATGGATCAGCGCAACCCAGCGTTCATTCGGCCAAGCCTTGTCGTCGCCCAGTTGTCCGGCGCGCCCGCGCTTAAGCGTGCGCTTGTTGCCTGGTTGCAGAAGAACCAAGGGCTTGTCGTTCAGGCCATGCTGCCGCAACCAGACATCAACATCGGCCCGATCGACATCATTCACGAACAATCGTGGCGCCCGCCCGGTTTCCGATGCCTGTCGCATGACGAGATCGGCCTTACGCCGTGGCAAATGCCGGCGGCGTCATCGCCCCGAAGCGAAGCCAGCGATCAATCCAATGCTCCTCGTTGCCGAGCATGCATTCCGGATTGGCATAGACGCAGCGCGCCGGCGCAATCCCCGCGCGCGCCAGCAACCAGCGAATTTTGGGAGTGGCATAGTCGTCGCAGATGTAGACCGGACCCGGCGGCAGCGCGCGCAGCGCGCGCACCAGCCGCTGCTGGGTTCGATCAAGCCAGTAAGGGCGCTTGCGGCTGCGCACGACCAGCACTTCCGAGACATCCGGGTTGCCGTCGAACAAGGGTCGCAGCCACGCGCCGGAGCCCAACACGCGGCATGGCTGTCCGTAACGTTGGCGCAGCAGGCGCAGAAATGGCGTCAGCAACACCATGTCGCCCAGCGCACCGAAACGCACCACCAGCGGCGCAGGCGCGGGGCCGACTTCCGAATTTTCCGGGATTGCTGGATGTTCAATATTGACGGGCACGGTGCAATCAAACCGCATCCGGCTGTCAGCCACCTTTCCATTTCAATCGGGCGATGCCGGCGATCGCTTACAGGCCTAAGCTGACGCGCAATCCCACTACACTTCCCGAATCCGTCACGCGCTTTCCGCCATGCCCGACCAACCCGCACTCTCGGCCTGCATCATCACGTTGAACGAAGCCGATCGCATCGCGGAGTGTCTGGCTTCGCTCGCGTTCTGCGACGAGATCGTACTGGTGGATTCCGGGTCCACCGACCGTACCCGCGACCTCGCCACGGCGCACGGCGCGCGCGTGGTCGAACACGCATTCGAGGGCTATCGCGCGCAGAAGGAATTCGCGGTTGCACAGGCGAAGCACGATTGGGTGTTGTGTCTGGATGCCGATGAGCGCATCACAGCGGAGCTGCGCGCCTCCATCGAAGCCGCGCGCAATGCGGGTTTTGTCGACACCGCCGGCTATCGCTTCCCACGCGCCACAGAATACTTCGGGAAATTCCTGCACCACGGCAATGCCTATCCCGATCGCGTGCTGCGTCTGTTCGATCGTCGCCGCGGCGGCTGGCGCGGAACCCGCGAAATCCACGAGCACGTCAGCGTGGATGGCGCCGTGCGCACGCTTATCGGCGATCTGGAGCACCGCGCTTACCGTTCCGTGGACGACCAACTCGGGCGTTACCGCCGTTACGCGGCAATGATGGCGCAGCACATGCACGCCAGCGGTCGCCGCGCGCACTGGCACAACCTGCTGATCAATCCGGGCTGGCGGTTTTTTCGCGGCTATGTATTGCGCGCGGGCTTTCTCGATGGATGGCGAGGCTTGCTGTTCGCATCGCTGGAAGCCGATTACACGCGCGAGAAATTCGCGCGGCTGATGCTGCTCCAGCGGATTGACGAGACCTCGCCTTAGGCTGTGGCGAGCATCGCCTCTATCGCGGTGTGCAGGCGTTTCGGGAAACCGGCACTGTTGCCTTCAAACCACGCGCGCGCACGCTTACCCATCGCGATTCGCTCACCCTCGCTCATCGCCAGGCACCGCTGGACAGTGGCTTCCAGGGCGCTTTCGGAAAACTGATAGGTGGTGGCCAGGTGTTGGCGCCCCGTCCGGTCGTAGCCGACCAGCAGCCCGCGGCCAGGCGCGACCAATTCGTTCATCGGCGGCGCATCGGTGGTCAGCACCACCGCGCCCACGCTCATCGCTTCTACGATGTAATGACCGAACCCTTCGGTTTCCGAGCAGCACACATGGAAGGCGTTTGCGTTCTGCAGCCGTTTCAGTTCCGCGTCGCCGATGTAGTCAATGCGATGCACGAGGTTGTCTGACGAAACACGGGATAGCGCGCTGCGCGGATTCTGCAGCACGGTCAACTGCGGCCACTCGGGATGTTTTTCCCAAATCGCCAACAGCCGCTCGGTCCCCTTGTTGCAGCTACGTCCGGCAAGATGGAAGAACGTTGCTTCGCGCGGCACGGAAGCATCGAGGCGATCGTTGCTCGTGAAGCCGATCTGTGCGGTACGACAAACCAGCCTGCGGAAAATCGGCTCGGCATGAGCGGTTTTGAGCAATACACCATCGACTCTCGGCAACAGCTCCACGTCCCGTTTGTCGCACCATTCGGGGTTCGGCAGGAACAGGTTGCAGCGCGCGAACGGCAAATCTTCGGGGCGAATATGTTCGAGCAGCAAATTGGCATCAAAGCGTTGCTCGCCACGCAGCCGCTTCCATAACCAGATCATTCGCCTGCGCAGCGGCCGGCTCCACTTGCGCAGCTTGCCGCGTCGCAGCGTGCTGAAGTGAACCCGATAGCCACTCGCAGCCAGCGCGCCCGCAAGCAGGCGCAGATCGTTGGACAGCCCGACCTTGTTGTCCCACGCAATCAAATTTATGCTGCGCGACAGAGCGGCCATCACTCCTCCGCATCCGGATCGTAGGCGCCGAACTGACCGGCGTCATCGCTCTTCGGTGGCACACAGCCGGGTACCACGGCCTCCCGCTTGAAAAGGTACCACTCGCGACGGTTGGCATGGCCGACATGGATCGCGCGATCGACTTTCACACAAGGGCCGAGCACGTCGCCCAGCGCAAATATCCATCGGTGCGCCGGATCCTGCCGCTGCCATTCGAGTGATCGTTCAAGTTGCTCGTGCCAGGGAAGCAGGAATCCGTAATTGACGCTGTCGCGGCCGAGCATATCCAGCATCAGCAGGTTCTGCTCCTTCCATGCCACCAACGCGATCTGGTCCTCCCGCGGCACCAGGCTGGCGGTACGCGCCATGACGTCGCGCGCCGACGAGTACCCATTCAACAGCGGATAACCAACCAGCCCCCAGGTGGCCCACAACACCAGCGCGAATGCGGCCCAGGCCAGCAATGCACGGCGCGGCCGCGTCAGCAACGCGATCAGCACGCCGGCGGCACCGACACCGAGGATCATCGCGATCAGCGGTGCGGGTGATGCATCGAGCACGGAGGCCGCGCGCTGGGTGAGTGTTTGCAGACGGCCCGCATGCATGAGTGCACCGGTGATCAGCATCGCCGCGGCTATCATCAGCGCCACGGTCCACAACGCCATCCGGAAGTCGCGCCGCCGCACGATGCCGGGCAGCAGCGGCGCCAGCGCCAGCGCAACCATCGGCATTACCGGCAGGATATAGACATTGCGCTTGCCGGCGCTGATCGAGAAGAACACCACCACGATCACCGCCCAGGCCAACGGCAGCAGCACGCGCGCATCGCGGGCGCGCAAGCGCCGCGCCCACGCCGGTATCGCCCACGGCAGCGCCAGCGACAGCGGCAGCCACTGGAACGCGATCACGCCGAGGTAGTAGTACCAAGGATGCAGATGATGGGTGGCATGCGCATAGCGCGACACAGTCTGACCGAGCAGGATGTCATGCGCGTAATGCGCGAACGCCGGATCATGTCGCACGTGCACGATCCAGAGCATCGGCAGCGCCCAGCCCAGAATCGGAACCAGGAATGCGGCAAGCCCGAGCCACCAGCGTGGATCGCGCGCGGGCGTCGCCGCCATATGCCGCCAGCCGCGCACGCTTGCGAACACGCAAGGCGCGAACAGCAGCAACGCCAACACGCCCACACCCTTGGTGATCACCCCCAGGCCGGCGGCGAGGCAGCCGATCAAATACCAGCGCCAGTTCGGACCCAGCAGAAAATGCCGCAGCAACCCGTAATTCGCCAGCGTGATCCAGAACACTTCCAGCGCGTCGATTTGCGCGGCGCGCATCTGGAACGCGAAATCGAAACTGACCAGCACCGCGCCCGCGGCGAGCAATGCGCTGCGATGGTTCCACTGGCGCCGCGCCAAGTCGTACACCAGCGTCAACGTGCCCAAACCGGCTGCAAGCGATGGCAACAGGAACCAACCGCGCCAGCCGCCGGTGATCCAATAGCAACAGGCTTCCAGCCACATGAACAGCGGCGGCTTGTCCGAATACAGTTCGATGCCGCGATGCGGGAACAACCACAGTCCGCTGTGCAGCATCTCGCGCGCGACCAGCGCGAAGCGCGGCTCGTCGGAAGGCCACGGATCACGCAAGCCGATTCCCAAGCCCAGCATCAGCAACGCAAACACGAAGAACCCAATCAGCTCGATGCGCGCATCGCGGATCAGCCAGCCTCGGGTGTGGGAAAGTGATTTCATCGCCTAATGCAGGAACCTGCGTGCAGGGTTAAGGCCAGCGTTTTACACGACGGTTGAATTGCATGCCTGCTCGGCTGAGCACCGGTGCAGGATGCGCCGGGCCGCGCCCGGCATCATGGATGGTCGCTTGCCGCTGGCAAGGCGCCCTGCACGAGTTCCTACCTGCGTTTCCGGAGAGCGGCATAGTACATGCCATCCAGGCCGCCCTCGCCGGGCAGAATCTGCCGCCCCGCGCCGGCAACGTGACCGATCTCCAGCGCCACCGGCATCGCTTCGGCATCTTCGTGTTGGCGCAGAAACTCGCCGATCACGTTTTCGTTTTCCACGCGCAGCACCGAGCAGGTGGCATAAAGCAATCGTCCACCGGAATTCAGCAGCGGCCATAATGCATCCAGCAGTCGCCGCTGTTGCTGCGCGAGTGCGAGGATGTCCTGCGCGCGTCGATGCAACTTGATGTCGGGATGACGGCGGATCACGCCGGTCGCCGAGCACGGCGCATCCAGCAGGATGCGATCGAAGGGCTGTCCATCCCACCATTTCGAAGGTTCGCCGGCATCGCCGACACGCAACTCGCATTGCAGGTGCAGGCGTGCGAGATTGTCGCGGATGCGCAGCAGCCGATCGGCATCTCGCTCCAGCGCGATGAGCTCGATGTCGGCGCGTTCCAGCAGTTGACAGCTCTTGCCGCCGGGCGCGGCGCATGCATCCAGCACGCGCATGCCTTGCCGCACATCCAGCAGATCGGCCGCCAATTGTGCGGCGCCATCCTGCACGGACAACTTACCTTGCAAAAATGCCGGCAGGCGCGCGATATCCGCATTGGCGTCCAGCACCAGCGCATCGCGCAGCCAAGAAACCGCGCTTGCATGGATTGCCGCCTCCGCAAGCGTCGCGACAACCTCTTCGCGCGTGGCACGGCGCCGGTTGACGCGCAGCATCGGTGGCCCATGCGCATTGTTCGCGGCGAGGATCACCTCCACGCAGTCGGGCCAATCGCGCGCGATCGCCCCGATCAGCCACCCCGGATGCGAGTAACGCGCGACCGGATCGATATCGAGCGCGGCATTCAACTTGTCACGTTCGCGCAACCAGCGCCGCAGTACCGCATTGACCAGATTGGCGAACGGCGCACGCTGCAGGTTTCGCGCCGCTTCGACCGTGGCGGCCACCGCAGCGTGTTGCGGAACCTGCATGATCTCGAGCTGCACCAGCCCGAGCACCAGCAACGCATGCACCAGCGGTTCGCGCTGACGCAGCGGCTTGTCCAGCAGGCGATCCAGCGCGCCGTCGTAACGCAACCACCAGCGCGCGCCCTCGTTGACCAGCGCCGTCAGCAGCGCGCGATCGCGCGAATCGGAGAGTTGCGGTTGCGCGTGGATCAATACTTCGCGCAGCGAGGCGCCGTCGAAAGCGACGGATGCCAGCGCTCGCGCGGCCAGGGCGCGGGTGTCGAGCGGGCGGTCGGGTTTATTCATGCGCTACTGCGGAAGGCGCCGCGTACACGCCGCGACGGCAGCAAAAAGCCGCTGTCCGCAAGAACGCGAAAGATGCCAAGAAGAGCGCAAGCAAAAACGTTCTTCATTTTCCCTCTTCACGGCTTTCTCGGGCCCATTGCCCGTCACGCTTCAACTCCGCGCGCGCATTCAGGTAATCCGCGGCGCTGATCACGCGCCCACCCGCCCGTTGCAGCTTCAATACGCGCAATACGCCTGCGCCGCATGCGATATCGATGCCGTGTTTCGACGCGGCAACGATCTCGCCCGACCCTGCCGAGTGGCGAGCTTCGGGCCCCGAGTCTCGAGCTTCTGCGGACCAGATCCGCAGGCGTTCGCCGGCCAGCTCCGCTTCGGCCACCGGCCACGGATCGAAGGCGCGCACCTTGCGCTCGAGCGCGATTGCGCTCGCGGCAAAATCCAGTTTCGCTTCCGTCTTGTCCAGCTTGTGCGCGTAGGTAACGCCCTGCTCCGGCTGCGGCGTTTCGATCAAGGCGGCGCCGCGCGTTGCGTGCGCCAGACCATTTCGCAACACTTGCGCGCCCAGGTTCGCAAGACGATCGTGCAGCGAACCACCGGTATCGTCCGGCTGGATGAACGTGTGCATCGACAACAGCACCGGACCGGTATCCAGCCCCGCTTGCATGCGCATCAGGCAGACGCCGGTTTCAGTGTCGCCAGCGAGAATCGCGCGTTGGATCGGCGCGGCGCCGCGCCAGCGCGGCAGCAAGGAGGCGTGCACGTTCCAGCAACCCAGCCGTGGAATCGCGAGCAGCCCTTTCGGGAGAATCAATCCGTAGGCGATCACGATCAGCAGATCCGGCGCGCGGTCGCGCAGCCGCTGCTGCACGGCGGCGTCCTTCAGGGTTTCGGGCTGTTCAACCGGAATGCCCGCGTCAAGTGCGGCTCTTTTCACGGGACTCATCGTCAAGCCACGACCTCGTCCCGCCGGCCGGTCGGGCTGTGTGTACACCGCGACAACTTCGCCTTCGGATTCCAGACACGCACGCAGACCGGGCAGCGCGAACGCCGGCGTGCCGGCAAACACCAGCCGCAATCGCCTGTTGCTCATGAGATCAAGCTGACGCGGCTTGTGGTTCGGCCTGTCGCCGCGCCTTCTCCAGCTTGCGCCGCACCATCTCGCGCTTCAGCGGCGAGAGGTAGTCCACGAACAACTTGCCGATGAGGTGATCCATCTCGTGCTGCACGCAAACAGCCAGCAAGCCATCCGCCTCGAATTCGACCGGCTTGCCATCCAGATCCTGCGCGCGCACGCGGATCAAGCCGGCGCGCTCCACGTCGGCAAAGATGCCGGGTACCGAGAGACAACCTTCCTGATACACCTGATGGCCTTCGGCGTGCAGGATTTCCGGGTTGACCAGCACGCGCGGATCATCATGCAGTTCGGACACGTCGGTTACCAGCAGGCGTTGATGCACGTTCACCTGGGTCGCCGCCAATCCGATGCCGGGCGCCGCATACATGGTTTCCAGCATGTCCGCGGCGAGCTGTTTCAGCGCCGAATCAAACACGCTGACCGGCACGGCCTTGGTGCGCAGGCGCAGGTCGGGGAATTCGAGGATGTCAAGTTTGGCCATGGAGAAGTTTGGTCGGAGCCGAAGAAAGCTTGAAAATCGAGCCTTTATTTGGAAGGTGTTGCGTGGATGGCCGCTGTCACGCGCAAGGACAATGCATTTCAAGTGCGGCGATGGACGACCACTTTCATGCGCAGGGATAGCGCATAACTGTGGCCCAATTGGCGTTATCCAACCCTGCCGCATCGCTAGGATGCCCATTGTAAGCCCATTTCATATACACTCGGCCAAAATCGCTGGGGGATCGGGGGATTGCCGCCTATGTTTAAGAAAGCGCTTGCGCTCGTCGCCGGCCTGCTGGTGACCCTCGCCGCGTATGCCGCGGCTTCGGACCTGCGCGCCGATCATCCTTCCACCTACGTGGTGCAAAAGGGCGACACGCTCTGGAGCATTTCCGCGCGCTTCCTGCAGAAGCCGTGGCTGTGGCCGGAAATCTGGGATGTCAACCAGCAGGTCCACAACCCGCACCTGATCTATCCCGGCGACGTGCTGGAACTGGGCGTAGACAATCGGCTGCACATTGCCGAACACGCCCGTGAACAAGCCAACCCGATCCCGACCGTGCCGCTCGCCGATATCGAGCCCTTCCTGCACGATCTGCGCGTGATGAGTTCGCACGATCTGGCGCACACTCCCTACGTGGTCGCCGCCGAAGAGGATCAACCGCGTGCGATCGAGGGCCAGTTCGTCTACGTGCGCGGGCTGAACGCGGCGCCCGGCCAGCGTTTCGCGCTGGCACGCCCGACCCATGTCTATCGCCGCTACAAGGGCGAGCGCCCGCATCCATACGAAGTGGCGCATCTGCTCAATAGCGACGTCGAGGTGGTTTCCGGTCCATGGGATGAAGATTTCCGCAACGACAACATGATGGGCCGCGGCACCGAGATCGGCACCGAAGTCGAGATCATCGGCACCGTGCGGGTGCTGAAGGGCGGCGATCCGGCCACCACCCTGCTGACCAATGCCAAGATGGAAATTCGTCCCGGCGATCGCCTGCTGCCGGTGGACGACGCGCCCTACGACCCCAACTTCTACCCGCACCCGGTGCCGGCCCTGGCCCCCTATGCGCGCGTGCTGG
Organism: Rhodanobacteraceae bacterium; assembly: GCA_035606235.1. Lineage (GTDB taxonomy): Bacteria > Pseudomonadota > Gammaproteobacteria > Xanthomonadales > Rhodanobacteraceae > 66-474. Next base: position 62,377 of record DATNFU010000026.1, read on the forward strand.
CGTTCTCCAACGGCATGGATTCCACCTCGTCGGAAGGGCCGAACTCCGTGGTCGCCCTGTCAATGGGCAGCGCCGACGGCGTGAACGATGGCACCACGTTCGCGATCTACCATCCGGGGGACGAGATCACCGACGACGTGGCCGGCGATAGTCGCAAGCGCTCGTTTGGCCCGCATGTGAAACTGCCGGCCGAATTTGTCGGCCACGTGATGGTATTCCGCACCTTCGATCACGTGAGCTACGGCCTGATCATGGATGGCATCAAACCGGTGCACATCAACGACACGCTCGAACTGCCGGAATAACTCTCTTCTGGGCCAGCGATCTTGCTTGGCCCTTGGTTGCGGCCTGGTAGCCCCGGTCCGGTCGCTCTTCCGGCGCGATGCGATTCAACGCGTCGCGTAAACGGTCGGAATTGTCCTACGCCACGGCGCGGCTTCGGTCGCGCCGTTTGCGTTTGCGGTTCCCCGTACACTTGCGCGCGTGCATACCGACGACGACATCCGCGCCTGGTTGATCCTGCTGCGCGCGCCCGGCGTCGGGCCAGCCAGCTTGCGGGCGCTGATCGCGCGCGCGGGATCAGCGCAAGATGCATGCAACGCCGCGCGCAGGTTCCGTGGTGAATCGGGGCTGTCGAACGAGGCGCTCAGCTGGATCGAATCCCCGGATGCCGCGCGGCTGGAAGCCGATCTGACATGGCTCGGACAACCGGATCATCACCTGCTGCGTTTTAGCGACGCCGATTTCCCGCCGCAACTTGCCGAAATCGCGCAGCCTCCGGCAGCCTTGTTCGTGGCCGGCAACCCGGCGCTGCTGCTCGGCGCGCAGATCGCGGTGGTCGGTGCGCGCAGCGCCAGCGCGCAGGGGCTGGCGAACGCGCGCGGTTTCGCGCGCGTGTTCGCGCGCGCCGGCCTGACCGTCACCAGCGGGCTGGCCGACGGCATCGATGGCGCGGCGCATGGCGGCGCACTGGATGCAAGCGGTGTCACCATCGCGGTGATCGGCACCGGCGCCGACCTCGTTTATCCGCGCAAACACCGCGAGCTCAGCCACCGTATCGTCGAGCGCGGTGCCATCGTCAGCGAATATCCGCTTGGCACACCGGCGCGCGCCGAGCATTTCCCACAACGCAACAGGCTGATCGCGGGTCTGGCGCTGGGCACGCTCATTGTCGAAGCCGGCCTGCAATCCGGGTCGCTGATCACCGCGCGGCTGGCCGGCGAAATGGGCCGAGAGGTGTTTGCCTTGCCGGGTTCCATCCACAACCCGCTGGCGCGCGGCTGCCATCGGCTGATCCGCGATGGCGCGCGGCTGACGGAGACCGCGCAGGAAGTGATCGAGGCGCTGGCGCCCGGCGCGCATGCGCTCGGCGCGGAACTGCGCGCGCGACTGGATGCCGCGCCGGCGGACGCGTCTTCCGACCCCCGTTCTGCCCGGGCCGACGACCCGGATTACGCCAAACTGCTTGCGGCGTTGGGCGAGACACCGGCGGGGTTGGATGAATTGGCGGCGCGGACCGGCTTGAATCCGGCCGCGTTGTCCTCGATGTTGCTGTTGCTGGAACTGGAAGGCGCTGTCGGGCCGGCTGTAAATGGCCGTTGGCAAAGGCTTTTTGTGCCCTCCGCTTGACAGCGGGCGGGCTGACGTGCGTCCACTATAAAAGGAAGGGCCTCCGACGGCCCGGGATTTTTACGCCAACTGATGCCCAAGAACCTGCTCATCGTTGAATCGCCGGCCAAGGCCAAGACGATCAACAAGTATCTCGGCGCCGACTTTCACGTGTTGGCCTCGTACGGCCACGTACGTGATCTGGTGCCCAAGGAAGGCGCGGTCGATCCGGAGCGTGGCTTCGCCATGGATTACGCGCTGATCGAGAAGAACGAGCGCCACGTCGAGGCGATCGCGAAAGCCGCGAAGGCCGCCGATACCATTTATCTCGCGACCGACCTTGACCGCGAAGGCGAAGCGATCTCCTGGCACATCAGCGAAATCCTGCGCGAGCGCGGCTTGCTGAAGGATCGCGAGGTGCACCGGGTGGTGTTCTCGGAAATCACCCCGCGCGCGATCAAGGAGGCGGTCGCGCACCCGCGCAAGCTCTCGCACGATCTGGTGGACGCCCAGCAGGCGCGGCGCGCGCTGGATTATCTGGTCGGCTTCAATCTCTCGCCGGTGCTGTGGCGCAAGTTGCAGCGCGGGCTGTCCGCCGGGCGCGTGCAATCACCGGCGCTGCGCATGATCGTCGAGCGCGAGGAAGAAATCGAGGCGTTCAAACCGCGCGAATACTGGTCGATGGAAGCGCAGCTCGCGCATGCCGACGGCGCGTTCGTCGCGCGACTGGTGAAACTGCACGGCAAGAAGTTCGAGCAATTCGATCTCGATAACGCCAAGGACGCGCATGCGGCGCGTGAGGCCTTGCTGAGAGGCGCCAACGGCCAGCTCAGCGTGGCCGACGTGCAAAGCAAGCAGCGCCAGCGGCGGCCTTCTCCGCCGTTCACCACGTCAACTTTGCAGCAGGAAGCCGCGCGCAAACTTGGACTCTCCACCAGTCGCAGCATGCGTATCGCGCAAGGGCTGTACGAAGGCGTGGCACTGGGTGCGGAAGGCAATGTCGGCCTGATCACCTACATGCGTACCGATTCCACGCATCTCTCGGGTGAGGCGATTGGCGAATTGCGCGCGACCATCGAACGCGAATACGGCAAGCAAGGGTTGCCAGAACACGCGATGGTCTACAAGGCCAAATCCAAGAACGCGCAGGAAGCGCACGAGGCGATCCGCCCGACGTCCGCCCTGCGCACGCCGAAATCGGTCGCGGCATTTCTCACGCCCGATCAATTGAAATTGTACGAATTGATCTGGAAGCGCGCGGTCGCGTGTCAAATGAAGCCCGCGACCTTGAACACCGTGGCGATCGAGTTTCCCTGCGGCAAGGATTCCGCGTTCCGCGCGACCGGCACCACGGTGGTGGATCCGGGCTTTCTCGCCGTGTACGAGGAAGGCCGCGATGCGAAGAACGAGGACGACGAGGAAGCGCGCAAGTTGCCGGCGCTGCGCGTCGGCGAAGCGGTGCCGCTCTCCGACATCGTCACCGACCAGCATTTCACCGAACCGCCGCCGCGCTATTCCGAGGCAAGCCTGGTGAAAACCCTGGAGGAATACGGCATCGGGAGACCATCCACTTACGCCAGCATCATCCAGACGCTGCTGGCGCGCGAGTACGTCACCCTGGATTCGCGCCGATTCAAGCCGACCGACGTGGGCCGTGCGGTGGCCAAATTCCTGTCCGGCCATTTCACCCAGTATGTGGATTACGATTTCACCGCCAAGCTCGAAGATGAACTGGATGCGGTCAGCCGCGGCGAGGAGGAATGGAAGCCCTTGCTGGAGAAATTCTGGCGACCGTTCAAGGCGCTGGTCGAGGACAAGACCGAGACGGTTGATCGCGCCGAAGCCTCCGGCGCGCGCGAACTCGGGAAGGATCCGAAAACCGGCAAGCCGGTTTCGGTGCGGCTGGGTCGCTACGGCGCCTACGCGCAGCTCGGCGACAAGGACACCGACGAGACGCTGCAATTCGCTTCCTTGCTGCCCGGCCAGAGCATGCACACTATCGACCTGGCGCAGGCGCTCGAACTTTTCAAGCTGCCGCGCGAACTCGGCAAGTCGGCGACCGGCGAAACCATCAGCGCCGGCATGGGTCGGTTCGGCCCGTTCGTGCGCCAGGGCGCCATGTATGCCTCATTGAAAGGCGAAGACGATCCGCACACGATCACGCTGGAGCGTGCCCAGGAATTGATCCGCGAGAAGCAGGAGTTGATCGCCAATCGCGTGATCACCGATTTCGGCAACGGCATCCAGGTGTTGAACGGCCGCTACGGCCCCTACATCAGCGATGGCGAAAAGAACGCGCGAATTCCGAAGGAGCGCGAGCCGAAATCCCTGACGCTGGAAGAATGCAAGGCGCTGCTCGAAGCGGCGCCGAACCGGCCGCGGCGCGGCGGCAAGAAGTTCGCCGCGAAAAAAGGCGCATCCAAAAAAGCGACCACGAAGAAAGCGCCGGCGCCGGCCGCGCGATCCGACGGCGCGGGCAAGGCGCCGCGCAAGGCGGCGAAGAAAACCGCGCGCAAGAAGAGCGCAAAAAAAACCACCGCGAAGAAATCCGCAGCGAAAAAGTCGGTCGCCAGGAAGGCCGCACCGGCGAGCGATTCGACACCGCCGTTCGAAGTCTGAGCGATGCACCAGTTTAGCCTCGCCCAGACCGTGGAGGCCGCTGCGCTGCTGAGCGCTGGCGGCGTGCTGGCCTATCCCACCGAAGCGGTGTTCGGGCTGGGGTGCGACCCGGACAACCGTCGCGCATTCGAAAAAATCTTCGCGTTGAAGCAGCGTCCGCCCGAACAGGGCGTGCTGTTGATCGCGTCCGATTTCGAGCAGGTGGCAAGCTGGATCGACGCGCCTGTCGAGGCGATTGAGCGCGCGCGGGCAACCTGGCCTGGCGCGCACACCTGGGTGTTTCCGCGCTCGGCCCGCGTACCCGAGTGGATCGCGGGCGCGCACAGCGGCATCGCGCTGCGGGTCACCGCGCATCCGCCGGCCGCGGACCTGTGTCGGGCATTCGGCGGCCCGATCGTCTCCACCAGCGCGAATCGGCATGGCGAACCGCCCGCGCGTTCTGCGCAGGCGGTCGAAGCCATGTTCAGAGAGGATCTGGATGGCATTTTGCACGGGCCGACCGGCGCCGCGACCCGGCCTACCCCGATTGCCGATGCCCTGACCGGCGCTATTATTCGCGCATAGGAAGCGCGGGGGCGTTTCCGGATAAATATCCCGGGGAGGGTGTAGTGGCCGTTGTATTCGATACCGCACGACCGCGTGCGGAGCAGATTCCACTTCCGCTGCTCGGCGCGGCGATGCCCGGGCGCGTGATCGCGTGGCGCGAGGGCCGCGCGGTGCGGGTCGCCGAATTTCTGGCCGAAGTCGCGGCGCTGGCGCAACGCCTGCCCGCCGCGCCCGCCGCGATCAACCTGTGCGAGGATCGCTACGCCTTCCTGGTGGCATTTGCGGCACTGGTCGTGCGCGGCCAGACCAATCTGTTGCCGCCTTCGCGCGCACCGCATGCAATCGACGAAGTGCTGACCGCGCACCCGGGCAGCTATACGCTCGGTGATGCGGATCTGCAGCCACCTCCGCCGCGCTATTTGCGTTTCGATCCGTTCGAGGCGATCAACGGTAATGCCGAATCGGATTTGACCGTCGCCTCGAACACCACGGTCGCGATCGGCTACACCTCGGGTTCAACGGGTGTGCCCAAGCCCAACGCCAAGCGCCGGGACAAACTCGGTATCAGCAGTGCGCACAACGACGCCTTGCTGCGTGGTCTGGCCGGCGCGGCATACACCATCATCGCGACCGTGCCGCCGCAGCACATGTACGGTCTGGAGTTTTCAGTGCTGCTGCCGCTGCTGGCGGATGTCGCGGTGCATGCGGCCAAACCGTTCTATCCCAGCGACATCGCGCGGGCGCTGGCGGAAGTGCCCGCACCGAGGGTGCTGGTGACCACGCCGGTGCATCTGCGCGCGCTGGTCGAACATGGACAGCCGCTGCCCGCGCTGGCGGCGATCGTCTCGGCGACCGCACCGATGCCGCCGGAGCTGGCGCGCGCGGCGGAAGCGCTGTTCGCGGCACCCGTGCAGGAAGTGTTCGGCTCCACCGAAACCTGCGTGATCGCGCATCGCCGCACCGCTGTCGAGGAATGTTTCACGTTGTATCCCGGCGTCACGTTGCATCCGCAACCGGACGGCGCACAAGTGGACGCGCCGCAACTGATGCAAGCGGTGGTGCTCGCCGATCTGGTCGAATTGTCCGAAGGCGGACGCTTCCGGCTGTGCGGGCGCAATGCGGATCTGCTGGAGATCGCCGGCAAGCGCGCCTCCTTGGGCGATCTGACCCGGCGCCTGCTGGCAGTTCCCGGGGTGCGCGACGGCGTGGTGTTGCAGCTGGAACCCGACCGCTGTGGCGTGCAGCGCATCGCCGCGCTGGCAGTGGCGCCGGGACTTACGGGCGGCGCCATTCTCGAAGCTTTGCGGCAGGCGATCGATCCGGTGTTCCTGCCGCGCCCGCTGAAACTGGTGGATGCATTGCCGCGCAGCGAAACCGGCAAGCTGCCGCGGGCAGCGCTGCTTGAGATGCTGAAGCGGGACTCAGGCGCCGGAACTCGGGACTCGGAGAAGCGCGGTCCCTGATCTGCCGCGCGGTTTCCGAATTGCGGATTGGTCGCCAGGCGCCAGCATCGGCATAATGCTCTGCTTGTCCGAAGCCGGCGAATTCTTTCGATGAATGCTTTTGCGAGTCCCGGATCCCGAGTTCCGAGTTCCGATCAATGAAAGTCCTCGTGATCGGCTCCGGCGGCCGCGAACACGCGCTGGCCTGGAAGTTCGCGCAGTCGCCGCGCGTCAGCCAGGTGCTGGTCGCGCCCGGCAATGCCGGAACCGCGCGCGAAAAGCGCATGCGCAACATTCCGCTGGCGGCGACCGACATTGAGGGCCTGCTCGCGCTGGCGCATCACGAGCGCGTTGATCTGACCGTGGTCGGTCCCGAAGCCCCGCTGGTGGCGGGCATCGTGGACAAGTTTCGCGCCGCAGATTTGCGCTGCTTCGGCCCGCGCCGCATCGCCGCGCAACTGGAGGGTTCCAAGGCGTTCGCGAAGGCCTTCCTGCAACGGCGCAACATCCCCACCGCTCGCTTCGCGGTGTTCAACGAGTTGAACCCCGCGATCGCCTACGTGCGTGCGCACGGCGCGCCGATCGTGATCAAGGCCGATGGTCTGGCCGCCGGCAAAGGCGTGGTGGTGGCGTTGACGCTGGCGGATGCCGAACAGGCGTTGCACGACATGCTCGGCGCGCATGCATTCGGCAACGCCGGTGCGCGCGTGGTGATCGAGGAGTTCCTGGACGGCGAGGAAGCCAGTTACATCGTGATCTCCGATGGCACCCGCGCCTTGCCGATGGCATCGAGCCAGGATCACAAACGCCGCGACGAAGGCGACAACGGCCCCAACACCGGCGGCATGGGCGCGTACTCTCCGGCGCTGGTGGTGAGCCCGCAAGTCGAACGGCGCATCCTGCACGACGTCATCGAACCCACGCTGCGTGGCATGGCCGCAGAAGGCGCGCCGTTCATCGGTTTTCTTTACGCCGGTTTGATGATCGACAAGCACGGCGCGCCGAAAGTGATCGAGTTCAACGTGCGCTTGGGCGATCCGGAAACACAACCGATCCTGCTGCGGCTGAAATCAGATCTGCTGGATCTGATCGAAGCCGCGCTGGACGGTCGACTCGACCGCATACAGGCGGAATGGGATTCGCGCCCCTCGCTTGGGGTGGTGATCGCGGCCGAGGGATATCCCGGCAAGGTGCGAAACGGCGACGTGATTTCAGGATTGGATGCCGCGCCCGTTGGGAAGAATGCGCAAGGCGACGTCAAGGTTTTCCATGCCGGCACCAAGCTCGATGCACAAGGCCGGGTGGTCACCGCCGGCGGCCGCGTGCTGACCGCTTGCGCGCTGGGCGACGATCTCGCACAGGCGCGCGACCGCGCCTACGTGGCCGCACGCAAGATCCGCTTCAACGGCGCGTTTTTCAGAAGGGATATCGGGCATCGTGCGCTGACGCGCGAGTAGCTTTGCTTTTTTTGCGCTGCGCCGCGGTCGAATAAAGGCCACCCATGAACCAGTTCAAGCTGCTCGCCACGCGCCGCTTCGCGCCGTTCTTTGCGACCCAGGCATTGAGCGCGTTCAATGACAACGCGTTCCGCAATGCGACCATCGTGCTGGTGGCATTCCAGCTCGGCCTGTCGGATGCAAAAGTGGGTTTTTACTCGAACCTCGCGCCGGCGCTGTTCATCCTGCCGTTCTTTTTGTTTTCCGCAAGCGCAGGACAATTGGCGGAGAAATTCGAAAAGCAGAAGCTGATTCGCTACGTGAAGCTGTTCGAGATCGGCGCGATGTGCTTGGCGGCGTGGGGTTTCTTCATCGCCAGCCCGGCGCTGTTGCTGGCGGTATTGTTCCTGATGGGCCTGCACTCGACCGTGTTCGGACCGATCAAGTACGCGATCCTGCCGCAGGTGTTGCAAGCGGATGAACTGGTCGGCGGCAACGGCCTGGTCGAAATGGGCACGTCCATTGCCATCCTGGTCGGCATGATCGCCGGTGGCGCGGCGATGGCGAACGTCGGTGCGGGCCCATGGCTTTCCGCCGTGCTGGTGATCGGCGTCGCCCTGATCGGGTTCGCCGCAAGCTGCGCGATTCCCCGCGTGCCGGCGACCGCGCCCGATCTGAAATTCAACTGGAACGCGTTCACCGAAAGTGCGCGCGCGATCCGCTTCGTCACCAAGAATCGCACGGTGTTCAACGCGGTGCTGGGCATCTCGTGGTTCTGGTTTTTCGGCGGCGTGGTCACCGCGCAATTGCCCAATTACACCAAGCTGTTCCTGGGCGGCGGTGCCAGTGTTGAAATCCTGGTGCTGACCCTGTTCTCGGTCGGAGTGGGCGCGGGTTCGCTGCTGTGCGAAAAATTGTCGGGCCACAAAGTCGAGATCGGGCTGGTGCCGCTGGGCGCGCTCGGCATGACCGTGTTCGGCATTGACCTGTATTTCTCGCAGCACGCACTGGCCACAACGCATGGACTGGATGCGATCGCCTTCCTGCGCGCGAGCGGGCACTGGCACATCGCGCTGGATCTCGCACTGATCGGCCTGTTCGCCGGCTTCTACATCGTGCCGCTGTTCGCGCTGGTGCAAAGTCGCAGCGAACGCGCCGAACTGTCGCGCGTGATCGCCGGCAACAACATCATCAATGCGATCTTCCTGGTCGCCGCCGCGCTGTTCGGCATCGGCGTGCTCAAGGCCGGTCTGACGATTCCGCAATTGTTTCTGGTTACCGCGTTGCTCAACGCGGCGGTGACGTTGTGGATCTTCCTGCTGGTACCGGAGTTCCTGATGCGCTTCGTGGACTGGCTGCTGATCAGCGTGTTCTATCGCGTGCATCGCGACGGGCTGGAGCACATTCCAGAAGAAGGTCCGGCGCTGCTGGTGTGCAACCATGTCAGCTTCATGGATGCGTTGATCATCATGGGCAGCGTGCGGAGACCGGTACGCTTCGTGATGTACTACAAGATTTTCCGCATCCCGGTGCTGAGTTTCGTGTTCCGCACCGCGAAAGCCATTCCGATCGCCGGCGCAAAGGAAGACCCGGCCTTGCTTGAACGGGCATTTGTGCGGATTGATCAAGCACTGGCGGAAGGCGAACTGGTCTGCGTGTTTCCGGAAGGCGGCCTCAGCGCAACCGGCGAGATATCCGCCTTCCGTCCCGGTGTCGAAAAAATTCTCGCGCAACGGCCGGTGCCGGTCGTGCCACTGGCGTTGCGCGGCTTGTGGCGCAGCATGTGGAGTCGGCGTGATTCGAAACTCGGCCGCGCGCGATTGCCGCGGCGGTTTCGCGCGCACATCGCGCTGTTTGCGGGAGCGATCGTGGACGGCGCGGCAACCAGCGCCGCCGACCTGGAGCAACGCGTGCGCGCATTGCGCGGTGTGGAGGCGTGAGCTCACAGCCATGAAAAACCATGGCCTTGTCACCGTTGCGAGTTGCACCAGCCCTTGGGAAGCACGCCTCGCGCGCGCACTGTGGCAATTGCGGGCACGATTGGCGCTACTGCATCGGTGTCGCCTGCCAGCAGGCTCCTGCAAAGCGGCTTTGTAGGAGTGCAAGCGAAGGCGATCGCGCGAACACGGCTTCCGCCGGCGGAAAGGGGAAAGAGCTACGCAATCCACCCCGCCAGCACGATCAACGCGACCACTGCCAGCCACACCACCAGGACGCGGACCAACAACCGGCGCGCGTCGGCGAGTTCTTCAAGCGGATCGCTGGTATCGGCGACCATGCCGCCGTCGCCGGCTTCAATGTCGGCATCCACACCCGAGCGCGCGACCGCGGCGAGAAAGCCCGGCTCCAGTTCCCACGGTGAACGGCCGGGCTGTGTGTGCCACGCGCGCCACGCGTGCAGCACTGCTTCGAAATCCGACACCAGCGCCATCGCCAGCACCATCAAATGCGCCGGCAGCCAATCCAGCGCGGCGGCGAACCGGCGCGCGGCATCGCGCGCGCGCAGATCGAGCGCTCCGTTATCGGCAGCGGCAATCTGCGCGAGCCGATACAGCAGCGCACCGGCCGGGCCGATCACGAAAAACCAGAACAGTACGCCAAAGCGACGGCGCAAGCCGGCCAGCACCGCGGCTTCCACCAGCGCGGACGCGGTGAACGGCAGCGGTGCCGCGGTCGCATCCTCACGCAGCAATTGCGCGGCGGCTTCGCGCGACGGCGCATCGGCGGCGGTCAGCACCGCGTCAATATCCTGTTCTGGCTCGCGCGGACCGAGCGTGTAGATCAGCACCAGCACCGCGAAAATCACACCCGCCAGGCCAAAGCCCCAGCCATACAGCGCGCGTTGCACCAGCGCGCATGCAACCACCGGCAGCGCCAGCGCGATCGCGATCCGGCCGCCCCCTTCGGCGAAATGCAACTGCACAAGCCAGGAACGGAACCAGGCGAACTCACGCACGCGCGTGAAATCCACCTGCGAAAACGCCAGCAGCAAGACGATCAGCGCGGCGACGAGTCGGATGGCCATGTCTGCGCAAGCAACTTTGTTGGATGGAATTGTATCGCTACGCCGCAGCGATGGCGTGCTAATTCGTGAATGTTGCGCGCACGATTTCGTCCAGCTCGATTTGCGCGCGCACACGCAGCCAGTGCTCCAGCAGCCGGTACGATATGGATAGTGGCGAGGAGGCGCGCAGCGTACCGCCGCGCAAGCCGTCCACGATCTGCGCCGGCGTGAACCAGCGCGCGTCCTCAAGTTCGCCGTCGGCCAGATGAATGTCGCGCGCTGCGGCGATCGCGGTAAAGCCCAGCATCAGTGAGGCCGGGAAAGGCCAGGGTTGCGAGGAATGGTAATCGCAATCGAGCACCTCGACGCCGGATTCCTCGCGCACCTCGCGGCGCACCGCGTCTTCCAGCGATTCGCCCGGCTCGACAAAACCCGCCAGCGTCGAATACTGGTGCGGGCGCCACAACGCCTGCCGTCCGAGCAGGCAGGCGTCCTCGTGTTCGACAATCACGATGATGGCGGGATCGGTGCGCGGAAAATGCAGGCGCTCGCATTGCGTGCACGCGGCGCGATGGCCGGCACTGATCAGTGTCAACGGGCCGCCGCAAGCGCTGCAGTAGCGCGTCGCATCCTGCCAATTGGCCAGCCCGCGCGCGTAGGCGAGCAGGCCGGCATCCGCAGCCGGCAAGCGCACGCCCGCTTCGCGCAACCCGATCCACTCGTCCGCCGGAAATGCTTCGATCACGCAGGAATCGCGCAACAGGAAAATGGGCGCGTCCCCGCTCAGCCCGAGCAGGGATGCTGGTGCGGTCGGAGTTACCGCGCCGGCATCCAGCAAAAGCACTTGCTCATTGCGAACCGGCGCGCGGCCTTCCGCGTCGAAGATGACGAAACGCGCCGCCGGCGAGGCACGCTGGATCGCCAGCCAATCCGCATCGTCGCGCCTCTCGGCGCTGCGCTCCAGGTTCAGCGCGGCGAAGGTGTTGCGATGCGAGCGCGCGGCGGAACTGTCCGGCCACACGCGCGCTTTGCTCATACGGTGAACGAGGAACCGCAGCCGCAAGTGGTTTTCGCATTCGGGTTGCGGATCACGAATTGCGCGCCGGCCAGCGATTCCGAATAGTCGATTTCGGCGCCGGTGAGGTATTGCAGGCTGAGTGGATCGATCAGCAGGGTGACTCCCGCCTTTTCCACCGCGAGGTCGTCCTCGGCGCGGCTTTCGTCGAAACTGAAGCCATACTGGAATCCGGAGCAGCCGCCACCCTGGATGTACACCCGCAACGCCAGTTGCGGGTTGCCTTCCTCGACGATCAGTTCGTGCACCTTGGCTGCCGCTGCGTCGGTGAACAGCAGCGGGGCCTGGGCTTGGTTGCGGTAATCGGGTGTGCTGGACATATCAGGAAGATGGGGCAAGACGCAGCCGGACGCAAGAGCCGCGTAAAGCGGCGCGATTCATTTACCGGCAAGATCGAACCCGCAGCTTCGCCGAGGTGCTCAAGGCATCGCGCCCGCACCTTCCAATGCCTGGCTCCAGGGCAGGCTGCGGGTGACCGCGGCGCCATCCTGCGGCTCCAGCGTCACACGGATGCGATTGGGCGTGAACCCACCAGGCAGCATCAGGGTGCCCTGCACCTGCTGGAAATACTTGAACGCAAACGGCAGTCCATCGCTGGCGGCCGGGCCGCCCAGTTCGCTCCAGTCCAGCACCGCCAGCTTGTCGGCACGGATGCCCTCCACGGCGATCATCAGTTTGCCCTGGATCTGCTTGCCGCCCTCGGCGCTCTGGGTCAGTGTCACCGCGAAATTGTAGGCGCGGGTGCGCGCGATGGGCTTTAACGCAATGCCGTGCACGGCCAGCGCACCGGGCTGGGTATCGGCGCCGACCAGCTTGGAATAGAACGCCTGATCGGCGCGCAAGCTGCGGATTTCCTCGTCGCGCTCGGTCAGATTGCGTTGCAGCACGCGATCGGCGATCTGCGATACCTGCCGGTCGCGCTGCAGGATCGCCAACTGGTTTTGCAAATCCTCGTTGCGCCGGGCCAGCGCGAATGCGCGTGCGGCGGACCCTTTGGAGACCGCCGCGCGATGTCCGGCCAGCACCCCCAGGCCGAACACCCCCAGCAGGACCACTGCCGCCAGCAACCCGGCCAGCGCACGCCGGCGTTGCGCGATGAATACGCGCAGGCGAAAAAGCCGAGGCTTGGGAGAGGAGTCGTTCATGCGAAAGCTGCGACTGGCTTATAGTCGCGACACTTCGACCGCGCAACTGACCCGATGTTCATTGATGGCCGCTGAAGGCCGCTCCTCGGGCGCACTTATACTGCGCGGCTCACGTTCACCGGCCTGACGCGATGCTCATCCTGTGGCTGAAAGCGTTCCACATCGTCGCGGTGGTGACCTGGTTCGCCGGGTTGTTCTACCTGCCGCGCCTGCTGGTGTATCACGCCGAAGCCGTCGAGCCCGCCATCCGCGAACGCTTCAAGGTAATGGAACGCCGCTTGCTGATCATGACGCACATCGGCGCGGTGCTGACTCTGCTGCTCGGGATGGCAACACTGGGCGCCTGGCAGCGGGTTGCGCCGGACTACTTCCGTCAGGCCGGCTGGCTGCACATCAAGCTGGGCTTGGTGTTGCTGCTGATCATCTATCACGGGGTGCTCGCGAGGCTGGTGCGCACCTTCGCACGCGATGCCAGCGGCTGGAGCCCGCGCGCGCTGCGCATTTTCAACGAACTCCCGGCACTGCTGCTGCTCGGAATTGTCCTCCTGGCGGTGGTCAAACCCTGAACAGGATCACTGGCCTTCACGCGCGACTTCTGCGCCGGCCACCTCGTCCGCGACGCGCCGGCTCAACAGCAAAACGCCGTCAGGCACGTCCGGTGCATGCCATACAAGTTCACTTAACTTGTATAGTTCGGGCCAGTCCAGGGGAAAGCTGAATGTCGGTGCTAGCGCCCGAGCGGGATCAAAGCGCGGAACTGCGCGATGCGTTCCTCCACCATCTGCCGCAGCGGTTGAAAACGCTGCTGCGGCGCGCACGCGCGCAGAGCCGTGGCGGGTGGGATATCAACGTGCTGCAACTGGTGCTCGACGAGGTCGCCAACCTTGCGGGTGCCTGTGGGCGCTACGGTCAACTCGAATTGGGCGAACGCCTGCTGGCGCTGGAGTCGACGCTCGGCCCCTACGCGCAAACCCAGCAGGTGCCCGATCAAGGGGTCTGCGCCCAAATCGACGCATTGCTTGACAGTTTGCGTCCGCATCTGGACGGCCCCACTTCGGTGCCGCTGTGGGCACCTGCGCCGGAGCTGGCGGGAGAGCCCGCGCTCGCGCACGAAGACGACGGCGGCTACCCGCTGCACGAAGCGCCGCCGCCCAATCACTGGCGGGCGCTGGGTGTTGCCGATTTCACTCCTGATCTGCCAGTGGTCGCAGCCGTTCAAGAGGATCGCCAGCAGCCGCCGAAAGCGGCCCAGCAAACCGCCGATATTGGCCATTCGGTGTACGTGCTCGGCAGCGACGATCCGCTGCTGACCGAACTGGCCATGCGGCTGGAAAGCCGCGGCTGCACGATGACGCCACTCGACGATACCGAATCGATGGTGGAAGTGCTGGGCGCATTGCCGCCGCGGCTGGTGGTGATCGGCGGCCGGCACGCCGAAGCGCTGGACCGCATCGGCCCGGCGTTGCGCGCCGCGCGGGGCAGCGCTTCGCACAAAGTCGCGATGCTGGTGTTGCTGGCCGACAGCGATGTCGCGCTGCGGCTGCGCGCGCTGCGCGCCGGCGCGGACCGCTGCGTCGCGCTGCCGGCCAGCGCCGACGAAGTGCTGGGGCGTGCGCTGGAATTGCTGAACGCCGACGACGAGGAGCCCTATCGCATCCTCATCGTCGAAGATGACGCCTCACAGGCGCTGTTCGCCGAGTCGATCCTGCGCAAGGCCGGGATGGTGACTCAGGTGCTGCACGAGCCGATCGCGGTGCTGGAGGAGCTGGATCGCTTCCAGCCCGACCTGCTGTTGATGGACTTGAACATGCCCGGTTGCGACGGGCTGGAATTGACCGCGCTGATCCGTGAGCGCGAAGGTTATGTCAGCACCCCGATCGTATTCCTGTCCGGCGATCCGGATGCCGATCGCCAGTTCGCCGCGCTGGATGCGGGCGGCGATGATTTCCTGAGCAAGCCCATTCGGCCGAAGTATCTGGTTGCGGCGGTCACCAACCGCGTGCGCCGCGCCCGCGCGGCCACCCGTCGCAGCCGCGAGCGCCGCGCGCGCGACCCGGCCACGGGCCTCAACGAGCGCGCGCAATTGCTGGAATCCTTGAACGAGCGTTTCGCCGCCGCCGGCGGTCATCCGGTGCGCGGCGGCGTGCTGTGTGCGGAGCTGGACGGCGCGCCGGCCTTGCGAGCGCGCATCGGCCTGACTGCCTTCGACACCTTGCTGGCCCAAATCGGCGCCTTCATCGCCGCACAGATCGAACGCGACGAAATGGTGTCGCGTTTCGGCAATGCGGGTTTTCTCTTGCTGTCGCCGCAACGCGGTGAAACCGCGCTCGCCACTTTCGCCGAAGGGCTGCGCGCGCACATCGCGCGCGAACGTTTTGGCGCTGACGCGCTGCCGGTGGAAATCAGTTGCGGTGTGTGCGCCTTCGGCTCGGGTCTGAGCGAAGCCGGGTCAGTGCTCGCCGCGGCCGAGCGCGCGCTGGACGCCGCGCGTCGCGATGGCGGCGGCATCGGCGTGTTCTCGCAGCTGGACGCCGAGGCCGGCGGCATGCGCGCGCAACTGGAAACCGCGCTGCACGCCGATGCGTTTCACCTGGTGTTCCAACCGATCGCGCCGCTGGTCGGCGCGGCGAACCCGCAATATCAGGCCTTGTTGCGCCTGCGCGACAGCAGCGGCCAACTCTACACTGCCGCCGAACTGGTGCCGGAAGCGACCCGCTCCGGTCTGATCGGCGCGATCGACCAATGGGTGCTGACACGATGTCTCGCCACCCTGGCCGAGCGCGAACGCAGCGGCCTCAATGCGCGGCTGTTCGTCAGCCAATCGCTGGAAGGCTGGAACGATGATGCACGGATCGAAGCGTTGCGCCACCAGATACCGGCCTCCGGAATCGCGCGCGGCAGTCTGGCGCTGGAGTTCCGCTACGAAGATGCGCGCGTGCAGTTGCGTGCGCTGATCGAACTGGCGCTGAGCTTGCGCGAACTCGGCATCAAGCTGTCGCTGGCTGGCGTGGACCGCGAAGCCATGTCGGCAGGCTTGCTGGAACACCTGCCGCTGGATTACATCAAGCTCGCGCCCGGCTACGGCGGCAACACAGTCGATCTCGGCACCCTGGTCAAGGTCGCGCACGAACACGGCCGGCAGGTAATCGCGCCGCGTGTGGAGGACGCCGCAACCGCGGTGCGCCTTTGCGCGGCCGGCGTGGATTTCCTGCAGGGCAACTTTGTGCAGCAAGCCGGGCAATCACTGGATTACGACTTCAACGCCGCACCGCAATGAACGAGTCGCCCGCCGTGCCGTTGTGGCTGAAGCTGCTGGCCAACGCTTTACTGCTTTGCGCCATTGCGCTGGCCTGGTGGTGGCTGCCCGTACTGCCGGCGGCGCTCTTGAGTGCGCCATTGGCGATCGTCGCACTGCTGTGGTGGCTGGTGCGCCCGTCGGCGGCGCAAGCACCCGCGCTTGAATCGCGGGTCGCGTCGCGCGAACCGCCGGTCGGACACACGCGCATGGCGGCACTGGAAGCCGAGCTCGCCTCATTGCGCGGGGTGCAACGCGAACTGCTGTCGGCGAAACAAGCCGCGGAATCCGCGATGCTCGCCAAGAGCGAATTCCTGGCCACCATGAGCCACGAAATCCGCACGCCGTTGAATGGCATCCTGCCGTTGCTCGACATCGTGCTCGGCATGCCGCTGCAACCCACGCAGCGCGATTACCTCGCCACCGCGCACAAGTCCGCGCAGGAATTGCTGCGCATCGTCGACGATATTCTGGATTACTCCAAGGTCGAAGCCGGCAAGCTTGATCTTGAGAAAGTCGGTTTCAACTTGCGCGAACTGATGTCGAATGTGCAGCGGCTGCTGGACAGGCCGGCCGAAGCGAAAGGGCTGGCGTTGCGCATGGTGGTGGACGAAGACGTGCGCGCCAGCGTGCGCGGCGACCAAGTGCGGTTGCGGCAGATCCTGACCAACCTGGTCGGCAACGCGATCAAGTTCACCGAAAAGGGCGGCGTATCCGTGCGCGTCAGCCGCCGCGCCGATACCGCCACCCATCACGAGTTGCTGTTTGCGGTGCGCGACACCGGCATCGGGCTGGCGCCGGAGGCGGCTGCGCGTCTGTTCCATCCGTTCACCCAGGCCGATGCTTCGGTGACGCGCCGCTACGGCGGCACCGGTTTGGGACTCACCATCTGCAAGAAGCTGGTCGAGTTGATGAACGGCAAGATCGGCGTGCGCTCGGAACCCGGCCGCGGCTCGGTGTTCTGGTTCTCGGTACCGTTTGAAAAAATGCCCGGCGACATCGCCGGCGCACGGCGCGAACTGGCTGGCCTGCGCACCCTGCTCGCCTGCGGCGGCAATCAATCACAGAAGCTGTTGCCAATGCTGGCCGGCTTGGGCCTCGAGGTCACGCACGTGGCGGCCGCCGCGGGTGCCCTGGTGCGGCTGCGCCAGGTCGCGCCGCTGGGTCGCACTTTCGCCTACGAGTTGCTGGTGATGGATGCGGCCAGCCTGGAAGGCGACGCCAATGCATTGCTGCGCAATGTCATACGCGACCCGAAACTGGCCGCGATCAGGGTGCTGGCGCTGGGTGGCGCCGCCGAAACCGACCCGCGCATCGGCAGCCTGCTGCGCGAACCGGACGACAACGCACTGCGCAATGCGCTGCACAACTTGTATGGCTTGCCCGAACGCGGGCGGGCACAACCACTGCTCGGCGTGCTGACACCGGAAGCGGCCACCGCGGCGGAGCGGCAACTGAAGGGGCTGGTGCTGCTGGTCGAGGATCATCCGGTGAACCAGCAAGTCGCGCGGCGTTTGCTCGAGCGACTGGGATTGAAAGTCGAAATGGCCGGCAATGGCGCCGAAGCGCTGGAAAAAATCCAGCGCCAACATTTCGACCTGGTACTGATGGATTGCCAGATGCCGGTGCTGGATGGCTACAGTGCAACGCGCCGGCTGCGCGAGCGCGAACTCGCCGCTTCCGTTCCGCGCCTGCCGGTGATCGCAATGACGGCGCATGCAATGGCCGGCGACCGCGAGCGTTGTCTCGAGTCCGGCATGGATGATTACCTGACCAAGCCGCTGGATCGCACCCTGCTCGCCGAAACACTGGCGCGCTGGCTGGACCTGGCCGGCACGCCGCCCGCCCCGCCGGTGCGGATCGCGGTGACGCCCGAGCCTTCGATACCGCACGTTGCGCCAGTGGCGATCGCGCCGTCGCCGTCGCTGGCTGCGCCGAATCTTGCCGCCGAGCCCATGCCGCCGGCGCGGGTGTCACCCGTGCCGGTGGCGATCGCAACCCCCAACCTGCTGGATGCCGCGACACTCGCGGATCTGGAAGAGATCATGGGCGACGAACTGCGCAGCCTGGTGACGGCCTATCTGCAGGACGGCGATGCGCGACTGGTGGCGCTGCGTATCGCGGCCGATGCAAGCGACCCGGCCGAAATCGGCAAGCTCGCGCACTCGCTGAAATCCGCCAGCGCCAACCTCGGCGCGCAACCGCTCGCCACCGCAGCCAAGGCCGTCGAGCAGGACGCGCGCAGCGGCACGCTCGGCGAACCTTCCGCGCGCGTGGCGGTGCTGGAAAAACTCTACGCTGAAACGTCGCGCGCGCTGCGGCAGCGGTTCGGCTTGTAGCGCGCGGCTATTGCGTCAGCCCATCTTTCGCAACCGCCGCCCGCGGCGGCGCCACGCCCAGCGTGATCCGGCAAACGCTCTCGACCAGCGGCGCGAAATGGCGCAGCGCGCGTTCGTACACCTCGCGCTTGAACGCGACCACATGTTCGGCCGGATACCAGAAATCCACCCAGCGCCAGAGGTCGAATTCCGGCGTCTCGTGCGCATCCAGCCGCAGCGCGCTGTCATCATCCAGCAGCCGCAGCAGAAACCAGACCTGCTTCTGGCCGATGCACAGCGGATGTTCGTCGCGGCGCAAGTACCGGTGCGGCAGGCGATAGCGCAGCCAGCCGTGCGTGCTGCCGAGCACCTGCACCTGATCCGCGCGCAGGCCGGTTTCCTCGCCGAGTTCCCGATACATGGCCTCGTCGGGGGTCTCGTCGGTGTTCATGCCGCCTTGCGGAAATTGCCAGCCGTCACGGCGCACGCGGCGTGCCCAGAACACCTCGCCGCGCGGGTTCAGCAGCACGATGCCCACATTCGGGCGATAGCCATCGAAATCGATCATGACGGGATTCAAGCATGGGGCATGAAGCAACGGCAAGCGCGCGCGTGCCGCGGTTGCGTCATGGGGGCCGGAAGCGGTGAAAAAACTGCCCGCCAACTCGGGCTTGCGCGTCGCCAACAGCGGGCCCTGCGGAGGCCAGCTTGACACTCCTCCGTCGCGAGCTAGACTTTCCGGTTCTTTGCGGCAACATGGCTAGGTAGCTCAGCCGGTCAGAGCGCGGCACTCATAATGCTGAGGTCGGCGGTTCGATCCCGCCCCTAGCCACACCTCACGCGCATCCAGAGCGCGTGAAAAGCGGCCAACCATGGCTGCATTTATCGGGCGAATGCCCCGGGAACCCCGCGGGCGGCGCAACCGCAACCGCGCACGCGTGTCGCGCACTGCTCGCGCAAAGTCCTCCCGGCCCTGTTTGCGACCGGGCGGCGCTGCCTTGCAAAAAGGCGCGATTCGGGGCATCTACCGCAACGACACCACAAAATGGCATGCTATGTAGCCGTGCATCGCCGGATCGCGATGCGCTGGTCGGTAAGAAAAACTTTACACGCCACTGACGAAGCTTCACGCGCGAGGCGTTAGCTTCGCCAGACCGTTGTTCCGACGGATCGGATAGCTGGAGAAGGGAATCCATGAATGTCTGCACAGGGAGCGTGCTGCTGGTCGATGACAACGACGCCTTCAGCTCGGCGGTGGTGGAAGTCGCGAGATTGGCGCACTGCAAGATCACCGCGACCGACAATCTGGAATCGGCGCGCAAGCTGGTCACCGAGAAAGCCTACGATCTGCTGCTGATCGATCTCGCGTTGCCCGATGGCAACGGTCTGGATCTGGTGCAGGATATCGACCTCGCAAGCCAGGGTCGCATCGCGATCGTCACCGGCAATCCCAGCATCGAAACCGCGGTGCGCGCGGTGAAGTCGCCGGCCTTCGAATACCTCATCAAGCCGGTTTCCATGGATACGCTGACGCGTCTGATGGACGACGCGCAGCAGCGCGCGCACTCACGGCAGGCTTCCGCGGTGAAGCAGTTCGGCGGCATGATCGGCCAGACTGAATGCATGCAGTCGCTGTTCGAGAAGATTCGCCGGGTCGCTTCACTGGATGTCAGCGTGCTGGTGCACGGCGAAAGCGGCACCGGCAAGGAACTGGTGGCACGCGCGCTGCACGAACTCTCCGGGCGCGCGGGCAGATTCGTCGCGGTGAACTGCGGCGCGATCGCGCCGGAACTGCTGAGCAGCCAATTGTTCGGCCACGAGCGCGGATCATTCACCGGCGCCATGCAGTCGCACGCCGGCTATTTCGAGCAGGCCCAGGGCGGCACGCTGTTCCTCGACGAGATCACCGAAATGCCGCCGGCGCTGCAGGTATATCTGCTGCGCGTGATCGAGACGCGCACGCTGACCCGGGTGGGCGGTTCGCGCGAATTACCGATCGATGTGCGGGTGATTGCCGCTTCCAATCGTGATCCGCAGCGTGCCGTGGCCAGCGGCGCGCTGCGTTCGGATCTGTATTTCCGTTTGCTCGAGTTTCCGCTGCAGGTGCCGCCACTGCGCGAGCGTCGCGAGGACATCCCGTTGCTGGCGCGACATTTTCTCGATCGGCTCAACGAACGCTACGGCACCGCCAAGACCTTCAGTCCCGATGCGCTGCGAAAGCTGAGCGAGCGCGCGTGGCCCGGCAATGTGCGCGAACTGCGCCACGCGGTGCAGCGTCACTACATCATGGCCGGTGAGGGCGGCGAGATCAGCGTGCAGCCAGAGCCGGAACAGCCGCTGCGCGCGCTCGGCAGCAGCGATGGCGCGATCCGCTTCACGGTCGGCATGACCTTCGACGATGTCGAGCGCGAGATGCTGCTGAAGACCCTGGCGCATTTCAACAACAACAAGCGCCAGGCCGCGCGCGCGCTAGGCATCACCGCCAAGACCATCTACAACCGATTGCTGCGCTACCGCTCGCAGGAACTGATCGGCGACGAGTTGCTGGGCGATCCCATCGAGGAAAACGAACGGCTGGCCGAATGAACAATCGCAAAGCTGCTGCGGATCAGCGCAGCAACTAAAAGCGCTCCACGAACTCCACTGCGACACCCAGTTCGCGCGCGAGCCGCTGCACCTCGCCGCGCGCGCTGTCGGCCGCTTGCGCGTCCAGCGCATGGATTTCGACATCGTGGAAATCGGAGCCGGCGGTTTCCGCACGCAAGCCGGCGGAACTGGAATCTTCATCCATGTGCGGAACCGTGTCGGCGACTTCCTCGACGCGGTCCACGTCATCGAATCCGCGCGCCAATGCCAGCAATGTGCCGACCCGTTCGATCTCGCCGTTCAACCGGAATCGCAAGGTGCGCATGTTCACTCCCATCGCTGCAGACAAGCCGGACGCATCACGATCCGTGCCAGTGCTGACCACGCGCAGACAAAGCCGCCGCGCGTCCTTCTCTGGTGTGCTTTGTGCTCCAAAGCTTGCAGGACCACAGCGAAACACGGCGCATGACCAAAGCAACCCGCAGCGGCGCGACTTGCGCAATCGGCGGCCCGGCGCCGCGCCCGCGGCAATGGCGCCCCGGTGCCGAACGGCACTTTCACTGCCGGCTCGCCGCGTGGCGGCGCCGAATTTTTTGCGCGCGCACAGAAAACTTTTGCCGCGGGCGACGCTTGTGAACTCACAACAACGCTCGTTTGAAGGAAGCGGCGGATGGCCGGCCTCCCACGCGGGGACGCGGCTCAGCCCGGCCCGCGATTGCCTGGTGATTGCGCAAGTCGCGCCACTGGCGGAGTCGGTGCCGCCGAAACAATACGGCGGCACCGAGCGGGTGGTCGCCTATCTGTCCGAGGCACTGGTAGCCGCGGGACACGAGGTTGTCTTGTTTGCCTCGGGTGATTCGAGTGCACGTGTGAAGTTGCATGCATGCTGCCCGCGCGCCTTGCGCGGCCAGCGCGATGTCTGCGACCCACAGTTGTGGTCGGCCTTGCAGTTCCAGGCGTTGCTTGATCATGCCGCATCGTTCGACGTCATCCATTTTCACAACGGCTATCTGCACTTTCCGTTGCGCGAACATCTGCCGCCGCATCTCACCACCCTGCATGGCCGGCTGGATTTCGATCCACCGCAGTTTTACGGGCGCTACCCGCGCGCACCGCTGGTTTCGATTTCGGCGGCACAACGCAAACCGTGGCCACATGCGGCGTGGTTGCGCACCATCCACCACGGCCTGCCGCGCGGGCTCCTGCATGCCGGGCCTGGTGACGGCGGTTATCTCGCTTTTGTTGGCCGCATTTCGCCGGAAAAGCGCGTCGACCGCGCCATCGAAATTGCGCGTCGCGCGGGGCTGCCGCTGAAAATCGCGGCGAAGATAGATCAGGCAGATGCGGCGTACGTCGAACAGTCGGTGCGCCCGTTGCTGTGCCCACCCGGCGTCGAATTTCTGGGCGAGGCCGACGAGCGGCAGAAGCAGGAGCTGCTGGCCCATGCCGCGGCGCTGCTGTTCCCGATCGACTGGCCCGAGCCGTTCGGGTTGGTGATGATCGAAGCGCTGGCCTGCGGCACGCCGGTGATCGCCTTCGCACACGGGTCGGTGCCGGAAATCGTGGAGCACGGGCGCTGCGGCTTCCTGGTGGATTCGGTGGAGGCCGCGGTGGCCGCGGTGCGGCGCGTGCGCGAAATCGACCGTGGCGAGTGCCGGCGCGTATTCGAACAGCGCTTCACCGCCGAGCGCATGGCGGCCGATTATGTCGCGGCCTACCGAGAGGTTCTGGCCGAGCGCGCGCCGCTCCGCGCGCAGCTGGCTACCGCGTGGGAGGCGAACCCGTCGTGAACGCCGCCGCCCAGCGGTCGCCGGATCCGTATCACATCGCCTCGCATTCCGCGCACGCGGATGCCGACGCGGCGGCGTACACGCTCAATCATGCCGACACGTTCGCCGTGCTGGACCGCTGGGGCGACGCGCCCGCAAGCGACGAGGCCGCGTTCGGCATTTATCACCGCGACACCCGCTATCTGTCGCGTCTGCAGGCGCACCTCAATGGCGTGCGCCCGGTGTTGCTCACATCGACCGTGGCCGACGACAACCTCACCCTGGTTGTGGACCTTACCAACGAGGAATCGCGGGAGCTGCCAAAAGACGTGTTGCACCTGCGCAAGCGCGCGGCTATCCATTCGGGGCGTTGCGAAATCAGCTACGAAATCAGCAATCACGACATCGAGGCGCACGAAGTCCAGTTGACGATCGGCACGGACGCGGATTTCCGCGACATTTTCGAAGTGCGCGGCATGCGCCGCTCGCATCACGCGCCCACGCGCAAGCGTGAATCCGGCGAAGACTGCGTGCGTTTCGATTACACCGGCCTCGACCACGTGCGCCGCACCACCACCTTGCGCTGGTCGGCCATGCCCGACCGCCGCGACAAGGATTCGGTGAGTTTTTGCCGGCAGCTGGCGCCCAACGCGCACGCGACCATCACCGCGACCTTGCTGTGCGTCGAGCACGGCTTTGATCAGGGCGTGCAGGCGCGCGAGCGCCACGCACCCGATCACCTGGCCTACTGGCACGACCTGTTGCCGAAGATCGAAACCACCTGCCGGCCTCTGCAATTGTGGCTGCGGCGCAGCGCCGCCGATCTTTCCTCACTGATTGCGGAAACCGCCTGCGGCCCGTACCCGCACGCCGGCGTACCCTGGTACAACACCGCGTTCGGGCGCGACGGCATCATCACGGCGCTGCAGTTGTTGTGGGCGCTGCCGGAATTGTCGCGCGGCGTGCTGCGTTTTCTGGCTTCACGGCAGGCCACCCACGATGACGCCGCGCACGACGCCGAACCCGGCAAGATCGTGCACGAAACGCGCGTGTGCGAAATGGCGCGGCTGGGCGAAGTGCCGTTCGGCTGCTATTACGGGTCGGTGGATTCGACACCGTTGTTCGTGGTGCTTGCCGGCGAGTATCTGCATCAGACCGGCGACATCGAACTGATCCGCGAGTTGCGCCCGGCGCTGGAGGCGGCGCTGGCATGGATCGACGACTATGGCGATTCCAATCACGACGGCTTCGTGGATTACGCAAC
This sequence comes from Rhodanobacteraceae bacterium, assembly GCA_035606235.1. GTDB lineage: Bacteria > Pseudomonadota > Gammaproteobacteria > Xanthomonadales > Rhodanobacteraceae > 66-474. The sequence goes on from DATNFU010000026.1 coordinate 86,484, forward strand.
GCACGCCGCCAATGGTCTCGCCAACCAGGGCTGGAAGGACTCGCGCGATTCGATTTCGCACCGGGACGGCAGCCTTGCGCAATCTCCGATCGCGCTATGCGAAGTGCAGGCTTATGTGTTCGCGGCGTGGAGCAGCGCCGATTTCATGCTGCGCGTGCTCGGCGACGGCGAACGCGCCAAACAATTCCGCAGCAAGGCGCGTGCGCTCAAGGCTCGCTTCAACGAGGCATTCTGGATAGACGCGCTGGACAGTTTCGCCCTGGCCATCGACGGCTCCCGCAAACCCTGCGAGGTGCTGGCGTCGAATGCGGGTCAATGTCTGTGGACCGGCATCGTCGAGCGCGACAAGGCCGCGCGGCTGGCGCGCACACTGCTGGATCCGCGCATGTTCTGCGGTTGGGGCATCCGCACGCTGGCCATGGGCGAGGCCCGCTACAACCCGCTCTCCTATCACAACGGCTCGGTGTGGCCGCACGACAACGCGCTGATCGCACGCGGACTCAGCCGCTACGGGCATGTCGATGCGGCGGTGCAGGTGTTCATCGCATTCTGCGAAGCGGCCACGCTGCTGCCGCTGCATCGGCTGCCGGAGCTGTACTGCGGGTTCGAGAAAACCAGTTGCCTCGGTCCCGTGCCGTACCCGGTGGCGTGTTCACCGCAGGCATGGGCGGTCGGCAGCGTCTATATGCTGCTCGCCGCATTGCTTGGGCTGGATATCGACGCCACCCGGCGCACGCTGGTGTTCCGCTCGTCGCAATTGCCACCCGACGTCAAGTGGTTGCGCATCAGCAACTGGCGTCTCGGCGGCGGTTTGTGCGATCTGGAGTTCCGCCGGCACGGTGACGACATCGCCTTGCACGTTGCCGAAAAGCCGAAAGGCTGGACGGTGATGACGATCAGGTGACGAAGCACGCATTTTGGCGTACGCACCAGGCACCGAACACGTCGTCATTGCGGGCGTTCAACGAACCGAACGGCCACGCAAAGACGAGCGTGTTCCGGTTCCGGTTACTGCTGCTGGCTGCACGCGTCGAATTCGGAGCGCGTGACCTTGCCGTCGTGATCGGCGTCGCATTGCGCCCAGTGCGAACCCAGCCACGAATTCTGCGCCGCATCCTGCTGGGTCAGAAAGCCGTTGCCCTGGGTATCCAGCGTGCTGAAGCTGGGCGGCGTCGCCGATTGCATGCCGCTGCCGCTCATCCCATTGCCGTTCATGCCACTGCCACTGGCGCTGTTCATGCCGTTGTCGTTCATGCCGCTCTGTGGCTGCATGCCGGTCTGCGGCGTGCCGGTTTGCCGCGCGCCGTTTTGCATGGTGGTGGGGGGTGGCTGTTGTGCGGTTGAGCTCTGCGCAAATGCCGCGCCGGCCGTGAGTGAAAGTCCGCTCGCGGCGATGATGCCGAGAATCTTCTTGTTCATGCCTGCCTGCCTCGTGGTTGGGAGTCGATGGAAGTCACGGCGCCATGCGCCGCATCGCGCGCCGTGCAGGCGATGTCAGCAACGCTTGTGCCATCTGCTTGCGGGCCGCGGAAGCCGGTTGGGATGCGGGCGTTTATCGAAGCGCGCAGCCATCAATGCTCTTGCGCGTGGATCGCAGCGTTGCTTGTTGGCGCGCACGGAACAGCCAGCAAACCCGTGGGCTTCTTTCACAGGTGGGAATGGAATACCCGCACGCTTGCGCAGCATCACGACGCCCGGGCGAGCCGCCGTGCCCCGCGCGCATAACGGCAAGCTTGCATCACTTTCACGCGCACTGGCGCAGGATTCCGTGGCATACGCATTGCAGCGTGAACGTACACAACGGAGGAAGCACCATGGCTGGCAAGGAAAGCAATGCGATCGAACTGCTGAAGCACGATCATCGCGAAGTCGAATCCATGTTCAAGCAGTTCGATGCGGAAAGTGATTCGCGCAGCAAGGCCGAGATGGCGCAGCACATCTGCCTGAGCCTTATCGTGCACAGCGAAATCGAGGAGGAACTGTTCTACCCCGCCGCGCAAAGAGCGCTGGACGAGGAGGATCGCGACCTGGTCGCGGAGGCCAGGGTCGAGCACATGAGCCTCAAGCGACTGATCGAGGACATCAGCGGCAGCAGCCCCAGCGACGAGATGTTCGAAGCCAGGCTCAGCGTGCTGAAGGAATACGTGCAGCACCATGTGCACGAGGAGGAACACGAGTTGATGCCGCAGGTGAAGAAAGCCGATATCGACCTGGAGGCACTCGGGACGCGGCTGCTGGAACGCAAACAGGCGTTGCTGCAGGAGTACCGGCAGTACGCCGACCTGCGCGGCGCAAGCGTCAAGCTGCCGCCGTTGGCCACCGCGCATCAGCGCAAGAGCGGAGCCACCGGCAAGCACGTCACGCACGCACGCGCGGCGATGCCGACCCGGTGCAAGCGCGTACGCTGAACGGGACCGCTTAGCCCAAGTGGTCGCGCCGGCGGCGCTTTGGCCATGCGCAACGCGTCATGAGGAGGATGTATGTCGCTGCATGGGCAACCGATAACGCAGTGGTCGCCATGCGACGTCGCGCGCCTTGACCACAGACTGACCATGGCACTGCGGCGGGCGTCTTGCCTGGCAACCGCTGCAGGAGCAACGCGGTTCGCTTGGGCCAGCGGCAACAGGTCATAACATGCCTACCGATCGCAAGGATCCCGGCCACTCGCGCGGCAAAGAGACGCCCGATCAGCGGCAACGGCGCAAGGCCAACGAAAGCGAAAACCTGGACGGCGCACTGGAGGAGACTTTCCCCGCCAGCGACCCGGTTTCGCCATTCGTCCCCGCCAAGGCGCCGGAAGAAGAAGATGATGATGCTGGCGGTCGCGTACCTTGAGTACGCGCCATGCGCGGCGTATCGGCCGATCGGCATTCATGCTCGATTCGCATGGCTGGCGTGCTCCGCCGATCAAGGCGGATCCAGCACGGCGCGCACCCGATCAGCGCGCACCCGATCAGAAAAACTTTCCCCGGGCGTGGCCTCGATTACTCGCATGGGCCGCGGTTGGCCGCGCCCAAGTTGATCTTGCGCAACGCTTTGTACACCGGAGTACGTTTGCACGGTTCCTGCATGGCGCAGGTGCCAAGCCCCGCTGGCAGTCTCAAGGAGGAGAACGGTGAACTCGAGCAGCGTGCGCGTCGGCATCGTCGGCGCCGGCAATTGCGCCTCGTCCTTCGTGCAAGGCTTGCAGTTCTATGCCGATGCCCTCGACGAAACGCCGATCCCCGGCCTGATGAGCAATGCGGTCGGGCGTTATCGGCCGCGCGACATCGAAATCACCTCCGCGTTCGACATCCACGCCGGTAAGGTCGGCCGCGACCTGTCCGAAGCCCTGCTGTGCGAACCCAACAACACGCGAATCTTCGCCGAGCTGCCGCGCAGTGGTGTGGAGGTAATGCGCGGACCCACGCTCGACGGCATCGGCGAATACCTGCGCGAAGACATCGTGGAATCCGAAGCGCCGGCGACGGACGTAGCCGACGTGCTGCGCCGCACCGGCACCGAAGTGCTGGTGTCGTATCTGCCGGTCGGCTCGCAACACGCAACAGAGTGGTATGCGCGGCAGGCGCTGGAAGCCGGCTGCGCCTTCGTCAATTGCATCCCGGTATTCATCGCGTCCGATGCGGAATGGCGCAAGCGATTCGAACGCGCGCGCCTGCCACTGCTCGGCGACGACATCAAGAGCCAGGTCGGCGCGACCATCGTTCACCGCGTGCTGGCCAATCTGTTTCGTGATCGCGGCGTGCGGCTGGATCGCACTTACCAGCTCAATTTCGGCGGCAATTCCGATTTCAAGAACATGCTGGAGCGCGAACGGCTGGTATCCAAGAAATTGTCCAAGACGCGTTCGGTGACAAGCCAGATCGAAGTCGCACCCGAACATATCCACGTCGGACCGTCCGACCACGTGGAATGGCTGACCGACCGCAAGATGGCATACATCCGGATGGAAGGCACTGCCTTCGGCGGTTCGCCGCTGTCGATCGAATTGAAACTGGAGGTGTGGGACTCGCCCAATTCCGCCGGTGTGGTGATCGATGCGGTGCGCTGCGCCAAACTCGCGCTGGACCGTGGCCTGGGCGGCGCGATCATCGGCCCTTCCAGCTACTTCATGAAGTCGCCGCCGCAGCAATTTCCCGATCACGTAGCGCGCGAGCTGACGCTTGAATTCATGCGCCTGCAGCCGCTGCGCGAAGACTCCCTTCAGGACGAGCCCGCGCGCGAAGCGCGCAGCACGCAACGGAATCGTACGCATGACCACGCGCTTCCTGCTCGTGCGCCACGCCACGTGCGCGCTGACTGAGCGCATCCTGCTCGGGCGCGCGCTCGATCCGCCGCTGGACGCGCGCGGGCGCGCCCAGGCGCGCGCGCTGGCGAAGCAGTTGCGCGGCGAGAAGCCGGCGAGCATCGAGTGCAGCCCGCGCAAACGCACCCGCCAGACCGCGCACACGATTGCCGCGGCGCTGCATGTCGAAGTGCACATCGCCGCGGAGCTGGACGAACTGGATTTCGGCGTCTGGGCCGGTCGCACGTTCGTCGAACTCGAGAACGATCCGGGTTGGCGAGAGTGGAATCGCGCGCGCGCGCATGCGCGCACGCCCGGGGGTTTTGGCATTGCCGGCGTGCAGGCGGCACTGCTGGCCTATCTCACACGCCTGGCCGACGCACACCCGGACGCCAGCTTGTTGCTCGTGACCCACGCCGAAATCGTGCGCGCCGCGCTGATGCACGCGCTGCACGCGCCGGTGGACCACTGGGCGTTGTACGAAGTCGCTCCGGCGTCGATCGTGCGCTTGAGCTTCGCAGGCGGCGTGCTGACCGCGTGCGCACCCAGCGAGGCCGCCGCCGCATGAAGCTGGTCATCTTCGGCTTGAGCATCTCCTCGTCGTGGGGCAACGGTCACGCGACGCTTTGGCGCGGTCTGTACGCGGCGCTTGCGGCGCTCGGGCACCGCGTGGTGTTTTTCGAACACGACGCGCCGTGGTACGCGCAAGCGCGCGACTGGAATGCCGACGACGCGGGTTTGATCCTGTATCCGGACTGGGCTTCCGTCCGCGCGCGCGCGCAACGCGAACTTGCCGATGCCGATGCCGCGATCGTCACGTCCTATTGCCCCGATGCATTGGCGGCGCGCGAAATGCTGCTGGAAGCCGCGCGCCCGCTGCGGGTGTTCTACGATCTCGACACGCCGGTCACTCTGGCCAGGTTTGCGGCCGGCGACACCGTGCCGTGGCTGGACCAGCGCGCGCTGCGCGATTTCGATCTGGTGCTCAGTTACGCCGGCGGTCCGGCGCTGCGCGAACTGGAGCGGGTGCTCGGCGCGCGCCGCACCGCGGCGCTGTACGGGCACGTGGATCCGCGCGTGCATTCGCCGGCGCCGCCGAAAGATCACTATCGCGCCGATTTTTCCTGGATCGGCACCTATGCGGCGGATCGTCAGCCGGCGCTGGAAGCATTGTTCGTGCGCGTGGCACGGGCGCGGCCGCAGCGGCGCTTCATCATCGCCGGCGCGCAGTACCCGCCTGATTTCCCGTGGGGCAAGAACGTGTGGTTCGTGCGCCATCTGCCGCCCGACGAGCATGCCGCATTTCTGTGTTCCTCGCGGCTGGTGTTGAACGTGACGCGCGCGCCGATGGCACGCATGGGCTGGTGCCCGTCGGGCCGGCTGTTCGAAGCGGCCGCGTGCGGCGCGGCCGTGCTGAGCGATGGCTGGCCCGGGTTGACCGGGTTCTACAAACCCGACGAAGAAATCCTGCTGGCGCGTGATACGCAAGACGCGCTCGCCGCGATCGATCTGCCGGATGCCGCGCTGCAGCGGATCGGCGCACGCGCGCGCGAACGCACGCTGGCCGAACACACTTCCACGCACCGCGCCCGGCAGTTGATCGACATGCTGGAGCAAACCGCACTGGAGCGCGCCGCACCCGCGTGCAGTGCCCAACCCATCTCGGCACAAATGGAGGCCATCTGAATGTGGGGCATCATTCCCGCCGCGGGACGCGGCACGCGCATCCAGCCGCTGGCGTTCTCCAAGGAACTGCTGCCCGTCGGCGCGCGTTCGCCGCATGATGCCGCGCGCCCGTGCGCGGTCGCCGAATACCTGGTCGACCGCATGCTGCGCGGCGGCGCCGACAAACTTTGTTTCGTCATCGGCGAAGGCAAGTCCGACATCCTGGACTACTTCGGCGGTGAATTCGCCGACGTGCCGATCGCCTATGTCGTGCAGGCCCAACCTTCCGGCTTGTGCGATGCGATTTTCCGCGCGCGCCCGCTGATCGGCGCGAACGACAGTGTGGCGATCGGCCTGCCGGACACCGTGTGGTTTCCGGACGATGCGCTGGCGCGACTGCCCGAGGACATGCTTTCGTTCCTGCTGTTCCCGGTGGCGCAGCCGGAACTGTTCGATGCGGTACTGCTGGACGAGTGCGATTGCGTGCGCGAGATCCGCGTCAAGCAGGACGACCCCGGCACGCGCTGGATCTGGGGCGCGTTCAAGATGCCCGCACGCGTGTTCACGCAACTGCACACGCTCTGGCTGGCGCGCGAAAAACGCGACGAATACATCGGCACGCTGGTGAACGCATGGCTGCAGCAGGGCGGACTCGCGATCGGCGTCAAGGCCGGCGAGTCATACATGGACGTCGGCACGCTGGCCGGCTATCACGCCGCGATCAATCTGCTGGCCGCGCGCGACGCGCCAGATGCCGACGCGCAACCCTTCGGCAATGGTCACGTCAATCCCGTCCTGGTTGGGGAGAACCTCCGATGATCGAAGCGGTGATGCTCTGGAACGAGCCCAACAACAAGTCGCACTGGGATCCTGCGCTGGATCCGGACTGGTCGCGCTACGCCGCCATGACCAAACTCGCGGCGCGCGCGGTGCGCGCGGTCAACCCGAAGCTGCCGTGCGTGCTGGGTGGCATTTCGCCGATCGATCCGGAGTTCATCCGCAACATGGCGCAACGCGGCGTGCTGGACGAAGTGCAGCAACTCGCCGTGCACGGCTTTCCGCTGGACTGGAATCTGTGGTCGATTCACGCCTGGCCGGACAAGCTCGCCGAAATCCAGGCGCTCACCGACAAGCCGGTGATCGTCAGCGAGGTCGGCGTATCCAGTTTCGGCGCCGAGGAAGTGCAATCGTGGGGCCTTGAGCGCACCGCGCAATTGCTGCTCGGCCGCGCGCCGCGCATCCACTGGTACAGCCTCTACGATCTGCCGCGAGAATGGGAGGCGACCACCCGCCACAAGGAAGCGGAAGGCTCTTCTTACTATCGTCATTTCCACATGGGCCTGCTGCGCGAAGACGGCACGCCGAAACTCGCGCTGGAAAAATTTGCGCGGCACACGCCGCAACTCGGGTTGTGTCAGTGGTTCCATTTCGAGGATCCCCGGCTGGATGACGCGGTGGAATGGATGCAGCGGCTGGGCGTGCGTTATCTCCGCACCGGGCTGTCGTGGGCCGACAGCTTCCGTCCCAACGCGATGGAATGGTTCGACCGCCAGATGTACGCGTTGCGCGAATTCGAGATCACGCTGACCTTCTGTTTCACGCCCCAACATTTGGGGCTGGCCCCGCACCACTCCAGCGCGCCGCGCGATCCGGCACTGTATGCGGATTTCTGTGCGCGCATGGTGGAACGCTACGCACCGGCCAGCGCAATCGCCGGCGCGGCGGCGGATGAGGCGTTCGCATGAGCCGCGCCTTCCTGATCGTGCTGGATTCGGTCGGCGTGGGCGGCGCGCCGGATGCGCCGCGCTACCGTGATCTGGGCGCCGACACCGTCGGCCACATCGCCACCCGCTGCGCGCGGCGCGATGCCGATCAGGCGGGCGTGCGTCACGGCGGATTGAATCTCCCCTTCCTGGCATCGCTGGGCCTGGGCGAGGCGTGCCGCAGTGCCACCGGGCGCGCGCCGCCGGGGTTGGAAACGCGCCGCTGGTGCCGCGGCCGCGCCGGAAGCGCGGCGGAAATTTCCGCCGGCAAGGATTCCCAAACCGGCCATTGGGAAATCGCCGGCGTGCCGGTTAAGCGCGACTGGGGTTACTTTCCGCACGCACAGCCGTGCTTTCCGAAAGCGTTGATGGACGAGCTGTGCGAACGCGCGCAATTGCCGGGCGTACTCGGCCAACGGCATGCTTCGGGCACGCAAATCATCGACGAACTCGGCGAGGAACACCTGCGCACCGGCAAGCCGATCGTCTACACCTCCGGCGACAGCGTTTTCCAGGTTGCCGCGCACGAGGAACGCTTCGGTCTGGAACGCCTGTATCGCGTCTGCCGTATCGCGCGCGAACTCTGCAACGACCTGCGCATCGGGCGGGTGATAGCGCGGCCGTTCACCGGCACGCCGCAGGCCGGCTTCCGGCGCACGCCGCGGCGGCACGATTACGGCGTACCGCCACCGCGCGGCACGCTGCTGCATCGCGCCGCCAATGCCGGCCGCGAAGTAGTGTCGGTCGGCAAGATCGGCGATCTGTTCTGCCATGACGCCACCGGACGCGAACTGGTCGGCGAGGACAACCAGCGCGTGTTCGATCGCATCATGGATGTGGTGCCGCGGCTGGCGGACGGCGGGCTGCTGTTTGCCAACCTGGTGGATTTCGACACGCTGTATGGCCATCGCCGCGACACCGCCGGTTATGCCGCCGCACTGGAAGCGCTCGACACGCGCCTGCCGGAACTGCTGGATGTGATGCGCGAGGGCGATCTCGCCATCATCACCGGCGATCACGGTTGCGACCCGACCTGGCCCGGCAGCGATCACACGCGCGAGTGCGTGCCGGTGCTGGCATTCGGGCCCGGCATCGCGCGCGGCTCGCTCGGCAAGCGGGAAAGTTTTGCCGACATCGGTGCCTCCGTCGCGCGCCATCTGCACCTTCCGAACACGGTCGGCGCGGCATTCTGAGCAGCCCGGGATTCGGGTGACTGCAATGGGATGAACCGCGGAACCGCTCGCGCAAAATTCCTCATCCGCCAGATATCTGTGCACGGTCTCGTTGCCCGTCGACGGCGCGGATTGCAGGCGAACGAGGGGCGCCGGGTGAATCGGCCACAATGCTATGGACTCATGGACGAGGGCCATGTTGCGCGGCGATTTCGCCGCCGCGTGGAATATCAGTGATCGCATCCTGCAGCGCCGCGCGCGCGCGGGCGAACGCACGCACGAGTTGCCACGCCATTGGCAGTGGCTGTGGGATGGTCGCGCGCTGACCGGCGCGCGCGTGCTGGTCCACTGCTATCACGGGCTTGGCGACACCATCCAGTTCGTGCGTCTGCTGCCGCGGCTGCACGAGCGCTGCGCGACGGTCGCGCTGTGGGCGCAACCGGCCCTGCTCGATCTGCTGCGCGATGCGCCGGGCATCGATCGGCTCGTGGCGCTGCACGACGGCGCGCCCGGCATCGCGCGCGATTGCGATGTCGAACTGATGGAGCTGCCGCACATCCTGCGGCTGGTGCCCGACGAAATCCCCGCGCGCGTGCCGTATCTCGGCTCGCAGTTCCCGCGCGCCGGGCGCGATCCGCGGCAGCCGCCGCGCATCGGCCTGTGCTGGCGCGCCGGCGACTGGAATGCCGCGCGCTCGGTCCCGGAAAGCGCACTGGCACCGCTGGCGCGCCTGCGCGGCGTGCAATGGTTCTCGTTGCAATATCCGGCGCTGCCCACACCGTTCCCGATGCGCAATCTCGCCTGCCGCGACCTGCGCGTGTTCGCGCAGCGACTGTGCTCGCTCGATCTCGTGATCTCGGTGGACACCCTGAGCGCGCACCTCGCCGGTGCACTCGGGTTGCCGACCTGGACCTTGCTGCCGGCGGATTGTGATTGGCGCTGGATGCGCGCTCGCGCCGACTCGCCGTGGTACCCGACGATGCGGCTGATCCGGCAGCCGCAAGTGGGCGGGTGGGAAAACGTGATCGGGCAAGTTGCTTCGATGCTGAAAATCCACGCGTGGGCATTCCCGCGCGAGCGGGCAGCCGGCGAGCCTGCCAAGGCGCTGGATTCCCGTTTGCGCGGGAATGACAAATCAAGGGCAACGGCGGAGTACTCCGCATGATCGAAGCCGCGCTCGCTGCCGGTGCTCCGATCGGCTCGCCGGTCGCGGTGGTGGTCGCGCATCCGGATGACGAGACGCTGGGCTTGGGCGCGCGGCTGGCGCGCCTGCGGCAATTCAAGCTGATCCATCTCACCGACGGCGCGCCTCGCGACATGCGTGACGCGGCCCGCGAAGGTTTCTCCGATCGCGCCGAATATGCAGCGGCGCGCGCGCATGAACTGGAGCGCGCGCTGCATGCGTTAGGCGCGGAACCGCGCGCGCGGATCGGCTACGACTGCGTGGATCAGGAGACCGCCGAGCGGCTGGTCGCAGTGGTGCAGCGCCTCTGCGACGACCTCGCCGACACCCGCATTGTGATCACGCATGCATATGAACATGGGCATCCGGATCACGATACCTGCGCGTTCGCGGTGCACGCCGCGTGCGCGTTGCTGCGCCGCGTGCAGGGCGAGGCCCCGGCGATCATCGAGTTCCCCTCCTATCACCTGCGCGATGGCGAGTGGGTGGCCGGCGAATTCTGGAGGGACGCCACGCGCCCGGAACGTACCGCCGTGCTGGACGCCGGCGAACGCTGCCGCAAGGCGCGCGCGATCGCCTGCTTCCGCAGCCAGCGCGCCACGCTGTCGGCGTTTCCGCTGGAACGAGAACGCTACCGCGCGGCGCCGCTGTACGACTTCCGCCAACCCGCGCCGCCGCGTCACGCGTTCTACGACACTCTCGGCTGGCGCATCACCAGCGCGCGCTGGCGGCAACGCGCCGCCGAAGCGCTGCGCGGCTTCTGGCTGGGCGGTGGACTATGAGCCTGCGCGTGCTGAGCGTGCCGTTCCCGTTCGTCCCGTTGCGCGCGGATCCGGTCGGCGGCGCCGAACAAGTAGCCGGCGCGCTCGACCGCGCGCTGGTTGCGGCGGGTCATCAATCCATCGTGATCGCATGCGAAGGCTCGCAGGTTGCAGGAACGCTGGTGCGCTTGCCACGCGTCCGCCAGGACGACAACACGCACGCGCGCAATCAGGTACATCGCAACGTGCACACGGCGATCGTGCGGGTATTGGGCGAGCAGCGCATCGACGCCGTCCATCTGCACGGCGTGGACTGCGACGGCTATCTGCCACCGCCGGGCGTGCCGACGCTGATCACCCTGCATCTGCCGCTGGCATGGCACGCGGATGCGGTGCTGCACCCGCGGCGCCCGCTCACCTGGTTGCAACCGGTGTCGCGTCATCAGGCCCGCAGCGCACCGGAAGGCACGCGCCTGCTCGGCGCGATCGAAAACGGCGTGCCGGAGAATCCGTTCGCGCTCGCCACGCGCAAGCGCAATATCGCGCTGATACTCGGCCGGATCTGTCCGGAAAAAGGTTTCCATGATGCAATCGAGGCGGCCAGGCTGGCGCAGATGCCGCTGCTGATCGCGGGCGAGGTATTCGCATGGCCCGCGCATCGACGCTATTTCGACGAACGGATCGCGCCGCGACTGGATGCACGGGTACGCTTCGTCGGCGTGCTGCGTAAAGCGCGCAAGCTGCGAATGCTTGCCGCCGCGCGCTGCGTGCTGATCCCGAGCTGCGCGCCGGAAACCTCTTCGCTGGTCGCGATGGAAGCGCTGGCCGCCGGCACACCGGTGATCGCCTATCCGAGCGGCGCGCTGCCCGACATCATAGATCATGGCGTCACCGGTTATCTGGTGCGGGACGCGCGCGCGATGGCGGAGGCGATGGCGGCGTGCGGACGCATCGACCCGCGCGCCTGCCGTGAAGCCGCGCGAACGCGTTTTCCGCTGCAACGCATGTGCGACGCCTATCTCGATCTTTATCAACGTCTCGCCGCGCAAGTCGCCGACCACGCGCGGGCAGTGGCCGTGCCGCCGATCCACACCGCACATGCCGATTTCGCTCAAGCAGGTCGGGACAGCGGTCAGGTCGGCGATCTGGCCTTTCGCACCGACGCATGAACCGACCCGTTTTGAGGAACCTCCATCATGTCCACGCCTTCTCCCCTGACTCTGCCGCCCGTCGCACCCGCCGCCGCGCGTCATATCGAAGTGCTCGGTTCGCTTTCCGAACTCACCGCACTGCGCGCCGAGTGGTGGACGTTGTGGCACTCGCTGCCGGACGCCACGCCGTTTCTGTCGCCTACCTGGATCCTGTGCTGGGCCCGGCATTACGCGCCCGACCGCACCCGCGCGATTGCGGTGCGCGAGCATGGCACGCTGGTCGCGCTGCTGCCGTTCTTCAGCTGGCGCGGCACATTGCTTCTGGCCGGTACCGGGCCCTCCGATTGCGGCGACGCCCTGATTGCGCCCGGCCGCGAGCAACTGGGCGAGGACCTGCTGCATTCGCTGGTTGCCGCGGCCGAAGCGCTGGGTTGCGCGAAGATCGATTTGCAGCAGTTGCCTCCGCACTCGTCACTGCTGCGCGCCCGCACGCCGCAGGGTTGGCACAGCCGGGTGCGCGACGGCGACCTCTGCACCGTCGCGCGCGCGCGCGGCGAACAGGGACTCGGCTGCATCAATGGCAAGACCCGCCGCAACCTGCGGCTGGCGCAACGCAACCTGTGCCGCGAAGGCGAAGTGGTCCTCGGCCCGCTGCCGAAGGCCGAATGGCGCGGTGCGGCGCGGACGCTGGAGTGGCTGCACGGCCGGCGCTGGCGCGAACGCGGAGAGCCCGGCAAGCTGTCCGACCCCTTGATGTGCGCGTTCATGCGCTCGCTGATTCCCGATCTCGGCGAAGCGGGCCTGCTGCGGTTCTGCCGGCTGAAGTGCGACAACCGCCCGCTCGCCGCCGCTCTGGTGATGCACAGCGGCAATGCCGCGCACTTCTACCTCACCGGCTTTGATCCGGTGTGGTCGCGCTTCAGCCCGGGCCTGCTGACCATCGTCGCGGCGATGCGCAATGCAAGCGGAGAAGGCGTGCAGGAGTTTCATTTCCTGCGCGGACGCGAGGCTTACAAATATCGTCTGGGCGCGGAAGATCGCCCGATGTTCTGCCGCGCGCTGCTGCGTCGCGGCCACGCCGTCGCGCCGGTCGCAACGGGCACGGATGGCGCGGTATAGGGCGAGTGGATTTCCTCAGTCTGCTGTTGGGAAAGCGTCAGCGCGCGGCGCGCAAGATCACCGCATTCGAAGGCGTGCCGGCGATGGGACTGGATGCGCTTGCGTCCATCGCCTACGGTCCGGAAGCCGCGCTGCTGGCACTCGCGTCGTCGGGCGCGGCGGCGGCGATGTACGCGCGCTGGCTGATCGCGGCGGTACTGGTGCTGCTGGCCTTGTTGTACGTCACTTATCGACAAACCATCGGCGCTTACCCCGACAACGGCGGCGCGTACGCGCTGACGCGCAGAAACCTGGGTGAACCGGCCAGCCTGCTCGCCGCGAGCGCACTGCTGATCGATTACGTGCTGAACGCCGCGGTCGGCATCTCGGCGGGCGTCGGCGCGCTGATCTCGGTGCTGCCGGTGCTGCACGCCTACACGCTCTCTCTGTGCCTGGCGGTATTGGTGCTGCTGACGCTGCTCAACCTGCGCGGCGCGATGTTTTCCGGGCGCACGCTGGCATTGCCGACCTACGCGTTCGTCGGCTGCTTCGTGATCATCATTGCGTTCGGCTTGTACCACGCGGTCGCGGCCGGCGGCCATCCGCACGCGCTGGTCGCGCCGCATGCGGGCATCGCCGGGGCGCACCCGGCGAATTGGTGGCTGCTGCTGCGCGCATTCGCGGTGGCCTGCACCGCCACCACCGGCGTGGAAGCGGTCAGCAACGGCATCGGCGCGTTTCGTGATCCGGTACAGCGTTACGGACGGCGCACCCTGACCCTGATCGTCGCGGCGCTGGCCCTGTTGCTGGCCGGCGTGGGCTGGCTGCTCCCGGTTTATCACATCACCGCGATGGATCAGGCGCAGCCAGGTTATCGCAGCGTTCTGGCGCAACTTGCCGCAGCGGTCAGCGGACAGGGCGTGTTCTATTTCTTGGCGATGACCGTGCTGTTGTGCGTGCTGATGCTGTCGGCCAATACCAGCTTCGTGGCGCTGCCGCGGCTATGTCGCAGCATCGCCGAAGACGGTTATCTGCCGAAAAACTTCGTGGCTTCTGGCAATCGCTTCGGCATGCTGGTGCTGGCGACCTGCGCGGCGGTGCTGCTGCTCGCCTTCGGCGGCATTACGCAGCGTCTGGTCCCGCTGTTCACCATCGGCGTACTGCTCGGCTTCACGCTGTCGCAACTCTCGCTGAGCCTGCATTGGCGCCGCGCGCTTCGCCAGCAAGGCGACTGGAGCACGCCCGCCGGCTTGCGGCTGCGCTTGGCCATCAATGCCTTCGGTGCGCTGGTGACCGCGGTCGTGATCGCGGTGGCACTGGTGTCGCAATTCAGCGAAGGCGCGTGGATCGCGCTGGTCGCGGTGCCCGGCGCGATGGCGCTGATGATGATGTTCCGGCGTCGCGCGCAGCGCGGTTGATATCAGCCTCGTCGGGGCGCGCAAACCCGTTACGCCGCCAGCGTCGCGCCGCCCGTGCGTACCGTCATCGCCTGCTGCACGCGCCGCCAGGCTTGCGCGCAGCGTGCTTCCGCCAGCACCACGCATTCGCGTGCAATGGCCTCGGCGGCGGTAAGGTCGCCGTTGCGCAGCGCCAGCTCCATCGCCTCCAGCAGGCAGTCCCCCCCGGCCGCGCGCGGCTCCGAAGTGGCCGCGGACGCGACGCCAAGTTCCCCGAGCATGTGTGCCAGCATCGCCGCGCGCGCGCGCGCCTCCGCGATGCACGCGCGCCAGTCACTGCGCAAACCGGCGTCCTGCGCGCATTCCAGCGCTTTCAGCACGTGACGCATGCGGGTCAGTTCCGCGGCGTAGGCCAGTTCCAGAAGTTCGGTAATGCGGGCGGCATGTGGCAGGGGACGATCGCTGCGGTTGAACATCCATGTACTCCAGATTTGCGAGCAATCCAGATTGCAGTATCCATGCCGCCGCCGAGACCAACGCCTTGCGTGCGCGCTGCGGGCGCGGCAGGTATTACTTTCCTCGCGATGCGAAAAGCTTTGCCCTCGCGCGTGTCGTCGTCAGCACCACGCGCTCGTCACAATCGCGTGGGAATGCGGCTGCGATTGCCGCGCAGATGTGCCAGCCTGCTGGCACGAGCTGTGCTGAATCGTGCGCGGAACCTCGCGTTCCTCAAGCCACGGACGGCAGTGATGCATGCAGCACGCGCGCCTTTTCGTGCTCATGCAGGAAGCTCTGATAGCCCACGGATGGACTGTCAGGGCTTCCACCCGGGGCAAGATCGGTGTGACGTGATTCCCGTCGCGTTATCACGTCCGCCGTTCGCGTCGACGCATTGCTGCACAAAGCTTGCTCGTTCCCTTCACTCACGGGAGCTGAAAATCGGCGGCGTGATCCGTTGCCGCAAGGACCCTTTGCATGATGAATAACTGGATTCCCACTGCCCTGGCGCTGCCCGAAGAGGGCGCGCCGGTGCAGTTCAGTTTCAACGAGCGCGCGCTGGTGTTGCATGGCGTGTTCAGGTTGGGCGCGTTCACCTCGCGCTGGTCGCGTTACCTGCCGGCCGAAATCAACTCGTGGCGCAAGCTCGAAGCGGGCGCACGGCAATTCGACGGCGACGGCCTGCGCATCGATGGTGCGGCGATCGAATACGATCACGAGGACGATCTGCATGGCTTGCCGGCCGCGTTCGCTCCGACCTGGTCGGAGCGGCCGGCGCGGGAAGCGCTGCGATCCGGCCGTCTTTAGCCGTCGCCGCGGCCGGACTTGTCGCGCAGGCCTCGACCCGTGGCCGCGCACAGTTCCGTTTCGATCATTTCGTTGATCTCGGGATCGCCTGTCGTCGGCTCGCATCGATAGCACTCGTGCGCGATTCGGGCGCGCACCTTGAAACCGCTGGCGCGCAGCATCGCTTCCACGCAGGCATGATTGGGCGCCCACCAGTTGGTCGGATCGCCGGCCAGGCGATGCTCGATGAACGCCATCTTGGGCCAACCCGGCTCGAGCATCGCGTCACGTTGGTCCAGCGGGAATTCGCGCGCGACCGGCGCGACCTCCTCGCCCGGCATGGTCAGCGTCTGCAGGATCAGCATGCGCGTGGTTTTGCGACGAACGATATCCAGCGCCAGCAGCGGGTGGCGCAGGTGATACAGCACACCCATGAACCAGACCAGGTCATAGCGCGTGTCCTCGCGCATCAGGTCGTAGATCTGCATCTGGCGAAACTCGATGCGATCGGCGCAACCGAACTGCTCCGCCGCCCAGCGCGCCTGGCGCAGGTAATGCGGATCCATGTCGATGCCGGTCACCCGCGCGCCGCGCCCGGCCAGTTCGAAACTGTAGAAGCCGGCGTTGCAGCCGATGTCCAGCACGCGCCATCCGCCGAGGTCAGCCGGAACATGCGGCGCGATCTCGCGCCACTTGAACGCCGGGAAATCACCGAGCGGGTGGTCGGGGCAGGTTTGCACGCCTTGCGGCAAATGCAGATTGTGGAACCACGGCCCAAGTTCCGCGATCTGTTCGTGCAGCGAACGCATGCCCGCATCGGTGGCAAGCGCCGCCACTAGTGGCGGGTCCCGGGATGCCGGCCGTGGTCGCGTCCATGATCGCGTCCGTGCCTGGGCTCGCCGCGCTGGACAAGTTTGAAGAAGCGGCTCTCGCCACCGTCCGCGGTGCGGTCCTGGTAGAGAAAGGCCAGGTGTTCTTCCTCGAACTTGTCGAAGAATTCGTCCCACTCGATGGTTTCCAGATTCTCGTCGTCGCTGAAGGCAATCCGCAACACGCCGGCTTCCTCATTGTCCTCGGTGCCGCGCACGCTGGCCGGCCGGCCGCCGCGCGCCTCGGCCCAAGTGCGGATCTCGTCATGATTGGTGGTTTGTCTGGCTTCATGCCGCGCTGTCATGGCGCACACTCCCGAACGACCGGACTGGAATGCGACGCGGAGCAACCCGGTCGAGATATTGCTCCAGCGTTTCCACGCGATGCGCGGCGGTGTGTTCGGCCAGCACCCGTGCGCGCGCGGCGGTGCCGATCGCATGTCGGCGCCGCGCCGGCATGTCGCGCAACCAGTACAACACCTGTCGCGCATCCTGCGCGATCAGGATTTCGCAGCCGGGTTCGAAGAACGAATCGAGCCCGGGCCACGCATCGGAAATGATCGGCGTACCGCAAGCCGCGGCCTCGAACAGCCGTACGCTCGGCGACCAGCCCGCCGCGATCATGTCCGCGCGCGTCACGTTGAGCGTAAACCTCTGTTCGTTGTAAAAGCGTGGATGCTCGCCCGGCCCGAGATGCTCGATGCGATGGACATTGGCCGGCCATTCGATGGTTTCCGGATACTGCGGCCCGACCACCACGAAGCGGCCTGCCGACCAGGTTTGCGCGGGCTCCATCAGCAACCGTTGCAGGGTTGGCTGGCGATCATCGCTGTAGGTTCCCATGTAGCCGAGATCGAAGCGCGGCGCGACCTGCACCGGCGTATAGCGTTCGGCATCCACCGCGCAGTAGAACGGCAGCGCGTGCGCGCCGTAGCGCTGCTGCAGCGTTTGCAGCAGCGGACCGCCGGTAAAGGACAGGTAAAGATCGTAACCCGCGATCAGGCGGGGATGCAGGTAGTCGCACCGATCCCGCTCGAGTTTCGCCAGCGTCACCGGCGTGTCGATGTCGTAGAAAGCCGTGGCACCATGCGCGGTGTCCTGCACCCAGTCGCCGATTTCGATCCCGTCCGGCACATAGGAGCCGACGATCACCAGATCGGCATGCGCGATCGCCTCGGCGTGCACCTGTCTCAGTTCGTCGACGCTGCCATAGAGCGCGATGCAGGCGGCGAGGTCCGCCGGCGCATCCTGGTTCTGCGCGTACCAGCGCAGATCACGTTCGAGGAAGCGTACCTGATGCCCACGCCGCAGCAGTGCGCGGATCAATGCGCGATAAGTGGTGGCATGGCCGTTGCCCCAGGATGAGCGCAACGACAAGCCGAGGATCACGATGTCCAGCGAGTTGTTCATGCCAGCAATCCAGGTCGATGCGCGCCCGCGCGAGTGAAAGTCATCCTGTTCTCGGCCGCACTGGGCGTGTGCGGCGAGGCATCCAGCAATATCCGCTCCACCTGCGCCGCGCGCCGCGCGTAGGTGTGTTCGGCCAGCAGCCGCACGCGCGCGCGCGCGCCGATCCGCCGCGCATGCCGTGCGCCGATCGCGTGCATGTATTGCGCAACGGCCGCGCCGTCGCGGGCGACCAGCACCTCGCGATCGGGTTCCAGAAATTCCTCGATGCCTTCCCATGCATCCACGATCAGGCAGGCGCCGGCGCCGGCGGCTTCGAACACGCGCGTGGGCGGCGACCAGCCGAACCTCGCCATGCTGTCGCGATTGATATTGAGCACCAGCTTGGCGCTGCAGTTGAAGGCATTGTGATCGGCGGTCGCCACGTGCCCCAGGGCGCGCACGTTGTCCGGCACGTCGCCCCAGCCGGCGCCGCCAAGCAGGAACCTGCAATGTGGCAGCCGCCGCGCCGCATCGAAAAAAAACCGATCCACGCGCGCTTCGCGATCGGGCAAGCGATTGCCGAGGAAACTCAAATCCGACTGATAGCGCGGTTCCGGCAGCACCGGATGGTGGGTGTCGGGATCGAGCGCGTTGTAGATCGGCACGCACGCGCGCGCGCCGAAGCGCTGATACGCCGCGATCACCGGCGGGCCGCCGCCATAGGTCAGGATCAGATCGTATTGGGGAACCAGGGCGCGAAACCGATCGGCGGAATCGGCCTGCATGCGTTCCAGCGTGGCCGGCGCATCCACGTCCCAGAACACCACCCGGCTGCCAGACGAACGCAAATTCAGCACCTCGCGCTCCAGTAGCGCATCGTTCACGCCGACGCCGCTGGCCTTGACCACGATGTCGGCGCCGCGTGCGGATTGCAGCGCGCGCAGCGCGCCCTCCTCGCTGGCCGGATACACGATCACGCGAGCCCATTCCGGCGGCTCGATGTCACGATGCTGCTGGCGGTCGAAGGCGTCGGGTTCGTGGAAGGTTATGCGGTGTCCGCGCGCATGCAGTGCGCGGATGATGCCGCGGTAATAAGTCGCCGCACCGTTCCAGTACGAGGACACCAGGCTGGAACCGAAGAACGCGATGTTCAGTGAATCGCTCATCGCGTCACTCCCATCGCGAGCCTGGAGCGTGCCTCAGCGCGCTGCCAGGCCGCCATGGTCGGATGCAGTGCCCCGATGATCTGTAGCAATTCGTCCACGCGGTGCGCGCAGGTGTGGCGCGCGCGGATGGTTTCCACACCATTGGCGGCCAGCGAACGCGCGAGTTCCGCATCCTGCAGCACCGCGCGCAACTTGCGGGTCATGTCGGCGCCGTCGCGTGCAACGAGGTAATCCCTGCCGGGACGGAACAGACCTTCGACATCTTCCCAAGGCGCGCACACCAGCGGAATGCCGCAGGCCAGCGCCTCGAACACACGGATGGTCGGGACGCCAGGCAGCGCGCGCACGTACGGACGGCGCGGCACGTGCACGGTGACGCGGTTGCGCGCGAACACCTCCGGCACCCGGAAGTTGGGCAGCCAGCCGCGGTAGTCGATGCCCGCGTGCGCCAGCTTGGCCAGCGCGTGCGCCGGATATCGCACGCCATGCACGCGCGCGACCAGATGCAGCGCACGCACGGGTTCGATCAGAAACTCCGCGAGCTCCTGCGCGCGCTCGTCGTCGCCCCAGTTGCCGATCCAGACCAGATCGCCTTGCGCGGGCAGTTCCGGGTAGGGATGGAACACGCGCACATCGGCGGCTTCGTGCCAGACCCAGGCGCGCGCGCACCAGCCCTGATCGAGATAGCGCTGCCGGACAGCCGCGCCGAACGCAAGCACACCATCCACATCGCGCAAATCGAAGCGCGCCATTTCATCGGGCGCGGTGACCGAGCGGTGATGGGTGTCGTGAAACAGCAGGCGCAAACCGGGCGCGCGCCGCCGGTACGCGCCCAGCCGCTCCAGCAGTGCCGGATGATTCCACTCGTGCACGATCGCGACGTCCGCCTCGTCGAGCGCATGGTCGATATCGAGCCGATCGATGTCATACAGGCGGCTGCGCAGGCGCGGGAAACGACAGGCAAACTGGCGCAGCGGCGCCTCGCCATGCATCGCGATCAACTTGCCGCGGCTCCAGCCATCGGCGGGTTCGTAGACATCCACCTGATGCCCGCGGGCCAGCAGTTCACCGACCACGCCACGCAGGAAATGCGCGTTGCCGTGGTTCCAGTCCGACACCAGCGAGTGATAGAACAGTACGAATTTCACGGCAGCATTTCCATCGACGCGCCGAACGCGCGACGCGCCAATAAATCGGCGTAAGCCTCCAGATAGCCGTCGGCCATCGCGCGCGGCGTCAGGTGTGCGGCACGACGGTGGGCGCGCGCCATGCCGCGGGCGCGCAGCACGTCGTCGGCGATCAACCGGCGCAAGGTGGCACTGAGCGCGTCGGGATCGTTCGGTGGCACGAACAGCGCGGCGCCATCCCAGGTTTCACGCAGCGAATCGATGTCGCCCAGCACCAGGGCGCAGCCGGCTTCCGCGGCCTCGAGCACCGACAAGCCGAACGGCTCGTAACGCGCGGGCAGCGCGTAGATGGAAGCCTTGGCGAACCAGCGTCGCAGAGTATCGCCGCCCAGCTTGCCCAGCATGCGCACGTTCAAGTATCCGGCGTGCTCACTTTCGCGATCCGAATGCGGCCCGCGATGGGCACCTGCGATGCACACCGGCCACGGCACCCGCGCGGCAATCGCCGCCAGTGCGGCGAGGTTCTTGCCTTGGTCCCAGACACGCCCGGCGGAGAAAATCACGCCTTTCTTGACGCGCCGCGCAACGCCCAGCCTCCTGCCGTTTGCAATCACCCGCGCGTTGCGCAGCGGCCCGTAGAAACATTGCAGCGAGGACAACATCGCGTTCGTCGGCGCGACCACCAGATCGGAGGCATGCAGGCCGGCGGCGACGTGTTGCCGATAGCGCGACCATTGCGCGGCTGGCGCGGGTTCCCCGTGCACCGCGCGCCACCACGACAACACGCAGGAATGCCCGACCGTCAGAACCGGTGCGGGCCAAGCCAGATCGCCGTGACCGAGATCGTTCAAGTGCACCACATCCGGCCGCACTTCATGCGCGATGCCGAGCAGCCACTCGCCGGCGTCCCGCACATCGCGCCAGGGATCATCCATCCACACCAGCCGGTAGTGACTGACGCGCAGATCGAGTCCGGCGATCGTCGCGGCTTCACGGCGCTGCTCGCGATCCGGAAAGCCACCCATCGTCGCCAGGGTGATCTCGCAGCCGCGTGCGGTGAGCGCGCGGCACAACTCCAGCGCGTACTGCCATACGCCGCCTTGCGTGTCGGCGGTCATCAGCACGCGGCGGCGCCCGCCTAAACTCCGCAGCGCCTGCGCACGCATGGGGACAGCAAGCTCAGCGCCCATAGATGTGATCCACGATGGCGGCGACATCGACCAGATGTTCGGCCGCGTCGTCATAAGTCGGATCGATCGCCAGCCGCTCCGCCCATGCCAGCAACGCGCGGCCGCCCCAGGAATCCGGCGGCGAGGCAAGGTTCTCGCGGTGCGTGCCGCGGAAGCGGTCCACCGTGAAGTCGTAGAACGAACCGGCGACATTGCGCAGCGAGGCGCCACCCTTGGTGCCATAAAACGATGCCTCGATCTGCGCATCGCAACCGGCCGGCAGATTCCACGAACAGACCATGCGCACACAGGCGCCACTTTCCTGTCGCCATTGCACGCTGGCGTAATCCTCGACTTCGTGGATTGGCCACGCGAGCGTGCGGCCGTGCGCGAACAACTGCGCCTCCAGCGCCTGCGCACGCGTGCAGCCGGTGATCCAGCAAGCCAGATCGATCAGGTGTATTCCCAAATCCATCACGCAACCGCCGCCCGAGCGCCGGATATCCCGGAACCACGGCTTGTCCGGGCCATAGGCGTTATGGAAGGCCAGTTCGATCGCATAGATCTCGCCGAGTTCGCCGCGGCTGATCAGCTCGCGCACGCGCGACACTCCCGCGACATGGCGATAACTGAAATCCACTTGCAGCAGCCGATCGCTGCGGCGCGCGCATTCGATCACGTCGCGCGCCTCCTGCGCGGTGCGGGTCAGCGGCTTCTGGCAGAACACCGCCAAGCCACACTCCAGCGCTTCGATTGCCTGGCGCGCATGTGCGCCGCTGGGCGTGGCGATCACCAAACCGTCAAGGTCCTCGCCAAGCAACGACGCATAGGAATTGTGCGCACGCGCGCCTCGGGCCAGCGAGGCGGCGGCATGCAGCGCCGCACCGTCCTGATCGGCCACCGCGACGACTTCACCCAGTCCACTTTCCAGCAGACATTGCATGCGTTGACGGCCGATCCAGCCGACGCCGAGGAATCCCAGTCGCGGTCGGGCAGGCAGCAGTTGCGATCCGGCTTGATTGGCAGATCGCGGTGCCTGCGAAGGCGGAGCGTGGCCGCCGACCGGAGGACGCGCCACGGATGGCATCGCGAAATTGTCCGGTTGTGCGTTCACATCGTCACCACTGCCTTGAGGAATCCTTCCGGACGCGCACGCATCAGCTCGAATGCCGAGCCCAGTTCGCGAAGGGGAACCCGATGTGTCAGCAGCGCGGCCGTATCCAGCCGTCCATCGCGCAGCGCATCCATCGCTTCGTGCAAGCCGCGCGCGGCCACTCGCGGATCGCGTTCGTGCGCGTTGATGACATCCAGTCCGCGCCAGTTCCACTGCTGCATGTCCACCTGCCGCAAGCCATCCTGGTGATAGCCCGCGATCATCAGCCGCCCGCTGGTCGCGCTGATCGCGCTGGCGATATCCAGGGTGACCTGTTCGCCCGCGGCTTCGATCACGCGCTCGCAACCGGCGCCGTCGGTGAGTTCGCGCACCGCGCCGATCGCGGCATGCGGGTCTTCCGTGGCGAAGACGTGTGTCGCACCGCACACACGCGCGATTTCCAGCGCATACGGACGGCGTGACAGCGCGACCACGCGCGCGCCTGCATGCACGGCAAGCTGGATCAGCAGTGCACCGATGAACCCCACGCCGACAACGGCCACCCATTGCTCGCGCCGGATGTCGCTACGACGAAAAATGTTCATCGCGCATGCCAGCGGCTCGCCGGGCAACGGCCGCGCTTGCGCACAGGCGGGAATCCGCGCGACCGCATTCGCCATCGCCACGTCGTAATCGGCATAGGCGCGGCCCGACAGCAGCGCGACCTGCTCTCCGATGCAGAAGTCCTCGACGCCCTCGCCCAGTGCGGCGATCTCGCCCCAGCCTTCGTGCCCCGGCGTGCCGGGATCGAGTGGATATTTGAACCACGGGCGTCCCGCCCATACCGGCAGATTGGACGCGCACACGCCGCAACCGTGCAGGCGCACGCAAACCTCGTTGGCGCGCGGCCTCGGCACCGGCACGCGCTCCAGTGCGATGCGGCCATCGCCGCGCATCACCGCGGCTTCCATGACGGCGCTGCTCATGCCGCATGCGCTCCGGCGGTGTCGTGTTCTTCCTGAAATGCCTGCGCGCGCAACCAGTCGTGCAGACGCGCGACGCCCACCTCCGGCGACACTCGCGGGCGCCAGCCGGTGGCGCCCTGGAACGCGCGCGTGTCGGAGACGTAATAGCGTTGATCGCCGACCCGCCAGGGCGCGTGCGTCACGCGTGGCGGATGGCCCTGCAGCTCACCGATGCGCGCCAGCAATTCCAGCAGACTCAGCGTGTGCTGCGGGCCGCCGCCGATGTTGAACGCGCATCCGCGCAATTTCGGCATGTGCGATTGACACGCGAGCAGCGCCTCGACCAGATCGTCCACATGAAGAATGTCGCGCACCTGCCGACCATCGCCGTACACGGTGATCGCGCGGCGTTGCAGCGCGCGAATCAGGAAATGCGCGACCCAACCCTGATCCTCGTTGCCGAACTGATGCGGGCCGTAGATGCAGCTCATCCGCAGCACCGCCGCGGCAATCCCGAAGCTGCGCGCGTAATCGAGCACGTATTGGTCGGCACCGCCCTTGGAGCAACCGTACGGGCTGTGGAAATCCAGCGGCCGCCGCTCCGAAATGCCGCTCTGACGCAGATGCGTGTAGCGAGGCTGGTAGCGCGTCGGCGTGGTCTCCAGCTCCACGTCCGCCAGCGCGCCGTAAACTTTATTGGTGGAAGTGAACACCAGCGTGGGCGGATGCCGCTCGGCGCGGATCGCTTCCAGCAGGTTCAGGGTGCCGCGGAGATTGATCTCGAAATCGGTGATCGGATCGGCGAGGCTCGACGTCACCGCGACCTGCGCCGCGAAGTGGAACACCTGGGTCGCGCCGGCGACGGCGTCCCGCAGCGCCTGCGCATCGCGCGTATCGGCCACGCGCACCTGCAACGTGTCTCCAAACTGCGCGCGCAACCAGTTGAGGTTGCGCTCCACGCCGGGACGCGAAAGATTGTCGTAGATCGTGACCGCGCGGCCCATCGACAACAGGTGCGCGGCGAGATTGGCGCCGATGAAGCCGGCGCCCCCGGTAATCAGCACCGGCGACTGTCCGGAGGATGGCGTGTTCACAATCGCAACCCCCGCTTGGCGAGTTCTTCGGCCGCGGCGTCCACGCGATCGAACGCGCGCTGGCCCAGCATCCAGTCCACCAGTTCGCTCAAGCCGTCGGTGAGCGACACCTGCGGGACATAGCCCAGCAGTTCGGCCGCCAGCGCGATGTCGGCGAAGCAATGGCGAATGTCGCCGACGCGCACCTTGCGCGTGACTTGCGGCGGTTGATCCTCGATCGCCAGCGCCTGTGCCATCGCCGCGGCGACACCGAGTATCGAAATCGAACGGCCGCTGCCGACGTTGATCACACTGCCGCCGATGTCATCGGTCTGCAGCGCGAGCCGGCAAGCCCGCGCGACGTCGCGCACGTTGACGAAGTCGCGCCGTTGCAGGCCGTCTTCGAAAATCATCGGCGCGCGCTGGTTGAGATAGCGCGAGGCGAAGATCGCCAGCACGCCGGTATACGGGTTCGACAGTGCCTGCCGCGTGCCGTAGATATTGAAGAAGCGCAGCGCCACGGCGGGTACGCCATAAGCATGACCGATCATCAGGCACAGGCGTTCCTGATCGAGCTTGGACAACGCGTACACCGAAGTCGGAACGCTCGGCTTTTCTTCCGGCGTCGGAATCGGCGTCAGCGGCTGACTGTCCGCATCGCGCAATTCGAAATCGCCCATCCGCAAGCGTTCCGGCGAGCGCTCCGGCGGATCCACCAGCGTGCCGTCCGGCGCGCGGCAGCGGCCCTCGCCATACACGCTCATGCTGGAAGCCACGATCAAGCGCTGCACGGGCGCGGCGCTCAGCGCCTCCAGCAACACCGCGGTGCCGCGATTGTTGACATCGGTGTAGCGCTCGATTTCATACATGCTCTGGCCGACGCCGACCGCGGCGGCGAAGTGGAACACCGCCTCCACCCCGCGCAATGCGCGATTGACCGCCGCGCGATCGCGCACGTCGCCGCGCAGAAGTTCCACTTCCGGGTTGAGGTACGCAGGCCGCGCGATGGCGTCACCGTGCACCTGCGCGTCGAGGTTGTCCAGCACGCGCACGCGATAGCCGTGTTCGAGCAGTTCGTCGGCCAGGTGCGAGCCGACGAACCCCGCGCCGCCGGTGATCAGCACGCTGCCGGATGCCAGGCCGGCGCCGGCGTTGCCGTTACGCGGGGACACCGCTCAACTCCGAAACCGGTTCCGCTTCGCTCAATACCTGTTCGAACCAGGCGATGGTGCGGCGCAGGCCTTCGTCGAGCGGCGTGCGCGGCGCCCAGCCCAGCGTGGCTTGCGCGAGCCCGATGTCAGGGCAGCGGCGGGTCGGATCATCCACCGGCATCGGCCGGTGCACGATGCGCGAGCGCGAGCCGGTGAGCGCGATGATGCGGCGCGCGAGTTCAATCACAGTGACTTCGCCCGGATTGCCCAGGTTGATCGGGCCGGCCAGCTCGGCTCCGGCGAACACGAATTTGCAGATGCCCTCGATCAGGTCATCCACGTAGCAGAACGAACGCGTCTGGCTGCCGTCGCCGTGCACGGTTAGCGGCTCGTTGCGCAGCGCCTGCACGATGAAATTGGATACCACGCGGCCATCATCCAATTGCATCTGCGGCCCGAAGGTATTGAAGATGCGCGCGACCTTGATCTGCACGCCGTGCATGCGCTGGAAATCGAAGAACGCCGCTTCCGCGGCGCGCTTGCCCTCGTCGTAGCAGGCGCGCGGCCCGATGGGTGAAACCGCGCCGCGGTAGGACTCGCGCTGCGGATGCACTTCCGGCTCGCCGTACACCTCGCTGGTGGAAGCCTGGAAGATGCGCGACTTGTGCAGCATTGCCTGCCGCAGCATGTTGAGCGCGCCGTCGGTGCAGGTGCGCAGGGTCTTTTCCGGATCACGCTGGTAATGCGGCGGCGAAGCGCAGCAGGCGAGATTGAAGATGTAATCGGCCTCGATGCCGATCGGCGCGATGATGTCGTGCTTGATGAACCGGAACGCGTCGCGCGCGAGCAGCGGGGCGACGTTGCGCAGGCTGCCGCTGGAGAGATTGTCTATCGCCGTGACGTGAAAGCCTTCGTCGAGCAACCGGGAACACAAATGGCTGCCGAGAAAGCCCGCACCTCCGGTCACAACCGCCCGTCTTGCCGGTGATGATCCGTTCCCGCCGCTTGCCTTCATCCTGAGGTTCCTTCCGTGGCGCTTCCATGAGCCGCGTGCGTTTCCGGCAGCAAGATGCGTGCCGCTGACGCGCTCCGCGCCGCACGCAAGCGGCACGTGCCTCGCCACGCAAGGCGCGAGGTAAGTCAGGCAGGTACATGCGTCCCAAGATGAAGAGGCCGTGTGCGAACGCGGCGTGACCGGCAAGTCAGCCCGCGGCGAATCGGTTCGAGTGAATCGGTAATCCTTTTCGAGCGCGCGTGTAACTCTTCCACAATCCCGATCCAGCTCTCGACCCAAGTTGGATTGTCGCCAGGCTCGATTTTTCGCCGGCAGCGCCGCGCCCGACGGAGCGCCGCGAAGATCAGGCGCCGCGGCGAGTGCGCTGCTGCTTCCTGGCGAGATAGCGCAGATAAATCAGTACCGCTTTTTCGGCCTGGGTCAAACCACGCCCGGTTCGCACTGCCGCGCGTTCGCAAGCCGTGCGCAGGGTCGCGGCTTCCGCGCGCGATTCGTAGGCGTGCATGATCGCGGGATGTACATAGGCGCGGCGGCACACCGCCGGCGTGTTGCCCAGCTCCGCCGCGGCATGTTCGATCGCGCCGCGCAGCATCGCCTGCGAAGGTTTGCCATGCGCGATCAGCGCACCGGCCACACTCACCGTCGCCGCCCAGGTGCGGAAGTCCTTGGCGGTGAAATCGCCGGCGATCTCGCGCAGATAATCGTTGATCTCATTGGAGCTGACGCGATGCAGCTTGCCTTGTTCGTCGCGGTACTTGAACAGGTGTTGCCCGGGCAGATCCTCACAACGCCGCACCACCCTCGCAACCCGCGCATCGGTGAGCGTGACTTGCTGGTCGCGGCCCGATTTGCCGCGAAAATGCAGGATCACTTCGTCGCCGCGCACCCGTGCGTGGCGATCGCGCAAGGTGCTGAGTCCGAACGATCGATTGGCCCTGGCATACTCCTCGTTGCCGATCCGCGCGTGGGTGCGATCGAGCAGGCGCAGGATGGTGGCCAGCACACGTTCGCGCGCCAGCCCCTCGCGGCGCATGTCGCGCGCGATGCGCGCGCGCAATTTCGGCAAGGCGCGCGCGAAATCCAGCGTGCGCTCGAATTTGGTTTCTTCCCGCCACGCTTTCCATAGCGGGTGATAGCGGTATTGCTTGCGTCCGCGGGCATCGCGCGCGGTGGCCTGCAGATGGCCGCGCGCGCTACGGCAAATCCACACGTCGGTATAAGCCGGCGGAATTGCCAGCGAGCGGATGCGCGCCAGCACCCGCTCGTCGCGCAGCAGGCGCCCGTGGTGATCGAGATAGACAAAGTGCTTGCCGCGTCGCTGTCGCGTATAGCCGGTTTGGGTATCGGAAACGTAGATGAGCCGGGAACGTTTGTTCGACATCGTGCGTCGGGCAAGTTTTTCCTAGGAGCCAACAGTGCCACGATCACTCGCCGCGCCGGGGCATGGTCGACGCGTGGCACTGCGATTGCTTGTACATGCCGGGGTAGCCGAGAACGGAGTCAACCATGAAAACATGTCAAGGAATGATGATCTTCGCCGGATGCTTGCTGAGCACCGCGGCACTGTGCGCATCCCAGGACGCGAGCTTCGCCAAGAAGGCCGCCAGCGGCGGCATGACGGAAGTGGCCATGGGCCAACTCGCCGAAAGCCATGGACAGAGCGCGGATGTGAAAAGTTTCGGTCAACGCATGGTGCAGGATCACGGCGCCGCCAATGACAAATTGAAAGCCGCCGCGGCGCAGGAAAACATCCAGTTGCCGACCCGGCCAGATTCCACGGACCAGAAGGCGATCGATCGTCTTTCGTCGCTGCATGGCGCGGCGTTCGACAAGGCCTATGCGCAAACGATGGTCAAGGATCACAAGAAGGACATCAGCGAATTCAAACTGGAAGCACGGCGCGCGAAATCGCCGGTGCAGAACTTCGCGCAGGCGACCTTGCCGACGCTGCAAGAACATTTGCAACTGGCCGAAAAACTTCCGGGTGAAGCAGCCACGCCGAACGGTCAATAATCCGGGCGGGCAGGGGTGATGGATCCGCCGCCTCGCGCGGCACGGTAAGCTTTTGCATCTTTCACCCAACGGTCCGCCCGCTTGCCAACCGACATCTACAAGATTTTCGACATCGAAGCCGCGCATCGTTTGCCGAATGTGCCGCAAGGACACAAATGCGCGCGGCTGCATGGACATTCTTTCCGCATCGAAATCCACCTGCGTGGCGAACCGGACCCCACGCTCGGCTGGGTGATGGATTTCGCCGAACTCAAGACGGTGTTTGCGCCGGTATTCGACGCGCTCGACCATCGTTATCTCAATGACGTGCCGGGGCTGGAAAATCCGACCAGCGAGCGGCTTGCGCAATGGATCTGGGCGCGGCTGCGACCGTCACTGCCGCTGCTGCATGAGGTGGTGGTGCGGGAAACCTGCACGGCTGGAGCGCGCTATCGCGGGTGAGGCGGCGCGCTTGCGGGATGCCTTGAATGGCATTGCGCGGGGCGAACGAATGCACAAGGATATGCGCGTCGGGAACGGCTTCGGGGAGGGCTGCGCGCCCTACGTTCCGTGGAGCCGGCTCGCTGACTTGGGCAGCATTGACGCGCTGCGGCATGCCAAGAACACCCCCGCCTACCCTCTACATCAGGCTTTCAAGCCAAATCCAGAG
This sequence comes from Rhodanobacteraceae bacterium, assembly GCA_035606235.1. Taxonomy (GTDB): domain Bacteria; phylum Pseudomonadota; class Gammaproteobacteria; order Xanthomonadales; family Rhodanobacteraceae; genus 66-474. The sequence continues at coordinate 115,922 of DATNFU010000026.1, forward strand.
CGGATGAAAAGATTTTTGTTGCATTGCAACATTCGGTGCGCTAGAGTGTGTATCATTCACCCCACCCGCGAGGGACACGACATGTACGCACCATGGCAGCAGCAGACGATCGATCTCGGCAAGCAATTGGCCGAGCAGGCCTATCAGGCACAGTTGACCGCGTTGCGCGGCTTCACCGAAATCCAGGGTCTGCACGCGAAGGCACTGGAAGCGCAGGTCAAGGCCAATCTTGCATTCGTCGCCGATTCAATGGCCGCGCGTGAAATCGATGAGGTCAGCACGTTGTGGCCGAAGGGTCTGGATTTCGCGCGCAACAGCGCCGAAGCCGCCTATGCCACCAACCAGCAGGCGCTGGGCATCGCGCAGAAGACCGCCGAGCAGCTCGGCGAACTGACCCGCGGCACCGTCAAGGCAGCCAACGACGCGGCAAGCAGCACCGCCAAGAAGACCGCCGCGCGCTGAGGCTTTTCCACGCGCGCACGCAGCATTCGCGCGCCGGCGAACTCCCCCTCCCTCCCGCCGCGCGATCCCCGACCGGACGTCCTCCCCGACGTCCGGTTTTTTTTTCGGGTTGTCCGTGCGTCGCACTCCTGAAGAACAGCACGCTTCGACGCGGCTTCGATATCGGCTGATTCCTTGCTCAAAACCTGCCCGCCTGGAAATCCTGCATCGCCTGCACGATCTGCTCGGGGGTATTCATCACGAACGGACCGTATTTGGCGACCGGCTCGTTGAGCGGCTTGCCCGCGACCACCAGAACGCGCACGGGATGCCTGTCCGCCGACAGCAACAGCGAATCGCCCGAAGACAACACGCCCAGCTCCCTGTGCGCCAGCGCTTCACCGCCGGCCCGTGCGCCTTCACCCTCGAACACATAGGCGAACGCGTTGTGGGTGGACGGCAATGGAATCTCCACGCGCGCACCCGGCTCGAGTGCCACATCCAGATACACCGGTTGCGTGGCCACCCCGCTGACCGGGCCGCGTACACCGAACATCTCACCGGCAACCACCCTCACGCGCACGCCCGGCGCGGGTTCCGCGTTCGGAATGTTTTCAGGCGCGATATCCTGGTAACGCGGCGCACTCATCTTGTCGGCCGCGGGAAGATTCACCCACAACTGGAAACCGCGCATCAGCCCGTGATCCTGCTCGGGCATTTCCGAATGCACGATGCCGCGTCCGGCCGTCATCCATTGCACGCTGCCGGGTTCCAGCAACCCGGAATTGCCCTGGTTGTCGCGATGGCGCATGCGCCCATCGAGCATGTAGGTGACGGTCTCGAAGCCACGATGCGGATGGTTGGGGAATCCGGCGATGTAATCGTTCGCGGCATCGGACCCGAATTCGTCCAGCAACAGGAACGGATCCAGCATTTCCAGCGCGCGCTGGCCGATCACGCGGGTCAGCTTGACGCCGGCGCCGTCGTTGGTCGGGATGCCGCGCGCGCGGCGGGTGATGGTGCGGGAAGTCATGGGGGTCTCCGGAAGCTCTTCAGGCGTGCAAGATGTACCCGTACGGGCGAAAAGCCAATGCGCGCCCTGGGAACGCAGCGTTCATGCCGGAGCGCACGGCAAATTTCGTCAATCCGGGCCGCGCAGCGCGGAACCACGGAGCTCTTGGTCATGGATGACGCGCTGGTCGCGCGCAGGCGCATTCCTACGGGCAGATTCCGGTTCCGTTCGCGATGGAGCCGCGAACCACCCCGAAATGACGTCGGGAGGATGCGGGGGACGTCCGACCCACCCGGCTCCGAGTCCCTCTTCTCGGCCCTCAGTGCACCCATCTTCCGCCGCGGCGCGCCGGCAGACGCGGAAACACGCTGGATGACGCGCCGCCGCCGGCGGTGCGTTCGCGCTCGGACGGCGGGTGCACGCGCCAGTAGTGCGCCAGCGCGGTCACGGCCTGCGGAATTTGCGCAAGACACGCTTCGTATTCCTGATCCTCCAGTTTTTCGATCGGCACGTCGGCGGAAAGGATCCCGTCATCCACCGCCAGCGCCATGATCGGCCCGAGCAACTCCATGAGATCGGTGTCTTCGGCCAGCCGCGTTTCCCACATCGCCGCGCGCAGATCGATGCCGCGCGAAAAGCCTTCGCACCAGCCCGCGGCGGACAGATCGCCCGGTTGATCGTTCGCGTCAGCCAATTCGCCCAGCACCGGTTCGTAATTGTCGCTCTCAAGTTCGGTCGGGATTGAATCGTTGAGCTTGGCCAGCAACGCGAGAATGCTGCGGCCCTGATCGGGATCCTCGAACGGCGCCTGCAAGACCTCGGGCAACCATTCCTCCGGCAGCGCGGGTTCCGGCCCGACGGCCAGCGCGGTCAGCAAGCCATGCACGCCATCCAGCAACAAGCCCTCGTCGCTTTGCGCGGCGTGCGCACGCAAAAAATGATCGAGTTGTTCCAACTCGCTGTCGGCCAGGCTGACCTGCGGTTCGCTGGCTGCGCTCATGGAGCGGAATCTCCCATTGAAAACTGGATCCAGATTATTTGACACCGATGAACGCGACTCAACGCACTCCATCCATATGGCAAAGCTGATCGACTTCTATCCGTGTTGATCCGTACCGTCAATTTCAATCATCACCGGAACATGATCCGACGGCCGCTCCCACGTGCGGGGGATGCGGTCGATGGTGGCCGATTTCAATTTTGCGTTCAGCGCCGCGCTGACCAGAACCAGGTCGATGCGCAGGCCCAGGTTGCGGCGAAACGCGCCTTGGCGGTAATCCCACCAGCTGTAGTGTCCGGCCTCCGCGTTAAGTGCGCGGAAGGAATCGGTGAAACCGAGCCCGAGGATGCCGCGCAAGGCGTCGCGTTCGGGGGTCGAACACAGCACCTGTTCACGCCAGGCTTCCGGATCATGCACGTCGCGATCCTCCGGCGCGATGTTGAAATCGCCGAGCACCACGGTCCGCGGGTACTGCGCAAGTTGCTCGCGTAGAAATCCGGTGACGTGCGTCAACCAGCGCAACTTGTGCGCGTACTTGTCGCTGTCGACGGCCTGTCCGTTGACCACATACAAGTCGATGATGCGCACCGCGCGCTCGCCCTCGCCGATGCTGGCAGCGAGGATGCGCCGCGCCGGATCCTCCAGCCCCGCCACGTCGGTGACGATCTCGCGCAGCGGTTCGCGGCTCAGGATCGCCACGCCGTTGTAGGTTTTCTGCCCGGCGAAGGCGCATTGAAACCCAAGCTCCGCGAACGCTTCGCGCGGAAACTTCTCGTCGGCGAGCTTGGTTTCCTGCAGCGCCAGCACATCCGGTTGCGCCTCCGCGCACCAACGCTGCACATGCGGCAGGCGCACGTTGAGGGAATTGACGTTCCAGGAAGCGATTTTCACGGCCGCATTGTAGCGTGCGTTTCGCGCGCACCCGATGGCCGGAAATCACCAGCATGCGCCTCGCGTACGCTACCGGAGTCCGTAGCTTTTCAACAGCGCCTCCGGCCGTGGCGCGCGCCCGCGAAAAGCGATGAAGGATTGCAGCGCCGGCCGCGTCGCGCCCACACCCAGTACTTCTTCACGGAAGCGCGCACCCAGTTCGCGATCGATGGCACTGCGGCCGCCATCGGCGCGCTCCTCGAACGCGCCGAACGCATCCGCCGACAACAATTCGGCCCACAGGTAGCTGTAATAGCCGGCCGCGTAACCGCCCGAGAAAACATGCGTGAACGCATGCGGAAAGCGTTGCCACGCCGGCGGATGCAGCACCGACACCTCATTGCGCACGCCCTCCAGCACTTCCATCACGCGCGCGCCGCGCTGCGGATCGAAATCGCGATGCAGCAGGAAATCAAACAGCGCAAATTCCAGTTGCCGCACCAGGAACAGCCCGGCATGGAAATGTCGCGCCGCCAGCATCCGCTCGAACAGCGCCGCCGGCAGCGGTTCATCATTGCGGTAATGCCGAGCGAAACCATCCAGCGCTTCGCGGTTCCAGCCGAAGTTTTCCATGAACTGGCTGGGCAGCTCCACCGCGTCCCATTCCACACCGTCGATGCCGCCAACCGAGGGAATGTCCACTTCGGTCAGCATGTGGTGCAGGCCGTGGCCGAATTCATGGAACAAGGTCAGCACATCGTCATGGGTCAGCAGCGCGGGCGCCTCCGGCGTGGGCGGCGCGAAGTTGCAGGTCAGAAACGCGATCGGCAGCGCCAGCGACACGCCGTCGCGAAAACGCGAGCGGCACACATCCATCCACGCGCCACCGCGCTTGCCGGTGCGCGCGTACAAATCCAGATAACAGCCGGCGATGGTCCTGCCCTGCGCATCGCGCACATCGAAATAGCGCACGTCCGGGTGCCATACATCCACGCCTTCACGTGCGTGCAAGTGGATGTCGTAAAGTTTTTCGGCCAGACCGAAAAGGCCGCCGATCACCGCCGGCGCGGGGAAGTACGGCTTCAGTTCTTCCTCGTCGAGTCGATAGCGCGCGCGGCGCAATTTTTCGGCCGCGTAGCCGACGTCCCACGCTTCCAGATTCTCGATGTGCAAGGTGTCGCGCGCGTAGGCGCGCAATTCGTCCAACTCGCGTTGCGCCACCGGCTTGGCGCGCCGCACCAGGTCATGCAGGAAATCCAGCACCGTTTGCGGCGACGTCGCCATCTTGGTTGCCAGCGATTCCTCCGCTGCGTTCTCGAATCCGAGCAGACGCGCGGCCTCGTGACGCAACGCCACGATCTTTTCGATACGCACGCTGTTGTCGAACTTGCCCGCGCCCGGGCCCTGGTCCGAGGCGCGAGTCTGGTAGGCCCAGTACACGCGCTCGCGCAGCTCGCGATTGTCGGCATAGGTAAGCACCGCCTGCACGCTGGGCTGTTTCAGCGTGACCAGGAACCCTTCCAGCTCGTGCTCACGCGCATATTCACGCAGTACCGCGCGACCGGATTCGGGAATGCCGGCAAGATCGCGCTCGTCGGTGATGTGCTCGTGCCAGGCATCACTGGCATCCAGCACCGCATTGGCGAAATCGGTCGAGAGCTGCGAAAGCTCGTTGGCGATTTCGCGAAAGCGCGTGCGCGCGGGTTCTTCCAGCGCCACCCCGCTCAAGCGAAAATCGCGCAACGCGTGCTCGACCGCGGCGCGCTGCGCAGGCGTCGCGTCATTGAAATCGGGCGCTTCGGAAATCCGCCGCACCGCTTCATACAGCGCGCGGTTCTGGCCGAGTTCGCTGGAGAATTCGGTGATTTTTTCCAGCGCCTGTGAATAAGCCTCGCGCAAAGCCGGCGTGTCGGCCACGGCGTGCAGGTGCGAGACCGGCGCCCACGCGCGCGCCAATCGCTGCTCCAGGCGCTCCTGCTCCAGCATCACGCGGTCGAAATCGCCCGAATCGCCGCAAGCGGTCAGCGCGTCGACGCGGGCCCGGTAGTCGGCAAGCATCGTCTCGACCGCCGGCAACACCTGTTCGGGGCGAATGGACGAGAACGGCGGCAGCGGCGTGTCGGCGAGCAGCGGGTTGGCGTCGTGCATGAAAGCCTCCGGATGACCTCCCAGCGTGGCGTTGCGCGATACGGAAATCAAGCGCCGCGCCCGCGCGCTCGGCTACGATGCGCCGGCATGAACAGCATTGACGCCGACGAACTGCGCGCCTTGCTCAAGCGCAGCGAAATCTTCCAGCATCTGCGCGGGCGCGAACTGGATGCGCTGGCGCGCGAGATGGCGTGGTTTTCGCTGCCGGGCGGCGCGCCATTGTTCGAGGCCGGTGATGTCTCCGACGCGCTCTACGTGGTGAAGGCCGGCAGCATGGGCGCTTTCGGCGTGCCGCGCTCCGGCGGCGTGGCGCGTCTGCTCGGGGTCATCCCGCGCGGCAGTACGCTCGGCGAACTGGGCCTGATCACCGGCCAGCCACGCGAAACCAGCGTGCGTGCGCTGCGCGATTCGGAGCTGCTGCGGCTTTCGCGCGCGGGTTTCGACGCGCTGGTACGCGCCCATCCGGAAGCGATGCTGGGAGCCGCGCGCAGCGCGGTGATCGGTCTGACCGAACGCGTGCAGCAACGCGGCAAGGGCGAGCCGGTGAGCGCACCGCATACGTTCGCGTTGCTGCCTTTCGACGACAAAGTGGACCTGCACGGCTTTGCCGAGCGCCTGCGCAAGCAGATGCTGATCCGTGGCGACTGCCTGGTGATCGGCGCAGCGCTTGGCGCCGGGCGCAGCACCGACTGGTTTGCGCAGCGCGAAAGCGAAGTGCGCTTCGTGCTGTATATGGCCGATGGCGACGAGGGTTGGCGCCAGCTATGCCAGCGTCAGGCCGACGCGTTGCTGCTGGTGGTGGATGCCGCGTGCAAGCCCGCCGCATGGCCGGATGACGAGGCGATCGGCGCGCCAAACATGAGTGCACGGCCCCGGCACCTGGTGCTGTTGCAGCCGCATCCTCGTTTCATCTATGGCGCGGCACGCGCCTGGCGGACCGCGTTGCGCGATGGCGAGCTGCGTCACCACCACGTCCGCCACCGCGAAGATGTCGCGCGCATCGCGCGACTGCTGAGCGGCGATGGCACCGGGCTGGTGCTGTCCGGCGGCGGCGCGCGCGGCTTCGCGCAAATCGGCGTGATCCGCGCACTGCGTGAGGCCGGTATCGTGGTGGACAGCGTGATCGGCACCAGCATCGGCGCGATCATCGGCGCGGGCGTCGCCTATGAATGGGATGACCTGAAAATGCACGAGGCCTATCGGCGTGCACTGGTGGACGGCAAACCGCTTTCCGACTGGACACTGCCGCTGGTGGCGCTGACCCGCGGCGCGCGCACCACGATGCTGCTGCGCGAGGCATTTGGCGAAATCGACATCGAGGATCTGCCGATCGATTTTGCCTGCCTCTCCGCCGATCTGACCAGGGGCGCGGCGGCGGTGCATCGCTCTGGCCTGCTCTGGCGCTGGCTGCGCGCGTCCGGCGCGGTGCCCGGCATTCTGCCGCCGCTGCTGCACCAGGGTCATGTCTACGTGGATGGCGCCGTGGTCAACAACCTGCCCACCGATGTGCTGAGCGACGAAGGTTTGCGCCGCATCATCGCTGTGGACATCAGCGCCGACGATATGCTGACGGCCCATGTCGAGGAAGCGGCATCGCCGCATTGGCCGACGCTGTGGGCGCAGCGCAGGTCCGGTGGGCGCCCGAATGCCTTCGCGATCCTGGTACGCGCGGGCATGCTCAATTCCGAAGCCGGCAGCGCGCGCCGGCGCGAACTCGCCAGCCTGCTGCTGCGCCCGCACCTGGAAGCGGTCGGCTTGCTGGACTGGCACGAGTTCGAGCGCGCAATCGAGGCAGGTTACGGTTACACCCTGCGCGCGCTGGAAGAGAATATTTTCTAGCGCGTCAGGAATTTCACCAGAGCATTCGCCAACCCGCGGTAGGGTGGGCGCAGCAATGCGAAGCTGGACACCCGCGCCTGCCGGAACACCGGCATGCGATGCGAGAAGGTGAGAAAGCCGGCGTGGCCGTGATACGCGCCCATGCCGGACGCGCCCACGCCGCCGAATGGCAGCCGCGACTGCACGAAATGCAGCACGGCGTCGTTGACGCACACGCCGCCGGCGATGCAGCTTTCCAGCACGTGCCGGGTGCGTAGGCGATCGTGATCGAAGTGATACAGCGCCAGCGGCCGCGGGCGCGCATTGACGTATTCGATCGCCTGCTCGATGTGACGGTAGGTGACGACCGGCAGGATCGGCCCGAAGATTTCCTCGCGCATCACCCGCAAGCCGTCGTTTGCGTCAAGCACCAGTGTGGGGGCGAGGATGCGCGCGTCCGCAGCACTGGCGTTCTCATCCGGCAGCGTGATCACGGTGGCACCCGCCGCGCGCGCGTCGTCCAGGTAACCACGCAACCGCTGGTAATGCGCGCCATTGACGATGCTGGCATAGTCGGGTGATTCGCGCAGCGCCGGATAATGTCGTGCGACGTAGTCGCGCAGATATTTTATGAATGCAGCGCGCGCGGATTCGTGCAGCAGCACGTAATCCGGCGCAATGCAGGTTTGTCCGGCATTGAGCAGCTTGCCCGCGGCGATGCGCTCGGCCGCCAGCCGCAACGGATAATCCGGCGCGACAATCGCCGGTGACTTGCCGCCCAGCTCCAGCGTCACCGGCGTCAGGTTGGGCGCGGCCGCGGCCATCACCTTGGCACCGGTCGCGGTCGAGCCAGTGAAGAACAGGTGGTCGAACGGCAGCGCGGCGAACGCGGCGGCAACACCCGCGTCGCCTTGCACCACGGCCACGCGCTCGCGCGGAAACACTTCCGCGATCAACTCGTGCAGCAACGCGGAAGTGCGCGGTACAAGTTCGGAGGGTTTCAGCATCACGTGATTGCCCGCGGCCAGCGCATCCACCAGCGGGATCAGCGCGAGGTTCACCGGATAGTTCCACGGCGCGAGGATGCCGACCACGCCCAGCGGCTTGAAACGGATTTCGCAACGCGCAGGCAGGAACAGCCAGTTGGTGCGCACACGCTGCGGCCGCATCCAGCGCTTCAAATGGCGGCGCGCATGATCAATGGCGTGCAGCACGGTCATGCCATCGCTGATCAGGGTCTCATGGCAGGGGCGGCGGCCGAAATCTTCGCTCACTGCGCGCGCGAATTCGCCCAGCCTCGCCTTGAATGCCGCGCGCAGCCGCGCCAGATCGTCCATGCGCTGTGTATGATCGGGTGCATGCGCGCGCCAGGCATCGCGCTGGAATTGCAGCAATACGGCAAGATCGGAGTTATCGGGGCGGTCATCCATCGAGCTAGCCTACAATCTCGCCATGTCCAATATCCGTCCTTACCAGAACATCTACCCGAGGCTCGGCGCGCGCGTGTATGTGGATCCGGCCGCCAGCCTCATCGGCGACGTGGAACTTAGCGATGATGTTTCGTTGTGGCCCGGCGCGGTGGCACGCGGCGATGTGGAGCGCATCCGCATCGGCGCGCGCACCAACGTGCAGGACGGCGCGGTGCTGCACGTCACCCATGACGGCCCGTACTCGCCCGGCGGCTTTCCCTGCATCATCGGCGCGGACGTCACCATCGGCCACGCCGCGGTGGTGCACGCCTGTACCATCGAGGATGCGTGTCTCATCGGCATGCATGCGACCGTGCTGGATGGCGCGACCGTGCGCAGGCACGCGATGGTCGGCGCGGGCGCGCTGATTGCGCCCGGCAAGATCGTGGGCGAAGGCGAGCTGTGGCTGGGCAATCCGGCGCGCTGCGTTCGCAAGTTGTCGGATCGCGAGATCGAGCAATTGCATTATTCCGCCGCGCATTACGTGCGGTTGAAGGATCGGTATCTCACCGCTTTGTAGGAGCGCGCCTGCGCGCGATTGAGGTGCCCCCATGGCGAGGAGCTCCGTGGTCGCGCGCAGGCGCGCTCCTACATGGCACCGCTTTTCAATGCGCGCAACGCCTCATCCGTCTCCGGCCGCACGCCGTGCCAGTGCTCGAACGAATCCGCGGCGGTTTCGACCAACATCCCCAGCCCATCGAATGCATGCGAGCCTCCCGCATTGCGCGCCCAAGCCATGAAGGGTTGCGCGGCCGCGCCGTAAGCCAGATCGTAGGCGACGGTGGTGTTCGCCATCAACGAATCGGGCAGCGACATCGCCGCGCCGAGCACGCCCGCAGCAGTCGCATTGAAGATCACGTCGAACGCGCTGCAACGCTCCAGCGCATTCCATGCGGATATGCAAACGCGGTCGGGCCTGGCCAAGGCGTCCGCCAGCAATCTCGCGCGCTCGAGCGTGCGGTTGGCGAGGATCAATTCGCGCACGCCCGCATCCAGCAGCGCCCACGCCACCGCCTGCGCCGCACCGCCCGCACCCAGCAACAGCACGCGACGATTTTTCAACTCGAGCCCATGGCGATCACGCAAATCACGGATCAACCCCGCGCCATCGGTGTTGTGCGCTTCAAGGGTCCCGTTGGATTGCCTGCTCAGCACGTTCGCCACGCCGGCACGCCGCGCGGCTTGCGTGTGCGTGTCGGCCAGTTCGAAAGCCGGCCGCTTGTCGGGCAGGGTGACGTTGGCGCCGCGCCCGCCTTGCGCGAAGAACGCGCGCGCGGATTCAGCGAACCGCTCCGGCGGCGCGTCGATCGCGGTGTATTCCAATGCGATCCCGCATTGTGCCGCGAACAGTGCATGCAGCCGTGGCGACAGCGAATGCGCGATCGGGTGGCCGAAGACGGCAAATCGGGAAATGGAAGATCGCAAAGCCATCGTCGCAATCCCTGAGATGTACCGCGCGCAAGGTTCGCACATCTTCGATCAGGAGTGTGCCATGCAAGCCTTCCGCAAGCCGCGGCGAGAACCCGATGTGCTCACCCTCGCGGTCGTCACCTGGCTGGCGGGCGGCATCGTTCTGCTCGGCCTGACCCCGCTGCCGCTGCGCGATCCGCACTATGGCTGGTCGCTTACGTTCTGGTTGGTCGCGGCGCCCCTCGCGTTGCTGGCGGTCTTATGCGCTCTCCCTGCGCATGAAAGCAGCCGTCCCTGGCCGCACTTCTCGCAAAAGCGTTGCGTTCGCAAGCCTGCTCGCGCTCAGGTGTTGGCACCGGCGCGCTTGCGCTCCATCCGGCGCAGGAACTCCTGCATGATGCGGCGGTAAAGCTCCACGCCGAGGTGCTCGTCTTCGACGCCGGCGTCAATGGAAGGATTGTCGTTGACCTCGATGACCACCAGTCGATCCTGGGTCTGTTTGATGTCCACGCCGTAGAGACCGTCGCCAATCGGCTGGGTCGCGCGCAGTGCCAGCTTGATCACTTCCGGCGGCGCATCGCGCACCGCCAGCGTGTCGAAGCCGCCAGAGCGTGCCGCGCCACGTGCCGCGTGGTTGTAGATCTGCCAGTGTCCGCGCGACATGTAATAACGGCAGGCGTACAGCGCCTCGTGATTGAGCACGCCCACCCGCCAGTCGAATTCGGTGTAGAGAAATTCCTGCGCGATCAGCAGCGCCGTGCTCTGGAATAGCTGCGCCGCCGCGCGTTCCAGCCCCGCCGCGTCCTCCACTTTCACCACGCCGCGCGAAAACGAGCCGTCCGGGATTTTCAATACCAGCGGAAAGCTCATCTTCTCCGGCAGCACCTTCAACTGCTTGGGATCCTCGCGATAGAGAATCTCCGAGCGCGGCACCGCGATCTTGCGGGCGCGCAACAGGTCGTGCAGGAAGATCTTGTTGGTGCAACGGAGAATAGACGTGGGATCGTCGATCACCACCATGCCTTCGCGCTCTGCCTTGTGCGCGAAGCGGTAGGTGTGATTGTCGGGCGCGGTGGTTTCGCGGATGAATAGGCCGTCGTATTCGGCCAGGCGGGTGTAATCGTTCTTGCCGATCGGGTCCACTTCGATGCCCAGCTCCTTGCCCGCCGCGATGAAAGCTTTCTGCGCACGCGGATTGGACGGCGGCATGGTTTCGGCGGGATCGGTCAGCATCGCCAGGTCGTAACGGAATTGCTTGCGCGCGCGCGGCTTGCGCCACAACCGCTTGGTGAATGTATCCAGCGTCTGCGCGAACGCATCTTCCTGCGCGTCGTCGAGCGTGTGCAGGCTGACCGGCTTGATCGCGCTGATCTGCCACACGCGATCGCGCTCGAACTCGATCCGCAGCAGCGGGCACGGATACATTTCGAACACCTGACGCGCCAGATCCTGCAGCGCCGGATACGAGGTCTCGCCGAAGTAGACGAGGATGCCGAAATCAGTGGTATCGCGGCCGCCGGCGGGAAGGAAATTCGCGAGCTTCTGGTTCAGATCCTCGACATCGAGTCCATACAGCGAGCGCCGGCGCAGGTCGTTGATGGTGCGCACCGATGGAATCACGCGATGCCCGCGCGCCTCGCCCAGCAGCGAAACATAGTGGCCTGTGCCGAGGTACTTGTAGCCGCGGCACAAGTTGATGACATGGGTGCGTTCTTCGCCACCGGTCGGCCCGCGCAAATAATCCATCGCGCCGACCACATTGTCGGACGGATAGTAGGAGCCCCAATCCGAGGCCTTCTCCACCACGATCACCAGCCGGCTCATTCCGTTGTTTCCGTGATTGCTACCATCGTTGGGGGTGGCCGGCTGGCGCCGGCGCACAAGTTTGGCACAGCGCGACACGGTGGGGAGAACTTGCGGCAAGCCTTGATTGTCGCCCGCGCCCCGGGCTGCCCGGCTACCGCGAAACGGCTTTGCGGAGGCGGGCGATGCATACTGCGCGACATGCCCGCCCACGCCCACATCCGCCGCGCCATCGCTTCCGACCTCGACCCGCTGGTCGCGCTGGAACAGGCCAGTTTCGACCACGACCAAGTCAGCCGCGCGCAATTCCGCCGGCACATCGCAAGCGGCAGCGCGGTGGTGTTGGTCGCCGAAGAAAAAGGCAACGCGCTCGGCGCCGTCCTGCTGTTCTTCCGTCGCGGCGCCAAGCGCGCGCGCCTGTATTCGATCGCGATCGCGGGGGCGGCGCGCGGCCGCGGCCTGGGCGCGATGCTGCTGGCGGCCGCCGAACGCGAAGCGCGCGCGCGCGGCTGCGCGGCGATGCGGCTGGAAGTTCGTACCGACAATGTATCGGCAATCGCCCTGTATGAAAAACGTGGCTACGTGCGCCGCAAGCGCGAGCCGGGCTTCTACGAGAACGGCATGGATGCGTGGCGATACGAAAAATTGCTGTAATGGGATCGTCGCTATACTGCCGCCGTCTTCCGGAGCTTTTCGCATGCGCCGCTTGCCTTTTTTCATCGCGCTGATCATCGCCCTCGCTGCGCTCGCCGGCTGCGGTCAGAAAGGCCCGCTGGTGCGGCCGAACAATGCGCCCGCTCCCGCGCATTCCGCGCCGCCACCGCCCGCGCCGCTCCTGCCGACGCCGTTGCCGGATGATGGCGGCGGTGGTTGATCACGCCGCGCGCGCCATGCCGCTGCGCTTCACCAAGATGCACGGGTTGGGCAACGACTTTATCGTGCTGGATGCCCGCGCTGCGCCGCCCGATTTGAGCATCGGGCAGGTGCGCGCCATGGCCGATCGACACACCGGCGTCGGCTTCGACCAATTGCTGATCGTCGAACCCGCGCGCAATGGCGATGCCGATTTCGCCTATTCGATCCGCAATGCGGATGGCTCATCCGCGCAGCAATGCGGCAATGGCGTGCGCTGCATAGCCGCGTGGCTGCGCCGCGCCGGCCTCTTGCGGAGCGAACGCGCGCGCCTGCAAGGCCCGGCCGGCTTGGTCGAAGTAAGCCTGCTCGACGACGGCCGCGTCGCGGTGAACATGGGCACGCCTGAATTCGATCCCGCGCGCATCCCGTTCGCCGCGCAGGTTCAGGCGCATAGCCATGCGCTGGATGTGGACGGTGAATGCGTGCAGATCGGCGCGGTCTCGCTGGGCAACCCGCACGCGGTGGTCGAGATTGATGATCTCGAAGCGGCGCGCGTGCAACGGTTGGGGCCGCTGATCACCGCGCATCCGCGCTTTCCGGAGGGCGCCAACGCAGGCTTCGCGCAGGTGCTCGATCGCAATGCAATCCGGATACGCGTGCATGAACGCGGCGCCGGCTGGACGCGCGCTTGCGGCAGCGGCGCGTGCGCGGCCGTCGCGGTGCTGCATCGGCGCGGCCAGGTGGATGACGACGTGCGCGTGGAGCTGCCGGGCGGCGCGCTGGATATCCAATGGCGCGGCGCGGGGCAGCCGGTGTGGATGACCGGGCCTGCGGCGTTCGTCTATCAGGGCGAATGGCTGGGCGAAGCAATGTAGGAGCGCGCCTGCAAAAAGCGTTGCGCCCGGACTTGCGAATCCGCACACTGCGCGCAACTCACTGGGAATGGCCGCGATGCCGGAACTGACCTTGAAAGCCGGGCTGGAGGCGATGGATGTTGCCGACTACCTGCGCCGGCATCCGCAGTTCCTGAAGGATTTCCCCGACATCGCGCAGGAGCTGGTGATCCCGCGCGAGCACGGGCCGGCTTCCTCGCTGACCGCCTACCAGCTGGAAGCATTGCGTGCGCGCAATCAGGAATTGTCCGGGCGGTTGACCGATCTGATCGCGATCGCCGCCGACAACGAACAGTTGATGGTGCGCGTGCACTCGCTGACGATCAGCCTGTTGCGCGCGAACACGCTGGAAGAAACCTGCCGCAGTTTCGTCGCCGCGTTGAATGAGGATTTCCACACCGACCTGGTCTGCCTGGCACTGTTCCGCGACCCCGCCGAACTGCCGCGCGCGGAATGGTTGCTGGCGCTGCCGCAAGGCAAAGCCGTGCTGCCGGAATTCACCGAATTCCTCAATCGCCACGAACCGCTGTGCGGCCGCCTCGCCCAGGACAAGCTCGATCGCCTGTTCGGCGAGCGCGCGCCGTGCGTGCAATCCTGCGCGTTGTTGAAGGTCGCCGATCTCGGCTTGCTCGCGATCGGCAGCGATGACATCAACCGTTTCCACCCCGGCATCGGCACGATCTTCTTGAAACTGATCGCGCACACGCTCGCTGCCGCGCTGCAACGCTTCGACTGAATGCGATGGCCGACCCGCTCGCCGCCGCGGTCGAACAGTTTCTGCTCTATCTGAAGGATGAGCGTCGCTACGCGGCGACCACGCTCCACAAATACGGACAGGAGCTTTCCGGCCTGCTTGTTTTCATGCACACACAGGCGCTGACGCGCTGGCGCGATCTGCGCGGCGAGCAGGTGCAGAGTTTCATCGCGGCCGAATATCGGCGCGGCCTCGACCCCGCCACCTTGCGCGCCAAGCTTTCCGCGTACCGCAGCTTCTTCAAGTATCTGGCGCGGCGCGGCGAGGTCGGCGTCAACCCGGCGCAGGGCGTGCGCTCGCCCAAGGTGCGGCGCAAGTTGCCGCAAGTGCTGGATGTGGACGAAGTCGGCGCGCTGGTCGAGTTTCAGGGAGATGATGCGGAAGCGGTGCGGGACCGCGCGCTGATGGAACTGTTGTATTCCAGCGGCCTGCGCGTTTCCGAGTTGACCGCCGTGCGCTGGCGCGATCTCGACGCAGGCGACGGGCTGCTGCGCGTCACCGGCAAGGGCTCGAAAACGCGCATCGTGCCGGTGGGCAGTCGCGCGCTGGAAGCGTTGGAGGCGTTGCGCGAGCAGGATTCACCGCAACCGGATGATCCGCTGCTGCGCGGTCGCCACGGTCAGCCCTTGACCGCCGGGGCGGTACGCGCGCGCATCAAGCGGCGCGCACGCGGGCAAGGCGCGGGCAAGCGCGTGTATCCCCACCTGCTGCGACATTCCTGTGCCTCGCACTTGCTGGAGTCTTCCGGCGACCTGCGCGCGGTGCAGGAACTGCTGGGCCACGCCGACATCGGCACCACGCAGATCTACACGCACCTGGATTTCCAGCACCTCGCCAGGGTGTACGACGCGGCGCATCCGCGGGCGAAGCGGAAATAAGTCCCTCTCGCCGCGGCAGCAGAGTGGGGCCGCTTGCCTTCCGTCCGCCGCAACCCCATGTTGCGGATTCACCCCTTCCGCGAGGTGTCCATGGAATCCTTCCACGCCACCACCATCCTGTCCGTGCGCCGCCACGGCAAGGTCGTCCTCGGCGGCGACGGCCAGGTAACGCTGGGCAATACCGTGGTCAAGGCCAATGCGAAGAAAATCCGCAGGCTCGGCAAGGATGCCGATGTGATCGCCGGTTTCGCCGGCGCCACCGCGGATGCGTTCACCCTGTTCGAGTTGTTCGAAGACAAGCTGACCCGGCACAGCGGCCAGTTGACCCGCGCAGCGGTGGAGATGGCCAAGGAATGGCGCACGGATCGGCGTTTGGGTCGGCTGGAGGCGATGCTGGCGGTGTCCGACAAGGACAACTCGTTGCTGATTTCCGGCAATGGCGACGTGCTGGAACCCGAACACGGCCTGATCGCGATAGGTTCCGGCGGCCCGTTCGCACAGGCTGCCGCGCTTGCGTTGTTGCAGAACTCCGATCTCGACGCGCGCACCATCGTGGAAAAGGCACTCGGCATCGCGGGAGACATCTGCATCTACACCAATCAAAACGTCACCATCGAAGAGCTGGAAGTGGGAAATGGGAAGTAGGCGGTTGGACTGCGAAAGCCCCGCCCTTGCTCGCGATTCTCCTTCCATTTCCAACTTCCTACTTCCCATTCCCGCGCCCATGTCCGAACTCACTCCCCGCGAAATCGTCAACGAACTCGACCGCTACATCATCGGTCAGAACGACGCCAAGCGCGCAGTCGCGATTGCGTTGCGCAACCGCTGGCGGCGCATGCAGATCGACCCGGATTTCCGCGATGAAGTCACGCCGAAAAACATCCTGATGATCGGGCCGACCGGCGTCGGCAAGACCGAAATCGCGCGACGGCTGGCGACGCTCGCGAATGCGCCATTCGTGAAAGTGGAAGCGACCAAGTTCACCGAGGTCGGCTACGTCGGCAAGGACGTGGATCAGATCGTGCGCGATCTGGCCGATGTTTCCTACAAATTGACGCGCGACCAGGCCAAGACGCGCGTGCAAAGCCAGGCTGAAGAGCGCGCCGAGGAACGCATCCTCGACGCGCTGCTGCCGCATCGGCAGGCACAGGGTTGGGATTCGCCGCCGCCGAGCGAAACCGATTCGGCGACCCGGCAGAAACTGCTGCGGCAGTTGCATGACGGCGCGCTGGACGAACGCGAAATCGAGCTGGAGTTTTCCGCCAACGTCGGTGTCGAGATCATGGCGCCGCCGGGTATGGAGGAAATGGGCCAGCAGTTGCGCTCGATGTTCCAGAACATGGGCGGTGGGCGCACCCAGAAGCGCAAGTTGAGCATCAAGGCTGCGCGTCCGCTGCTGATCGAGGAAGAAGCCGGCAATCTGCTCAACGACGACGAGATCCGCGCCCAGGCGATCACCAATTGCGAGCAGAACGGCATCGTCTTCATCGACGAGATCGACAAGGTGTGCCAGCGTGCGGAATGGGGCGGCGCGGGCGTCTCGCGCGAAGGCGTGCAGCGCGACCTGTTGCCGCTGGTGGAAGGCTCGACGGTTTCCACCAAGTATGGCCCGGTCAAGACCGACCACGTGTTGTTCATCGCGTCGGGCGCTTTCTCGCTGGCGAAACCGTCGGATCTGATTCCGGAATTGCAGGGGCGGCTGCCGATCCGGGTCGAGCTATCCGCGCTGACGGTGAAGGATTTCCAGCGCATCCTGCGCGAGCCGCACAACGCGCTGACCAAACAATACGTGGTGCTGCTCGCCACGGAAGGCGTGACCCTGGAGTTCGATGATTCGGGCATCGATCGTCTGGCCGAAGTTGCCGCGCGCGTGAACGAGCGCACCGAGAACATCGGTGCGCGTCGGCTGCATACCGTGATGGAACGGCTGCTGGAAAAAATTTCTTTCGAAGCGGCTGATAAAAGCGGCGAAAAATACCTGATCGACGCCGAATATGTAGATAAAAACCTGAAAGACCTGGCCGCCGACGAAGATCTCTCCCGCTATATCCTTTAGGCGGCTTGACCAGTCGGGTAGAATGTCACCATGAGCAACGTAATCCAGCTTCCCAGCACCGGCCCTCGCCAGCAATTACGCGCGGCCATGCAACGCGGCGAACTGGTGCGGGTGTGGCGTACCGGCCTGGAAGAAGGCAGTTTCTGCGGCTATGTAGCCGGCATCGGCATGGAATTTCTGCTGCTGTGGGTGGTCGGTGACCAGATCAGCTTCGATGGTCTGTATGCGATGCGCCTGCGCGATATCACCGAAGTCGAGGCGCCCGAAGCGCACCACGTGTTCATCGGCAAGGCGCTGAGCATCCGCAAGATCCACCCGCGGCTGCCGCGCGAATTTCCGCTGGACAACATCGATCAGGTGATCCGGGCCACCGCCGAGCACGCCGCAGTGATGGGCGTGCACGTGGATAGCGAGGAAGAATCCGAGGTCTGCTACATCGGCCGCCTGCTCAGCGTGGAGGAAGACGGATTCAATCTGCAGGAAATCACCCCGGATGCCGAATGGCTGCGCGAGCCGTCGTTCTTTGCGTGGGACGAGGTCTCCACCATCAGCTTCGACGAGCCTTACGCGGGTGCGTTGCTGGATGTCGCCGGCCAATGGCCGCGGATCGACCAGATCGGGTCGGGTGCGGGAAGGGCGTGACTTGCGCGGCGAGCCGCTTGGATGTGCAGGAGCGCGTCTGCGCGCGACCGAAGAAGCCTGATTGCAGGTGACCACGGAGCTTAGGCCATGATGGCAGC
Organism: Rhodanobacteraceae bacterium; assembly: GCA_035606235.1. GTDB lineage: Bacteria > Pseudomonadota > Gammaproteobacteria > Xanthomonadales > Rhodanobacteraceae > 66-474. Next base: position 134,069 of record DATNFU010000026.1, read on the forward strand.
TCTTGATCACGACTCCGCACGCGCTCCTGTAGGAGCGCGCCTGCGCGCGACACACAACTCTCCTTCGTCATTCCGGATGCTGCGCGGCCGCTTGTCGGAACCCAGTGACTTTGATCTGCTTTGAAAGTCACTGGGTTCCGGCTTTCGCCGGAATGACGGCCGATGAGGAGCTTTCGGGCATTACACTTCACGGATGCCCGTGCCCCGCCCCATCGATATCATCCTGCATCGCGCCTCGCACGCGCTCGAAGTCGCCTTCGACAACGGCGAGCGCTTCGATCTGCCCTGCGAATATTTGCGCGTGCACTCACCCAGCGCCGAAGTGCAGGGCCACGGGCCCGGCCAGCAGGTACTGGTGCCCGGCAAGCGCGACGTCAACATTGACGCGATTGAGCCGGTCGGCAATTACGGCGTGCTGCTGCGCTTCTCCGACGGCCACGCCACCGGCATCTTCTCGTGGAGCACGCTATACGAACTGGGCGTCAACCAGGAACGCAACTGGCAGGCGTATCTGGAAGCACTGGAGAAGAATGGGCTCGATCGTGCACCTCTTGGGCCCTAGGAGGTGCGCAATGTATGTGACTGATCCAATTTCTGCCGATCGCCCGTAGCAAGCCCGGTCTCCACCCAATCTATTTTGGTTGCGCTCGCACCCCGAGAGCTGGCTGGTTCGCCAGCAGCGCCGCGCGACGCTCCAGGCTCTCCTTCGGCCAATATTTCTCGCGGTCGTAATATTTGAGCATTACCGGCGCGTTGTCCGGCAGGATCACCCACCGCTGTTTTGACTCCGTGAAGATGTGGATGTCGGGCGGGAAACGATCCGGCTCGTCCAGCGTACCAACGCGGATGAAGGTGAAGCGATCGCCGGCGCCGGCGTAATGGCTCCAGATCGCGATGCGGCATCGCGGGCAACGCGCGATCTTCTGGCCCTTGCCGCTCGCCGACGGCGTCAGCACCAGATCCACTTCGCCGCTCAGCAACTGCACGCGATCGCTTTCGATCAGCGCGTTCATCACGAACGCCGAGCCCGTTTCGCGTTGGCACCAGCGACAATGGCAGCAGTGCACGAACAGCGGCGTGCTGACCATCGCGTACCGCACGAGCCGGCAATCGCAACCTCCGGAAATGGTTTCGCTTGGCGAAATCATCATGGCTGCTCCGCATGAAGACGCCGGATTCCGGCTTCGCCGGAATGATCGCGTGTTCAGCGTCGCATGCGAAGACGGCGCCTCGCGGCGCCGTCTAATGCAACTTGCGATGAGCAGTCAGTGCCGCAACCCGCCGCCCGAACTGGCATAGTAGCGGTTGAGTTCCGAATTGAATCCCGGATCCGCGAAATCCGGCCAGTGATTCTTGTCGAAGCCGGGTGCGCTCTTCAGCGTTTCCTTGGGAATATCCAGCACCAGGCAATGGTGATCGGTATCCAGACGCAGTGCGTCCCATGGCACCGCGAACAATTTGTTGCCCATGCCGAGCCAGCCGCCGAACGACACCACGGCGTATTGCACCGTGCCGTTGCGGGTATCGATCATCAGATCCTTGATGTCGCCCAGATCCTCGCCGGCAGCGTTACGCACGCTGTCGCCGGTGAGCGTGCTGGAAGAAAGTATCCGGCCGGTATCGGTTCCGGTGCCGCGGCTGGAAGTAGTGGATTGCGGAGTCGCCATGACTTTTGATCTCCTGCGGATGAATGGAAGCGTGAACCCGCCTTGCGCGTGATCACAGTGCAAGTCTGCGCCGCACGATGTAACGTGCGCCGAAAGCGCGGGTGAAAATTGTCTGTGCGGATTCAGCCTTCACTCCGCCGCAAACAGCGCGTCCAGATCCGACTCGTCGAAGCTGAGCTTGTCGCGGGTGCCGCCGCCTTCCAGCACGGCTTGCGCGAGTTCCGCCTTGCGCGCTTTCAATTGCTCGATGCGCTCCTCGACGGTGTTGGCGCAGATCAAGCGGTATACGAACACCGGTTTGTCTTGGCCGATGCGATGCGCGCGATCGCTCGCTTGTGCTTCTGCAGCCGGGTTCCACCACGGGTCGTAGTGGATCACCGTGTCCGCGGCGGTGAGGTTCAGCCCCACTCCGCCGGCCTTCAGCGACAGCAGGAACAGCGGCACCTCGCCTTCCTGGAATTTGCGCACGGGTTCGGCGCGGTCACGCGTATCGCCGGTGAGCGTGACGTACTTCAAATGCCGCCGATCGAGCTCGCGCGCGATCAGCGCCAGCATTTCCGTGAACTGCGAAAACAGCAGTACGCGCCGACCTTCGGATACCAGATCCGGCACCATCTCCATCAACAATTCAAGCTTGGCCGATTCGCGCACACCGCGCGCGGCTTCGAGCTTTACCAAGCGCGGATCGCAACAGGCCTGCCGAAGTTTCAACAACGCGTCCAGCACGATGATGCCGCTGTGCTCGATGCCGCGCTGACGAATCACTTCGCGCAATTCCTCGGCCAGCGACACGCGCAAGGATTCGTAGAGTTCGCGCTGGCGCCCCGATAGCACGACGCTGCGCGCAATCTCGGTTTTCTCCGGCAGGTCGCGCGCGACTTGCGCCTTGGTGCGACGCAGGATGAAGGGCGCCAGCCGGTGATTGAGCCGAGCCTGGCATTCCTGATCGTCCTGGCGCTCGATCGGAATGCGGTAATGCTTGCGGAACGCGCCTTCGTCGCCGAGCAGGCCGGGTACGGCAAGATCCATCTGTGACCACAACTCGCCCAGGTGGTTTTCCAGCGGCGTGCCGGTCATGCACAGCCGCCGCGCTGACGCGATCGACAACAATGCGCGGCGCGCCTGGGTGCGCGGGTTCTTCACCTGTTGCGCCTCATCCAGCACCACCAGCGCGAACGGCTGCTCGCGCAGCACGGAGAGATCACGCGGCAGCAGCGCGTAACTGGTGAGGATCACATCATTGCCCGCCAGTCGATCGAAACTGCGCACGCGCTCGGGGCCATGCAGCGTCAGCAGTTTCAGGCTCGGCGCGAAACGTTTCGCTTCGGCTTGCCAATTCGGGATCACACTGGTCGGGGCGACGATCAGCGCTGGCTGCGTCAGTGCGCTGGTCTCTTTCAACGCCAGCAAGTGCGCGAGCAGTTGCACGGTTTTGCCCAAACCCATGTCATCGGCAAGGATGCCGCCGAGGCCCGCTTCGGCCAGCGCGTTCAACCAGCGCAGACCGTCGCGCTGATAGGGTCGCAATTCGCCGATCAGATCCACCGGCGCGGCATCGGACGCGTGTTCCGCGGCTTCGCGCAGTCGCGTCGTAAAGCCGGTCAACCCCTGCGGCGCATCCAGCTTGCCGCCGCCCTTCGGGAGCGCCTGCGCGAACTCCTCCAGCCGCCCGGCCTGCACGCGCGGCAGGCGCAATTTCTCGCGCGGACGTTGCAGGTATTCGGCCAAAGGCGCCAGCAAGGCGCGCAACACCGACAAGCGCACCGGCACGCGGCGACGTTCGTCCACCGGCGCGTACCACACCGCATCTTCGGTTTCGTTGGGCGGCGCGGTCAGCGACAGCGTATGTTCGGAAAGGGCGCGTCCCACGGCCGGCAACAGATTGATGCGATGGCCTTCCACTTCGATGCCGACTTCGAAATCGAAAGCGTCGCCGCCCTTGTCTTCCTCCGCCACGCCATACCATTGCGGCGGACCTTCCAGCACTTCGAACGGAAACGTGGAAGCGTAATCGACGGTAAAGCCATCGCTTTCGATTTTTTCGCGCAGGCCCAGCCAGCGCGACGGTGTGTTGACCTCCAGCGCGCCGGCGTAACCCTTGCCTGGGAACAGCCACGCGTCTTCCGGCAGGCTGTCGCTCATGTCCCAGGGCAAGCCTTCGCAATCCACCGCGGGCGCCAAGCCGAAACTCTCCAGACGCTCCATCGTCGCCAATTCGTCGGCGCGCTTGCGCGCGATCTCGACGAGTTTGCCGTCGCGCACGCGCCGCACCAGCGGTTCGCCGCCGCGACCAGGCAAGCGTTCACCGCCGTAATCGAAAGTGAGCCGCGCATAAGCCAGCGGCGGCGTGCCGGCGCCGATGCGCGCGTGGCGCGTCAATGCGTGCAGGGTGAGCACGGGCTTTGGCGCCAGTTCCGCGCGTTCCACTGCGGCGAACGCGCGCGGCGCGGGGATGCGTTTGGCGTAAGGCGAGGCTGCAATCGCCTGCGCCAGCGGCTCGCCGTATTCAGGCGCGAGCGGTGGCGCATCCAGCAGTGCGACCTCGTCTTCCGAACCCTCGAAAAAGCCAAGTTCCGCGTGTTCGGCATCGAGATACCATAGTCCCCCGATGCGTAGCAGGCGTTCGCGTTGTGGCAGTTCCGGCAGCAGGCGCTGGCGGCCGTCGTCTTCGAGTTGCCAGTGCCACACGAGCGATCGCGGCTTGCCACGCGCCAGCCGCAAACCGGCGACCCCGCCCAGCAGGCATGGCGCGCAATCGAGTATTTCAATCAGCAGCGCGTCGCCAAAGCCGCCGGAGAGATGCGCGTAAGAGCGGCCTTTGCGCTGTGTCTGCGGCAAGCCGAGCACGCCGGCCGCCAAGCGCAGCATCGGCGCGGGCAGCCCGGCGCCGGTCAGTTGCTTGGGATCCAGCGGCACCGCACGACCCAGGCGTCCGCCGGCGATCGTCTCCAGCAGCACCGGCGCAATTTCCACACGCGCGGCCGGCGGCTCGTCGTGCAGCAACTCCAGCAGGAAGCCCAACGTCGACCCCGACGGTGTGCGGCGCTTCGACGTGGTTTCGCTCAGCAAGCGCCGCCATATCGCCGGCAGCGCGACGCCTGCGGATTTTTCCGCGCGCGGCGTCGTGGGGTTGGACGCGGGGTCGGTCGAGGCGTTGCGGCGTTGCATGCGCGCGGTTTGTCGCACTCAAAAGACCGAGCATACTATTTATGCGCTGTCCCTGCGCGTGAAAGCCACCATGAATGGCTGCGCCTTATCGACTGGATCCAACGCTCGCAAAACGCCAGCTTTCGTCGCTTCGGGCGCGCCTATGATCGGAACAGATGTTCCGGGTATTCCGGCTTGCGCTCGCGTGCGAGCAACGCGTGCAGCGCGTCGGTGGGTGTCATCTCGCCACGCAGGACCAGTTGCACGTGCTGGGAGATCGGCAAATCCAGCTCGTGGCGATCGGCCAGGCGCATCACTTCATCGGCGGTGACCGCGCCCTCCACGACCTGGCCGATGTCGTTCAAGGCCTGTTGCAGGGGTACGCCGCGTCCCAGTGCCACGCCGAAGCGATGATTGCGCGACAACTCGCCGGTGCAGGTCAGCACCAGATCGCCCAGGCCGGCGAGGCCCATCAGGGTTTGGGCCTGCGCGCCGAGTGCCGCGCCGAGACGCAGCATCTCGTTCATCCCGCGCGTGATCAAACCTGCCCGCGCGTTCAAGCCCAATTGCATGCCGTCGGCGACGCCGGTGGCGACAGCCAGCACGTTTTTCATCGCGCCGCCCAGTTCCGCGCCCAGCATGTCATTGCCGGTATAGGCGCGGAAACTCGACGAATGCAGCAATTGCGCAACCGTATGCGCGAAGGCGTTGTCACGTGAATGCACGGTCACCGCGGTCGGTAAACCGGCCGCGACTTCGCGCGCGAACGATGGCCCGGTAACCACCGCCGCAGGCGCGTCCGGCAGGCGTTCACCGACCAGCTCGTGCAGAAAGCGGCCGGTGCCGGGCTCGAAACCCTTGGTCGCCCAGGCGAAACCCGCCCCCCGCGGGAGCAGCGGGGCGGCTTCGTTCAATACCTGATGGAATGCATGGCTGGGCACCGCGACCAGCGCCAGATCGGCACGATCCAACGCCGCGCGCAGATCCGATTCAAAGCGCAGCCCCGGCGGCAGTTCCGTCTCCGGCAGGTAGCGCGCGTTGCGCTGCGCGCTTGCGATTTGCGACAACGCGCGCGGGTCGCGGCCCCACAACGTGGCGCACGCGCCGTTGCGCGTCAACAGCGCGGCCAGCGCCGTGCCCCATGAGCCCGCGCCGAGTACGGCAACGGTCGCTCCGCGGCTCATCCGTTCAGGCGTTCAAGGCCGGGGCTGCGTCGCCGCCCGCCGCTTGCTGCACCTGCTCGGCGTACAAGGCATCGAAATTGATCGGTTGCAGGAGCAGCGGCGGGAAGCCGCCGTTCTGCACCAGATCGGAGACGATCTGCCGCGCGTACGGAAACAGCACACTCGGGCAGTAGCTGCCGAGCACGGCATTCAACTCTTCCTGCGGGAACCCGATCGCGGCGAAGGCTCCGGCCTGCTGCACTTCTGCGAGATACGCGGTGCGCTCGTTGAGTGTGCAAGTCACCGTGAGCGTCAGCACCACCTCATAGCTGCCTTCGCCGATCTGGCCGGCCTTGTGGCTCAGATTCAACTGCACCTGGGGTTGGCCATCCTCCTGGTAAACGGCGGGCGCGTTCGGCACCTCGAACGAGGCGTCGCGCACGTAGATTTTCTGCAGCGCCAACTGCCGCTGCGGCGCGGCCTGGCCATTGCCATTGGTCGCCGGGGTCTGCTCTGCCATGGGTTCAACTCCGCTCGATATTTCAGGATACAGAAGCGGAATTGTCACACAGATGCGCGAATGCTGCACGTGCGATTGCCGTGCCTGCGCGGGCTCTGCTATGCTTGCCGACTGATTTTTCGCCGGCCCGGAAGCCCGGGCGCCTCCGCTGCGCGATGCGGGGCTTCATGCGGCCTTCTTTCCGGCATCGCGCAGGCTTTTCATCGCCGGGCCGATGTTCCGCAGGCTATGCGGAATCCGAGGAGAAAGTCATGGCGCGAGTGTGCCAGGTTACCGGTAAAGGTACGCGCAGCGGCAACAATGTGTCGCACGCGAACAACAAGACCAAGCGGCGTTGGCTGCCGAACCTGCACGAACGCAGGTTCTGGGTGGCCGGCGAGAAGCGCTGGGTGAAATTGCGGGTGTCCAGCCACGCCCTGCGCACCATTGACAAGAACGGCATCGAATCCGTGCTCGCCGACCTGCGCGCGCGCGGCGAAAAGGTTTAAGAGGAAACGAACATGGCAAGCAAACGCGACAAGATCCGCCTCACCTCCTCGGCCGGCACCGGGCACTTCTATACCACCGACAAGAACAAGAAGAACACACCGGACAAAATGGAGGTCAAGAAATACGACCCCGTCGTCCGCAAGCACGTGATGTACAAGGAAGGCAAGATCAAATAACACCGCTTTCCGGCAAACAAAAACCCGCCTTTCGGCGGGTTTTTTTTAAACGATGAACGGGCGAACTACACTCCCGCTACCGCATAGCCTTTCAGACGCGCGGCGAACTCGGCAAGTTTGCGGTTGCCGCTGGCTTCGGCTTCGCGGCACCATTGCTGCAAACCGGCCAGCGCGGAGTCCGGCCCGCGTTGTTCCATCAACGCAACCAGGCGTGCGCGGAATTCGACCACGGTGCGCAAGGTCGGACGCTTCTCGATCACCGCGGCCAATCGCGCATGACCCTCGGTATTCAGCCAGCGACCGCCATCGGCCAGCGCGCGACGCATGCGGCGCGGCACTGAAGTGCGTGGCGCGTCGGCTTGCGCGGTCTCCTCGCGCAGGGTCGGCTTGATCACCAGCTTGTAGTAGTCGGTCATGGCCTGGAAACGATGCGTCAGCACGGCTTTCAGGGTTTCCGCGTCCGGCAGATTGACGTTCGGCCGCACATCCAGCGCCGGCGCCACGCGCAACACCTTGGCGAGGCCGACCGCGCGACAAGCGCAGATCACTGCCCAGCCCATGTCGAACTCGAACCGCCGCAGCGCGAACCGCGCGGAGCTCGGGAACGCATGATGGTTGTTGTGCAGCTCCTCGCCGCCGACCCAGAAGCCCCAAGGGATCAGGTTGGTCGCGGTGTCGCTGGTCTCGAAATTGCGGTAGCCCCACCAGTGGCCGATGCCGTTGACGACGCCCGCGGCCCAGATGGGGATCCACAGCATCTGCACGGCCCAGATCGCCATGCCAAACACGCCGAACAGGGCCAGGCAGATGAATGCGAGCAGAGTCGGGCCCAGCATCGAATGCTTGGTGTAGACGTTGCGCTCCATCCAGTCGTCGGGCGTGCCGCGACCGTATTTCTCCAGATCCGCTTCGTTGGCCGTCGCTTCGCGATACAGCTCCACCCCTTCGAAGAACACCTTGCGGATGCCGTAAATCTGCGGGCTATGCGGATCCTCCGCGGTCTCGGTGTGCGCGTGGTGCTTGCGATGCACCGCCACCCATTCCTTAGTGACCATGCCGGTGGTCAACCAGCTCCAGAAGCGGAAAAAGTGCGACAGCACAGGATGGAAATCCACGCCGCGATGCGCCTGCGAGCGGTGCAGGTACAGAGTAACCGCAAGAATGGTGAGCTGGGTGCTTACCAGCACGTAGAGGGTGATGCCCAGCCAGCCGGCGTGCATCAGACCGTGTTCTGCGAAATTGAAGAGAGCGTCTATCATTGGATCCTCGCGATCACTCGTGATCGCATGGTATGCGGACGAATTATCCGCGGGTGAACCTTGTGATGAAAATGATCACAAGGCGTGACTTGCAGGAAGGGTGCCTGACGTCAGTCTAGGGGAATAACAGAGTACGCACCAGCGCGCGGCAGCCTGTTGCAGGTTGCACATGCGGCCCGCAACAATGCGTTGCAATCCTCGCTGATCACCCCGTTGGCATGTCTTCACCTTCGCCGCTGCTGCAGCTCGATCATGTCACCCGCCGCCGTGAAGGCCGTGAAGTGGTGCGCGACGTGACTTTCAGCGTCACGCGCGGCGAGGTACTGGGCCTGCTGGGCATCAATGGCGCCGGCAAATCCACCACGCTGGCGATGATCGCGGGCGTGCTGAAGCCGGATGCCGGCACGGTGCACGTGGCGAATTGCAATTTGCACGAACGTCCCGAATGGGCGCGTACGCGAATCGGCTACCTGCCGGAAAACGTGCCACTGTGGCCGGAGCTCACTGTTCGTGAATATCTGGATGCATGCGGGCGCCTGCGCGGCATGCCGCGCGCCGCGCGCAAGATCGCCATCGATCGTGAATTGCTGCGGCTGGATCTCGCCGGCCTTGCCAGGCGGCTGAGCGGTCAGTTGTCGCTGGGACAGAAGCGCCGGCTGGGACTTGCGCAGGCATTGCTGCACGATCCAGAAGTGCTGGTGCTGGACGAACCGGGCAATGGGCTCGACCCGATCCAGACCGCGCAATTGCGCGAACTGATCCGCGGACTTTCAGGCCAGCGCGCGACCATCATTTCGACTCATATATTGGGCGAGGTGGAAGCAATGTGCGATCGCGTCGTGATCCTGCACGCCGGCCGCGTGCGTCTCGACGCCGCGCTCGCCGGCGATCGCGGCGCGCTGGACCGGATGTTTCTGCAGATCGCGCGGGAGCATGTCGCGGCATGATCGCGAAACAGACTACAGTCGGCAAATACAAGCGAATGAACAGTGTGCGATTCCATTCAAGTGGATCCCGGGTCTGCATACATCCAGATGCTGGCGGGGATGAGCACATCCTGGGTCCATTGGCCTTCATTCGCGAACTTGATCCCTTTGCCTTGAGCGGCATCAGCGAGATCGCCGCATGAATGCACTGGCGGTGGCACGCCTGGATCTGCAACGCCTGCTGGTGCGGCCGTTTGCGTGGACACTCGCCGCGATCGCATTGGGCGCGCTGGCGTGGATGTTCCTGATCAACCTCAACGCTTTCATGCTCGCGCAACCCAAGCTCGCGGCCGATGCGGGCGGCCCGGGCTTCACCGATCTGGTCGCGGTGCCGCATCTGCTCGCCTATGTGCAGTTGTGTCTATTGCTGGCGCCGCTGATCACCATGCACGCGCTGGCCGGCGAACGCCGCGCGCACACGTTGCCGCTGCTGTTTGCCGCCGGCTTGTCGCCGGCGCGGATCGTGCTCGGCAAATTCCTTTCCGCGCTGATTTACCTGTTGGCGTTGCTGGTGCTGGTCGCGCTGATTCCGGTGCTGCCGGCGCAGGCGACCACGCCGGATTGGGGTCAGTTCGGCGCCGCGTTGCTGGGCTGCACTCTGTGCATCGCCGCGCTGACGGCGATCGGGATCGCGGCGTCAGCTTTTTCCTCGCACCCGGCGGTGGCCGCGATCGCCGCCTTGCTGATCGTGCTGATCCTGGCGATGCTGGATGCGGGTGCACACGCTACTGGCATCGGCATCGGTTGGCTCGCGTATCTCGCCTTGCCGACGCACCTCACGCCATTCATGCACGGACTGGTCGCGAGCGTGGACATCATTTATTTCCTGCTGCTGATCGCGCTGGCACTGAGCTTTGCGGTGCGGCGGCTGGCCGCCGACAAGGTGCGCGGCTGATGCGCGGCTGGCGCGAGCGCGCCGATGCGTGGCTGTACGCGGCGCTGCTGGTCGTCGCGGCGGTCTGCATCGCGGTGCTGTCCACGCGCTTTGGCGTGGTCGCCGACTGGAGCGCGAACGCGCGCGCCAGCATCTCGCCGCAGAGCCGCGCGATCCTGCAGAAGCTGGCCGGACCGATCGACGCGGTGAGCTACGCGCGTCCCGGCGGCAATCTTCGCGACGAGATCGCGACCGTGTTCGCGCGTTATCAACGTTACAAACCGGATCTGAAACTCTCGTTCGTCGATCCGGATGCGGACCCCGCGGCGATGCGCAAGGCCGGGATCGGCGTGGATGGCGAAGTGGTGCTGCACTGGCATGGTCACGAACAACATCTGGTGCAACTGGACGAGCGCGATTTCGGCGACGCCCTGGCGCGGCTGACCCGTGGACGCGAGCGGCTGGTGGCGTTCGTTACCGGCGATGGCGAACGCAGCGCGGATGGCAAGGCGAACGCGGACTTGAGTGATTTTGTGGCGCAATTGTCACGCCAGGGTATCCGCGCGCTGCCGCTGAATCTTGCGCAGGATGCGAACGTGCCGCGCAACACCGATCTGCTGGTGCTGGCCAGCCCACAGGCTGAGCTGTCGCCCGCGGCACTGAAGGCGCTGCTCGACTATCTGGATCGCGGCGGCAATTTGTTGTGGCTGACCGAACCCGATACCGGCGATGTCGGCCTTGCGCCGCTTGCGGCCGCCCTCGGCGTGCGCACGTTGCCGGGCATGCTGGTGGATGGTGCAGGCGCCAAACTCGGCATCGGCGACCCGCGGCTGGTGGTGGCGAATGATTATCCCGCACACGCGATCACGCGCGACTTCCGTTTGAATGCATTGTTTCCGCAAACCGCGGCGCTCGCGAGCACGGGCGATGCGCAATGGGCACATGCATCGATCCTGCGCAGCAGTGCGCAGAGCTGGAACCAGATCGCGCCGATCGATCCGACGCAACCGTCCACCATCAAATACGACGCGGCCAGCGGTGAACTGCGCGGCCCGCTGGATTTCGGCCTCGCGTTGTCGCGGCTGTCGCCAAGCCCGGACAAGAGCGAGCAGCGCGTGGTGGTAATCGGCGACGGCGATTTTCTTTCCAACACCTACCTCGCCAACGCGGGCAACCGCGCGTTCGGCGAGCGCGTGTTCGACTGGCTGCTTGGCGACGATGCACTGGTCGCGTTGCCGCCGCGCGGCGCGCCGGATCGCGCGCTGCGGCTGACGCAAACCGATCTGGATGTGCTCACCTGGGGTGGGCTCATTGGCCTGCCGCTGGTGTTGCTCCTGATCGGCATCGCGATCGGCGTGCGCCGCGGTCGTCGTTGATGAAGCGCATGCCGCGCAATCGGTTGTTGCTGTTGTGCGTCGTGCTCGCGCTGGTCGCGACCGTGCTATGGCTGGGCGCACGCGAAGAACGCAAAGCGCCGCTGACGTTGACCGAACTAGATCCGCAAGCGATCACGCGTATCGAACTCAGCATTTCCCGGCAACCCGCGCAGGTGTTCGAGAAACGCGGCGAGCATTGGTGGCGGCTCTCGCCTTCGCGCGTGCGCGGCAACGACGAACATCTGCAACGGCTGGCCAAGCTCGCCGCGAGTCCGGTTGCGCGCTGGGCAACGGCGGGAGAATTCGACCCGGCCAAAGTGGGCTTGGCGCAGCCGGCTGCAACACTGGTGCTGGACGGCGTGCGGCTGCGCTACGGCGCACTCTCCGCGCTCGACAATCTGCGTTACGTCGCGGTCGGCGGTCGCGTAGCGCTGGTGCCGCAACAGGACAGCCCGGAAATAACTTTGGCGATGAGGCCGGCAAAGTAGCGCGGCCGCGCTTCCATTCTCCCTCCGGGAGCAGCCGCCATCCATGGCCAAGAGCTCCGTGACGGCGCGCAGCGCCGGATGAGGGGTGATACGAGTCGAAACAATGCGCGCAAGAATTGATGATCGCGCAATCCCGAATCTCACCCTGCCTTCTCCCGGCGGGAGCGGGGTTCAACCAGAACGAGCGACTAGTTCTCCATGCCCGAACTTCCCGAGGTCGAAACCACCAGGCGCGGCATCGCGCCGCACCTGCAAGGCCACGTGATCGAGCGCGTGCTGTTGCGCAGACCCGACCTGCGCTGGCCGATTCCGCGTGCGATCCGCACCGCGCTGCCCGGCCAGCAGGTGGACGCCGTGGAACGCCGCGCGAAGTACCTTCTGTTGCACACGCGCGCCGGTTCCGCGCTGCTGCATCTGGGCATGTCTGGTTCGCTGCGCGTACTGGATGCGAAAACGCCGCCGCGCACGCACGACCATTACGACCTGGTGCTCGACTCGGGTTTGGCGCTGCGTTTCAACGATCCGCGCCGCTTCGGCTGCCTGCTCTGGCAGAAGCGGGGAGAAGTGCACCCGCTGCTGCGTGATCTCGGCCCTGAACCGCTGTCGCAAGATTTCGTTGGCGATCATTTGTGGCGACGCGCGCGCACCCGTAGCGCGCCGGTAAAAACCTTCCTGATGGATCAATCCATCGTTGTCGGCGTCGGCAACATCTACGCCAGCGAGGCGCTGTTCGCGGCCGGCATCCACCCCAAGCGCGCGGCGGGTTCGGTGTCGCGGGTGCGTTACGCGAAGCTGGTGGATGAGGTGCGCCGCATTTTGCTGCACGCGATCACTCGCGGCGGCACCACACTGCGCGACTTCCTCGCCCCCGACGGCGCACCGGGTTATTTCGAGCAGGAACTGTTTGTGTACGGCCGCGCGGGCGAGCCGTGCAAGGCATGCGGCACGCCGATCCGCTCAGGCGTCATCGGGCAGCGCGCGACGTATTGGTGTCCGAGGTGCCAGCGATAACGCTTCTGCAGGAGCCGGCTTGCCGGCGACCTGAGTCGCTTGCAAGCAAGCTCCTACACGGGCCATTCGAACTCCACATGCCGGTTATTGAACTGCGGATCGTCCAACGACCCGCCGTGGCGCGCGATCAATCCGGGCGGCATCCCTTCGACTTCCAGCGTGGTGCCGTCGGCAAAGCGCATGCCCATCGCCTCGAGCTCCAGCAGATGTTCGGCGAGCGCGCCGGCACGATCCACTTCCGATTGCGGCACGGAGCGCAGGCTGATATCCGGCCGCGCGAACTTGCGCATGCCGCGCGTGCGCACCCAGGCACTGCCGTCGTTTTCGTCGTGACACAGGATCAGCACGTGCGCGCGCGGCGGTGCGCCGCCTTCGATCAAAAAACGTTCGGCCCAGGCCCTCGGCGCAAACAAACTCAAGGTTTGCGGATCCACCACCGCAACACCACCGGTATCCAGCAGTGCCCCGATCACGCCCAGGGTGTCGCGCAGATAATCGAGACTGGGTTGATCCTCCAGTTCGCCGCGCAACATCACGCATTCATGTGCCGAACGCGCAGCCTTGAAGGTGTGGGGATCATCTTCGCGCAGCAGCTCGCCCAGCGCGCCGCGCAGTGGGTGGCCGTCCCAATGCGCCAGCGTGCCTTTGTCGAAGCGATGCAACTCCACGCCTCTTGGCAAACCCGCGCTGCCGAAGCGCGCGCCATCAAGTTTCAATTTTTGCGGAAACGCGCCGAACACGAAGTAGAGCAGCATCGCCTTGTCCTCGCCGCGCGAGAAATGCGGACGCGGCCAGGGCGTGGGTTCTATTGCGGTCATACTGTTCTCCGTGTGCTTGCTGGCACGGCTTCGTGGCTCGCGGTTGCGCTCAGGCGCGTGATGAAGACCGCGCAAAGATGAAGACTAACAAGAAGTCGTCATCCCGGGGCCGATCCAAGACCGGATTGGTCTACCCGTACAAAAGTCAAGATGGATTCCGGCTTTCGCCGGAATGACGATTCATTGTTACCCTGTGGTGAGCTCGCACATCATTCGGCTTCATGCTCAATCTCCCACAACGTGCTGCGGTCGAATACTGCGACGGCCCGCTGCTGGTGCTGGCAGGCGCCGGCTCCGGCAAGACCCGCGTCATCGCCGAAAAGATCGCGCACCTGATCGCGCACGGCATCGCGCCCGCGCACAAGATTGCGGCGATCACCTTCACCAACAAGGCCGCGCGCGAAATGCGCGAACGCGTGGCGAAGCGGATCAAGCCGGAAGACGCCGAGCACCTGAGCGTGTGCACGTTTCACGCGCTGGGTCTGAAATTTCTGCAGATCGAACACGCGCGCACCAATCTGCGCCGCGGTTTTTCGGTGCTCGACTCTGACGACAGTGCGCAGCTCATCAAGGAACTCGCGGGCGCATCGGTGAAACCCGAGCAGCTGTTCCTGCTGCGCAACCTGTTGTCGCGCGCCAAGAATGATGGCCTGACACCGGAACAGGCGCTGGATCGCGCACGGAGCCCGCGCGAGCTGGAAGCGGCACAGGTGTACGCGGCGTATCAACAGCGCCTTGCCGCATTCAACGCGGTGGATTTCGATGACCTGATCCGCTTGCCGGTCGCGGTGCTGCAGCGCGATGAAGAAGCACGCGATGCGTGGCGCGAGCGCATCCGCTACCTGCTGGTCGACGAATGCCAGGACACCAATGCTTCGCAATACGCGCTGCTGAAACTGCTGGCCGGCGAGCGCGGTGCGTTCACCTGTGTAGGCGATGATGATCAATCCATCTACGCCTGGCGCGGTGCCGATCCCGGCAACCTCGACAGGCTTTCGCATGACTATCCTGCGCTGCGGGTGATCAAACTTGAGCAGAACTACCGTTGCGGCCAGCGCATCCTGCGCGCGGCCAACGCGGTGATCGCCAACAATCCACACGCACACGCGAAGAAGTTGTGGAGCGCGCATGACGAGGGCGAGCGCATCCGCGTACTGGAATGTCGCGACGGCGAACACGAAGCCGAGCGCGTCGCCGCGAGCCTGATCCACCTGCGCGAGAAGCATTCGCTGGCGTGGTCGGACTGCGCAGTGCTGTATCGCGGCAACCACCAGTCGCGTGGATTGGAAAAAGCGTTTCGGCTGGCGCGCGTGCCTTATCACCTGACCGGCGCGTTGAGTTTCCTCGATCGCCATGAAGTGAAAGACGTGCTGGCGTACCTGCGCCTGCTTGCCAATCCGGACGATGACGCAGCGTTCCTGCGCGTCGTCAACGTGCCGCGCCGCGAGATCGGGGCGACCACCCTGGAAAAACTCGGGGTGCTTGCGCAATCGAAACACCTCTCACTGCTGCGCGCCGCGCGCAACGATTCGGTGCTTAAGCAACTGCCCGCGCGCGCGGCTGCCTCGCTCGCCGGTTTCGTCGCACTGCTGGACGGCATGCACGCGGAGGCCGCGCGCATGCAGGCCGCCGAACTGGTGGAAGAACTGCTGCGCCGCAGTGGCTATGCGCAGCACCTGGCGGCTTCGTCGCGCGATGCCTCACTCAACGAGCGCCGCATGGGCAATATCAAGGAACTGGTCGAATGGTTCCGCGCCATGGACAAGGGCCGCGCCCGCGCCGGGGATCTGGCCGCGCAACTGGCCTTGCTGACGCATGCCGATCGCGACGATGGCGGCGACGCGGTGCGGCTGATGACGCTGCACGCAGCCAAGGGCCTGGAATTCCGCTGCGTGCACATCGTCGGCATGGAGGACGGCACGCTGCCGCACGAGGGCGCGCTGGACGAAGGCCGGCTCGACGAGGAACGACGGTTGTTTTACGTCGGCATTACCCGCGCGAAAGAGCTATTGCTGTTGAGCTTCAGCGCGCAGGCGCGCCGGTACGGGCAAGTGTTCGCGCAAAAGCCCAGCCGCTTTCTCGAAGAACTGCCTTCCGCCGACTTGCACCGCGAAGGTCAGGATCCGGAAGCCGACGCGCAGGCGCGCAAGGATGTTGCGCTGGCGCAATTGCAGAAGCTGACGGCAATGCTCGGTTAAACCAACTCCGCCGCCTCAAGCTCGCTCTTGAGATACGCGTAATAGATCGGGGCGGCGACGATGCCGGGCAGGCCGAACGCGGCCTCCATCACCAGCATCGCCAGCAATATTTCCCACGCGCGCGCGCGGATCTGGCCGCCGACGATCTTGGCGTTCAAGAAATATTCGAACTTGTGCACCAGCACGAGAAAGATCAGAGCCGCCAGCGCGACCCACAGCGACGCGGACAACGCGACGATCACGATCAGCGTGTTGGAAATCAGATTGCCGACCACCGGCAGCAGACCGACCACGAAGGTGATGATGATCAGCGTCTTGGTCAGCGGCAGGTGCACGCCCATCAGCGGCAGCGCAACCAGCAGGAAAATCGCGGTGAACGCGGTGTTGATCGCGGCGATCTTGACCTGCGCGAACACGATATTGCGGAACGCGGTGGCCAGCCGCATGCAGCGCGCGGAAAGATCACGACGCAACGGGCCCTGGCGCGGCGAAGGACGCTCGTGCGCCAGCGCGACCAGTGCGCCGAGGATCAGGCCTACCAGGATGCGGCCGAACACGTGCAGGGTTTCCTTGCCGGCCAATTGCAATTGCGCCGAATGCGTCTGCGCCAGTTGCGTTGCGCTGGCGCGGATACCCTCGCTGCTGTGCGGCAGATACGCGCTGAGCGACGCTGGCAATTGCTCGCGGGCCTTGTCGATCAGCGGCATCAGCCGCTCGAACACGGCGCTTGGGTCGCCTATTTCCTGCCGGAAGAACACCACCGCGCCGAAGATCAGCAGCACCAGCAGCGCCACGATCACCGCACTCAGCAATCCGACCACCAGTTGCCGCGCGCGCTCGCCCGACAGCCGCCGCTCGAGCAGCGGCGACAATGCCTCGACCAGCACATATACGAGCAACCCCGCGATCAGCGCGGGCAGCAGGTGCAGCACCATCACCAGCAACAGACTGGCCGTGGCGGCGAGATAGCTGGCGGCGGGGCTCCAGCGTGAGATGTTGGCGTCCATGGATATCCGTTCGTGTTGACGCGTCGATAGGCTCAGCACCGGCACGCCGCGGGTATCGAACCGTGAATACGGTGGCGCGGCAGTTCGCCCCTCGTACCTCGGTACGAATGGCAACCGTCCAGCCGAGGCGATCGAAGTCTGGCAGCAAGTGTCTTGCGCGCCAAGTAAAATGCGCGATCGCCCGCGCCGGAGGAATCCATGAGCCCCACGGAACGCAGCATCGCAGCACGCGAGCGGCTGATCTTCGCGCTGGATGTACCCGATCGCACGCAG
The DNA here is from genome assembly GCA_035606235.1 of Rhodanobacteraceae bacterium. Classification (GTDB taxonomy): domain Bacteria; phylum Pseudomonadota; class Gammaproteobacteria; order Xanthomonadales; family Rhodanobacteraceae; genus 66-474. The sequence goes on from DATNFU010000026.1 coordinate 151,521, forward strand.
GCCGTCGCATGGATGGACAAGCTGGGCGACGCGGTGTCGTTCTACAAGATCGGGCTGGAACTGCTCTCGGGCGGCGAGTATTTCGACGTGCTGCGCGAACTCGCGCGGCGCGACAAGAAGATCTTCGTGGATCTGAAGCTGCACGACGTGCCGGCGACGGTTGCCGCCGCGGTACGCGGCCTGGCGCGGTATCCGATTACCTTCTGCACCGTGCACTGCGACAGCCATGCGATGCTGCAAGCCGCGGCAGGAGCGAAAGGCGACATGCGCCTGCTCGCCGTGACCGTGCTGACCAGCAACGATGAAGCCGATCTGGCCGCGCTCGGCGTACGCAATTCCGTGGCCGATACGGTGATCGCGCGCGCCAAACTCGCGCAGGAGGCCGGCATTGACGGCGTGGTGTGTTCCGGCGCCGATCTGCCGAACCTGCGCGCGGCCGCGCCCGACCTGCTGACGGTATGCCCGGGCATCCGTCCCGACGGCCCCGCCAACGACGATCAGAAGCGCGTGGTGGATGTGCGCGCCGCATTCGTGCGCGGCGCCGATTACATCGTGGTCGGAAGGCCGCTCCGCAATGCTGCCGATCCGCGCGCAATGGCGCACCAAATGGTGACGCAGATCGACGGCGCGCTGTCGACATGACGTTGGTCGCCGGCAAGCCGGCTCCTACCCGGCCCGCTCTGCAGGAGCATGCCTTGCGCGCGATACACTCCGTGATCCATCGTCCATGGGTGTCCGCCATGCGCCGCAGTCATTCGCTATTTGTCTGTCTGACGTTGCTTGGACTGTTTGCGCTTGCCGGCTGCAACAGACCGCCCGTCGCGCCGCCCAACACCACGCCCGAAGCCGCGGTGCGCGCCGATCTGGTGCTGACCCGCAATGGTGATTTCGATGGCCTGCTGCGCAGCACCTTGCCGCCGGCGGATTACCAGGCATGGCGCACGCAATGGCAACGCGCGCGCACGCAACAGCCGGCGCCCACCGCCGAACAGCGCGCGCAGTTTGCGGGCGCGATGCAGAAGCTGACTGCGCCCGGCGCCGAAGACGCGCTGATGAAACAGCTTCAGCCGCAGTTGGAGCAATTTCGCGCGCACCGCGCACAGAACCTGCCGATGCTGATCGGCATCCTGCAAGCCGCAGGCAATCATCTGGTACAGAACGCGACCGGCCTGTCCGCCGCGCAGCAGCAACAGGCGACGCAAGCGGTCGCGGCCTTGGCGGCATGGGCGCAGAGTGTGGATTTCACGGATGAACCCAAAGCGCGGCAAGCCATCGGCGTGGTTTGCGACACCGCCCGCAAGCTGGATGTGAAGACGCTGGATCAACTGCGCGCGATGAATTATCAACAGACGATGGCACGCTATGCCACCGGTTGGGATGGCCTGAAGCGGCTGCTGAAGATCTACGGCCTCGATCTGGATGCCAGCTTCGATCATGCGAAGCTGGAAATGCTGAGCAATGACGGCAGCCACGCGCGGGTGCGCGAAACTTTTCTGCTGGCCGACAAGCCGATCGTCAGCGAGGTGAATCTCGTGATGCAAAACGGGCATTGGTATGACGCCGATGCGTTGGCCGCGTGGCGCAAGCATCACTAGCCTTCACGGGAATCCACCCACCGTGCTCTTCCTGGGCGGCGTTCATGCCTTTTTCTCGGCGATTGCAGCAATGCCTTCGGCATCGAGTAAGCGCAATGGTTTCCACTTCCGCACCTGCGCATTCAACGTGCGGCGCGGTCGCGACGCGTGCCTCGTACAATGCGCGCAATGACTCCGACTGCACCTATCGACAACGCGACGCCCGCGGCGCCGTGGAGCCGCGCGTTGCTGGGCCGCCTGCTCGCGCCCTGGCTCAAGATCAAGCGCGACCCGGCCGAACCCCTGAGCCTGCTCGCCGCCGACACCCCGGTGGTGTATGTGATCGAGCGCCAGAGCACGTCCAACAGTCTGATTCTGGAGCGCGCCTGCCGCGAAGCCGGGCTGCCGAGTCCGTTGCTGCCGATACCCGGCGTAGCCCGCAAGCGGCGTTCGGTGCTGGCCTTGAGCCGGCGCGAAGGCTGGCTGCTAGGCCGCACCCGGCACACGCCGCGCGAGGCACTCAAGCAATTACTGCTGGCGCTGGAAGCGCAACCCGAGCGCGATATCCAGTTGCTGCCAGTGGCGATCTACGTGGGTCGCGCGCCGAACCGGCAATCGGGCTGGCTGCGCGCGTTGTTTTCGGAAAACTGGGTGGTGGTCGGCCGCTTTCGGCGGCTGCTGGCGATCCTCTTGAACGGCCGCGACACGCGCGTGCATTTCTCGACGCCGATTTCATTGCGCGCGGCGGTGAACGAAGCACACGGCGAGCGCAGCGAGCGAACCCAGCGCAAACTCGCGCGGGTGTTGCGCGTGCACTTCCGGCGCGTGCGCACCACCGTGATCGGGCCGGATCTTTCACACCGCCGCACGGTGGTGGATTCGGTGTTGAACGCGGAGACCGTGCGCGCGGCGATCGCGGCGAGCGCCTCCAAGGAAAGCATCAGCCAGGCTGCGGCCTGGCGGCGGGCACGCAAGTTTGCGCTGGAGATCGCCGCGGATTATTCGCCGCCGTTCGTGCGCGCGGTGTCGTTTCTGCTGTCGAGTTTCTGGAACAAGCTCTACGACGGCATCTCCATGCATCATTTCGACAAGCTGCGCGCGGTGGCGCCCGGCCACGAGGTGATCTACGTGCCGAGCCACCGCAGCCATGCGGACTATCTGTTGCTGAGCTACCAGTTGCACATGTCCGGCGTGGTGGTGCCGCATATCGCGGCCGGCATCAACCTCAATCTGCCGGTGCTGGGGTCGCTGCTGCGGCGCGGCGGCGCGTTCTTCCTGCGCCGCAGCTTCAAGGGCGACGCGCTGTATTCGGTGGTGTTCAAGGAATACCTGGCGCAATTGATCGATCGCGGCGTGCCGATCGAATATTTCGTCGAGGGCGGTCGCTCGCGCACCGGGCGCCTGCTGGAACCGCGCGCGGGCATGCTGGCGATGACCGTGCGCGCGTTTCTGCGCGCGCCGCGCCGGCCGGTGCTGTTCCAGCCGGTCTACATCGGCTACGAGAAACTGATGGAAGGCCGCTCCTACAGCGGCGAGTTGTCCGGGCAAAAGAAGCAGAAGGAATCCTGGTTCGCCCTGCTGCGCGGCGCTTCCAAAGTGTTGCGCCAGCACTATGGCCGCGTGGCGCTGAATTTCGGCGAGCCGGTGATGCTGACGCCGCTGCTGGATCAGGCCGCACCCGATTGGCGCGATGCCACACTGAGGGCCGATGAGCGCCCCGAATGGCTGCCGCAGCTGATCGACACGCTGGCCGAGCGCATCCAGGTTGAGGTGAATCGCGCCGCCGACATCAACCCGATCAATCTGCTGGCGGTGGCATTGCTGGCGACGCCGCGGCACGCGATGGCCGAAGCGGACCTGCTCGCGCAGATCGACCTGATGAAGGCGCTGCTGGAAGCGCTGCCGTATTCGCCGCGCATGACCGTGACACCGCTGTCGCCGGCCGAGATCATCGCCTATGGCGAGCAGATGGGCTGGATCAAGCGCGTGCGCCACCCGCTCGGCGACGTGCTGAGCGCCGAACGCGAGCAGGCGGTGTTGCTTTCGTATTTCCGCAACAACGTGCTGCACCTGTTCGCCGCCGCGTCGTGGGTGGCGTGCTGCTTCGTCAACAATCGTCGCATCGCGCGCGCGTCGGTGCTGCGGATGTCGCGCCTGATCCATCCCTTCATCCAGTCCGAACTGTTCCTGCCATGGGACGCCGATGGCTTTGCCACGCGGGTGCAGGAGCTGCTGAACTTCCTGATCGCGCGTGGCCTGTTGAGCGCACGCGGCGATGGCCGGCTGCTGCAGCGCGGACCGGGTCAGGGCGAGGACGCATTCCAACTGCGGCTGTTGGCGCACAGCCTGCTGCAGACCTTCGAGCGTTATTACATCGCGATCGCGGCGCTGGTGAAGAACGGCCCGGGCACGCTGAGCGCTGGTGAGCTGGAGAATCTGTGCCATCTCACCGCGCAGCGCCTTTCGCTGCTGTACGAACAAAGTGCGCCGGAATTCTTCGACAAGGCGCTGTTCCGCGGGTTCATCGTGCTGCTGCGCGAGCGTCGCGTGATCCGCACCGATGCCAACGGCAAGCTCGATTTCGATGAAGTACTGGAAGAGGTCGCGCGCGATGCGCGGGTGATCCTGGCGCGCGAGGTACGCGATTCGATCCTGAAGATCACGCCGGGCGAGGAAACGCGCTGACGACCGGAGCTCGTGATCCGCGCAGGCGATCAGTCTCTGTCCAGCTTCAGCTCCAGCAGCCGCCGCACATCCGGCCACTCGCTCGCGATGATGCTGTAGACCACGGTGTCGCGCACGCTGCCATCGGCACGCAAACGGTGCGCGCGCAGAACACCCTCGCGCTGCGCGCCCAGCCGCTCGATCGCGCGCTGCGAAGCATGATTGTAGCGATCGGTGCAGAACTGCACCGCGATACAGCCGAGTGCATCGAAGATGTGCGCAAGCAGCAGCCGCTTGCAGGCGGTGTTGACGTGGCTGCGCTGACGACTCGCCGCATACCAGGTGTAGCCGATCTCGATGCGCGACAATTGCGGATCGAAGCCGAACAGCCGCGTGCAACCGACGATCGCATCGTCATACCTGTCGCGCACCGCGAACGGCAATGCACTGCCTTGCGCCTGCGCGTGCAGCGCGGCTTGGACATAGGCACGCATGCCGCCTGGAGCGGGAACCGAGGTGAACCACAGTTTCCACAACTCGCCATCCGCCGCCGCGCGCTCCAGCGCGGGAACGTGGTCAAGCGTCAGCGGTTCGAGCGCGACGTGCTCGTCTTGCAAGGTGATGGGTGAAAGCACCGTTCGATTTCCCGCCCTTGACCCGACCGCCTGCGAGCAGGCTTTTGCGAATCCGCCCAATCAGGCATCGAGATCCGGAATCAACTTGTCTTCGAAATACGCGATCATGTCCTTCAATTTCAGCTTCCGCTTCTTCAGACGCGTGAGCTGCAACTGGTCGCAGCCGGCGTCGGCCGACAGCCGCGCAATCGCGGCGTCGAGGTCCCGGTGCTCCTCACGCAATTCTGTCAATTGGCGCGCCAGCACGGCGGGATCGGTCTGCATGCCCCGAGTTTAGCGCCGACGGCGCACGCTTGCGGACGGCGAACCGGGTAAAATCGCCGGTTACGCTCAACGATTCCCCTCGCGATGAACGCTCTGTCCTCCACCGCCGATCCGCGCAAGCGCGAGCACGAAGCCGCGCGTCTGGCCAAGCGTTTGCGCCATCAGGTCGGGCGGGCGATCGCCGACTTCAACATGATCGAGGACGGCGACAAGCTGATGGTGTGCCTGTCCGGCGGCAAGGATTCCTGGACGCTGCTGGATCTGCTGCTGTCGCTGCAAGCCAAGGCGCCGGTTCGGTTCGAGCTGGTCGCGGTGAATCTGGATCAGAAGCAGCCGGATTTTCCGCAAACCGTAATCCCGGATTACCTGAAGTCACGCGGCGTGCCGTATCACGTGATCGAGCAGGACACCTACAGCGTGGTCAAGCGCGTGATCCCGGAAGGCAAGACCTTGTGCAGCCTGTGCTCACGATTGCGGCGCGGTGCGCTGTACGCCTTTGCCGAGCGCGAAGGCTTCAATAAAATTGCACTGGGCCATCATCGCGACGACATCCTCGCGACGTTTTTTCTGAACCTGTTTTATCAGGGCTCGCTGAAGGCGATGCCGCCCAAGCTGCAATCCGACGACGGCAAGCACATCGTGATCCGGCCTTTGGCTTATTGCCGCGAGGACGAGATCGCCGACTACGCTGCGCAGCGCGCGTTCCCGATCGTCCCGTGCAATTTGTGCGGCTCGCAGGAGAACCTGCAACGCAAGCAGGTGCGGCGAATGATTGCTCAATGGGAACGCGAGCAACCCGGCCGCAGCGACATCATGTTCCGCGCGCTGGGCAATGCCGCGCCCTCGCAGCTGGCCGATACACGGCTGTTTGATTTCGCCACGCTCGGCGCGCGTGGTGACATCCCACGCGTGGATGTGCATGCGTGGTTGAGCGGCGCGGAACCTGCTTCGTAGGGGCTTGCGTGCAAGTCGAAGGTTTCGCGCTTACGCGATGCCGTGAATGGGCGTCGGGTGCAAAAGCCGAGGTCGCGAGCACGCTTGCTTCTCTATTTGTTTGATTCTCTCTCTCCCGGATTTCCATGTTCTTCCGCAATCTCACGCTGTTTCGTTTTTCTCCCGCGCTCGCCGCGTCGCTCACAGACCTCGAAACCGCGCTCGCCAGGCACGCGCTGCGCCCGTGCGGACCGCTGGAATCGGTGACGCGCGGCTTCGTCTCGCCGTTCGGGCCGGAGTCCGATGCCCTCAGCCACAGGATCGGGGATGCCATCCTGTTCACGCTGGGTGCGGAGGAAAAGCTGCTGCCTTCTGCGGTGCTCAATGCCGAGCTCGGCATCCGGCTGCGCAAGGCCGCGGCCGAACGCGGGCGTCCGGTCGGTGCCCGCGAACGCAAGCGGCTGAAAGCCGAGGTGCTGGACGTCCTGCTGCCGCGCGCCTTCGTGCGGCCGTCGCGGCTGAACGGCTACGTGGACACCAAAAACGGCTGGCTGGTGCTGGACACCGCCTCGCGCAAGGCGGCCGAGAACGCCTTGACCGCTTTGCGCGAGGCGCTGGGCAGTTTCCCGGCGCTGCCGCTGGCTGCCACCGAAACCCCGCGGGCGCTGCTGACCGGCTGGCTGACCCACGCCAAACTGCCGGGGGGCCTGACCCTGGGGGATGAATGTGAGCTGCGCGACCCGGCCGGCGGCGCGGTGGCGCGTTGTCGGCATCAGGAGCTCGAAAGCGCCGAGGTGCGGGAACACCTCAAGCGCGGCAAGCAGGTGTTCCAACTGGGCCTGATCTACGACGGGCGGCTCGGGTATGTGCTGGGTGAGGATCTCACGATCCGGAAGTTGCGCTTTCTTGACGTAGTACAGGATACGCTTGAGAACTCCGATGGCTCCTCCGCCGCGGACGAGCTGGATGCCCGGTTCGCCCTGATGAGCGGCGAACTGGAGCGTCTGTTGCATGGCCTGTCGGAGTGGTTCGGGCTGCAGCGGCCCGATGGCGAATGAAGCCGGATGGGCAACACGGCAAATGAGGTGCGTGGGCGGATGGCGGCGATCGGCGACTGGGTTGAACTGGCCACGGGCCACGGCGGCACCATCAAGGTGTTGAAGGCCGCGCACCCGCGCGCGCGGCGGTTGCGTCTGACCGTCACCCCGCACGGTGCGCGGATTTCCTATCCGCGCGGCACACACCCTGCGCAGGTGTACGCATTCCTGCGCGAACACAGTGACTGGCTGGAACGCAAGCTCAGCGAATTGCACGTACCACGACGCGGGCCACCGCCGTTGCGCGTGGGTGTGCCGACCTTGATTCCGCTGCGCGGCGAAAGCATCGAACTGACCTGGCGCGAAAGCGACTATCCCCGCATCGAGCAACGCGACGACGAGCTGCGTCTGCACCTGCCGCGTCCGTTCGCGCATGCTTTGCCGATCGCGCGCACGTTGCTCGCGACATTTCTGGAAACCCAGATGCGTCGCGACCTGTCGCGCTGGCTCAGCGCTTACTCGCCGCTGCTGGATGCCGCGCCTACCGCGCTGCGCGTCAAATCGCTGAAGAGCTTGTGGGGCAGCCTGGATGCGCGCGATCGCGTCACGCTCGATCTCGCGCTGGCGCTCGCGCCAACCGCCGCGCTGCGCTATGTGCTGGTGCACGAACTGTGTCACCTGAAAGTGCGCAGCCATTCCAGGCGTTTCTGGAACTGGGTCGAAAAGCTTTATCCCGATTACCAGACCCAACGCGACTGGTTGCGGGAACACGGCGCGGTGCTGAAAGCGGAAATGGAACGGCTGATCGCGCCCGCGGATTGACGCGGCTTGCCGGGTTCGGATAGCTTGCGCGGGCGGATGCCCCGGGGGCGGCATCCATCCGGGGAACCCGATGAAATCATGGATGCGGCTCTTCGCTGCGCTGGTTGCGTGCGCGCCGCTGGCCGCCTGTCACAAGCAACCGGACTTGAGCAGTCTCGGTTCGCCGTCGCAACGGCTGGTCGGCCACTGGGCCACCAGCGGCGGCGATAATGAGTACTACGGGCCGGTGGACACATCGGGCAGCGGCAGTTTCATCATCGTGCATCCGGATGGAAAGCCCGTTCAGCAGCACTATCGGCTACTGAGCGAAGATCCAGCCATCCAGACGCTGCACATCAATCTTCTGGATACCGGCGGCGCAGTCACCGAACAGATCAATGTGATCTCCGAAGACGGTGAATCGGCGACCGCAACCGCAACGACTCTCGGCGACAAGGTGACGCTGGCGTTCGCGCGCGTGGACGACAGGATCGCGCCGGAAGTTTCGCGCGCGATCGATCCAAGACCAGCGGTTAGGGCCGCATTGACACCCGCGCGGTCCACGCGCGCATCGGCGGCTTACGGGTTGCCGCCCAACCTGCCGCCGGGGGAGTACCACCGCGTGCTGGTCGGCTTCGACGGCCTTAAGCCGGTCTATGCATGGAGGCCTCTGCGGCCGTGGGACAAGACGCCGCTGGGGGCAACCTTTTCGCCCTCGCACGCGGTCGGCCAGCGCCATTCGTACATGATCTGGCTGCACGCCACCGCGGTGGCGCTGCTGCTGGTTACCACCCTGCTGTTCGCGAGCGACCTCGGCGCCGCAACCGTGCTGGCGAGCTGGGCCGTCGCGCTCCTCATCGCCGGCATAGGCGTGTTCTTGTTGCACTTGCCGCTGATCGCCGGCGTGCTGGAAATCCTCACCGGCCTGGTGCTGATGTTCAAGGCGATGTTCCAGAAATCCGACCTGCTGTCGTAACGGTCCGTTCGGTCACTTGCAAGCAAGCTCCTGCGACAGCCGCTTTGTAGGAGCCTGCTCGCAGGCGATTCGATCAAGGCATCAAGACAAACCGCGTGATCGCATCCGCGATCTCCTGCGCGCGTTCCATGATCGACATGTGTCCGCAGCCACTGAACTCGGTGACGCCTATCTTCGGCGCGGATTTCAACCCGGCACGGATCGCATCCAGCGCGGAGACATCGATGATCTGGTCTTGGCGACACCAGATCGCCATTGTCGGCGCGGTGACTTTCGGCAACGCAGCGGTCAGCACGTTGCGCTGACCTGGCCCGGCGATGGCGCGCAAGACGCGATCGTCGAAATCCCGGTCGCGCACCGCGCGATCCACGAATACATCCTTGATCCGACCCGGCAACCAAGGCGGATGTACGAACAGATCGCTTTCGAGCCTGTCGAAATCCGCGCGGGTGTGCAGGTCGAAGCGATTGTGGCCGGCCGCCAGGTCGCGCGTGAAAGCGTTCTCCTTGAAAGGCACGCCGGTGCTGTCGATCAGGATCAGCGCGCCGACATCCCGCGGATATTCCGCGGCATACAAGCCGGCAATTGCACCACCCATCGAGTGACCAGCCACCGCGATCGCACCCGGATGCAGCGCGTCCACGAACTGGCGCAGCCGTTTCGCCTGCGCGGCGTAACCGTAATCCGCATTGGCAATGCGCGACGATTCACCCCAACCCGGCAGATCGGGAATGACCAGGTGGAAATTCGACGCGAGATAGCTCGCCATCGGCAACCAGGCTTCCTTGTTGCCCATGTAGCCGTGCAGCAACACCAAAGTCGGGCCGTTGCGGTTGCCGCCCTCGTAATAGACCCAGCGTGTGTCGCCCGCTTGCACGGATTTTTCGGACAGATGCGCGCGCTGCGCCTGGTACATCTCTGCCGCGCGCAACAACCACTGCGGCGCAGCGAGATAGATGATCGCCAGCACCGCAACGACGCAAGCAACCAGCAATCCCAGCAGCTTGAGCCGCCGCTTGACGCGACGGATCAGGATTTGGCGTGGCGGTTGATCCTTCAGCAAGGGACTGGGCCTCAAGGGCAATCCATTTTCAAGGCGGGGCCGTAAGTGTTGCGAAAGTATGCGAGGTAAAGCGCATGCCCGTCTTCATCCTTGCCCTTGTACACGCCAACCGGCGCGGGCTCCATGTCGGAGTTCCACTTGACGGCCAAGCCCGCGCGCAGGTGCATCCGGGTGGCGTCGTCCACCACATCCAGCTCATGCCGGGTAGCGCGCCGAAGCGCGAATTTTTGCGGATAGATGCTTCCCCGTGAGCGCAGTTCATACCCGTCCAGACCGACTCGAACTTCGATCACGAAATCGTTCTCCCGGCTCATCCCCCACGGCGAAACCAGGAAGCACCCCACAAGATCGTTGATGGGGTCGAACCCCACATCGACATTTTCGGACTGCTGGCCCTGGGCGCACGGCGTGTCCTGGTAAGCGACCTGACCGGTATGCGTGCACTTGTAAACCTGTGCCGACGCAAAAGAAGAAACCAGCAACAGCCCCAGCGCAATGATGTAGCGCATTACTCCCCCTGACTTGAGACTTCAAACCTTGTAACCGCGATGAATGGCGACGATACCGGCGGAAAGATTGCGCACCTGCACCTGCGCGAAACCTGCGATCTCCATCATCGCCTTCAGGGTGTCCTGATCGGGATGCTTGCGGATGGATTCGGCGAGATAGCGGTAACTCGCTTCGTCGTCGGCGATCAGCTTGCCCAGCCGCGGCAGCACCTGGAAGGAATGGAAGTCGTACAGCGGCCGCAGCCATTCCTGGGTGACGCGCGAGAACTCGAGAATCAGCGCGCGTCCGCCGGGCTTCAGCACACGCCGCATTTCTGCAAGCGCCGCCTCCTTGTCGGTAACATTGCGCAAACCGAATGCGATCGTCACCGCGTCGAACGAGTCATCGGGGAACGGCAGCGCCTCGGCGTTCAACTGCGCCCAGCGCAAGCCCGCGAGCAGGCCGCGATCGAGCAGCCGGTCGCGGCCGGTGCGCAGCATCGCGGCGTTGATGTCGCCGACGATTACCTCGCCCGCTTTGCCCACGCGTGGCAACAGCAGCGTGGCGATGTCGCCGGTGCCACCGGCGAGGTCGAGTACGCGATCCCCCGGGCGCACACCCGCGGTGGCGACGAATTGCCGCTTCCACAATCGATGCACGCCCAGCGACATCAGGTCGTTCATCAAGTCGTACTTGCCGGCGACGGAGGTGAACACTTCGCCGACCAGGGTCTGCTTTTCGCGCAATGGCACTTCGCGAAAGCCGAAATGCGTGGTGCCCGATGGCGGTGATTGCGGATCGCTCATCCGCGCATCTTACCGTGCCTGTCAGTCACTGCTGCCAGAAATCGGGTATGTCTGCGCGCCACCCTCGGCCGGCACCGGCGGACCGAACGGCGGCGGTTGCGGTGGCGGCGCATAGGTCGATGGCGGTGGGGAATAAGCGGGAGGCGGGGGCGCGTTGTAAGCCGGAACATCTTCGACCGGCGCGCCGGAACCTGCCGGATAGGCCGTCGGCGGCGGGGGGTAGCCCGACGGCGGTTCGCGTTGATCCACCGGCGGCACATAGTGATAGCCCGGCGGCGGCAACGGCTCGCGATCGGTCGCCGGTGGCACGTAGTGATAACCCGGCGGCGGCATCACCGTGCGGCAGGCGTAGCCTTCCCACGCCTGTTCGCCCTCGCGCGGCTCGCCCAGCGGCACGATGGTATCGGCGCGCATCTGCGCGGCCTGGTTGCGCGCCATGATCTCGAGTTCATCGCGCACCTTGATGTCGTTGCGATCGACCGGCCCTACCCGGCTCAACACCGAGACGGTGACCTTGCCGACATCGCGACAACCCGATACATCGCCGTTCCAAGCGGTGCGTACCTGCTGGCCGCCGGGATCCAGCACGATGCCGTAAGTGCAGGCGCCGAGCGCGAGAACGCCGGCCAGCGGCGCGAATCGGTAGACAGGTCGCATGGGGCACTCCTTAAGACTTCACCAACGTCGTGATGCTATGCCGCGCCGGCTGAATCGCGGCGGGCTACACTCGGGTGGCAGGAAACCGCAAAGGAGCATCATGCAGCGCTGTCTGGTCACCGGTGCCAATCGCGGTCTGGGATTGGAATTCACTCGCCAATTGCTGGAGCGCGGCGCGCGCGTGCTGGCCTGCTGCCGCGATCCGGCACACGCCGATGACTTGATTGCGTTGCATGAAACGCATCCCGATGATCTGATCGTGCAGGCGCTGGACGTTGCCGACCCCGCCGCGATCGACAGCTTGCCGGCGGCAGCCGCGCGGCACCTGCAGCGCCTCGACCTGCTGGTCAACAACGCCGGCGTGCTGGTTTCCGGCGAGCGCTTCGGCAATGTGACGGCGGAATCGCTGATGCACAGCTATGCGGTGAATGCCGCGGCGCCCCTGTTGATCACGCAGGCGCTGAGCCCTCTGCTGATGCACGGGCACAAGCCGCGCGTGCTGTGCGTGTCCACGCAACTGGCCTCGATCGCGCAGGCGTCGAGCTTCCGCACGCTCAGTTACGCCATGAGCAAGGCCGCGCTGAACATGGCGGTAAAGCGGTTGGCCGCGGAACTCGGCCCACGCGGCATCGTGGTGATGGCCTTCCATCCCGGCTGGGTGAAAACCGCGATGGGTGGCGCAAGCGCCACGCTCGCGCCGCAAACCTCGGCCCAGGCGATGCTCGCCATCATCGAACACGCAAGCGCCGACGATGGGGGAAAATTTCTCGCCTATGACGGCGCGCCGTTGCCATGGTGAGCGCCGCTGGTGGCGCGCGCAGCATGGGATGCGCGGGGCCGGTCAAGACAACCAGGCAAGGAGTTGATGTCGGCCGCGGCCCGGCGCCCTGGATGATGAAGCATTCGATCGCCATCCCATGCTGCACGTAATCCTGCACCAGCCCGAGATCCCGCCCAACACCGGCAACGTGATCCGGTTGTGCGCCAACAGTGGCGCGGGCCTGCATCTGGTGCGGCCGTTGGGTTTCGAACTGGACGATGCCAGGCTGCGCCGCGCCGGGCTCGATTATCACGAGTTCGCGCGCGTGGTGGTGCACGACGATCTCGATGCGTGCCTTGCCACCCTCGGCAATCCGCGCGTCTTCGCGTTCACCACGCGCGGCTCGCTGCGTCACACCGAGGCGCGTTTTGCGCAAGGCGATGCGTTGCTGTTCGGTTGTGAAACCCGCGGCCTGCCCGAAGACGTGCTCGCGACCATCCCGGCGGATCGACAGGTACGCCTGCCGATGATGCCCGGCAATCGCAGCATCAACCTTTCCAATGCGGTCGCGGTGGCGGTGTACGAAGCGTGGCGGCAATTGGGATTTGCGGGGGCCGTGTAATTCGCTTGCATTGAGACGGGTTGCACGTAAGGTGCGCACATGAACCTGCGCCTCTCCGCTCCCGAACTCGCGCGCGCCGGCGAAGGCATCCAACTGCTCCATGGTGACGCGGCCGAGCAATTGCGCAAGTTGAAGGCGGAATCGGTCGATCTGATCGTCACCTCTCCGCCATATGCCGATCAGCGCAAGCATACCTACGGCGGCGTTGCGCCAGATCAATACGTCGAATGGTTCCTGCCTATCGCGGGTGAATTGCAGCGCGTGCTTAAGCCGAGCGGCACTTTCGTGCTCAACATCAAGGAGCGCGTGGTCGCAGGCGAGCGCCACACCTATGTCATGGAGGTTATTCTGGCCATGCGCCGCCAAGGCTGGCTATGGACGGAAGAGTTCATCTGGCACAAGCGCAATTGCTATCCCGGCAAATGGCCGAATCGTTTCCGCGATGCGTGGGAGCGTTTACTGCAATTCAACAAGCAAAAGAATTTCCGCATGTTCCAGGATGCGGTGAAAGTGCCGACCGGCGATTGGGCGAAATCGCGTTTGCGCAAGCTCAGCGATACCGACCGCACTCGCGACGAATCGAGGGCCGGTAGCGGCTTCGGTAAGAAGATCGAGAACTGGATCGGACGCGATCTCGCTTATCCCACCAATGTGTTGCATCTGGCCACCGAATGCAGCAACAAGGAGCACAGCGCTGCGTTCCCAGAAGCGCTTCCGGAATGGTTCATCAAATTGTTTACCGAGCCGGGCGACACAGTGCTCGATCCGTTCATGGGCTCGGGCACCACGCTCCGCGTGGCACACAGGATGGCGCGCTCCGCGATCGGTATTGACATCCATCGCGATTACGTCGAGCGGTTTCGCATGGCTTTCGCCGAGAATGCACCGCAAATGAATCTGCTCGAAGAGGCTGCTGCATATGCCCTTGCCGACGAATGAGCAGATCGCTGCATGGGTTGGTCAACACATTGGAGAATTTCATGCCGAGCGCCTCATCAACTTGGGCGCACTTGACCTCCGCAAGCTACTCAAAGCGCAAGAATCCTTACCCGTTTCGTGCCAAAAACGTGCTGAGCGCAAGTGATATTGTCGTCACTTTGCTTGATGCGCATTTGTCGTCCCAGGAAGAGACACTGTTTGGCGACTTTCTAGAGAAGCTCGCGGTGTGGATCAATGCAGCCGTGTTCAGCGGAAGAAAATCGTCGACTATCGGAATTGATCTTGAGTTCGACCGCGATGGCATCCGTTACGTTCTCGCCATCAAGTCGGGGCCGAACTGGGCAAACTCTAGCCAAATACGTGCAATGCGGTCGAGCTTTCTGAAAGCCCGGCAAGCGTTGCGGACCGGCGACAACCCAAATTTGCATGTGGAAGCCATCAATGGATGTTGTTATGGCCGCTGCGAAACGGATTGCGGCGATTATCGAAAACTCTGCGGTCAATCCTTCTGGTCCTTTATTTCCGGCAGCGATTCGCTTTATACAGACATCGTGGAGCCGCTGGGGCATCAGGCTGCTGAATGCGACGAGGCGTTTCGCGCCGAGTACGCGAAGGTCGTCAATCGCTTTACAGGCGAGCTGATTGCCGACTTTTGCGATCCAGATGGTGCGCTCGATTGGGAAAGGCTACTCAAATTCAATTCCGGCCGCGACGGGCTGAAGCTCCCGAAAAGATTGCGTCAGCCGGTCTGATTGCGCTGCCGTGGTGCGGCGGCGGCAGGCTACAATCGTGGCATGTCGCCCGTTCAAACCAATGGCTGGATTCCGCCGCCGCTGCGCAAGCTGGGCGGCCGCATGCTTGCGGACGCGTTGAACCGCGTGGTCAAGCTCGACCCCGATACGCAAACCGCGCTGGCGCAACTGGAGACTCGGCGCATCGGTGTGCACCTGCGCGGTCCGGACATCGCGTTCGAGGTCGCGGTGCATGATGGCGCACTGAGCATCGAGCCCCCGCAGCAGGGCGCCGCGAGCGCGCGCGGCGACGCGGGCACGGGAGATGAAGTCAATCCAAAGCCCGACCTGCGCGTATCCGCCTCGCCATTTTCCCTGTTTGCGATGGCGCTTCCGCGCGACGGCGACACGCTGCCACCCGGCAAAGTGGAGATTGCGGGCGACGCGGAGCTGGCGCGCCGACTGGAGAAACTTGCGCGCGAATTCGCGCCGGACATGGAAGCTGCTTTCGCACGCGTGTTCGGCGAGGTGATC
This sequence comes from Rhodanobacteraceae bacterium, assembly GCA_035606235.1. GTDB lineage: Bacteria > Pseudomonadota > Gammaproteobacteria > Xanthomonadales > Rhodanobacteraceae > 66-474. The sequence continues at coordinate 167,006 of DATNFU010000026.1, forward strand.
GGCGTGGCGATTGCGCATGGACTGCGCGACGCGACGCGCTGGTTGCACATCGGCGCGCAACATGCGGTCGCAGATAGCGTGGACTGGCTGCGCGATGAGGCGCGGCTCGCCGTGCCGCGCGGCGAGCTGGATGATTTTCTGGATGAAGTGGATGGCTTGCGCGAACGTGCCGAACGCTTGCAGGCGCGCGTGCGACGGCTTGAGCCGCCCAGATCAGTGGTCAAGAAGTTTTGATCGGCCTCGTCACCACAATGCGCCATTCTTCCGCACCCTCGGGTCAAGGCGGCAGAACCCATTGCGCAGCAATGGCTTGGGAGGGCTGTGGAAACATGACAATGCGAGTGGGAACAAATATCCGCCCGGCAATCAGACGCTCCTCAACGAGGCGCATCACATGACGCCGTTGCGGCTGCTGCCACGCGTGCTGCGGGTCGCCGCCGTGCTGGTGCGCTATCGGCTGGATGAATTGATCGACGAAGCGCACGTGATACGCCCACTGCAATGGGCGCGCGTGTTGTTGCCGCGCGCGCGCGCGGAGATCGCGGCGATGCCGCGTGGCGCGCGCCTGCGTCTGGCGCTGACGCAACTCGGGCCGATCTACGTCAAGGCCGGCCAGGTCTTGTCCACCCGCCGCGATCTGTTGCCGGCCGACGTCGCCGATGAGTTGTCGCTGTTGCAGGATCAGGTGCCGCCGTTTCCGGGCGAGCAGGCGCGCGCGATGGTGGAGGCCGCGCTGGGCGCGCCGATCGCCAGCCTGTATGCACGCTTCGATGAAACGCCGTTGGCCTCGGCTTCGATCGCGCAGGTGCATGCGGCGCGATTGCATCCCACGCTCTCAGCCGATGCGATCTCCGGGGCGACACCCCTCTCCGGCACCTCGGGCCAGGCTCCCACGTCGGGAGAAGACAATGTGGGGCGGCCTTCGGCCGCAGACTTCGTCGGGCGCGATGTCGTGGTCAAGGTCGTGCGCCCAGGTATCCGCAAGCAGATCGCGCGCGATCTGGATCTGCTGCATGCGTTGGCGGCGCTGATCGCGCGCTGGCACCCGCAAGCCGACAAGATTCGCCCGCGCGACATCGTGGAAGAGATCGAAAAGACGCTGTATCACGAACTCGATCTGCAGCGCGAGGCCGCCAATGCCAGCCTGCTGCGGCGCAACTTCATGGATTCGCCGGATCTCTACGTACCGGAAATCCACTGGTCGCACACCAACGAACGCGTACTGACGATGGAGCGCGTGCATGGCATCCCCGCCGACGACATCCGTGCGCTGGACGCGGCGGGAATTGACCGCAAACATCTGGCCGCCAAGGGCGTGCGCCTTTTCTACACGCAGGTCTTCCGTGACAATTTTTTCCATGCCGATGCCCACCCCGGCAATATCTGGGTGGATACCTCGCGCGTTGCGGAGCCGCGTTTCATCGCGCTGGACTTCGGCATCATGGGCACGCTGCCGGAGGCCGACCAGTACTGGCTGGCGGAAAATTTCATGGCCTTGTTCGAGCGCGATTACAAACGCATCGCGCATCTGCACGTGGCCGCCGGCTGGGTGCCGCGCACGGTGCGCATGGACGAACTCGAAAGTGCGGTGCGCACGGTGTGCGAGCCGTATTTCACGCGACCGTTGTCGGAGATCTCGCTGGCGGAGGTGATTGCGAAATTGTTCAACACCGCGCGCCAGTTCGAACTGACCCTGCAGCCGCAACTGATACTGCTGCAGAAGACGCTGCTCAACATCGAAGGACTCGGCCGCCAGCTCGATCCCCGCATCGATATCTGGGCGGTGGCGTATCCGGAACTGAAGCGAATCCTCGCGCGTCGTTACAATCCGCTGCGCGCGTTGCGCGAAATCCGCCGCCGCATGCCGGAGTGGTTGTACATCGCGCCGCGCATTCCCGACCTGGTGCACGAAGGCTTGCAACGGATCGCGCAGGGCACCACGCGCGTGGACGTGACTTCGCAGGAACTGCAATTCCTGCACGCGGCGCAACGCGACACTCAGCGGCGCATTCTCGCCGCCGCATTCGGTGGCGCGCTGTTGATCGGCGCGGCGCTGCTGTTTGCGTTCGCGCCCGCGCGAGCGCCATGGCTGGAAGGCGTGGCACTCGGAGGGGGATTGATTGCGTTCGGTTCGGCATGGCCGTGGCGCAAGCGCTGAAGCGCTTCTTCTCGCTCCGGCAGGCCGCATCCATGGCCAGGAGCTCCGCGGTCGCCTGCAAGCGGGCCTTTACGACAGCGGCTTTTGTAGTTGCCTGCCTGCAGACGGCGCAATCTCGACGGCAATCACGGCCTGCTCCCACCCTCCAGGGCGCTATCAGCTAAATTTGCGCAATGCGCATCTCTTCCCACATCGAAATCCCCGACTCCGAGTTGACCGAGCGCTTCCTGCGCGCGGACGGTCCCGGCGGGCAGCACGTCAACCGCACCGAGAGCGCGGTGGAGCTGCGTTTTAATGTCGCGCATTCGCCGTCGCTGCCGGACGACGTGCGCGCACGCGTGCTGGCGCGACGCGATCGCCGGCTCACCGACGACGGCGTGCTGGTGATCCAGGGCCGGCGCTTCCGCGATCAGGCGCGCAACCGCGAGGATGTGCGCGAGCGCCTGGTCGATTTGCTGCGCGGCGCGCTGCACGCGCCGAAAAAGCGCGTCGCCACCAAACCCACGCGCGCCTCGAAAGAGCGGCGGCTGGTCGGCAAGCAGAAGCGCGGCACGGTCAAACGCAATCGCGCGCGCGGCTGGAGCGAGGATTGAACGCTACCGAACACGGAAGCCGGGGACCTGGGGCCGATGACCCGAACGCAGGCGATCGCAAACGTGCGGCTCTGCCGGAGGCGCCACCGCCCGCCATGCCACAGTTTCCTGATCACGCCTGGCGAAAAATCTTTCGCGCGTTGGTGCGTGTGAACGGCTGGCGATTGGAAGGCGGATTGCCTAACGTGCCGCGCGCGGTGCTGATCGCCGCGCCGCATTCATCCTGGTGGGACGGCGTGCACGGGCTGCTGTTCAAGATCGCGCTCGGCGTGGACATCAAGTTCATGGCCAAGCAGGAAGTCTTCATGGGTCCGCTCGGCTGGCTGTTGCGGAAACTTGGTGGCATTCCGATCGAACGCGAGGCCGCGCATGGCGTGGTCGAGCAGATGCGCGAACTGTTCCGCGCGCGCAAGCAGCTCTGGCTGGGCATCACGCCGGAAGGCACCCGCAAACACGTGACACACTGGAAAAGCGGCTTCTGGCACATCGCGCGCGACGCGAACGTGCCGATCGTGCCGATCTATTTCGATTACCCGCGCAAGGTGATCGGCGTCGGATCGCTGTTCGAGACCTCGCCGGACAGGGATGCGGACATCGCTGCCCTGCGCGCGTTCTATGCGCCGTTCCAGGGCAAGCACCGCGGCGCG
>DATNFU010000027.1:0-5520 GCA_035606235.1 Rhodanobacteraceae bacterium
CGCTGGAACACCGGGAAGTCCTCCACCGGGTTGAAAGACACCGGCAGGTACACCATCTGCGCGTCCGGCGGCAGATTCTTGACGATCTGGTTGGCATAGGGAAGAAAGCGCCAGCACACCGGACACGCGTAGGAGAACACCTCCATCACTTCGATCTTTCCGGCCGGCACCGATGTCGGCTGCTGTGGCTCGACGCGAAAGTAGTTCTTGCCTTCCACCCACTTCGCATCGGTGGAGGTGGCGGGTGCCTGCGCAGCGGCGACGCCGGCGAAGGCGAGCAACGACAGGCCCAAGATCATGCGCTTGATCATCGCGACTTTGCTCCATTGAATTCTCGAACGCGCAGTGTCGACGTGCGCGGCTGAACGGCTATCGAAGCTGCAGCATCATCGAAACTGTTCGACGTACCGAAAGGTGACGACTCAATCCTGTTGCGCTCACGGCCCACGCATCGCGACCGATGATGTCTTCAATGCTTGCCGCTGCTCGCGGCGTGCGCGGGGTTGCCCGCGCTGGACTCTGTCGCCGGTGAAGCCGTGCTCGAGCCGCTGGCGGCGCTCGCCGCACTCGCCGGCGCGGGTTTCGGCGCCTGCGCTTCGGGGCCGCTCACCTGTTCGCCGGGCTGCGCGGTGTGCAGGCCCTCGACATAACTCGACACCGCGGCGATATCCTCCGTGGTCAGTCGCGTGGCGATCGCGGGCATGATCTGCGCGTGCGCATCAGCGCCCCAGCTTCCGCCGTCGTGCCAGGCCTGCAACTGTTTCTGCACGTAATCGGCATGCTGGCCGGCGAGTTGCGGATATACCGCACCCGGGTTGCCGTGACCGTCCGGTCCGTGGCAGGACATGCAGGCGGGAATGTTGCGCGCGGGGTCGCCCTCGCGGAACAGTTTGCCGCCAGCCGCGGCCAGCGTGGCATCGGTGACGCCCGGCAGCGATTTCTGCTTGGCGAAATACGCGCCGATGTCGTGCATGTCCTGCGGCGACAGTGGTGCGGCCATGCCCTGCATGATCGCGTTGACGCGCGAGCCGCTCTTGAAATTCATCAACTGGCGGACGATGTAGCTCTCATTCTGTCCGGCGAGCTTGGGATATTGCGCATCGGAAGAGTTGCCGTCCATGCCGTGACAGGCGGCACATGCGCCGGCCTTGGTTTGCCCGGCGGTCGCGTCGCCCGGTTTGGTCGGCGCCGCTTGCAGCGCCGCCAGTTGCTCGGCGGCGCTCGCGTTCGATGCGGTGGCCGCAGTTGCGCTGCTCGACGGCGCGGCGGGACTGGCGGCGGTCGTGTTCATCGGTGTCTTCACCGGCCCGGCGGAGGCCGGGTTGGGCGCCACCGGCGTTTTTGGTGCCAGGGCTTTGGAACTGGTGGTTCTCGATGGCTGCGGCGGGTTGGGTTTCGCCGGAGTCTGGGCGAAAGCCACGCCGGCGAGGGCGAGCACGGCGACCGGGGCAAGCACTTGCCGGAAACTCATACAATCATTCTCCGCCACGCCGGCGAGCGCCGGCTGCAATCGCGGGATTATCGCCGCGCCCCCTCGACCGGTCAAACTGATGAGCGGCCGCAACGCTGCCGCGTCCCGCTATGCGATATCCCCGCGCGTGAAAGCAGCTAGGCCTGGCTGCACTTTCAACGACAGCACCTGGGATGAGCGGGCGGGGCTTCGGAATCCCCAGGCCTTTGACCTATACACTGAGGTTCCTGCCCCCGCGATGCGCCTGATTCCAGACAACATCGGGTCTTCGCTCGCGACGCTTTGCGAACCACTCACATGCCCAATATCGAAAACCCCTTGCGCGACGCGCGGTTCGTGCTCGCCGCGCACGAAACACACCAATTGCCCGCCGATGCAGGGGCCGAGATCGCGTTTGCCGGCGTTTCCAATGCCGGCAAGTCCAGCGCCTTGAATGCGCTGGTCGGCCATGGCGCGCTGGCGCGCACCAGCAAGACGCCCGGTCGTACCCAGCAGATCGTGGTGTTCGAGTTGCCCAACGGCGGGCGATTGATCGATCTGCCGGGTTACGGCTATGCCAAGGTGCCGGCGGCGATGCGCGAGCACTGGCGAACCGCGATCGACGGCTATCTGCGCACGCGGCGTTCGCTGCGCGGGTTGGTGCTGATTGCGGATCTGCGCCATGCCCTGAAGGATTACGATCGGCAGATGCTGACCTTCTGCGCGGCAATCGAGTTGCCGTGCGTGCTGTTGTTGAGCAAGGCCGACAAGCTTGCGCGCGCGCAGGCGCAAGCCTCGCAACGCAAGGTGCAGGGCGAAATCGAGCAGGCACGGTGGAATGCGCGTACGTTGCTGTTTTCCGCCACCGCGGGTACCGGTGTGGCCGAAGCGCGCGCGGCGGCGGCGGCGCTGCTGGCCCGCGCGTAGCGTGCGCTTGGCGCATATCGGGTTGATGGAAGGACGCGTGCGGAGCGCACACGACGGGAAAACCGGGCCGGCCTGCCGGCGACCCATGTTCCACATTGCAAAGCGCCTTGCACATCCCCATTCTCGGGCGAGCAAAACACAAGGAACGACCCGTGTCCGGCCCCAGTCACGTCGAAGACATTCCCATTAGCGGTGGCCCGATCGAGCAGCGCGCACGGCTGGTCGAATATCTTGCGGCCGGCGGCAAGCCGCGCGAGCAATGGCGGATCGGCACCGAGCACGAGAAGTTCGTGTTCCGTACCGATGATCTGCGTCCGCCGTCGTACGAAGGCGAGCGCGGCATCCGCGCGTTGCTGGAAGGCATGGCGCATTGCGGCTGGCAGCAAGTGCGCGAACACGATCGCACGATCGCGTTGTCGCGAGGCATGGCTTCGGTGACGCTGGAACCGGCCGGGCAACTGGAGCTCTCCGGTGCGCCGGTCGCGACCATCCACGACACCTGCTGCGAAGTGCACGAGCATCTGGAAGACGTGCGCTCGGTCGCCGAGCCGCTTGGCCTTGGCATCCTCGGCATGGGCTTCCAGCCGAAATGGCGCCGCGACGAAATGCCGTGGATGCCGAAAGGCCGTTACCAGATCATGCGCGATTACATGCCCAAGGTCGGCTCGCTCGGCCTCGACATGATGACGCGCACGTGTACGGTGCAGGTGAATCTGGATTTCGCCAACGAAGCGGACATGGTGAAGAAGTTCCGCGTCTCGCTCGCGTTGCAGCCGATCGCCACCGCGCTGTTCGCCGATTCGCCGTTCACCGAAGGCAAGCCCAACGGTTATCTCTCCTATCGCTCGCACATCTGGACCGACACCGATCCGCACCGCACCGGCATGCTCGATTTCGTATTCGCCGACGGCTTCAGTTTCGAGCGCTACGTGGATTATCTGCTCGACGTGCCGATGTATTTCGTCTATCGCAAGGGCGAATACATTGATGCGGCGGGTCTTTCCTTCCGCGATTTTCTGGACGGGAAACTTTCGGTGCTGCCGGGCGAAAAGCCCACGTTGCGCGACTGGTCCGATCACATGACCACCGCATTTCCGGAAGTGCGCCTGAAGCAATACCTGGAAATGCGTGGCGCCGACGGTGGGCCGTGGAATCGGCTGTGCGCGTTGCCGGCGTTCTGGGTCGGCTTGTTGTACGACGACACTGCGCTCGACGCGGCGTGGGATATGGTCAAGGATTTTTCGCTGGCCGAGCGCCACGCCTTGCGCGACGGAGTACCGAAACACGCGCTGAAACTGCCGTTCCGTGGCACGACGGTGCGCGAGCTCGCGTTGCGCGCGCTGGAAATTGCCGGCAACGGGTTGCAGCGGCGCGCGCGCGTCAATATCAGCGGCGCGGATGAAACCATGTTCCTGCAACCGCTTATCGAATTCGCGCAAGCCAACCAGACTCCGGCGGAGCGCAAGCTGGAACTGTTCCACACCGAATGGAACGGCAGCGTGGATCCGGTGTTTCGCGAGTTCGCGTATTAAAAGGTGTGGGACTGCTTGCGACCCTGAGCCGTCCTTCGTGACCGGCAGCTTCGGTCGATCCGGCAACGCCGAATGGCCAATGCAGCATCGCCTTGGTTAACGCCCGGCCTGAGAGCCAGGTGCAATCTGCCGGGACTCCGCACCTCACCGCGCCACCTGCGTGTCGCGGTCGGAGCACTTACACTGGACTTCATCGGAGGCCGGCGACCGTCGGCGGGGAACTTCGCGTCGTCATGGCGGTTCGTCCTTCCTTCTTCGCGGAACTGAAGCGGCGCAACGTGCTGCGCGCGGCGGTGCTGTACGCCGGCGCCGTGTGGGCGCTGGCGCAGGGAATCTCGCAACTGGCGTCTGCCATCGGTCTGCCGGATTACGCCACCCGCTGGTTCCTGATCGCCGCAGTGATCGGCTTTCCGTTCTGGCTGGCGTTCGCGTGGTTCTACGAATTCACGCCGCAGGGTTTCAAGCGCGACGACGATGTGGCGGCGGATGCGTCGGCGCGTTACTCCAATTCGCGCAAGCTGGATGTCGCGATCATCGGCGTATTGATCGTGGCAGTGGTGTTGCTGGCCTCGGGTTATTTCGTGCGCCGCGCTGCACCCGCTGCCGCCCAGCCGGCCAAGCTGGCCGTGTTCCACCCGGCCGCCGACACGCTGGTGGTGCTGCCGTTCGCCAACCTCGGCGGCGATCCGAAGCAGCAGTACTTCAGCGACGGCATCACCGAGGAATTGACCAACGCGCTGGGCCAGAACACCGCCCTGCGCGTGATCGCGTGGGATACGGCTTCCAAGTACCGCAACAGCCAGCAATCGGCCACCGACATCGGCAAGGCGCTCAATGTCGCCAGCGTGCTCACCGGCAAGATCGAGCGGCAGGGCGAGAACGTGCGGGTGATCGTGGAACTGGTGAACGCGGCCAATGGCTATCAGCTGTGGTCGGATCATTACGACGACCAACTCGCCAACATCTTCCAGGTGCAGGACAAGATCTCGGGCGCGATCGCGGCGGCGCTGAAGGTGAAGTTTGCGGATGCCAACGCGCCGCGCAGCGTGAACCCGCAGGCCTACGATCTGGTGCTGAAGGCCCGTGCACTGATGGATCGTGCCCACGTCGAGCAGGCCCGCGCGCTGCTCGAACAGGCCATCGCGCTCGACCCCGATTATGCCGAGGCGCATGCCGCGCTCGCGGTCGTCTGGGTCGATCTGACCCAAGTCTCCACGCTCTCGCTCAAGGACGCGCTGCCCAGGGCGCTCGCGGAAGCCCACCGGGCGCTCGCCCTTGACCCTAAGAGTGTCAGTGCGATCCTCGCGCTCGCCGTCACCGATATGACCGAAGGCAAACGGGCCGAGGCCAGGGCCGGCTACCAGCGCGCCATCGAACTCGACCCCAGCAACGCCAGCGCGCATCTGTATTACGCGCTCATGTTGCCGATGCAACAGTCCTTGGCCGAGACCCTCGAAGGGGCGCAGCTCGATCCCGGCAACGTCACCGCGCAGAACGACCTGGCGGTAGGCTACCTCGATCTCGGCGAGTACGCGCAGGCCGTGCCGCCCTTGCAGGCTCTGCTGCGGCTCGACCCGCACAGCGCCGACAGCGCCTTGACGCTTGCCCTGA
>DATNFU010000028.1:0-112302 GCA_035606235.1 Rhodanobacteraceae bacterium
GCGCTGGATGTGCGTCCCTGGGAATACCTGCTGCTGCGGGCCACGCCGCGCAAATGGCGCGATGAAGATTCACTGCTGGTCATCGACGCGATGTTTCTCGATCTCAACCAGCAGGGCGAGAACACGCGTGAACTGGACATCGCGCGGCTGCGCGCGGCGGCGCCGAAGCCGCTTGCGGATTTCCTGCTGGCACCCGATCCGTACTGGCAGGCGCCGTTGCGCGGCGACCCCGATCGACCGGCGGCCATGCCTGACAAAAGTGTGTTCGATTTGCGCAAGGGCTCAATCGATCACGAAGGCACCGCGCAGGGAATAGCCGCGATCAACGCTGCCGCGCGCAGCGACAGCGGGATCGGCAGCAACGGCTTCGCGGTCGCCGGGGCGCTGACCGGCGCCGCCGCGCTGCTGGCCAACGATCCGCATCTGGGTTTGCGCGTCCCGGATATCTGGTATCGCGCGCAGTTGCGCTGGCCCGATCCGCTGGATCCGCCGCACCTGCTGCAATTGAACGGCGTCACCCTGCCCGGCACGCCGGCACTGGTGATCGGCAGCAACGGCCACGTCGCCTGGGGCTTCACCAATTCCGAGGGCGACTGGATGGACTGGGTGCGCGTGATCCGCGACCCGAAAGATCCATCGCGCTACCGGACCGCGAACGGCTGGGCGACCCTTCAACGCCACGATGAAATCATCCATGTGCACGGCGCACCGGATCATCACTTCACCGTCGAGGACACGATCTGGGGCCCGATCTCGGCAAAAGACGTCGATGGCACACCGTTGGCGCTGGCCTGGATCGCGCAACTGCCGCGCGCGCTCAACCTCAATCTGGTCAAGCTGGAAATCGCGCGCAGCGTGGACGACGCGCTCGGCTGGGCGCCGTACATCGGTATTCCGCCGCAGAATATGGTGGTAGCCGACGCGCACGGCAACATCGGCTGGAGCATCGCCGGCAGCACCATGCCATTGCGCGCGGGTTTCGATGCGTCGGTACCCGCAGACTGGTCGAAACCCGGCACCGGCTGGGTCGGATTTGCGAGCGCGGCGCAGGATCCGCACATCATCAATCCCGCCGGCAGCCGGTTGTGGACGGCCAACCAGCGATTGGTCGACAACGATGCGCTGAAACTGCTGGGCGATGGCGGCTACGACCAGGGCGCGCGCGCGCAGCAGATTCGCGACGATCTTGCCGCGCGCTCGCAATTCGCGCCGCGGGACATGCTCAATATCCAGCTCGACAATCGCGCCCTGTTTCTGGTTCGCTGGCAACAGTTGCTGCTGGAAGTCCTCGCGCGGTCACATTGTGATCCAACGGATCCCGGCGCATCGCACGATCCCGTGCGGGCCGGGATGCGTGCATCCTGCACTCGACTGCAGGCACTGAAACCTTACGTCGAACGCTGGCAAGCGCGTGCTGCCAGCGACAGCGTCGGCTACCGCATCGTGCGCGCCTTCCATGATCGCGTGCGCGAAGACGCACTGGCGCCATTTGCCGCGCTCGCGAAAAAGCGATACGCCGATTTCAAATGGCCGAGCGCAGAAGTCGGCGAATACGCGGTATGGGCGATGGTCACGCAGCAGCCGGCATGGCTGCTCGACCCGCAATACAAGAATTGGAATGCGCTGCTTGCGCACAGCGCCGGCGAGGTCGCGGATGATCTGGCGAAATTGCCTGGATCACTGTCGACGCGCACCTGGGGCGAGCACAACACCGCGCGCATCGATCATCCACTGGCAGTTGCGCTGCCATCCTGGCTGGCGCGATTCGTCGACATGCCGCCCGACCCGCTGCCCGGCGATCGCGACATGCCGCGCGTGCTGCATCCGGATTTCGGCGCCTCGATGCGGCTGGATGTCGCGCCCGGCGACGAGGCCCACGGCATCCTCGAAATGCCTTCAGGTGAGGCCGGCAACCCGCTGACGCCCTACTTCGGCGACGGCCACGAAGAATGGGTGCGCGGCGCGCCCACGCCGCTGCTGCCCGGCCCCGGCAAATACCGGATGACGCTGCTGCCCGCTGTGCGTTGAGGCGCAGACCGCGGCGGGAACCTTTGCCCCGGCTGCCACATCGGATTTGCGAGGAGGGGATCATGGCCACACCGAATGCGCTTGCTATCAATTACGCCGCATTGCCGGAAGCCGAGCTGGTGGCCTATGCGCAACACGGCGATCGCGAGGCCTTTCGGCAGATCATGCGGCAGGGCAACCAGCGCCTGTTCCGGGTCGCGCGCGGCGTGCTCAACGACGATTCGGAAGCCGAGGATGCGGTGCAGGAAGCCTATACGCTGGCTTTCGCCAAGCTCGATGGCTTTCGCGGCGAATCCAGCCTGCTGACCTGGATGACTCGCATCGTGCTCAACGAATCCTATGGCCGCTTGCGGCGGCGGCGCGCCACGGTCGGCATCGAGCAGATCGACATCGCGCAGAACAGCGATGGCCGGGTGCTGGCATTTCCCTCGCGTTACGGCACCGAAGATCCCGCCGCCGATGCCACCCGCGCGCAAATGCGCGAGCTGATCGAACACGCAGTGGAGGCGTTGCCGGAGCCGTTCCGGGTGGTGTTCGTGATGCGCGAGATCGAGGAATGCAGCATCGAGGAAACCGCCTCCGCGCTGGATATCCGCCCCGAAACCGTGAAGACCCGCCTGCATCGCGCACGCCGGCTGCTGCGCAGCGCGCTGCACGACACGCTCGCCAGCGCGCTCAGTGAAGCGTTTCCTTTTCTCGGCCCGCGCTGCGATCGCATGACCGAAACGGTGCTGGCACGGCTCTGGGCCGGCACACCCATTGATTGAGTCGTATCGAAACGGATTTCGCGTTGCATCCGTTGTCCCTGTCCACCACAAAAAGGGGTTTGACATGCTTGCCTATGCCATCCTGATTTTCGCCATCGCCGCGATCGGCGGGCTGATCCTGGCCGCACACGTATTGCGCAACAAGTTCGCGCCGTGGGCACTGTCGCTGCTGCACGCCCTGCTCGGTGCAGCGGGATTGGCGCTGCTGATCGTGATGTACGTGCAAGGTTCCGCGCCGACGCGGCTGGTTGCAGCGCTCGGATTGTTGATCATCGCGGCGCTCGGCGGTTTCCTGCTCGCCTCGTTCCATCTGCGCAAGCAGATCGCGCCGAAGGCCGTGGTGGTGGTGCACGCGGGTGTGGCGGTGGTCGGCTTCCTGACCCTGCTCACCCTGTTGCTGTACTGAGGCACGGTCGCGGCCATGCGACACCCGCTGCATCCGGCGCTTGTGCATTTCCCGATCGCGTGCTGGTCGCTCGCGACAGCCGCGGATCTCGCCAGCCTGCATTGGGGCGAACCCACGGGGCGGTCCGCCGGCGCGCTGATGGTGGTGGGAACCGTTTCGGCGGTTCCCGCCATGCTCGCGGGCTTCTACGAGTTGGGAACGCTCGCCGAGGACAGCCCCGCCACAGGCGACGTATATCGCCACATGGGCGCCATGACCTGCGCGCTGCTGTTGTACGCCGTGAGCCTGTTCCTGCGTCTGGAGCACACCCGGTTGCTTGCCCCCGGCACGCTCGCCATTGCGTGTAGCGTGCTGGGTTTTATTTGCCTGTCGATCGGTGGCTGGCTGGGCGGCAAGCTGGTCTACACACACAGGCTCGGCGCCGATGCACGCCCGGCGCCGGGCCATTCGCGCACGACCGGAACACGGGAATCGCCATGAGGCTGAGCGCACCGACCAAGGCGCCGCGACTGGAAATGATCGACATCGAGGGCCGACCCATCACACTGGGCGCCGGCGAACGCCGCACCTTGTTATGTTTCTTCCGTGATGCCGCCTGCCCATTCTGCAATTTCCGCATTCACGAACTGACCCATCATCACGCCGCGCTGTCGGCACTCGGGCTCGACATCGTCGCGGTGTTCACCTCGACCCCGATGGAAGTGCGGCGGTTCGTCGCGCACAAGCCGCGGCCGTTCCGCGTGATCGCCGACCCGACCTCGGCCGCACATACCACCTATGGCATCGAGCGCTCGTTCTGGCGCAAATGGAAAGGCGTGGTCACGCGCGTACCGACATTGCTGAAGGGCCTGCGCATCGTCGGCCTCGCCGGCCTCAGCACCACCAACCTCATGCCTGCGGACTTCCTGATCGACGAAAGCGGTTACATCATCGAAGCGCACTACGGCGACGACGCCGGCGACCGCATCCCGTTCGAACGCGTTGAATTGTTCCTCGCGAAAGGATTATTGAAACGCGCACAGATGGCGACCGCGGCGGTTGCTTGACTGCACCAGCTAACACGTAGGGCGGGTCTTGACCCGCCTCGCCATGTACACGGCGGCCCAGGTAGCTTGAGTAGCCCGGATGAAACGCAGCGGAATCCGGGAACTCAATCGCAACCATGCCCTGGATTTCGTTTCACTCCATCCGGGCTACGTCACTGCGGTGGCGTGATTCGAGGAGCTGGGCTAGTCAGCCCACCCTACGGTCCTCAATGGCTCCAGCACAAACAATGCAAGCGTGTGGGCCGAGGGACGATGAGCCGTGAAATCAATTCAGCGGCGTTGGGCCAAAATAATATATCGTAAATATCCACAAGCTTGCGAGCACCAACGCATGCCACCATTTCGCGCGCGTGAACATCAGCGTCAGACTCAAGCCCAGCTCGGTCGCATTCGAAAGGATTGCACTCGCATGGTCTCGGGCAAATTTCATTGTAGCTCCCAAGAGTAATAATCTGATCGCCCAACTAACCAGGTTCAAGGCGTGCAGGGCAACAGAGAAGCCCCAGAAGCGTTTGCGATTCTCGATGTAGTAAGCAACGAGATCGATGTCGCCATCGGCGGCATCGTCCGGAAGTGCCGCGGCGCACATCAAAAAGAGCAGCGCAAAGGCGATTGCGAGCGGATACCACGTCAGGATCGTCTGGTGAACCATGTCCTGTTGGCGAGCCCAAACGTACCAAAATTCGTTGATTGCCAATGTTGCCGCATAACCAGCGGAAGCGGGCGCCATCCAGCCCCAGCGTATCCGCGAACCGGCTTCGATGAGCTTGTGAACGCTGAAGAGAACATTGGTCAGCGCGAGGCCAATAATGATGCCAAAGTAAATCGCCGAGTATTCGAAATAGGTCATGTCAATACTCCGCAAGTCGCGAACTCAACAAACCGCATTTGCGAACACTCGGCTACAAACACGACAGCATCTAACGGCAGTTCGGTTTGAAAAGTGATATCTAGTCACGCCCGCACAAACGCGCAGCTATCTAGCATCTGCAGGAGCCTACAAGGGTTCAGAACTTTTTAGCGCCCATCCCTAGCAACCGCTCCCCAATCGCACGATACAACCCCGCCAGCCGCTCCAGCTCTTCCACCCTCACGCACTCATCCACCTTGTGGATGCTGGCGTTCACCAAGCCCAGTTCCACCACTTCCGCGCCGAGCGGGGCGATGAAACGGCCGTCGGACGTGCCGCCGCCGGCGCTCTGTTCGGGATCCACACCGCACAGTTCGCGACACACGCCGATCACGGTTTCGCGCAGGCGGCCGCCCGCGGGTGACAGGAACGGTTCGCCGGACAGGTTCCACTCCACGGTGCAGTCGAGACCATGCTTCTCCAGGATCGCCTCGGCACGCTCGCGCAAGAACTCCGCGCTGCTGGACGTCGCGAAGCGGAAATTGAAGTGCGCGACCAGCGTGCCGGGGATCACGTTGTAGGCGCCGGTGCCGGCATTGAGGTTGGACACCTGGAACGAGGTCGGCGGGAAATCGTCATTGCCATCATCCCAACGCACGGCCGCGAGCTCGGCCAGCGCCGGCGCGACCATGTGGATCGGATTGCGCGCAAGCTGCGGATAGGCGACGTGGCCCTGCACGCCGCGCACCACGAGCACGCCCGAAAGCGAACCGCGCCGGCCTACGCGAATCAGGTCGCCGAGCTTCTCCTTCGCGGTCGGCTCGCCCACCATGCACCAGTCGATGCGCTGCCCGGTTTCGCGGAAGTGCCGGGCGACGCGGCGCACGCCATCCAGATTGGTCGGGCCTTCCTCATCGGAAGTCAGCAACAGCGCGACCGTACCGGGATGTTCCGGATGCGTGGCAACGAAACGCTCCAGCGCAATCGTCATCGCCGCCACGCCGGATTTCATGTCCGCGGCACCGCGGCCGTATAAACGTCCATCTCGAATGGTGGGTTCGAACGGCGGCGACGCCCAGTTTTCTTCCGGCCCGCTTGGCACCACATCGGTATGACCGAGGAACACCAGCACCGGTGCACCTTGCCCGTGCGTGGCCCAGAGATTGTCCACGTCGCCGAAGCGCAGGTGCTCGCAGTGAAATCCCGCGCGCTGCAGGCGCTGCGCAATCAACGCCTGACAGCCGGCATCATCCGGCGTCAGCGAACGGCGGCGGATCAATTCGCAGGTGAGGTCGAGGATTTCGCTCATGGCTTGCCGAACAGCTTCTTGAAGCCGTTATCACTGAAACCAACCTGCACGTTGCCATCGTCCGGCACCACCACCGGCCGCCGGATCAGTGCCGGATGCTCCTTCAGCAGCAACGTCCACTCGGGATCGCTTTGCGGGCTTTTTCTTTGCGGCAACAGATTGCGCCAGGTGGTCGAAGACTTGTTGACCAGCTTCTCCCAGCCGCCGAGTTGGCGTGCCCACTCTTTCAGCGTCAGCGCCGAAACCGGATTCGCGCGGTAATCCACGAACGTGTACGCCACGTCGAAACGATCCATCCAGTTGCGCGCCTTGCGGCAGGTGTCGCAGGCGGGGAGGCCGTAAACGGTGACGCTCATTCGCCGCTCCGCAACAACTCATTGATGCTCGTCTTCGCGCGCGTCCGCTCGTCCACGCGCTTGACGATCACCGCCGCGTACAGGCTGTGCGAACCATCGCTTGCGGGCAATGAGCCCGCGACCACCACGCTGCCGGCCGGCACGCGACCGTAGGAAACCTGTTTCGTTGCGCGATCGTATATCCGCGTGGATTGCCCGAGGAACACGCCCATGCCGATCACGCTGCCGCGTTCGACGATCACGCCCTCCACCACTTCCGAACGCGCGCCGATGAAGCAGTCGTCCTCGACGATGGTCGGGTTGGCCTGCAGCGGCTCAAGCACGCCGCCGATGCCGACGCCACCCGACAGATGCACGCGCGCGCCGATCTGCGCGCAGGAACCGACCGTGGCCCAGGTGTCCACCATCGTGCCCTCGCCCACCCAGGCGCCGATGTTGAGATAGCTCGGCATCAACACCGCGTTGCGTCCGATGTAGGCGCCGCGCCGCACCAATGCACCCGGCACGATGCGCGCACCGGTGGCGCGCAATTCGGATTCGCCGACCCCCGCGAAACGCAGTGGCACCTTGTCGTACGCCATCATCGGGCCGCCGCCCATCTGGCGGTTGGCGCTCACGCGGAAATAAAGCAGCACCGCCTTCTTGAGCCATTGATGCACGTGCCAGACGCCGTCGTGGTCGGGTTCGGCTATGCGCAAGAGGCCGGCCTCCAGCGCGTCGAGCACACGTTCAAGTTGCGACCGCAGGTGCACGACGTGCGCGCCATCGAGCGACGCGCGCTGTTCCCAGGCGCTTTCGATATCCGGTTCAAGCTCCTCAAGCTCTTGCATGGCTGTTCCCCTGTTGGATTGCTTCCACTCCCAGACGGCGCTGCAAGGTTGCGTGAAGCTTTTCCCGCAATGCCGGCGACAGCGGCAAGTCGCGTCGATCGGTCAGTTCGAAGAAATCCTCGACCCGCTCACCGAACGTGGCGATGCGCGCATCATGCACGCGCACCCCGCTGTCGAGGAAGGCCTGCGCGACTTGCGCCAGCAGGCCCGGGCGATCCGAGCACACCAACGCAAGCCGGGTGCGTGCAGGCTGGATCGCGTCATGGAACTCGATCTGCGGCGCGCGTTGAAAATGTTTCAGCCGCCGCGCCAGTCCGCGCCGCGGCGGCAGCGCGGGTTTGGCATCCGGCGCCAGTGAGCGCAACAGCGACGCACGCAGATCGCGCGCGCGCTCCGCGCCGAGCGGCGCAAGCCCCTCCGCGTCCAGCAGCGTGAACACGTCGAGCGCGCGCCCGCTGCGCGTGGCCAGCACGCGCGCCTCCATGACACTGCAGTGCGCACGATCCAGCGTGGCCACGACCGAAGCAAATACGCCATCGCGATCCGGCGCGCAAACGAACACCTCGGTGCCGCCGTGCGCTCGCGCATGCACCGACACGATCGTCGGCTGCTCCGCGTCCAGCAGCGCGCCGGCCTGCCACGCCAGTTGCTCATTACGCTGGCGAAGGAAAGCGTCATCGGGAAAATCATCCAGTACGCGCTGCACCTCTTGCGCGTCACGCCCCTGTTCGCCCAGCAGCGCCGCAACCCGTCCGCGCGCGGCGCGCACGCGGGTTGCCGCCTGCGCAGGGCGCGCCAGATCGCCGCGCAAGGTGAAGCGCGCGGCAACGTAGAGATCGGCCAGCAGGCGATCTTTCCACGCGTTCCACAGCCTGGGGCTGGTGCCGGCGATGTCGGCGATGGTCAACAGGTACAAATGGTCGAGCCGCTCCCAGTCGCCGACCTGCACCGCGAACGCGTGCACGACGTCGGCGTCGCTGATGTCCTGGCGCTGCGCGGTCACGCTCATCAGCAGGTGCCAGCGCACCAGCCACGCGACATTTTCGATATCCTCCTCGCTCAAACCGAGCTTGGCGCAGAACGCGCGCGCTTCCTGCTCGCCGAGTTCCGAATGATCGCCGCCGCGGCCCTTGGCGATGTCGTGGAACAGCGCGGCCAGCAGCAGCAGTTCGGGTTTCTCCAGTCGCGCGAATGCCTCGCAGGCCAGTGGAAATTCCCCACGCGCTTCAGCCGCAGAGAAGCGCGCGATGTTGCGCAGCACCCGCAACGTGTGCTCGTCCACCGTATAGATGTGGAAGAGGTCGTACTGCATGCGCCCGACCACGCGCGCGAACGCCGGCAGGATCACGGCCAGGACGCCATAACGATTCATCGATTCCAGCGCGCGCACCGCGTCGGAGCCACGCTTCAGCAACATCGAAAACGCGGCCAACACGCGCGGATCGTCGGCCAGTGTGGCGGCATGCGCGGCCAAGGCCTGGCCGAGTGCGCGCATGGTGGCGGCCGAAAAGCCGCGCAACTCCGGAAAATCGATCAGACAGGCGAAGGCCGCGACGATGGCTTGCGGTTCGCGCGCGAAAAGCTCTTCATCCTGCAACGCCAGGCGCGTGCCGCGCGCGGCGAAATGATCGTTCAACGCGCGCAGGGCCGGCAGCGGGCGCAGATATTCCTCGAAACGCTCCAGCAGCTGCGCCAGCATTCGTTCGACCGTACCCGCCGCGCGATAGAACTCCTGCATGAATTGCTCGACGCCGAGATTGCGGCCATCGTCGGCGTAGCCCAACCGCGCGGCCAGCGCGCGCTGCCAGTCGAACAACAGGCGTTCCTCCGCGCGGTTCGCCTCCAGATGCAACGCGTAACGCGTGCGCTGCAGCACGTGCTCGGCTTCGAGCAGCGCATCGCGTTCGCCGGCATCGAGCAATCGTTTCGCGACCAGCGCATCCAGATCAGGCGCCTGCGCCACGCGCGTCCCAAGCCAGCGGATCAGGTCCAAGCTGCGCAGGCCGCCGGGGCCGTCTTTCAAATTGGGTTCGAGGTTGTGCGTGGTGTCGTCGTGGCGCGCGTGGCGCGCATCGCGATCCGCGCGTTTGGCGGCGAGAAACGCATCCGCCGGCCATAATGCGGCATCGTCCACGACCGCACGCAGTTTCTCGTCGAACTGTTCGGCACCGGCGATGCGCCGTGCATCGAGCAGGCTGGTAAACACGCTGACATCCGCCGCCGCGATTTCACGGCATTGCGCGAGGGTGCGCACCGCGTGACCCGGCTTCAGGCCGATGTCCCACAGACAGCCGAACAGCGCTTCCAGCGCGCGCGCGATGTTCGACGCGGGCTCGTGATCCACCAGCACCAGCAGATCCACATCCGAATGCGGGAACAACGCGCCGCGTCCAAAACCGCCGACCGCGTACAGCGACGCATCGGCGGTTTCGCCCAGGTATGCCGTCCAGGTATGCACCAGCACGCGCTCGACCAGCGATGCGCGCGAACTCGCGAGCATCGCGGCGTCGGCGCCGCGCTGAAATGCGGTTTTCAGCGCACGCTCGTGATCGCCCAGCAGTTGTCGCAATGCCGCGCGTGCCGGCGCCGACACGCCGGCGCGTGGCAACGCGGCGGGAAGGCGGGGCAGCGGCGGGATGGCAGGCATGTGCGAAAAAAACGAACCGATAAGCCGGAAGGACTGCATCGTAACAACATGCCGTCATTCCGGACGCGGCGGAGCTGCGATCCGGAATCCATATTGATCGTAATCGCAATTACGGCTCATGGGACGGCAAAATCAAAACGGATTCCGGTTCCGTGCGCGGTCCGCCCCGAAACCTTCTTGATCCGCACGCGCAGCCCTGGAATGGCGAAGAAGTTGTGTCGCCGCGAGCAGGCTCCTGAACCCCGATTTCTGATTCCTGATTCCCTGCCCTTCAAGCATCCGGCCAAGGTGTCAGGATTTCGAAGCCGTCGTCGGTCACGGTGAGGGTGTGCTCCCATTGCGCCGAGAGTGAATGATCCTTGGTCACCACCGTCCAGCCGTCCGGCAGCACTTTCGCATTGGGCTTGCCGGCGTTGATCATCGGCTCGACCGTGAAGGTCATGCCCTTCTCCAGCTTCAGGCCGGTGCCGGGCTTGCCGTAATGCAGAACCTGCGGGTCTTCGTGATAGATGCGGCCGATGCCGTGCCCACAGTAATCCTTGACCACCGAGAAACCGGCGCGCTCGGCGTGCTGCTGGATCGCATGGCCGATATCGCCCAGCGTCGCGCCGGGGCGCACCTGACCAATGCCAAGCATCATCGCTTCATGCGCGGTCTGCACCAGCCGTTTCGCCAGCACGGAGGGGGCGCCGACGAAATACATGCGGGAGGTGTCGCCATGCCAGCCGTCCTTGATCACGGTGACATCGATGTTGACGATATCGCCCTCTTTCAGCACCTTGCCTGGGCTCGGGATGCCGTGGCAGATCACGTGATTGACCGAGGTGCACAGGGTCTTCGGAAAGCCGCGGTAGCCGACGTTGGCGGGGATCGCCTGCTGCACGTTGACGATGTGCTCGTGCGCGATGCGATCGAGCTCCTCGGTGGTCACGCTAGGCTTGACGTGCGGCACCATCAGCGCCAGTACCTCGGCCGCCAGGCGGCCGGCTTCGCGCATTTTCTCGATGTCGGCTGGGGATTTGATGGTGACGGGCATGGATTTCCAGATATGTAGGCACCGTATGGAACGGGATGTTCTGCCCTCTTGAGTCAAGGGCGCGATCCAAACCTGCGCAACAAAGTTTGGACGGGCTTATGGTGCATGGTTCGGCGATCGAAGCCGAATGTTTGCATCCTCGTACGCACGCACGTAGAATTGTACGGTTTTACGGGCCTGACTGCTTGCAGACGGGCCAACCGAGCGGCGGTAATCGTCGCAAATCCGCACACGCATCGGCACCGATTTCGGGGTGCTTCGTCGTCTTTGCAAGGCAAGAGCCTGCACGGCGCGAAGTCGAACTCGGGGATGCGTGGAGGCCACAACCCCTGAGCTGTTTGCGCAGCTCGAACATCGAGGATAGAGCAATGCCTTCCGTCACCATGCGGCAAATGCTGGAAGCTGGCGTCCACTTCGGCCACCAGACGCGTTACTGGAATCCCAAGATGGCGCCGTACATTTTCGGCGCCCGCGGCAGGATCCACATCATCAATCTGGAGAAGACACTGCCGCTCTTCTCCGATGCCATGAATTATCTCTCCGGTTTGGCGCAGAAGCGCGGCACCGTGCTGTTCGTCGGCACCAAGCGCTCCGCGCGCGAATCGGTCGGCGAGGAAGCCGCGCGTTGCGGCATGCCTTACGTCAACGCGCGCTGGCTGGGCGGCATGCTGACCAATTTCCGCACCGTCAAGCAGTCGGTCAGCCGCCTCAAGGAACTGGAAGCCGGCGAAACCGACGGCAGCTTCGAGAAGCTGGTGAAACACGAAGTGTTGTCGCTGCGACGCGAGCGCGAGAAGCTCGAAAAGTCGCTGGGCGGCATCAAGGACATGAACCGTCTGCCCGACGCTTTGTTCGTGATCGACATCGGACATGAGGACATCGCGGTCAAGGAAGCCAAGAAGCTCGGCATTCCGGTCGTGGCCGTGGTGGATACCAATTACGATCCGGCGCTGGTTGATTACGCGATCCCTGGCAACGACGACGCGATCCGTGCAGTGCAGTTGTACGCGCGCGCCGCTGCCGATGCGATCCTGGAAGGCAAGGCCGCCGCCCCGGCTGCAGCACGCGGTGACGCCAACGAATTCGTGGAGCTGGATGCTGAAGGCAACCCGGTTGCCCGCGAACGCGAACGCGAGCGCGACGGAGATCGTCGCAACAAACCGGGTGCGCGGCGCCCCAACGCCGGCCGCAAGCCGGCGCCGCAGCAGCAACGCCGCACCGCCGCGCCGGCCCGACAGGAAGCAGCCGCGCCGGCGGCCGCAGATAACGATTCCGCAGCGGCAGCCGCGGCGGATGGCGCCGAGGCGCAAACTTCCGAGTAAGCGAGCGCGATGCGGTGCCTGCACCGCGTCGCGCATCAGTGGTCGCGATCAGCATGCTTGGGCATTGTCTGATCGCGTGGCCACCCACATCTCCACATAACGCCGTCGCATGACGGTCTTGATTGAGCAATCGCCCCGGATCGCGAGATCAAAAAGCAGCCGCTCCGGGCTGCATTTCAATTCAGAGAGGAACACCCATGGAAATCACCGCCGCGATGGTCAAGGAACTGCGCGAGCGCTCCGGCGCCGGCATGATGGAATGCAAGCGCGCGCTCACCGAAAACAAGGGCGATCTCGATACCTCGATCGAGTGGCTGCGCAAGCAGGGTCTGGCCAAGGCCGACAAGAAAGCCAGCCGTGTCGCCGCCGAAGGCCGCATCGCGCTTGGCGCAAGGCCGGGCAAGGCCGCACTGGTCGAGGTCAATTCGGAAACCGACTTCGTCGCCAAGGACGAGAATTTCCTGAAGTTCGCGGACGAGGTGGCGAAGACCGCGCTCGCCAGCGACGCCAGGGATGTCGAGGCTCTTAAGTCGGTCAAGACTTCCTACGGCCCGACCGTCGAGGAAGCCCGCCAGTGGCTGGTCACCAAGGTCGGCGAGAACGTGCAGTTGCGCCGCATGGTGATCACCGAGAGCAGCAACACGATCGGCGCTTACGTGCACGGCGGCCGCATCGGCGTGCTGGTCGAAATGGAAGGCGGCAATGCGGAACTCGCGCGCGGCATCGCCATGCATATCGCCGCGATGAACCCGCCCTACATCTCGCCGGATCACGTGCCGGCCGAATTCGTGGCCAAGGAGAAGGAAATCGCGCTGGCCCAGATGTCCGACAAGGACAGGCAGAAGCCTGCCGAAATCCAGGAGAAGATGCTTTCTGGCAAGATCCGCAAGACGCTTGCGGAATTGTCGCTCACCGGCCAACCCTACGTGATGGACACCAACACCCCCGTCGGCGACGTGCTGGCGAAGGAGAAGGCCAAGGTACTGAGCTTCCACCGTCTGGTGGTCGGTGAAGGCATCGAGAAAGTAGTCGAAGACTACGCCGCAGAAGTGATGAAGCAGGCTGGATTGGCCTGATTTCTCACGCAAGGCTGCATCGGAAAAGCCGCGGGGAACCGCGGCTTTTTTGGGTGCGATCCGGCTGCTCGTTTGGAGTCGCCGCGCAAACAGGGTTGTCGATCATGAACGTTCGCGAACATTGCATCGCCTGACCTCGTCATCATCTGTATCTGCGCCCCGCTGATCTGCACGCGCAAACGGCCGCTCCACGGTTCGCCGGCGATCGTGGCGGCGGCAATCATGGTGAACGGTATTGTTCGAGACGGCGCTGCATTGAGCCTCCGGGGTCCGGCCCGAATTGCAGAAAACCAGCGCCACTGTGTTGATTCCCGCTCCATTACAATGCGCGGAATCAGCCCCGGAGATCCATCGATGCCCGCCAAGCCCAAGTACCAGCGCATCCTGCTGAAACTGTCCGGCGAGGCCTTGATGGGCGAAGTGGATTACGGCATCGACCCCAAAGTGATCGGGCGGCTGGCCGAGGAAATTCTGGAAGTGCGCGCGGCCGGCGTGCAGGTCGGCGTGGTGATCGGCGGCGGCAATATCTTTCGCGGCGCGGGCCTGGCCGCGGCCGGCATGGATCGCGTCACCGGCGATCACATGGGCATGCTCGCCACGGTGATGAACGCGCTGGCGTTGCAGGACGCGCTGGAAAAACTCGGCGGCTTCGCGCGCGTGATGAGCGCTATCAGGATCAACCAGGTGTGCGAGGACTTCATCCGCCGCCGCGCCATTCGACACATCGAAAAAGGCCGCATCGTGCTGTTCGCCGGCGGGACCGGCAATCCGTTCTTCACCACCGATTCGGCCGCCGCGTTGCGCGCGGTCGAGGTCGGCGCCGATCTGTTGTTGAAAGCGACCAAGGTGGATGGCGTGTACAGCGCCGACCCGAAAAAGAAAAAGGACGCGAAGCGTTTCGAGCACGTCACCTACGAGGAAGTGATCGCGCGCAATCTGCAGGTGATGGATACCGCGGCCATTGCGCTGTGTCGTGACCACAACATGCCATTGCGCATTTACGACATGACCCGCGCGGGAAATCTGATGCGCATTATGCGTGGCGAGGCCGTGGGAACTCTCGTAAGCAGCGGCTAGCGGGAGCCGCGCTCGCTCCCGCAAAGCCGCGGCTATACTTGCCTGCCAACTTCCCGCGCGAGATCGTCCATGCTCAACGACATCAAGACCGATGCCCAGGCCCGCATGGGCAAGAGTGTCGAAGCCCTGCGCCATGAGCTTTCGCGGTTGCGTACCGGGCGCGCCAGCACCGCGCTGGTCGAAGGCCTCAAGGTCAACTATTACGGTTCGGAAGTGCCGATCGGCCAGGTCGCCGGAATCGCCGTCGCGGACGCGCGATCGCTGACGATCACGCCTTACGAAAAGCAGATGGTCGGTGTGATCGAGAAGGCAATCCTTGCTTCCGACGTCGGGATCACGCCCAATACCGCGGGCACCGTGATCCGTCTCAATCTGCCGCCGTTGACCGAGGAACGCAGGAAAGAACTCGCCAAACACGTCAGCCACGAAGGCGAGAGCGCCAAGGTCGCGATCCGCAACATCCGCCGCGACGCCATGCAACACGTGAAAGATCTGCTGAAGGACAAGAAGATCACCGAGGATGAGGAGCGCCGCGCCGAAGACGAAGTGCAGAAGCTCACCGACAAGTTCATCAAGGATGTGGACAACGTGGTGAAGTCCAAGGAAGACGAACTGCTCGCACTTTGAGCATTGCAAAGCGGCTGCTTTTCAAACCCGCTCCGGGGTAGAGGTGAAATCCGTTGCCTGCTCGCGCTGAAAACACTTCATCTGCCGACCTTCGCATCCCCCGCCACCTCGCGATCGTGATGGACGGCAACGGCCGCTGGGCGCGGCGACGCGGGCAACCGCGCAGTTTCGGCCATCGCGCCGGTCAGAAGGCGGTGCGCGAAGTGGTCGAGTTCTGCCTGCGCCAGCACATCGAAGCACTCACCCTTTTTGCGTTCTCCTCGGAAAACTGGAAGCGGCCGGACGATGAAGTCGGTGCGCTGATGGAGTTGTTCCTGCGCGCGCTGGATCGCGAAGTGGACGAACTGCACGGCAATGAGGTGCGCGTGCGTTTCGTCGGCGAGCTCTCGGCGTTCGCCGAAGGCATCCGCTCACGCATGCTCGCGGCGATGGAAAAAACCCGAGGCAACAACGCCCTCACGCTCAGCGTGTGTGTCAATTACGGCGGTCGCTGGGATATCGCGCAGGCCGCGCGCAAGGCGGCGCAAGCGGTGCAGCGCGGCGAACTGGCGGTGGAGGCGATCGACGAAACCACGCTGGCGCCCTGCTTCTGCCTGGCCGATCTACCGGCACTCGATTTGCTGATCCGCACCGGCGGCGAACATCGCATCAGTAATTTTCTGCTGTGGCAGATCGCCTACGCGGAGTTGTATTTCACGGATACTCTCTGGCCGGATGTGGACCAGGCGGAACTGACGCGCGCGCTGGACGATTACGCCAGCCGCGAGCGACGCTTCGGTCGCACCGGTGCGCAAATAGCCAAAGCCTCCTGAAGGAATCCAGATGCTCAAGCAGCGCGTGCTGACCGCCCTCGTGCTCGCGCCGCTGATCGTGGCGCTGGTGTTTCTCACCACGACTGTGGTCTTCGCCGTGTTGCTCGGCGCTATTTTCCTGCTCGGCCTGTGGGAGTGGACGCGCATGTCGGGAATGCGCCGCCGGCCGTTGCGCGCCTGCCTGCTGCTTGGTTACGCGATCGCGATGGCGCTGCTTTGGCCGGTGGTGCGTTCATCGTGGTGGTGGCTGCCGGCGTTGATCGGCCTCGCCTGGTGGATATGCGCGGCGGCCTGGTTGCGCCGCATCAGTTTTGCCGCCTCGCCTACCCGTGAGCACACCGCGCTGAAGTTGCTGGCCGGGTTGCTGGCGGTGGTGCCTGCGTGGTGCGCGGTGGTCGCGCTGCACGGTGGCGCGGTCGCCCACGCGCCGCCGCACGCGGCGTGGTGGGTGATCTTCTTCGCCGGCATCGTGGTGGCCGCCGACATCGGCGCGTATTTTGCCGGCAGCCGTTTCGGCGGCCGCAAGCTGGCGCCTTCGATCAGCCCCGGCAAGACGTGGGCCGGCGTGTACGGCGCGCTCGCCAGCGCCGCCGTGGTCGGCCTCGCCGGCGGCTGGATCGCACACGCGCCGGCCGGGTTGCTGATCGGCGTGATCGCGCTGGCACTGGTGACCGTGGTGTTCTCCATCATCGGCGATTTGTTCGAGAGCCTGATCAAACGCCACGCCGGCGTGAAGGATTCCGGCGCGCTGTTCCCGGGCCACGGCGGCCTGTTCGATCGCATGGACAGCCTGGTGGCGGCCATGCCGGTATTCGTGCTCGGCAAGGCGCTGCTGGGATTATGAAAACCGTCGCCGTTTTCGGCGCCACCGGCTCGATAGGAACCAGCGCGCTGGACGTGATAGCGCGCCATCCTGACCGCTTCCGCGTTGGCGTGCTGAGCGCGAATCGGAATGTCGATGCGCTGGCGGAATTGTGCGCGCGGCACGATCCGGAACTCGCGATCATCGCCGATCCCTCGCTCGAAGGTGCGCTCGGCTCGGCGCTGAAATCGCGCGGTCTGCGCACCCATGCAGCCGCGGGCGAACATGCGCTGGAGCAAGCCGCGGGCGGCGGGCGTTGCGACATCGTGCTGGCGTCGATCGTCGGTGCGGCGGGCCTGCGGTCCACGCTCGCCGCAGCGCGCGCCGGCAAGCGCTTGCTGCTCGCCAACAAGGAAGCCGCGGTGATGGCCGGACCGCTGTTGCGCGCGGCGCTCGCGCAAGGCGGCGGCGAGTTGATCCCTGTGGATTCGGAACACAATGCGCTGTTCCAGTGCCTGCCTGCGCAACACCTGGATCTGCACGGTCGCGGTGGCGTACGCAAGCTGTGGCTCACCGCATCCGGAGGGCCGTTTCGCGGCCGCACGCGCGCGCAGCTTGAGGCCGTGACGCCCGAGCAGGCATGCGCCCATCCCAATTGGCGCATGGGTCGCAAGATTTCCGTCGACTCGGCGACACTGATGAACAAGGGCCTCGAAGTGATCGAGGCCCAGGTGTTGTTCGGCGTTGAGGCAAATACGATCGAAGTGGTGGTCCATCCGCAGAGCATGGTGCACTCTCTGGTCGAATACGTGGACGGCTCGTTCCTGGCACAACTGGGTCAACCGGATATGCGCACGGCGATCGCGTACGCACTGGCGTGGCCCGAACGCATCGAGGCCGGGGTGACTGCGCTGGACCCGCGTTCGCTCTCGCTGCAATTCGAATCGCCGGATGTGCAGACTTTCCGCTGCCTCGCTCTGGCGTACCAGGCCATGCATGCGGGCGGTGACGCGCCGGCAGTGCTGAACGCCGCCAACGAAATTGCCGTGGCGGCATTTCTGGACGGACATCTGCCGTTTCTCGGCATCGCGCAGGTCATCGAAGCCGTGCTGAATGAACTGCCGCCGCAATCCGTGGTCGATATCGAGAGCCTGCTTGCGCGCGATTTAACAGCACGCATCGCTGCGCGACGTATGATTTGCGAACGCAAGCTCTGAGGCAGTATGGGACAGATCACCGATATCGCCGGCTCCCTGTGGTGGATGATTGTCACACTGGGATTGCTGGTGACCTTCCACGAATTCGGTCATTTCGTCGTCGCGCGCCGTTGCGGCGTCAAGGTGCTGCGCTTTTCGGTGGGCTTTGGCCGCGCGCTGTGGTCGCGCACCGCCAAAAGCGGCACCGAATATGTCATCGCGATGATCCCGCTGGGCGGTTACGTCAAGATGCTGGACGCGCGCGAAGGCGAAGTCCCGCCATTGCAATCCTCTCAGGAATTCACCGGCAAGCCGGTCTGGCAACGCATCGCGATCGTGCTCGCGGGCCCGGTGTTCAACCTGCTGTTCGCGGTTGCGGCGTTCTGGGCGATGCTGGTGATCGGCAAGCCCGATTATCAGCCGCTGATCGGCGATACCGCGGGGTTGGCCGCCGAAGCCGGGCTGCAGCGCGGTGATCGCGTATTGAGCGTGGGTGATGAATCGATCGCCAACTGGACCGACCTGGGGCTGGCGCTTGCCGATGCCGCGCAATCGCATCGACCCACTCCGCTGCGCGTGCGCACGCCGGACGGATCGATGCAGACGCACGTGCTGCATTTCGAGAGGCTGCCAGCCAAGTTGGGCCAGGGCGCGCTGATCGAACGCACCGGGCTGAACCCGGCGCAGCAATCCATTCCGGCGGTCATCGGCAAGCTGGTGCCCGATAGCGCTGCCAGCCGCGCCGGGCTGAAGTCGGGCGATCGCATTGTGTCCATCGGCAGCACGCCGATCCACGATTGGCACACCCTCTCCGATGCGATACACGCACAGGGCGCGGCGAATCATCCCTTGATGCTGCATCTGCAGCGCGATGGCAAGCCTTTGGTCGTGAGCGTGCAGCCAAGGCAGACCACCCTGCCGGACGGCAGTCGCGAATTCGCGATTGGTGTCTACCCGCAACAGGTGGATGCGCATTACGACACCGTGCAACGACGCGGCCCGCTGGCGGCGATTCCCGCCGCATTCGTGCAAACCTGGGATCTGACCTCGCGCACGGTGGCGATGCTCGGGCAGATGGTCACCGGTTCGGCCTCGCTGAAAAATATCTCCGGTCCGATTTCGATCGCGCAATACGCCAACGACTCGGCGGAAATGGGGCCGGCGTGGTTCCTCTATTTCCTCGGCATCATCTCGCTCAGTCTCGGCATCATGAACCTGCTGCCGATACCGATCCTGGACGGTGGCCATCTTCTTTATTATCTGATCGAACTGGTGAAGGGCAGCCCGCTTTCCGAACGCGCGATGATGGCCGGACAATACCTCGGCATGGCATTGCTGGTGGGCTTGATGAGCCTTGCCTTCTACAACGATATTCTGCGTCTGGTTTCCTGATTGGCAGACGTTTTCCCGCCGCGCAGGACGCGCGGAAGGCGCACCACTACAAGCTTTCCATCGCAAACTGTGGCAGGATGCGCGGTTTCGCGGACACACACCGCACCGGATTCCGACGATGAAAAGAATCGCCGCTCTCATCCTGCTCGCCTGCCTCGCCGCCAAGGCGCATGCGTTCGAGCCGTTCACCGTCAGCGACATCCGCGTCGAAGGCCTGCAACGCATCGCGGCTGGCACGGTATTCAGCTATCTGCCCGTGGAGGTTGGCCAGACAATAGACGACGCCAAGGCCGCGCAGGCGGTGCGCGCGTTGTTCAAGACCGGCTTCTTCTCGGATGTCGAACTCGAGCGGCAAGGCGACATCCTGGTGGTGAAAGTCACCGAGCGGCCGTCCATCGCAACGCTCACCATCCATGGCAACAAAGACATCAAGACCGAGCAATTGCAAACCGGTCTGACCAGCGCGGGACTCGCTACCGGCGACACTTTCGATCGCCAGACCCTGGAATCGGTCAAGCAGGAGTTGGTGCGCCAGTACAACAACCGCGGCAAGTACAACGTCTCTATCGAGCCGCACGTGACCCGACTGGATCGCAACCGCGTGGCAATCGACATCGAAATCCACGAGGGCAAGGCATCCAAGATCCAGGAGATCAACATCGTCGGCAACCACGTTTACACCGACAAGCAGATCCTCGACAACTGGGAATCCGGCACGCCCAACCTCACCTCGTGGTATTCCGACAACGACCAGTATTCGCGCGACAAGCTGTCGGGCGACCTGGAAAAACTCTCTTCTTTCTACCTCGACCGCGGCTATGCGGATTTTTCCGTGGATTCAGCGCAGGTCTCGATCAGCCCGAACAAGCAGAGCGTCTATATCGCCGCGGCGATCAAGGAAGGCGATGTGTACCAGATGTCCGGCGTGCATCTGCTGGGCGATTTGATCCTGCCGGAACAGTCACTGCGCGGTCTGCTGCGCATCAAGGCCGGCGATACCTTCAATCGCCACAGCATCGAGCTGTCGTCCGATGCGATCACCAGCGTACTCGCCAACATCGGCTATGCATTCGCCAAGGTTACCCCGGTGCCGAAGGTCGACAAGGAACACAAGACCGTAGATCTGACCTTCTTCATCGAACCGGGTCAGCGCGTGTACGTGCGTCGGATCAACTTCAAGGGCAATACCCGCACCGAGGACGAGGTGTTGCGGCGCGAAATGCGCCAGTTCGAGGGTGCGTGGTATTCGCAGGCGGCAATCGATCGCTCCAAGATCCGCCTGCAACGGCTGGGCTTCTTCAAATCGGTCAAGATCGACACCGCCAAGGTGGCCGGCACCACCGACCAGGTGGATCTGAATGTCGGCGTCGAGGAGGAATCCTCCGGCAGCCTGACCTTCGGGTTCGGCTACTCGCAGGTATCCGGCATCATTCTCAGCGCGTCGGTTTCGGAAAACAATTTCTTGGGCACCGGCGACAAGGTGTCCGCCTCGGTGGAGAAAAGCTCATTCCTGAAGCAGTACCAGGTTTCTTATCTCAATCCGTACCTCACCGACAGCGGTATCAGTTTGGGCTACAACCTGAGCTACCTGGAGTTGAACCAGCAACAGGAGAACATCGCCAGCTACCTCTCCAACGACGCCTCGTTCTCGACCACGCTGGGCCTGCCGATCAGCGAGACCGATACCGTCAATGTCGGCCTGGGCTACAGCAAGAACCAGTTGCAGTTGATTCCGGGCTTGTCGCCGCTGGTGTTCTTCGACCAGATCAACCAGATCGGCCACAAGACGATCCGCACCACGACACTGAGTCTCTCGTACGGGCACGACACGCTCAACGCTTATTTCAAGCCGACGCAAGGTGGTATCCAGACGTTCGGTGCTGAAGTCTCGCTGCCGGGTGCCACGGTCCAGTATTACAAGCTGTCGGCCAGTACGCGCGATTATTTCGAACTGCCCAAGGGCTTTGTCGGTTTGGTCAGCGGCGCCATCGGCTATGGCAAGACCTACGGCAACAGCAGCAATCTCTCGGCGCCATTCGCCGACAGCACGGGGCAGATCCGGAACCTGTCGTTCCCGTTTTTCGAGAACTTCTACGCCGGCGGCGTGCGCGACGTACGCGGTTTCCAGGACAACACGCTCGGTCCCCGCATTTGCTCCGGCACGATCACCAACGGCAAGGCCGATCCCAGTGCAATCGCGGATTCCAATGGCCATTGCCCCACCGGCTCTGAATTCTTCAACGCGCAACCTCTGGGCGGCGCATTCAAGGTGCTGGGCACGGCGGAACTCGCGCTGCCCTTCTTCAAGGACAATGACAAGGCGCGGCTGTCGCTGTTCACCGATGTCGGCAACGTGTTCACGAGTTATCAGGATTTCAAGGCCTGTGATTTGCGCGTCTCCGCTGGTTTGTCCCTGCAATGGCAGGCGCCGGTCGGGCCGATCGTGATCAATCTGGCTTTCCCGGTGCGGGACAAGCCGGAAGACAAGCCGT
Organism: Rhodanobacteraceae bacterium; assembly: GCA_035606235.1. GTDB lineage: Bacteria > Pseudomonadota > Gammaproteobacteria > Xanthomonadales > Rhodanobacteraceae > 66-474. Next base: position 22,072 of record DATNFU010000028.1, read on the forward strand.
TCGAGGAGCATTTGCAGTTCGCGTTCGGCACGACGTTCTGATCCACGCACCCGGCGATTCATTCGCGGAGAGATTCGACCCGCTCGGCAAGTGCCGCACTGTGCGCGAAGGGCGAAGTGTCGGAAGCGCGGATCGCTGGATGCCTCAGGACGGATGCTGACGATTGGGGTCGCTCTTGGAAAGCGAAAATGGCTACCGCATCGATGAGCTGGCGCAGCGCTTCGGCCTCGCGCTGCGCGGTATCGGGGATGCGACCATCCGCGGCGTGGCCACGCTGGCGTCGGCGCAATCCGACCAACTCGCATTCTTCGCCAATCCCCGTTACGCGGCATCGCTCGCGGGCACGCGCGCGGGCGTGGTGGTCGTGCGCGCCGAACATGCTGAGCTCTGCCCCGCGCCGGCACTGATCGCGCCCGATCCTTATCTGGCCTACGCCAAAATCGCCGCGCTGTTCGAAGATATCCCCGCGGCGCAAGCGGGCATCCATGCAACTGCCGTTGTCGAAGCAGGCGCCCGCATCAGTGCGGGCGCAAGCGTCGGCCCTTTTTGCTCGATCGCGGCCGATGCGGTGATCGAGGACGGCGCCGTGCTCGGTCCGCACTGCGTGATCGGCGCGGGTTGCCTAGTCGGCGCGCAATCGCGGCTGGTGGCACGCGTAACGCTGGTGGCACGCGTGCGGCTGGGACAACGCGTGTTGATCCATCCCGGCGCGGTGCTGGGTGCGGAAGGTTTCGGCATCGCCGATGACCACGGCCGCTGGGTCAAAGTGCCGCAATTGGGCGGCGTGCGGGTGGGCGATGATTGCGAAATCGGCGCCAACACCACGATCGACCGCGGCGCGCTGGAAGACACGGTGCTGGAGGAAGACGTGCGGCTGGACAATCAGATCCAGATCGCGCACAACGTGACGATCGGCGCACACACCGCGATGGCCGGTTGCTCGGCCGTTGCGGGCAGCGCGAAGATCGGTCGCCACTGTTTGATCGGCGGCGGCGCAGGCGTTCTCGGGCATCTCAGCATCGCCGATCGCGTTACCATTACCGCGATGAGCCTGGTCACCCGCACGATCAATGCGCCAGGAGAATATTCCTCCGGCGCGCCGCTGGAGGAAAATCGCCGCTGGCGGCGCAACGCGGCGCGGATGCGTCATCTGGATGAATTGGCGAAGCGTGTGGCCGCGCTGGAAAAGGAACCGCGAGTACTCTTATCCTCCGATCCTGATCGCCCCAAATCCTGAACTGCCTCTCGAACCAAGGCTGGGGATGCACGCGCACGGGTGCAAGCTAATGCATCGCTTGCGCAGCCGACGGTCCGGGACAGGTTTGCGTGGCGAGGTCGGAAGATCGCCTGGCAACCAGTCGCTGCGGGGCCATGGTTTCGGGGCTTGTGAAAGCGCGGCGATGCGGGTTTGAGCGAATATCAACCAAAAACAATCAGGCATTCCTAATGAACCAAACCGCAGCACCGGTGGCCCTGCCCGTGGATGCCGAGCGCATTGCCGCGATCCTGCCACACCGCTATCCATTCCTCCTTGTCGATCGGGTGATCGAGCTTGAGCCGGAAAAGCGCATTGTCGCGCTGAAAAACGTCACCACCAACGAACCGTTTTTCCAGGGCCATTTTCCGGGCCATCCGGTAATGCCGGGGGTGCTGATCGTGGAAGCGCTGGCGCAGGCATCCGGCCTGCTGATCGGACTGTCCGACACCAGTGCGCAAGGGCGCGACAGGCTCTTCTATCTTGCCAAGGTGGACAATGCGCGCTTCAACCGGCCGGTGTTTCCGGGCGATCAGTTGCGGCTGGAGGTGCAGTTGAAGCGCCTGATACGCGGCATGGGCATCTTCACCGCGCGCGCGCTGGTGGAGGGACGCGAGGTCGCCAGCTGCGAGTTGATGTGCGCGGAACGCAGCGCGTGAAGGTGCATCCGACCGCGATCATCGATCCGCGCGCGCAGCTCGCGGAAGACGTGAGCGTCGGCGCCTACAGCGTGATCGGAGCGGAAGTGGAAATCGATGCGGGCTGCAGCGTCGGTACGCATACCACCATCGAGGGTCCGACCCGGATCGGGCGCGACAACCAGATTGGTTCACATGCGGCGCTCGGCGGCGATCCGCAGGACAAGAAATATGCCGGCGAGCGCACCGAGCTGGTGATCGGGCGCGGCAACACCATCCGCGAATTCGTCACCCTCAACCGCGGCACCGGCGAGGGTGGCGGCGTCACCCGCATCGGCAATGACAACTGGATCATGGCCTATGTGCACATCGCCCACGACTGCACCATCGGCGATCACATCGTGCTCGCCAACAATGCCACGCTGGCCGGACATGTGGAAATCGGCGATCACGTGGTGCTCGGTGGGTTTGCAGGCGTGCACCAGTTCTGCAAGGTCGGCGCGCATGCCTTCGCGGCGATGTATGCCGCGATCAATCGCGACGTACCACCGTTCGTCTATGCCGCCGGCCAGTTCGCCGTACCCCGCGGCGTGAACGCGGAAGGCCTGAAACGACGCGGTTTCTCCCTTGAGCGCATCGCCGCGATCAAGCGCGCCTACCGAACTTTGTACATGTCAGGCAAGACACTTGGTCAGGCGCGTATCGAACTGGCCGAACAGGCGCGCGACAGCGAAGACGTACGCGCGCTGGTCGAGTTCATAGACCGCAGCGAGCGGGCGCTGGTGCGATGAAGCGGAACGGGGAAATGGGGAGCAGGAAATCGGAAAGCGGCTCTGAAAGGAAACGGCCAATTCCGGAATTTGCTCAAGCGCAATGAATCCCGTTTCCCACTCCCGGCCTTCTGCCCCCCTTTTTGCTCTGGTGGCCGGCGAAGACTCCGGTGATCAGCTCGGCGCCGAATTGATCGGCGCGCTTCGCGCTGTCCATCGCAATGCGCGTTTTGTCGGCATCGGCGGCTCGGCGATGCGCGCGGCCGGCTTTGAGTCCTGGCACGACGTCGGCGAACTCTCGGTAATGGGCTATGCGGAAGTGCTGCGCCATCTTCCGCGGCTGCTGCGTCTGCGCGCGCAAGTCACCAAGCGCCTGCTTGCGTTGAAACCGGACGTATTCATCGGCGTCGACGCACCGGATTTCAATCTCGGCATCGAACGCAAGTTGAAGCGGGCCGGGTTGCGCACCGTGCACTACGTCAGCCCTTCGGTGTGGGCGTGGCGTCAAAGCCGCGTTGCCAAAATCGGGCTGAGCGCCGATCGCGTGCTGTGCCTGCTGCCGATGGAGCCAGCAATCTACGCCAGCTACGGCGTGGATGCGCGCTTTGTCGGGCATCCACTGGCCGATCGGTTTCCACTGGTCAGCGATCGCGAAGGCGCGCGTGCGGAATTGCAGCTCGCGCTCGATGCGCCGGTGCTTGCGGTGCTGCCGGGCAGCCGCGCTTCCGAGATCCAGCGGCTGGGCGCCATCTTTCTGGATGCAGCCATGCGCGTGCGCGCTGAAATTCCCGACCTGCAGATCGTGGTGCCCGCAGCGAATGCGCGCTGCGAAGCACAGCTTGCGAAGCTCGCGAAGCCCCCGATCGTGCTTTTCGCCGGTCACTCCCATCGTGCGATGGCCGCCGCCGACGTGGTGCTGCTTGCGTCCGGCACCGCGGCGCTTGAAGCGATGCTGGCGAAACGACCGATGGTGGTGGGCTATCGCATCGCGGGTTTGACTTATCGCATCGTCCGCACGTTCAAAATGTTGAAAACCCGCGTCTACTCGCTGCCGAACATCCTTGCAGGTCACGCGCTGGTGCCGGAATTGATGCAGGAAGAATGCACGGCGGAGCATCTCGCCACGGAAGTTCTGCGTCTGTTCCGCGAACCCGGCCGGCGTGCGCTGATGGTGAACGCCTTCGAACGCATGCATCTGAACCTGCACACCGGCGGCGGCGCGGCGGCGGCCGCAGCACGCGCCATAACCGAATTGCTGCCCGGCGGCTGAACGCGACGCCGGCAATGCTTGACGCTGCACCCGTCGCGCTCCAGCATCCGCGCACAATGCAAATTTCTGATTTCGCGACGCTGCGCGCACGTCGTCCGCTGTTGCTGGCGCTCGGCGTGGCGATGCTTGCCTGCGCCTTCTGGAACGGACCGCTGGCGGAGGACAGCTCGGCCGGATGCCTGTTCACGGCCAGCGTGCTCGGTGGCATGGTGCTGCTCGCGGTCGCGCTGTCGGGGCGTCTCGCATTCGGCCTGATCGCCGGATGCCTGCCGATGCTGCTGCTGGAAGCCGCCGCCAACCTGAAATTCAAGTACCTGGTCACGCCGCTGCTGGCGCCGGATCTGCTCTATTACTTCAACCAGCAGATTCTCGACACGTTGCTGCATTACCCGCTGTTGATCGGCGCGATCGTGCTCGCTCTGATCCTGGTTCCACTGCTGTTGACCGTGGCGTGGCGCGGCGAACGCAAGCCGGCAGCGCGCTGGCGCACGCGACTGGCGCGTGTGGCCGGAGTGGCGATGGGCATCGCTGTGCTGGGCATCAGCATGAATCCGGATGGTCCGTTCGCTGCCGTGCACGCCAAAGGCATGTGGTTGGCGATGAACGACGACAGCCTGGTCTCGGATTTTCTGATTTCCTTCCGCAGCACGCGCGTGATCGCACCGCGCTACAACCTCGCCGATGCCGGCCGTTTCGACTGGCGTGACGGCAACGCCGACGTCGAAACCGCAGGGCAGCCCAGGCCCGACATCGTCGCGGTGCTGGAGGAAAGCACTTTCGATCCGCGCATGCTCGCCGTTTGCACACTGCCCACGGTTTGCGATCACCGCATGTTCCATGCGGATGCCAACACGCTCGCGCACGGCTGGCTGGAGGTGCACACCTGGGGCGGCGGCACCTGGACCACCGAATTCGCATTCCTGACCGGGCTTGCACACGACCTGTTCGGGCCCGCCGGCATCTACGCGCCCTTCAATCTCGCACCGCGCATCCGCTACACGCTGCCGCACGTGCTGCACGACAACGGCTATCGCACCGTGGCGATCTATCCCACCGATGGCGATTTCCTCAACGGCCGCAATGCCTATGCGCATTACGGATTCGACGCGTTCTACGGCGGCGAACAGGTCGGCCTTGGCTGGCATTCCACCGACGCCGACCTGATGCGGGTGTTCCAGCATGTATTCGCGATCGAGAAAGCCAAGGCTCACGGGCGTCCGGTATTTTTGTTCATGCTGACGTTGCACCAGCACGGCCCGCACATGACGCCGCTCTCGCAATTGCCGGCGCCGTACAACCGTCCGCTGTTCACGGGCAAGGCCGCGCCGGACAAAGTGCTGGATGAGTGGCTGAATCTGAACTTGGGCAATTATCTGCAGCGGCTGGCGATGTCGGATGCCGCCGAAGCGGATCTGGAAAACCAGTTGCGCGCAGATGATCGCCCCGCACTGCTGTTGCACTTCGGCGATCACCAGCCATCTTTCGATGGTGCGATCACCGCATTGCCCAAGCGGCTTCCGGCGCTTATCAGCAATCCCCAGGTTGTCACTTACTACATGCTGAAGGGATTCGGCATGAAGTCCCCGTCGCGCTACGATTATCCGGTGCTGGACATTGCCTATGCCGGCTCGCTGCTGCTGGATGCCGCGGGGTTGCGCAAGGACGCGTTTTTCACCGCCAACGCCTTGTTGCGCGAGCGCTGTCACGGCCAATATCTGGATTGTCGCGATACGGATGTCCTGCATTCCTATCGCGCGGATGTATTCGGGCCTTTGCATGATCTTGCCGACTGACAGTTACGCGCTGGAACCGGGGCCGACCGAGGTTTGTTTGCCAACGCTGGATGCGCGCAGCCTGCGCGAGTTGCGCAAGTGGCCTGCGCAGTCGGGTCTCGCCGGCGTGGATGAAGCCGGCTGCGGCCCCTTGGCCGGGCCGGTGGTGGTCGCGGCGGTGATCCTGGATCCCGCGCGGCGCATCAACGGTCTGGACGATTCCAAACTGCTGTCGGAATCCGCGCGTGAAAAGTTGTACGCACGCATCGTCGAACGCGCGCTCGCGTTCAGCGTGGTCGCGGTCGAGGTCGAGGAGATTGATCGCATCAATATCTATCATGCGCGCATGATTGGCATGACACGTGCGCTGGCGGCATTGTCCCTCGTACCGATGGCCGCGCTGATCGACGGCAATCGCCTGCCACGCGGGCTGCCCTGCCGCGCGCGCGCAATCGTGGACGGCGACGCGCTGGTGCCCGCGATCAGTGCGGCATCGATCATCGCCAAGGTGACGCGCGATCGGCTGATGCGCGAACTGGATGTGCAATGGCCGGGCTACGGGTTCGCGCGACACAAGGGTTATTCGGTGCCGGAACATCTGGATGCGCTGCGCCGGCTGGGCGCCTGCCCGCAGCATCGGCGCAGCTTCGCGCCGGTGCGGGAGCTGTGCGCCGTGCCGGAAACGCTGACGCTTCCGCTCGCCGAGGCGTTGTAGTTTGCCGCCGCGCAATTCGCTCCCGGCAGATCGCAAATGCGTCGTCTCACCCGTGCCGAAAGTCCCATGCAACTTTTCCGGTCCGCATGACGTCTACAGCCCAGGAGCTGGAGATCGCCCCCGCGCTGACGCAAGGCACAGGCGATGCATGTGGAGCAGGAGTTGCATCATGAATATCGATTCACCCAATTCTTCCGACAGCGAGAGCGCGGCTGGCACGGCGCATCCCGTACCCGACCCGCGCCAACATCAAAGATACGTCCAGCTCAAGACGATGCTGGACGACCGCGACTGGCATTCGGCCTACGATGATCGTCGCGAGTTGCGCCAGGCGCTCGCCGATCTCATCGACGGGGCGATCAATGAGGAACCCGAACTGGACGAACAGACGCTGCAAGTTCTCGCGCTTGAGGCCGAGGACTATGAAGACTTCCGCGCTTTTCGCGACGAATGGATACGTGGCGAGGATGCGGTGCCCGGCACGGCACCGGAGCAATGGCTGCGGGCGAGATTGCGCGCGTGGGATGAGGCCGAACGCGAGAATCTATCGCGCGCCGAACGCTTCGAGGGTAGCTTCTGGTCAGGCAATGAGCGTTTTCGGGTGATCTGACCAAGCGTATCCCGGCGTGACGCGCTCGGCGTCGCTGTCAAGCTTGCCGGTCCGATGTTGCGCGACTAGGCTTGCGCGATAACCGCGCGCGCCTCATGTCGATTCGTCACATCCACCCACGCCTGCACAGCGAATACTCGTTATGCGATTCGCTGATCCGCTTGCCGGAAAAGCCCGAGTACGGTGATCCGGCCAAGGCGCCGCGACCGAACCTGATTTCCCGCGCGGTGGAATTGCAGATGCCGGCGCTGGCACTGACCGACGATTCCAACCTGTTCGCGCTGATCAAGTTCTACCGCGCAGCCGAATACGCCGGCATCAAGCCGATCGCCGGCTGCGACCTGTGGATCGCCGATCCCGCCGACGCGCAACGCCCGCATCGGCTGACGGTGCTGTGCGAAAACCGCAACGGTTATCTCAACCTGTCACGGCTGATCTCGCGGGCCTGGCGCGAAGGACAACGCGGCGGCCGCGCACTGGTGGAACCGCAATGGCTGGAAGCGGCCCACGATGGCCTGATAGCGCTGGCCGGCCGCGAAAGCGAGACGGGGCATCTGTTGCGAGCCGGCCGCGAAGACGAGGCGCACGCGCGACTGGATCGCATGCGCGCATTGTTTCATCAGCGCTTGTATCTCGAGCTCACGCGCACCGGTCGCGACGGTGAGGAAGCGTTCAACGCGGCCGCCTTGCAGCTTGCGGCAGCACTCGATCTGCCGGTGATCGCCAGCAACGACGTGCGCTTTCTGGATGCCGGAGATTTTGAAGCGCACGAGGCGCGCGTGTGCATTCAACAGGGTCAACAGCTGACCGATCCGCGCCGCACGCGCGAGTATTCGCCCGAGCAATGGCTGAAGCCCGCCGACCTGATGGCGGAGCTGTTCGCCGATATTCCCGAAGCGCTGGAGAACAGCGTCGAGCTGGCCAAGCGCTGCAATCTGGAACTTTCATTCGGCAAATATTACCTGCCGGCGTTTCCGGTGCCCGCGCAGCACACACTGGAATCATGGATCCGTGATGCCGCGCGCGATGGGCTCCAGGCGCGCCTCGCGGCGCACGGCATGGCGCCGAATTTCACGCGCGAAGATTACGGCCTGCGGCTGGATAGCGAACTCGAGACCATCGTGCGCATGGGTTTCGCCGGCTACTTCCTGATCGTCGCCGACTTCATCGGCTGGGCCAAGCAGCACGACATTCCGGTCGGCCCCGGACGCGGATCGGGTGCGGGTTCGGTGGTGGCGTGGAGCCTCGGCATCACCGATCTCGATCCGCTGCGTTTCGAGTTGCTGTTTGAGCGGTTCCTGAATCCGGAACGCGTGTCGATGCCGGATTTCGACATCGACTTCTGCATGGAAGGCCGCGATCGCGTGATCGAATACGTGGCCGACAAATACGGCCGCGACCAGGTCAGTCAGATCATCACCTACGGCACGATGGCGGCGAAAGCCGTGCTGCGCGATTGCGGGCGCGTGCTCGGCATGCCTTACGGCCAGGTCGACGGCATCGCCAAGCTGATCCCGAAAATGCCGCTGGATCTCACGCTGGAAGATGCGCTCGGGCGCAGTGAGAAATCCCGCAAGGAACCTGATCGCGTGGTGCGCGAATTCTGCGAGCTGTATGCAGGTGATGACGACGCGCGCACCCTGATCGACCTGGCGCTGAAACTCGAAGGCATCACCCGCAATGCCGGCAAACATGCCGGTGGCGTGGTGATCGCGCCTTCGGCGCTCACCGATTTTGCGCCGTTGTATTGCGAAGCCGGCGGCGGCGGCGTGGTGACGCAGTTCGACAAGGATGACGTCGAAACCGTCGGTCTGGTGAAGTTCGACTTTCTCGGCCTGCGCACGCTCACCATCATCGATTGGACGGTGAAGGCGATCAATGCGCGGCGTGCGCGCAACGGCGAGCCAGCGCTGGACATCGCGGCGCTGCCGCTGGATGACGCGCCCACCTACGCGTCGCTCGCTCGCGCGGACACCGCCGCGATATTCCAGTTTGAAGGCGGCGGCATGCAACGCCTGCTGAAGGATGCCAAACCCGATCGCTTCGAGGACATCATCGCGCTGGGTGCGCTGTACCGACCCGGCCCGATGGACCTGATCCCGAGCTTCGTTGCGCGCAAGCACGGCCGCGAGCCGGTCGAGTATCCCGACCCGCGCATCGAACCGGTACTGAAGGAAACCTACGGCATCATGGTTTATCAGGAACAGGTGATGCAGATGGCGCAGATCGTCGGCGGCTATTCGCTCGGCGCCGCCGATCTGCTGCGCCGCGCGATGGGCAAGAAAGTGCCGACGGAAATGGCCAAGCAGCGTGCGATCTTTCGCGACGGAGCGCTGCGCAACGGCGTGGAGGCGCGCAAAGCCGATGCGATCTTCGATCAGATGGAGAAGTTCGCCGGCTACGGTTTCAACAAATCGCACGCAGCCGCCTACGCGCTGGTGTCCTACCAGACCGCGTGGCTGAAGACGCATCATCGCGCCGAGTTCATGGCGGCCACGCTTGCCGCCGACATGGACAACACCGATAAAGTGGTGCAGTTCCTGGCCGATGCGCGCAGCAACGGCCTGCAGGTGCTGCCACCGGATGTCAATGCTTCGCCGTGGCGATTTGCCGCCATGGACGAGCGCACAATCCGCTATGGCCTGGGCGCGATCAAGGGCGTGGGCCGCGCGGTGTGCGAGACCATCGTGACGGAGCGCGAGCGCAGCGGTGCGTTCCGCGACCTGGCCGACCTGTGCGCGCGCGTGGATCCGGGCAAGCTCAACAAGCGTGTGCTGGAAGCACTGATCCAGTCCGGCGCGTGCGACGCGCTCGCGCCAAATCGCGCCACCCTGATGGCGCAGTTGCCCGAAGCGGTCCGCGCGGCCGAACAGCACCAGCGCGATCGCGCCGCGGGGCAAAACGACATGTTCGGCGTAGCGCAAAGCACCCTCGCCGAAACACCGATGATCCATGTCGCCGACGTGGCGGATTGGTCGCTCGAACGCAAGCTCGCCGGCGAGCGCGCCACGCTCGGTCATTACCTGTCGGGGCACCCGACCGATCCTTGGCGCGACGTGCTCGCGCAACTCGCCAATTGTCCGCTCGGCGAAATCGAGCAGCGTTATCAACCGCCGCCGCGCCGCGATAACGACGATGGCAATCGCTTCCGGCGTACGCAGGAGACCCCCTGGACAGTGGCCGGGATGGTGACGCTGCAGCGCCGCCGTGGCGATTCGGCCGCATTCGTTCAGTTCGAGGACTGGAGCGGGCATCTCGAAGTGAGCTTCTTCCGCGAAGCGTTCAGCGATTACGCTCACCTGCTGCAGCGGGATGCGATCCTGGTGGTCGAGGGCGGGCTGGCGCTGGACGATTTCAGCGGCGAATTGCAACTGCGGGCACGCCGCGTGTGGACGCTGGACGACGCCTGCATCGCGCACACGCGCGTGCTGCGCATCGGCGTGAATGGCGTGGGCCCGCAATTCGCCGCGACTCTGAAGGCGGCAATCAACGGCCACCGCGGCGGCGCCACCTCACTGCGGGTCACCGGCTACCGCAATGCGCGTGGCAGCGCCGACCTGGAACTGGGCGAGGCCTGGCGCGTACGCGTCACCACCGATCTGCTGCGCTCGCTGGCCGAGCTGCCCGGCGTCCACACTGTGGCACCGCTGCTGGCGCGGCCCAGCGCATCGGCATAGCGCTTCGGCGCGCAGCGCCGTCTTCGCTCGCGCGGCACGTCTTTACCGCATGGCGCCGGCATTGCCGGCCAAGGGCAGATCGCGCGAGGCGCGCTCCTAACGGGCCGGCGTGGCGGCTATACTCGCGTTCTTTGCCGGCCAGCTTTCAGCGGATGAACCCCAATTTCCTCGATTTCGAGCAGCCGATCGCGGAACTGGACGCCAAGATCCAGGAATTGACGCACGCGGGTCAGGGCCACTCGCTGGATATCCAGGATGAGGTCGGCAAATTGCGCGACAAGCTGCGCGCCCGCACCGCGGACATTTTCAAGAACCTGACACCGTGGCAGATCACCCAGTTGTCGCGGCACCCGGGCCGGCCTTACACCAACGATTACATCGCCATCATCTGCGACGAATTCCACGAGCTCGCCGGCGACCGCATGTATGCCGACGATCCCGCGATCGTCGCGGGGCTTGCGCGCATCAATGGTCGCGCGGTGATGATCATCGGTCACCAGAAAGGTCGCGATATCAAATCCAAGGTGCGGCGCAATTTCGGCATGCCGCGCCCGGAGGGCTATCGCAAGGCGCTGCGGCTGATGAAGATGGCCGAACGTTTTCAATTGCCGGTGCTCACCTTCATCGATACACCCGGCGCTTATCCTGGCGTGGGCGCGGAAGAGCGGGGACAATCCGAAGCGATCGCGCGGAATCTCATGGAGATGGCGCAATTGCGCACACCGATCGTGTGCACCGTGATCGGCGAAGGCGGTTCCGGCGGCGCGCTCGCGATTGGCGTCGGCGACCGCACCGTGATGTTGCAGTATTCGACCTATTCGGTGATTTCGCCGGAAGGCTGCGCCTCGATCCTGTGGAAGAGCGCGGAAAAAGCGCGCGACGCGGCCGATGCGCTATGCCTGACCGCGCCACGCTTGATGGAACTCGGCCTGATCGACAAGATCGTGCGCGAGCCGACCGGTGGCGCGCACCGCAATCCCAAGGCGATGGCGAAGCGCCTCAAAGCGGTGCTGGTCAACGAGATCGACGCATTGCAGACCGTCTCCGCCGGGCAATTGCTGGAGCAGCGCTATCAACGCCTGCGCCGGTATGGCGCGTACCAGGCGGGCTGAGCCGGTTGGGGACTCGGAACTCGACACAAGCGCAACGACAATGTCGTGATTCCCGGCTGCGCGCGGCGCAAAGCCGGAATCCACGGTGATCTTGCGGTAGCGAAGAAATGGATTACAAAGTCCATCCATGGGCTTTTCCCGGTCAACCTTCGACTGTTCAGATTCGTTCCCGTCCGGCCCGACGCCGGAACAGCGTGATTCTCTGGATGCCTCATGTCGCGGTGCCTGACTGACCATCTTGCCATCGGCCTGACGACGCTCCCCGGCGAAACGCCATTGTGCGTCGCCTACAGCGGTGGCCCGGATTCGACTGCGCTGTTGCATGGGCTGGCGCACCTGCCGCAGGCGCGCGCGCGCGGGCTGCGCGCGCTACACGTGGACCACCAGCTGCACCCGGACAGCGCGCAATGGGCGCAGCACTGCGCACGGGTTTGCTCACAACTGGATGTGCCGTTGGAGACCATTCGCGTGCAGATCGCGCACGGGCGCGGCGAAGGCCTCGAAGCCGCGGCGCGGCATGCGCGTCGTGCGGCCTTTGCGCAATCATTGCAACCTGGCGAATGGCTGACGCTGGCGCACCATCGCGACGACCAGATCGAAACAGTCCTGCTGAAACTGCTGCGCGGCGCAGGGCCGCTCGGCCTGGCCGGCATGCGCGAACGACGTCCGTTCGCGTCCGGTGCTTTGTGGCGCCCGCTGCTGGCTTTGCCGCGCGCGGTGCTGCGCGAATACGCGATTGCACACGACCTTGCTTGCATCGAAGATCCCTCCAACAAGAACATGAGGCTCTCGCGCAATTTCCTGCGCGCGGAAATCCTGCCCCGCCTGAGCCAGCACTGGCCGCAGACCGGACAGTCGATCCTGCACGCCGCGGCCTTGTGTCGCGCCGCGGCAGAACACCTCGACGCACAAGCTTCGGCGGCACTGGATGCATTGCGGATCGCTGGCGGCGACATGCTGGATGCGCCCGGCTGGAGCAGCTTGCCGGATGCCTTGCGCGCGCTGGTGCTGGAGCGCTGGCTGCATCGGCAGGGCCTGCCGGCGCCGACGCTGACACAATCCGCGGAGCTGCAGCGGCAGGTAGCGCATGCCAAGCCGGATCATCTCTCGCGCGTGGCGTGGCCGGGCGCGGAGGTGCGCCTTTGGCGCGGCGCGCTGCACGCGATGCGGCCCTTGTCCCCGATGCCCACGGATTGGCAGGCAAGCTGGACCGGCGCACCGCTCGCCCTGCCCAATGGCTGCGGCGTGCTGGAGATTGTCGCCCGACAATCTGATCGCGTCCTGACGCAACCGCCATTGGATTCCTCGCTGTGCGTGCGCCTGCGTCAGGGCGGCGAGCGCATCAAGCCCGCCGGCGACCGATGCACGCGCGAACTGCGCGATCTGTTCCAGCGTGCCGGTATTCCGCCGTGGCTGCGCGACCGGATTCCCCTGATCTTTCGCGGCGGCGAACTGCTAGCGGTGGCCGATCTGTGGACGAGCGAAGCGGGCCGGGCGTTCTTCGACGCGCAAGATGTGAAGCTGCATTGGGTGCGGTGAGCGCGCGGCACGCGGCCGGCATCAGTCCGTCGCTTGCTCGCAAGCTCCCCCGATATGATTGATTCATCCCCTGCCCTGCGTTAGCGTGCATGTATGGCCAAATCCGCTCCCGCCAGCAACGAACCCGAAGTCGAGACTTCCTCCATCGCGCAATTCGAGCAATCGCTGGACGAACTCGAGCAACTGGTCGCGAAGATGGAGGGCGGCGAACTCAGCCTGGATGAATCGCTGCGCTCATTCGAGCGCGGCATTGCATTGTTCCGCAACTGTCAATCCGCGCTGGAACAGGCCGAGTTGCGGGTGAAGCTGCTGCTCGACCCCAACGATCCCGGCAGCGCTGGCGCGTTTTCCGAGGATGTCCCGTGAGCATTCGATATCCAGGCTTCGGCAAGCGATATCCAGGCTTCGGCAAACTCCGCCATGTTTCCCTGACCCCCGACGAACGCTTGCGTTGCAAGCCTCCGTCGCCCCGGTGATTAAAAGGGGCGACAGCATGTCCCACTCAATACTGGGCGCGCTGGTCGCGCGGGCGGACGCCGCGCTGGCGCGAGTGCTGCCTGCCGACGGCAGCGAGCCGCTCGAACTTGTCCGCGCCATGCGCTACGCGGTGCTGGGTGGTGGCAAGCGGTTGCGACCGCTGCTGGTCTACGCCGCGGGCACGGCGCTCGGCGCGTCGATTGAAGCGCTGGATGCCCCCGCCTGCGCGGTTGAGCTGATCCACGCCTATTCGCTGGTACACGATGATCTGCCGTCGATGGACGACGACGATCTGCGCCGCGGCCGGCCGACCTGCCATGTCGCGTTCGGCGAGGCCACCGCGATTCTGGCCGGCGACGCCCTGCAGGCGCTGGCATTCGAAATACTCGCGTCCGGTCGCGCGCACTCGATCGACGCGGAGTCGCGTTTGGACATGCTGCGCCTGCTCGGCGCCGCTTGCGGTGCGCAAGGCATGGCCGGCGGTCAGGCGATCGACCTGGCCGCGGTTGGGCAGATACTGGATCTGCCTGCACTGGAACGGATGCACGCGCACAAGACCGGCGCGTTGATCCGCGCCAGCGTGCGCCTGGGCGCGCTCACGGCCGGTTGCGCGGATGCTGCGATGCTGGATGCGCTGGAACGCTATGGTCATGCGGTAGGGCTCGCCTTCCAGGTGCGCGACGACATTCTTGATGTCGAAGGCGAGACCCACGCGCTCGGCAAGACCGCTGGCAAGGATGCGGCGCGTGCAAAACCCACCTTCCCTTCCGTGCTCGGCATGGACGCGTCGCGCGCGCATCTGCGCGAACTCATCGATGTGGCACGAGGCGCGCTCACCGCACTGGGCGAACGCGCGGCGCCACTGGCGGAACTGGCGCGCTACGTCGCGGAGCGCAACCGATGATGTCTGCTCCCAACAAAAAAGCGGGCCGAAGCCCGCTTTTTTTCATTCAAAAAACCGCACCACTCACTTGATGAACCGCAACGCGAACGGATAGCGATAGGCCTTGCCTTCATTGGCCTTGATCGCGCCCATGATGATGAACACCAGCGCGGCGATGCCGATGATGAACATCAGCGGCAATGCGATGAAAAAGCCGACGCCCAATGTCACGACACCGAGTATCGTCAAGATGAGGAAGATGATCGCGATGGTAATGTTGAAGTTCAGCGCTTCCTTGGCCTGATCATTGACGAACGGCATGGTGTCTTTCTTGACCAGCCAGATGATCAACGGCCCGATGAACCAGCCCCACCCACCGACCCAGCCAGTGACGAGGCCGCCAAGCAGCGCAGAAAGATGGGCGAACATCGCCCACTGACGCTCCTCCGCTGTCGGCGCTCCAGCCGGCGGCGGCGGAGGCGAGGTATACGAAGGCGGTGTAACGGATTCCGGCGGAACACTCATTTGATATCCCCTACCCGTGTTGGACGCGTGGCAGACTTTCCGCCGCTTGTGAGTGGCTGTCAAGCGCCCCGGGTGCTCATAAAAGATCCGCTTTCTGCCCGAACACGGTTCACCCGGCGGCGCGCGCTTCTACGACAAGGTCGTCGATCGGGCGAGCCTTGCCGCTATCGGGAAACACACGCGTTTCCAGCGCGGGTTCGCTCACTCCGAGGTGCGTTGCCAGCACTGTCTTGAACACCGCGCGCAGATCGGTGGTTGCATGCAGGTCGCGGTTCTCGAAAAGCTCGCCGCGCGCGATCCCGGGCCACTGTCCCGCCACGCGGCCGCCGCGCAAGGCGCCGCCGGCAAGAAACATTGCGCCGCCGGTGCCGTGATCGGTGCCGCCGGTGCCATTGATCGCGGCAGTGCGCCCGAATTCCGTCACCACCGCGATGATCGTGCGGCCCCAGCTTTCGCCCATCGCCTGCGCGTACGCCTTGATGCCGGCGTCGAGTTCCGCAAGCTTGCGTTGCAGGATCGCCGCCTCGTTGGCGTGCGTATCCCAGCCGGAGTCCTCGACGAAACCCACGCGCGGGCCGTTCGCTTTCGCCATGAAGCCGCCGGCCGCGCCCATCAGCACCGGCAGTTGTCCGAGACCGGCTTTCCTGCCGGGCTGGCCCGATGCGTCCATCGGCGCCTTCGCCTGCATCGGCGCATCCTGTTGCTGGTCCACCGCGCGCGAAAACGCATCGGCCAGCCGGGCATCGGCCGCGTACAGCGGCTGCAAGCGTTGCAGCAGAACCGGATTGACCTGGGTCGGCAGGGGCGGCGACCACGACGACACCTTGCCGGGGCCGCGCATGCTCAGCGGCATCACGGTCGCGACCGCCAGCCCGTCCACGCCCGGCATCGCGGCCACGCAGCGATTCAACCAGCCGGTTTGCGCGCCATGGGGCTGCGCCGTGCCGTTCTCCAGACAATCCTGCGCATCGAAGTGCGAACGGCCCCAGTACGGCGGCGCCGTCGCGACCAGCGGCATGAATTGATCTTGCGCGTATAACCGCGCGGCGTAATCCAGCGACGGATGCAACGCGAACGTGTCATCCAGTTTGTGCGCGGGTTTGCCGTTGGGCTGGACGGAGCCCTGAGGCGACAATGCGAGCGCGCCGCGGATCGCGGCGTAACCCGGATCGCCGTAGGGCGGCACTGCTTCCAGCCCGTCGAGGCCACCGCGCAACAGCACCAGCAGAAAACGCGTGTCGGAACCGGTGGCGGCGAAGGTCAGTTTCGGCCACAACACCAGCGCGCCGGCGGCGGCGAGCGTGCCGCCGAGAAATTGGCGGCGATTTATGGGCGTATTGGTGGAGGCAGGAAAATCGATCGTGGCCATTTTTAAACCCTCCACTGGAACGCGGGACACGCGAACAAGGTCGCGATCGCCTGCTGCACGGATTCCGCGCGCCTGATCGCCATCGCGGTTTCGCTGTCGAGCAGCGGCCCGAGCACGCCTTGCGCGAGTTGCAGCGGCTGCCGATCCGTCCGCGCCACGCGTTGCGATAACGCTTCCGCCGCCTGCACGCGTTTCCAGAGTGCATCGGCATCCATCCAGTTGGCCGCGATGTCGGGAAAACCCGCGGGGGAGCGCGGCGTGAACACCGGCTCGCCAAGCGTGTTGAGCAGACCCAGCAACGGCTTGGGATCCTCGCCGATATCGATCGCGCCGGCGCGCAAGGACGAGTTGACGAAATCCTGCGGCGTCTTGAATTTGCGCGCCGATTCGCCCCACGCTTCGGGGCTCTCGACCAGCGTGCGATACACCGCCGCGAGGTCGGTGTCGTGATCCAGATAGGTTTTTGCCATGCGCGCGACCAACGCCGGCGGTGGTTCGTCCGCGACGAAGTGCCGCGCCAGTTTCAGCGAAAGATGCTCAGCGGTCGCCGAATGCCGCGCAAGATCGGCGAGAATCGCGCGGCCCTGTTCAACGCCTCCCTCGGCGTAGCGTTTGCCCATCACGGTGCGCGAGCCGGGTTCGTGCGCATTGGCGCGGAACACGAATGCGGAAGTCGGCTGCCCGTGATCATCCGCGTGAACGAAGCCGAACAGCCCGCGCCGCATGCCCTCGCCGCGATCCGCCATTCCGAAATCACGCGGCAGCGGCGTGCTCCAGCCGGTGATCGCGCGCGCAAGCTCCGTCACGTCGGCCTGCGTATAACCGCCATTCACGCCCAGCGTGTGCAACTCCATGATCTCGCGGCCGAGGTTTTCGTTGAGCCCGCCGGCTTTGCCCTTGTCGTCATCGCCCTTGCGTGCGAGCCGTTGCGCGATCAATACACCCACGCGCGAATCCGGACCAATGGACTGGACGTTGTCCAGATAGCGCAGCATCGCCGGATGCATTTCCACCGCCAGCAGCATGTCGGCAAAACGCCCCCGCACATGCGGGCGGATCGCCTCGCGCTCCATCGGCGCGGCGTACATGCGCGCCGGACCCTTGTCGAGCGAAACCGCGAAATGGTTGGACCAGAACCGCACCAGCCGCTCCATGAACGGCGTTTCCGTGCTCGCAGCGAGACGGAACCGCGCGGATGCTTCGGCAAAAAGATCGTCGCGGAGCTCGCGTTTGATCTCGCGCAACGCCGGCGGCAACGCCTTGTCCTTGCGCGCATCGGCGGTGGCGACCGCATCGCCGGCAGGCGCCGGCGCATTCGATGTGGGCGCGGTATCGCCACCCAGCAGCGCGCGGCGCCCCGGACTGTCAGCGCGCATGTCCACATTTTGTCTGACATTGCGGCGTTCGAGTTTGTATTGGCTTTCGCGCTTCAGGTAATCGAGGCTGCCGGGCAACGCCGCGAACGTCTGCGCGCCATCCGCACCGGAAGCAATCTGCGACTCCAGCCAGCCGCGGGCGTCGCGCACTTTCTGCAAATCGCCCGGCCGCGCGCCCAGGCCGAAGCGGTTGACCGCGGAGACGATGTTCGATGACACACCCATGAGCCGGCTCGCTGTGTACTGCCCATCAAAACGCAACAGCACGGCAGCCGGTTGACAGCGCCCGTTGCCATCGCGCCCCGCCGCGACTTGCCCGCTATTCGCGGGAGTTCGAACAGCAGGCCGACGATTTTGCCCTCGCCGCGCTGACGCGCGCGAACATTTCCCCGACGGCTTTCGTGCGCGCGATGCGCGCGCTGGAAAACGCGCATCCGGAACTACGCGATGACGCGAGCATCCGCTATCTGTCCTCGCATCCAGTCACGCGCGAGCGCATCGCCCAGGCGGAAGCGGTCGCGCGGCAGTTCGAGCGCGAGCACGCGCAAACGCCCGCCGTGCATTGACGCCGTTGATTCCGAGCTCCCACGCGACACGGTGCAATCGGGTTTGCGTTTCGACGAGGTGCACCCCCAAATCGATCACTCCCCCGCCAGCATCATCTTTCCGATCAGGATAGATCCGGTGAGGATCGATGAGCGTGGATCGACATCGGCGCCGATCGCGCAGATCCCCGCGAACATGTCGCGCAAGTTCCCGGCGATCGTGATCTCTTGCACCGGGTAGGCAATCTCGCCGTTCTCGATCCAGAAGCCCGCCGCGCCGCGCGAGTAATCGCCGGTGATGATCGACACACCATGGCCGATCAGCTCGGTAACCAGCAAACCGGTTCGCATTTGCCGCAAGAGGGAATCGAGACTGCCCGGCACATCCCCCTCGGCGGACCCTGCCGCGACGCGCAGGTTGTGCACGCCGCCGGCATTGGCGGTTGTCTGCAAGCCCAGTTTGCGCGCTGAATAACTGCCGAGCACATAACGTTGCAACACGCCCCGTTCAACCAGGGCGGATTCGCGCGTGGCCACGCCTTCGGCGTCGAACGCAGTTGAAGCGTGGCCGCGCGGCAGCAGCGGTGTTTCTTCAATGTCGACGAATTCCGGCAACACTTTCCTTCCGGCGTGGTCGAGCAGAAAACTGGCGCGCCGGTACAGCGAGCCGCCGCTGACCGCGGAGACCAGATGTCCGATCAGGGAACGCGCCACTTCGGGCGCGAACAGCACCGGGCACTCGCGGGTGGACAACCTGCGCGCGCCCAGCCTTGCAATCGTGCGCTCGGCCGCCTTGTTGCCAATCCCGGCGAAATCCGGCAAATCGTCCGCTGCGCGCACACTGTCATACCAGTAGTCGCGCTGCATCGCATCGCCCGCGCCACCGATCAGCGAGCACGATAATGTTTGCGAGGTGCCGCGCTCGCGGCCGACAAAGCCGTGCGAATTGGCGTAGACACCAAGGCTGGCGCCGCTCTGCACGGTCGCGCCCTCGGAATTGGTGATTGCCGCATGCGCGCGGCCGGCGTCCTCGACCTGCTTGCCGATCTCGATCGCGCGCTGCACATCCAGTTGCCATGGATGCCACAAATCCAGATCCGGCAACGGCACGTTTGCCATCAGCACGGGATCGGCAAGACCGGCGCACGGATCTTCTTCCGTGTAACGCGCAATGGCGCATGCCTGCGCCAACGTCGCCTCGATGGATTCGGACTTCAGATCGGCGGTGGAGGCGCTGCCCTTGCGCTGGCCGAAATACACGGTCAAGCCGAAGCCGCGATCGCGGGTGCGTTCGACGGTTTCCACCTCGCCCAACCGCACCGTCACCGCCAGGCCGGTTTCCACGCTGGCCGACACTTCCGCCTGGCTTGCGCCAGCCGCGCGCGCCCGGCGGATGACGTCCTCGCTCAACTGCGCCAGGCGATCGAGTTCTTCGAGGCTGCCATCCGGTTTCGCAATGCTGGTATTCAAGAACGGTTCCCTTTGCTCAGTCCGTTACTATAACGTCCATGACACACGATGCCGACCCCGACGCCGAGCAAACCGGCGACCGCCCCAGCCGCAGCGCGCGCCGACGCGAAGCGCTCGACGTTCTGGATTTGGCAAAAAAGCTGGTCGAATTGCCGCCCTCGCGGGTAGCGAAACTCGAGCTGCCCGACGAAGTGCAAGGCGAGATCGCGAATGTGCGCAAGATCACTTCGCATATTGCCCGCAAGCGCCAACTCGCGCACCTGGCCAAATTGATGCGCCGCCACGACGAGGAAACATTCGCCGCCGCGCGCGCGGCTTTGGCCAATGAACGCGCCGCCGGTGCGCGCGAAGCCGCGTCAATGCATCGCCTGGAGGAGTTGCGCGAGCGCCTGCTTATCGAAGGTGACGCGGGACTCTCTGAATTGATTGCCAAACATCCCGCGCTCGATCGCCAGCACCTGCGCGCGCTGATCCGGCAGGCGCGCAGCGAGCGCGAGGCGAACAAACCCCTGCATGCATATCGCGAGTTGTTCCGGATTCTGCGGGAACTCCCGTAGCATCAAGCTGCGGTGCCGCCGACTGTCATTCCATCTATCCGCAGCGTTGGCTGACCCACGCCCACCGGCACGCTCTGGCCGTCCTTGCCGCACACGCCGACGCCTTCATCGAGTTTCAGGTCGTTGCCGATCATGGAGACGCGCGTCAGCACCTCCGGGCCGGAGCCGATCAGGGTCGCGCCCTTCACCGGCCGGGTGACCTTGCCATCCTCGATCAGGTAGGCCTCGCTGGCGGAAAACACGAATTTTCCGGAGGTGATGTCCACCTGCCCGCCACCGAAGTTCACCGCGTACAGGCCGCGCCTGACCGAGGCAATGATCTCGGCCGGATCACGCTGGCCCGCCAGCATGTAGGTGTTGGTCATGCGCGGCATCGGCAGGTGCGCAAAGGACTCGCGGCGGCCGTTGCCGGTCGGTGCCATGCCCATCAGCCGGGCATTGTGGGTATCCTGCATATAGCCGCATAGACGTCCATTCTCGATCAGCGTGGTGCAATGGGTTGGCGTGCCCTCGTCATCCACGCTGAGCGAACCGCGCCGGCCGGGCAACGTGCCGTCATCCACGATGGTGACGCCATCCGCCGCAACCTTCTCGCCCATGCGGTGCGAAAACGCGGAGGTGCCCTTGCGATTGAAGTCGCCTTCCAGGCCGTGGCCGATTGCCTCGTGCAGCAGCACGCCGGGCCAACCCGGGCCGCACACGACATCCATGGTGCCGGCCGGCGCATCGACCGAATCCAGATTGACGATCGCCTGCCGCACCGCTTCGCGCGCCCACGCCTGCGCGCGCCCGGAATCGATCAATTCGCGATAACTGCAACGACCGCCGCCGCCGGAATGGCCCTGCTCGCGGCGACCGTTGCTTTCCGCGATCACCTGCACGCCGATACGCGTGAGCGGCCGCACGTCCGCGGTCAGGGTGCCGTCACTCGCCGCGATCAGGATGGTTTCATGGTGCGCCGACAGGCTGACGATGACCTGTCCAATGCGTGGGTCGAGACTGCGGCACAGTGCATCCAGTTCGCGCAGCAGCGAAATCTTGGCCGCGTTGTCGAGTGCGTCGATAGGATCGTCTGCCGCATACAGCGCGCGCGTGTTGCGCACCGCCAACGGCGTACCCGCACCATTGCCTTCGCGCGCGATTGCGCGCGCCGCGCCGGCGGCTTCCAGCAGTTGTGGCAACACGATGTCATCGGAATACGCAAAACCGGTTTTCTCGCCGGAGATTGCACGCACGCCCACGCCCTGCTCGATCGAGTGGCTGCCGTCGCGCACGATGCCGTCCTCCAGCACCCACGACTCGCTGCGCGAATGTTGGAAGTACAAATCCGCGGCATCGATGGATGGACCCATCACCCGAGCGAATACGCGCTCCAGATCGGTGGCGGCGAGCCCGCCGGGTGCGAGCAGGTTGCGTTCAGCGAGGACGAGCGGGGAATCCACGAGGATGAGTTTCCAATGATTGAATCCCCAACGTAAGGGCGAAAGCACACGATCGCAAGCACCGCGAGCGGCGTCGCGTCACCCTCGCACCAAAGTTCACTGCAATGCTGTCGACTTCGCCGGGGCCGGTAATGCCCGAGAGGATGCGCGCGAAGAAGCCGGCGCTGGCCGCGACGCGCCCGATTGCGCGGGCGCGGGAGTCGCGGGCGCCGCCTTCGGCACGGTTTTCGAAATCGTGGTGATCACCGGGTGCGTCCAGCTTCCGGTGATGCTGTAGCGGGCGTGCGCGGCGCTGTTCAAGCCTTTGCTGATCGCCAGTCCCGCGGCAGCGCCGATCGGGCCGCCGACCACCGCGCCGACCACCGCGAGCGCGCCGCCGGTGTGGGGGTTGGCATCCACGATCTGATCGTAATCGTGTGTCCGCAGTCCGGTGCGTCCGCGCACGTGGATGTCCGCGGCCGGGCCTTCGATTTCGACATCATCCGTATAGGCGTTGCCGTCTCGCAACTTGAAATCGCCCTTGATGAAGTTGAAGCCGAAACCGGTCTTGTAGACGTCGCCGAAATCCAGTGTCAGCCGGCGCGGCAGATCCGTGATCGAGAACAGGCCGAACAGACGGCCCACACCGGGCTTCACTTCCAGGATGCGGCCCTTGCCGATGCTGAACTTCAATGTGCCATCCAGCGTGGCCAGCGCAAACGCGGTCGGTGCGCCCGGCCAGGAACCTTCGATGACGGCATGGGTATTTTCACCGCCGGAGAGCAGCCCGCCAAAGCCGAACGCTTCCAGCATGCGACCGAGATTGTCGGCGCGCAGATCGATCGCGAATTGCGAATGGCTGGATTGCGCATCGCCGTTCCAGTCGCCGTGTGCATGAATCTGTACATCTTTGGATTGCGTATCCATGCGCGCAACTCGCATGCCCGACGCGGTCGGCGCGCTTTCAAAATGCGTTTCGCCCAACCTCGCGTCACCCAGGCGCAGATCGGCCACCGTAACGTGCAATGGCGGAAGCGATGCCGGCGCCACGCCGCTCAATGCATCCGGCGCGGTGGTCGGCGCAGCCGCCGAGGAGATCGATGCCGTGCTGTTTGGCGAAGTGGGCGCAGCGGCCCCGGGCTGTGCCGCCGCGTTCGGCGCGGGGCTCTCTGGCCAATACAGGCGCTGCAGTTGCGCGCTGATGCCACGCTGGGCCAGGTTGTTCGCCGGCAAAAGCAGGGTACCCGCGAGGGCGGCGCCATTGAACGTAATGGTGTGCGCATCCGCGCTGCTGGCGTAGTGCAACGACAGCGCACCCAGCTTGTTGCCGAATGCCAGCGCCTGATCGGTCTCGAGCTGCGCATCGGTGAGTGTCGGCAACCCATTCACGGCCGCCGCCGCGGTGCTGGTTTGCGGCATAGCGGAAGAACCGCCAGCGGCGAGTTGCGCCCAGCCGCCGAGATCCAGCGTCGGCGCGCGCCCGCGCACGACCATCCCGTTGGCGGGAACCGCCGGTTGCCCGGTACCGAATGCAATGCCGAGCGACGCGGGCTTGTGCGCGTCCGCATCCGGCAGTCGCCCGCGCGCGCGCAAAAGATCGCCCAAGCTCAAATCGATCTCCGCGCCGGGAAACGGCATGCCCAATTGCAAGGTCATCGGCAAAGCGGTTGATGCGGGTTTGTCCAGCGGCGCCGGCAGTTCCAGCGCGACGCCGCGCAAGTCCGATTGCACGTTGAGCGTCTTCGCAGCATCGCCGGTGTTGCCACCGGCAGCGATCGCGAAACCGATGCGGAAGTTCGCCACACCTCGGGCGATTTTCGCCAACGCACTGAGATCCGGATAATCCTGCAACAGCGCCGGTGGGCTGAACGTGCCGCTCAACGCTGCTTCCAGTTGATGTGCGGGATTGGCCACATCGCCGCCCAGCGCGATCGACAACAGCGCAGGCGTTCCGTGCCATGCCGCCTTGAGATTGTCGGCGTGGAACCCCTTGGCATCGAAATGCAACGGGCCATTGATATTCTGCAGGGCGAGGTTCCACTGCTTCGCCACCACGCCGCCGTTGCTCAATTGCAAATTGCCATCGAGACTGAAGCTGTCCGGTTTGTCGAACGGCAGCACCAGGGTGAAGGCGAGCTTGCCGTCACCGCTCAGGCTCAGCGCCGAAAGCGTGGATGCCGCATCCTTGCCGACCGGGCTGCTCTTCACGAAGCCGAGCAAAGATGCGCCGCTGCCCGCGCCTTCCGCGGCCAACGTCAGCACGCCGGTGCCAAGATCGGGAATCGTCGCCAGCGCATGCGTCACGGTGTTGCCGAGCGTTTGCGCGTGCGTGCATTCGATGATCATCGCATTGTCCACGAATTGCGCGGTGGCATCGATCTGTTCGGCGCGCGGCCAGTCGTCGCCGTAATCCAGCACCGTGCCGCTGACATGGCCAAGCGCATCGAAGCGGCCCTTCCGATTGTTGAACGGCCAGTCGTCAAGATCCCCGCGGATCGCCACCCGGCCCGCGTCCACCGTGCCGGAGACCAGCCCGCGATCCAGCCACGCCACCGTCGAGCGCGGCATGCTGGCCGGCCAGAATAATTTCGCGGCCGGCACTTCGGCGTGGGTCACGATCGCGTAGCCGTCGATGAAAGGTTTGCTGCCATCTCCCTGCAACACCACTTGCGCGCGCGCCTCGGCGCCGAACTGATCGCTGTCCAAACTGAGCGCATCGGTGGCGAAATGCCATTGCGCGCCCTCGCGCCAGCCAACCAGGGTGCCACCGAAAGTCTTGAACGCGAACGGCGCCCGGAATACGTCCGGGTAATCCAGAGTGACCGCCTGTTTCGGCACTTCGAACGACAGTGCCTCGTTGTCGCCGCGCAGCGTGCCATTCAGCGCATCCATGCCCGGCAGCTCGCCGTGCGCGGTTGCACCAAGCGCATGCAGATGCGCGACCACCGCATAGTTCCCGTTCGCGTTCCAGCGCGCCGCTGCGGCGACCAGCCGCGCGTGCGGATGCGCGGCGGCGATCCAGTCACCCACGCCCGCCGTTGCCTGTGGCAGGAGCCCGGCCAGAGGCAACAGCGGGGTGAGATCGAAGTCGCGCGCGGACAGCGCGATCTTCAGTGCGGCGCCACTGCCACGCAGCCGCAGCAACGCGCCGCCGACGTCATCGATGTTATCCCCCGGCTTGCCTGCATCGCGGTAGCGCAACTGCCAGCCATCGGCAAGCCGATCCAGTGCGATCACGCCCGAGAGCGCGGGTACTTCGGCGTGCCTTCCTTCCGGCGCGGTCAGCGCAAGCATGCGCAGATCAAAGCGCGCGGCGGCGGATCGCAACCGATTGCCGCGCCAGCTTCCCCACAATTCCAGATCCCCGCGGCCCTGATGTATGCCGAAACCCTGCAGGTCGAGTCCGCTCGCCATGCCGGCCAGATCAAGGTCATGCCCGGCGATGTACAGATCCGCATCCTGCCTGGGCGGATTGAAGCGGCCGATCACGGTGATCGGCTGCGGCGAGCCCTCGCGCGTCACGCTGCCGCCGAAATGCAGGGTGTTGCCGACACTGACCACGCGCAAATGCGGAGACGACAGGACGTAAGCCTGCCGCGCCGGCGCATCGTCGATGCGTACGGTCAGCGCGCGCAGATCGAGATCCACCGGCAACGACTGCAGGGGCGCCTGTTGCGGCTGGTTGGGATTGCCGAGACCCAGCACGCGCCAGCCCGAGTCATCGTGGCGCACGCGCAATTCCAATCCGGTGAGGCGCAGCGTCACCCAACGGTGCGCCGGCTTCAGCCACGCGGCAAAATCCAATTTGATCGCCGCGCGCGACAGCGCGATCGACTCGCCGCCGGAATATGCGGGACCGAGCGTGAGCCCGCGCACCACCAGCAACGGTCCGGAAGGCTGCCAGTCGCCGCGCACCGAATCGAAATGCACCGGTCGCTGCATGCGCTGGGAGAGAAAGCCGGCCAGCCGATCGGGATAATGCGCCGCCAGCGGCAACAGCAATTGCAGCAAACCCACTGCCACCGCCGCCGCGATCAACGCGGCCGCGATCAACGCGCCGAGAAAAAACCGCGCGCGGCGCAGGCGATGGCGCCAAGGGTTCATGCGGCGGCCTCTCTCAAGGATCCGAGATGTCCATAGCCTGCACCGAGCAGGCCATGGACGGCCGTTTTCAGATGAGCTTGGTGCGCTGTACGCGATGCCGTAGCTACGCAGCCGAGCGCGCGAGCAAGGGCGAGCCGGGCTTTCGCGCGGCACTGCCGCGCGCCGGCGAGCGCACGCACAAGGACGTGCAAGCGGGAAACTGTTCCATGGATGGCTGCTTGCGATTTCTTCGCGCCGGCGCGCGCGCGGCAAGGAGCAAGGGCAGTCGAGCCGACACAACGTCGGCGAGACCATCGCGTCCAGCACGAATGGCTTTGGTTACTTTCCCCGAAAGGAAAGTGACCCGCTCGCGTTGAACGCGAGCGGAACCAGGACAGGGATGTCGGACGGCAAAGACACTGGATTCCCGCTTTCGCGGGAATGACGAGGAATAAAGCAATCCGCGAGCAGCGGAAGAAAGGAAAATCAGAGCAGCACCACATCGAACTGCTCCTGCGCGTACTGCTCCTCGGGTTGAAAACGAATGGTCTTGCCGATGAAGGATTCCAGTTCGGTCACCGCCGCCGAGTCCTCTTCCAGGATGCGCGCCACCACGCGCGGACAGGCCAGCACCAGCAATTTCTCCGCCTCGAACTGGCGCACCGCGCGGGTGATCTCGCGGAAGATTTCATAGGAGACCGTTTCCGCGGTCTTGATCTTGCCGCGCCCGGAACAGGCCGGGCACGGTTCGCACAATTGCCGCTCCAGGCTTTCGGTGGTGCGCTTGCGGGTCATCTCCACCAGCCCGAGCGGGCTCATCTCGTACACGGTGGTGCGCGCGTGGTCGCGCAGCAACGATTTTTCCAGCATGCGCAGCACCTGGCGGCGGTGCTCGGCATCGAGCATGTCAATGAAGTCGATGATGATGATGCCACCGAGATTGCGCAGGCGCAGCTGTCGCGCCGCCGACTGCGCGGCTTCAAGGTTGGTGCGGAACACGGTCTCTTCCAGATTGCGGGTTCCGAGATAGCTGCCGGTGTTGACGTCGATGGTGGTCATCGCCTCGGTCTGGTCGATCACCAGATGGCCACCCGATTTCAGCGGCACTTCCTTGCGCAGGGCTTTCTGGATTTCATCCTCCACGCCGTAAAGATCGAAGATCGGGCGCTCTCCCGAATAATGCTCGATGCGTTCCACCAGATGCGGCATGAAGCGCTGCGCAAACTCCAGCGTGCGCTGATACGCCTCGCGCGAATCCACGCGCACTTTTTCGATATCGCTGTGCATCAGATCGCGCAATACACGCAACGGCAGCGGCGGCTCTTCATACACGCGCGTGCCGGGCTCCGCGCGCGCGATGTTCTCCTGCACGGCGAGCCAGACCTTGCCGATATAGGCGATGTCCTCTGCCAGCGCCGTCTCGGCCTCCCCTTCGGCATTGGTACGCGCGATGTAGCCGCGCCCGTCGTCACCGGACAATCGCGCCAGGATTTCCTTCAGCCGCGCGCGTTCGGCTTCGTCCTCGATGCGCACCGACACCCCGTGCAGGCGCGTGTGCGGCAGCAGCACCAGATAGCGCGACGGAATCGACAGATGCGCCGAAAGCCGCGCGCCCTTGCCGCCGATCGGGTCCTTGATCACCTGCACGATGACGCGCTCGCCTTCGTGCACCAATTCGCCGATCGGAGGCGTCGGCGGCGAACCATTGTTGTTGGCATGCCCATTGCCGTTGGCGCCAGGTTCGTGCTCATCGGCGGTCAGCGCCGGCGGCGCGCGCACGATGTCGGAGGCATGCAGGAACGCCGCGCGGCTCAGCCCGATTTCGACGAATGCCGCCTGCATGCCCGGCATCACCCGCTGCACACGGCCACAATAGATGTTGCCGACATAGCCGCGCTTGCCGGCGCGCTCGACGTGCACCTCCTGCAGCATGCCATTTTCGATCACGCCCACGCGGGTTTCGCGCGGGGTGATATTGATCAGGATTTCCTCGCTCATCACTAGAAGGCTTCTGCAAGGGAGAGGGACTTTCGTGTCGCCCGCATGACCATGCTTCCACACCCGCCGTCCAAGCCTTGCCGAGGCGGGGTTTGATCGCCCGTTTTGCAGGGGGTCGGGATCAAGAGCCGCTTCGAAAAATCGAGAGGTTTTGAAGCGTGGCTCACGCTGGCAGTTCCTGCGGTCAGGTTTCCTTATAGCCCGCCATTGCCGAACCTGTCGATGCAGCCTGCCGCAGCGATTCAGATGCGGATACCGAAAGCGCGCAACAGCCGCGCGGTTTCGTGCAGCGGCAGGCCCATTACACCGGAATAGCTGCCTCGGAGGTCCTCGATGAAGGACGCGGCGCGGCCCTGGATCGCATAAGCGCCGGCCTTGCCAAACGACTCGCCGGTGGCCACATAGCCGGCGATATCCGCATCGGATAAAGAAGCGAAACGCACTTCCGAAACGCTGGTCGCCACTTGGCGGCGAGAGGCATCCACGCACCACACCGTCGAAATCACCCGGTGCGTACATCCGGACAGCGCGCGCAGCATCGCCTCGGCATCGATCGCGTCATCGGGCTTGCCGAATACGCGATCACCCAACGCAACTTCGGTATCGGCGCCCAGCACGATCGGTCGATCACCTTGCTTGCTTGCCTCGGCCAATCCGGCCAGCGCCTTCTCGCGTGCGACGCGGCTGACGTAATCCTCGGCGCCCTCGCCGGGTTGTCGGAATTCCGGAACGTCCACATGCAGCAACTCGAATGTGACGTTGAGTTGTTCCAGCAATTGTTTGCGGCGCGGAGATTGGGAAGCGAGATAGAGCATTCCGGAAGCATAATGGCCATCCGAACCGGGACGGCATGGAAAAAGGCATGGAGGTCGAATCCGGGCTTGCGATTCCTCGCAAGTGTTCTATCCGCGATGATAGGGGTGTCCGGCTACGATCATGGCCGCGCGGTACAACTGCTCTGCCACGATCAGCCGCACCAGCATGTGCGGCAACGTCAGCGGCCCAAGCGACCAGCGCTGATCGGCGCGCGCCAGCACCGCATCGGCGTGGCCGTCCGCGCCGCCGATCAGAAACGCGAGTTCTTTTCCCGCCATGCGCCAGCGCCGCAGGTGCTGCGCCAGTTCTTCACTCGACCAGGCGCCCCCGCCGCCGTCCAATGCGACCACGTGCGCGCCGCGCGGCAATGCAGCCAGCATGGCCTCGCCCTCTTCTCTGATCGCGCGCGTCGGGTCGCGGCCCTTGCCGCGCGCGCCGGGTTTGAGTTCGACCAGTTCCAGTGGCAGCTCGCGCGACAGGCGCTTTCGATATTCAGAAAAGCCTTCGCCGACCCATGCGGGCATGGCCACGCCGATCGCGACGATGCGCGCGCGCAAGCTCGCTAGGCCCGCCGCGGTTCACGCCGCGCAATGCGGGGAAACGGCGCTCGCAATTTCCCAGCCTGCATTCCCGGTTCCCGGCTCATTCGGCATTGGCGGCTTCGGCATCATGATCGCCGACCGTCCACAGGCGCTCCAGACCATAGAACTCGCGAATGCGCGGCAGCATCACGTGCACGATGATGTCACCCAGGTCCACCAGCACCCATTCGGCTTCGGTCTGGCCTTCGACACCGAGCGGCAACATGCCCGCGCGCTTGACGAACTTCACTACCTCGTCGGCGAGGGATTTGACGTGGCGGGTGGAGGTGCCGGAGGCGATGATCAACAGGTCGGCGATCGAGGTCTTGCCGCGTACGTCTATCTCGCGGACGTCGCGGGCCTTCAATTCTTCCAGGGCGTCAAGCACGCGCTGGCGCAGGACCTGTTCGGATGGAGCGGTAGGAGATGTTTCGGTGGTGCGGCGGGACAACGGCTGTTTGCTCAAGTGGGTGCGACCTCGGCCTGTGTGTGCGGATGTGCGGGTGAATAAGACGGAATTCGCCTGATCGGCGACTCCAGTATGCGCGCCTTGGGATCGGGCGCAAGGGGGTGAGCCGGAGCTTTCGCGAGATGCGTTGAATTGCATGTCGCGCCAACGATCCCCGCGGGGATGTGCAGCCCGGGAAGCGCGCCGTGGATGGTGCTCGCCCCTCGCCGGTGGCGCGCCGGCGCGCTCCTATCGATAAGCCGCGAGCAACGTGGAATCGGCGAGTAATGCGTCCGGCAACAGCCAGCGCGGCTGCCGGCCACTGCGCAACAACGCGCGGATTCTGGTGCCGGAAATTTCCAGCGGCGTGATCGCGATGCGCAGCACGCAACCGGCGGCGCTGGCGCACAAGGCATTTGCATCGGACACTTCACGCGAAGCGATTGCTTCGGCAAGTTCAGTCGGCAGCGGCGGCACAAGCCCGGGCCGAGTCAGCACGCCGATATGCGCGAAATCCGGCAACTCATGCCAGCGATGCCAGCCGGGCAGTCCGGCGAAGGCGTCCGCGCCCAGCAGCAACACCAGCGGTCGCGCGCCGATTTCCGCGCGCAAGGAAATCAGTGTGTCGACCGTGTACGACGGGCCGGCACGATCGAGTTCGCGCGTGTCCAGCGACAAGCGACACTGCCCCGCCAAGGCCGCACGCAGCATCGCCACCCGCTGCCCGGCGCTCGCCACCGGCGCGGGCCGGTGCGGCGGCACATGTGCGGGCACCAGGCGAACTTCGGCGTCGAGCGCCTCGGCGACTTCCCATGCCGCGCGCAAATGGCCCAGATGCACCGGATCGAACGTGCCACCGAGGATCGCGAGGGGTTGAATACTCGTCATTGTCGAGAGCAAGAAATTGTCCGCAAAGGACGCGAAGATCGCAAAGAAAACGAATCAAAACTTCTTCATTCCGCTTTCCCGGCAATACATGAGTTCAATGTCAGATTAAACTTTTATTCTTTTCGGCTTCCGCTTCTTTTCGCGTCCTTTGCGTTTTTTGCGGACAAGACGCTCTGGCTTTTCACGCCAGCACCGCCGCCGCACGCGGTTGCGCGATCGCGACCAGCAAGCGCTCCATTTCCTGCCACGGATCGCCCATGGCTTTGCCGGCGTCATCCACGACGCGACCTTTGGCCATGCGATCGATGCGTGCGCACCAGGCCACG
Source organism: Rhodanobacteraceae bacterium (assembly GCA_035606235.1). GTDB lineage: Bacteria > Pseudomonadota > Gammaproteobacteria > Xanthomonadales > Rhodanobacteraceae > 66-474. The sequence continues at coordinate 53,193 of DATNFU010000028.1, forward strand.
CAGCGTTCCCAGTGCGCAGTGCCGCGGCCGGCGCGCTTCAACGCGGACGCGAAAAGTTTCTGTCGCGCCGGCCAGAAGTTGTATTCCGCACGGGCGGCACTGGCGAAGTCGTCGGCTGATGCCAACCGCAACGCAAGTTCCAGTTGATTGAGGAGCCAGCCAAGCATCGGGATCAGGTCTTCGCCTTCGGCGCGCAAGCCGGCCAGCACGCGCAGGGCGCGCGCGGCATTGCCGGCAAGCGCCGCGTCGGTAAGCTTGAACACGTCGTAAAGCGCGTTGTCCGAGTCCAGTGCTTCGAGTTCCGCCGCCGCCACCCGACCACCTTCGCGCAGCATCGAGAGTTTGTCGATCTCCTGTGCGATCGCCAGCAGGTTGCCTTCCGCGCGCGACGCCAGCAACGCGACTGCATCGTCATCCGGGGCGAAGCCCTTGCTGCGCATGCGCGCGCGAATCCAGGCAGGCAATTCTTCCACCCGCAAGGATTTGATCGGCACGTACACGCCAGTGCGTTCGACCTCCCGCACCCACGCACCCTCGTGTTTCTTGCCCCATTGCATGGCGCCGATCAGCAGCACGGTGTCCGGCGCGGGCGATTTGCACCAGTCGATGATCGCGGCGGAGCCTTCCTTGCCGACCAGGCCGGTCGGCACGCGCAATTCGATCAGCCGCCGCGAAGAAAACAACGAGAGACTGGCCGTGGCGCGCGCAAGTTGATTCCAGTCAAAGCGCGCATCGACATCCAGCACTTCGCGCTCGGCGAAACCCAAGGCACGCGCGCGTGCGCGCAGCGCGTCGCCGGCTTCCTGCAACAGCAGCGGGTCCTCGCCCGCAAGCAGATAGACGGCTGCAAGCTCGCCCTTGTCGAGCGATTTGTGAAAGCTTTCCAGTGTGCTGGCCATCCGGCCTTCGCTCAATCGGTGGATGCGCTCGCCGGCAGCGAGGTCGAACTTGCGGACGGCAGCGACGATGACACGCCGCCCGCAGGAATCGAAGTGGATTCGCTTTCGCCCGCCGGCGGCACCAGCGTGCCCTTGCGGCCAATCGCCTCCAGCCGGCGCATGATCGCGTCGGTCATCTCCCGCGCGAGATCGCGTTCGATCACTTCGGTCTGCGCGGCGGTGCCGATCGCCTGGAATGGGTCGAAGGTGAATTCGTGCGACAGGTCGATGGTCTGCTGCGGCAGCACCATCGCGCCGCTGCCATCTTTCAACGAGAACGCGACGTGGTAGCGAACCGCGTATTCGCCGACGCGCGCGAAGCCGGTGGACGTAAGCACATCGGTACGGAAAGCCGCGCCGACATCCAGCTCGGCCACGCCCGGCGAGGCCTCGTTCAACACCTGCACCTTGCGCACCTGCAGGGCGCGCGCGAGATCGCGCGGCAGCTCGCCGCCACCGGTGACCTTCAGATAGACCTGCTGCTGCATCGGTTCCGGCAGCGCCGCGCTCTGGCGCAGATGGAAGCCGCAGGCGGAAAGCAGGATCACCGCGGAAACCGGTACGGCGTTCAGCAGTCGGCGCAGGCGCATGGTCGGATTCCGTTGCAGTTCTCAGCGCTGAATCGTACAGGATCGCGCGCTCACACCACGATATTGACGATCTTCCCCGGCACCACGATCACCTTGCGCGGTATCTGCCCGGCCAGGAACTTCGCCACCGCGGGTTCCGCCAGCGCTTCGCGCTCGGCTTCTTCGCGTGCGGCGGAAACCGGCAGCTCGATCGTGCCGCGCAATTTGCCGTTGATCTGCACCGCCACGATTACCGAATCGCGCACCAGTGCCGCCGGATCGGCCCGCGGGAAGCGCACGTCCTCGATCAGCGTTTCGCGATGACCCAGCACCCGCCACAGCGCATGGCTGGCGTGCGGTGTGAATGGGTTCAACAGCAACACCATGTTCTCCAGCGCCTCATGCCGCACTGCGCGGCCCTGCTCGCTCATGTCGTCGAATTTCGACACGTGGTTGAGCAACTCCATCAGCGCGGCAATGGCGGTATTGAAGGCATGGCGGCGACCGATATCATCACCGACCTTGGCAATGGTTTCGTGCACCTGCCGGCGCAGGGTTTTCTGCGCGACGTTCAAGGCTGCGGGATCCAACTCCGGATGGTCCGGTTGCGCGGCATGCGTCACCACCTCGCGCCAGAACCGCCGCAGGAAGCGCGCCATGCCTTCCACGCCGGCCTCGTTCCATTCCAGCGACTGCTCGGGCGGCGCGGCGAACATCGAGAACAGACGCACCGTATCCGCGCCGAACTTGTCGATCATCGTCTGCGGATCGACGCCATTGTTCTTGGACTTCGACATCTTCTCGGTCGGGCCGATGTGCACCGGCTGGCCGTCCGCTTTCAGGGTCGCGCCCACGACGTGCCCGCGTTCATTGCGCCGAATTTCCACGTCCGCCGGATTGATCCATTCGCGATGACCGTTCGTCTCGCGATAGAAGGTCTCCGCCACCACCATGCCCTGGCACAGCAGATTGGTCGCCGGCTCGTCCGAATGCACCAGACCCGCATCGCGCATCAGCTTGTGATAGAAGCGGAAGTACAGGAGGTGCAGGATCGCGTGTTCGATACCGCCGATGTATTGATCCACCGGCAGCCAGTAATTCGCGCGCTCGTCCACCTGCGTCGACGCGCCGGGCGAGGTGTAGCGCGCGTAATACCAGCTCGATTCCATGAAGGTGTCGAAGGTGTCGGTCTCGCGCTCGGCCGGGCCATGACAATTCGGACAGGTCGTCTTGCGCCACTCCGGATCGGCCTTGATCGGCGACTGCACGCCCATGAATTGCACGTTTTCGGGCAGCACGACAGGCAATTGATCTTCCGGCACCGGCACCGCGCCGCACTTCGCGCAATGGACGATCGGGATCGGACAACCCCAGTAGCGTTGGCGCGAGACGCCCCAGTCGCGCAGCCGCCAGTGCACCGAGCGCTTGCCGCGGCCTTCGGATTCGAGCCGGCGCGCGAACGCATCCAGCGCATCGTCAAAACCGAGTCCGGAAAAGTCGTTGGAATTCACCAACATGCCACGTTCCGTGAAGGCGCTTTCGAGCTCGATTCGACGCGTGAATTCACGCAGCTTTTCTTCCAGCGCTCGCGCGTCGCTGAGGTTCTCGAACGGCGCCTGGCCCAGCGCGACCGACATGGGATCGAATGCCAGCGCCTCCCGCTCGCCCAGCGCGCGCAACGCGGATGCAGTGTCCGCATCCACGATCACGATCTTCTTGGGCAACTTGTATCGAGTTGCGAATTCCCAGTCGCGCTGGTCGTGCGCGGGCACCGCCATGACCGCGCCGGTGCCATAACCCATCAGCACGAAGTTGGCGATCCAGATCGGCAATTTCTCGCCGCTGACCGGATGGATGGCCTTGAGCCCGGTGTCCACACCGCGCTTTTCCTGGGTCTCCAGTTCCGCTTCGGAAACACCGCCGTGCCGGCACGCCTCGATGAAGCGCGCGATCTGCGGATTGTCGTGCGCCGCGAGGGCGGCCAGCGGATGCTCGGCCGCGATCGAAATGAAGGTGACGCCCATCAGCGTGTCGGGCCGCGTGGTGAACACGCTCAGCGGTTCGTCCGCGCCTTCCACGTCGAAATGGATTTCCAGTCCCTCCGAGCGGCCGATCCAGTTGCGCTGCATGGTCTTGACCGCCTCCGGCCAGCCCGGCAGCTTGTCCAGTTCGTCCAGCAGCTCCTGCGCGTAATCGGTGATCTTCAAAAACCACTGCGGGATCTCGCGCTTCTCCACCACCGCGCCGGAGCGCCAGCCACGCCCGTCCACCACCTGTTCGTTGGCGAGCACGGTCTGGTCCACCGGATCCCAGTTCACCACGCTGTTCTTCTGATACACCAAACCTTTCTCGAACAGCCGCACGAACATGCGCTGCTCGTGCACGTAGTAATCCGGTTTGCAGGTGGCGAACTCGCGCGACCAGTCAATGGCGAAACCCATCGCCTGCAACTGCGCGCGCATGTGTTCGATGTTCTGGTAAGTCCACTTCGCCGGCGGCACGCCGCGCGCAATCGCAGCGTTCTCCGCCGGCAGACCGAACGCGTCCCAACCCATCGGCTGCAACACGTTTTTTCCTTGCATGCGCTGGAATCGCGAGATCACGTCGCCGATGGTGTAGTTGCGCACGTGACCCATGTGCAGCGCGCCGCTCGGATACGGCAGCATGGACAGGCAATAGAATTTCTCGCGCGCGGGATCTTCCTTCACCTCGAAGGCGCGCGTGTCGGCCCAGAACTTCTGCGCATCAGCTTCGATCGCGCGCGGGTCGTAGTGTTCCTGCATGGTCGGTCCGTGGCATGGCGCGCAACGCCGTGCGGCGCGCGAACGAGCAGCCTACCGCAGTGCAACATGGCCGCCAAGCCCATGGCGTTCGGCACGCTCGCGCGCACGGCGGCTCGCTATGATGCCTGTTTTGCCATGGGGAGCTCGATATGACCAAGTCTCTCGTGATCGCGATCGCGGCCGCACTGTGCATGGGCGCCGCGCAAGCCGCGGACGCACCGCAGGCCGATGCTTCGGCCGCACCAGCCGTTACCGTGGTGCACTGCCCGCACCTGATAGACACTGTCAACGGCAAGCTGCTGGGCACCACCACGGTGGTGATCAACGGCGACCGCATCGGCCAAGTGGTCGCGGGCAACGCCGATCGCCCGGGTGCCGCGACGATCGACCTTCCCGCCAACGACACCTGCATGCCCGGGTTGATTGACGATCACGTGCATCTGACCCAGCAGTTCAGCAAGAGTACCTACAGCGACAAGTTCCGGCTGAACCCCGCCGACTACGCGATCCAGAGCACGGTGTACGCGCGGCGCACGCTGCTGGCGGGTTTCACCACGGTGCGCAACGTCGGCGACGAGCACAACGAGTCCATCGCGCTGCGCAATGCGGTGAATGCCGGTCTCGTGCCCGGCCCGCGCATTTTTTCCGCAGGTCAATTCATCGGCACCACCGGCGGCCACGCCGATCCGACCAATGGTTTCCGCTGGGATCTACAAGGCGACCCCGGCCCGAAAGACGGCATCATCAACTCGCCGGAGGACGCGTGGAAAGCCGTGCGCCAGCATTACAAGGACGGCGCTGATCTGATCAAGATCATGCCCTCGGGCGGCGTGCTGGATGAAAGCGCGAGCTCCGAAAACCCGCAGATGACGCTGGATGAAATAAAGGCGGTGGTCGCCGCCGCGCACGACTACGGCTTCACCGTGGCCGCGCACGCGCATGGTGCCGAAGCGATCCGTCGAGCCGTGCTGGGCGGCGTGGATTCCATCGAGCACGGCACCTTCATGGATGCAGAGGATATGAAGCTGATGAAGGAGCGCGGCACCTGGTACGTGCCGACGATCATCGCCGGCCAGTTCGTGATGGGCAAAGCCAAGGAAGGCTGGTATCCGCCCCAGGTCGCGCGCAAGGCCGAAGAAGTCGGCCCGGTGATCATGGCCACCGCCGGCAAGGCCTACAAGGCGGGCGTCAAGATCGCCTTCGGCACGGATGCCGGCGTTTATCCGCATGGCGACAACGCGCAGGAATTCGTCTACATGGTGCAGGCCGGGATGCCGCCGATGTTCACTATCCAGGCCGCCACCATGCACGCCGCCGAGTTGCTGAAGCATGAAAAGGATGTCGGCAGCGTCACGCCCGGCAAGTTCGCCGATCTCGTCGCGGTGCCGGGCAATCCGCTGGACGACATTGCGTTGATGAAGAAGGTGGATTTCGTGATGAAAGCGGGCACGATTTACAAGCGCGATGGCAAGCCGGTAGCAGTGGAGCCTTGAGCTTGCTTCGCACGCGACGCGCCCCAATCATGTGCGGATCAAGAGCCGGTTGATCCGCACATGAACGCTTCGCCGCAATCCGCGAAATCCGATTCCGCAAACTCCCCCCACGTTTTCGACGCGGGCCAGACCAACTTCGAAACCGAGGTGCTGCAAGCGTCGCTCACCACGCCGGTACTGGTGGATTTCTGGGCGACCTGGTGCGGGCCGTGCAAGACACTCGGTCCGATCCTGGAAAAAATCGCCGGCGAATACGGCGGCGCGTTCAAGCTGGCCAAGATCGACTGCGACAAGGAGCAGCAGCTCGCCGGCATGTTCGGGGTGCGCAGCATCCCGACCGTGGTGCTGATCCGCGATGGACAAATCCTCGACGGCTTCGCCGGCGCGCTGCCGGAATCGCAGGTGCGCGAATTTCTTGGCAAGCACCAGATCACGCCGGCGGCGAAGATCGAAACACCCGTTGTGCAAACGGTCGCCGACGAAAATCCGCACACGCCGCGCGAAACCCCGCACGCTGCTGTCGCGCGTTTGCGCGAAGCAGTCGAGGCGGAGCCCGACAAGACCCAGCTGAAACTGGAACTTGCGCTGGCGCAAGCGCGCGCCGGCGATGTCGATGCCGCCAAAGCCGCGTTGGATTCATTGCCGTCGCAACTCGAAACCGACGATCGCGCGAAAGCGCTGCGCGCTTATGTCGACCTTGCGCAGGCGCTGGCCGGCACCGCCGCCTCCGGGGAATTGATAGCCAGAATCGAGGCCGACCCAAAAGACTTTGCCGCGCGCGACGCGCTGGGCGTGCGCCTGCTGCTGGGCGGCGATCCCGCCGACGCGATGGAGCAATTTCTCGCGATACTGCGTGCCGACCGCGGCTGGAAAGAAGGCTTGGCGCGCAAGCGGCTGCTGGACGCCTTTCGCATCGTCGAGGACGACGCGCTGGTAGCCGCCACGAGGCGGAAGATGTCTTCGTTGTTGTTTTGAGCGCTCCGCCTGCGGCGCTTTTGTAGGAACAAGCCAGCTCGCGGCCGGCGCGAAGCACCGCCTTTGTCAAAAGACGCTCGCCTGCAAGCAGGCTCCCGCAAGGATGAGCTACGCTCGACGCCAACGGTTTGGGGAGCGCCGCATGTTCCGCTACGAACGCAAACACCAGTCGCTGATGCCCTGGCGGATGTTCTTGTTGCGCCGGGTTGCCAAGACATTGGCGCTTGGGTTGGGGGTGATCGCGGTTTCACTGCTGGCCGGGATGCTCGGCTACCGCATCGCCGAGCACATGGACTGGCTGGATGCCTTTCTCAATGCCGCCATGATCCTGGGCGGCATGGGGCCCGTTGATGCGCTGCACACCCCCGGCGGCAAGGTATTCGCCGGCATCTATGCGCTGTACAGCGGCCTTGTCGTGATCTTCATTGCCGGCCTGTTATTCGCACCATTTGCACATCGTTTGTTGCATCGTTTTCACTTGGAGAGTGGCCGGGAAGGGGGCGATTCGTAACGCGAACCCCCGCACGGCCTGGGCATGCGGCACAGGGTAGGCTCGCCGCGCAGCCTTGCGTGTTCTAGAATCGCCATTCGCCCAAGGGGATGTCCCGCGCCATGGGTTTGTCCGCAGCCGTCGCCGAATTCGAAGTGCCCGGCCACCGCTTGGTGCGCCCGCTTGGGCGCGGCGGCATGGCGACCGTGTATCTCGCGATCCAGGCCTCCCTGGGCCGGCCGGTCGCGGTCAAGATCCTGCAGGCTGCCACCGACGAAACCATCACCCGCTTCGAGCAGGAAGCGCGCACTATCGCGCGCCTGCAGCACCCTCATATCGTGGCGATCTACGAGGTGGGCCGCACCTCCGACGGGCAGTTGTATTACACGATGCCGTATCTGCCCAATGGCGATCTTTCCAAGCTCGACTTGCGAGACACGCCTTCCCGAATTGCCGCGGTGATGCGCGCCCTCGCCGGCGCGCTCGGGCATGCGCACAAGCAGGGCATCGTGCATCGCGATGTCAAGCCGGAGAACGTGCTGTTCGACCAGCATCGCCGCGCATTGCTCACCGATTTCGGAATCGCGCGCGCCAGCGACAGCCTGCGCGTGACGCGCGAAGGCGCGACCATGGGCTCGTCGGGCTACATGAGCCCGGAGCAGGCGCGCGGCCAGGATATCGACGGCCGCTCCGACCTATACAGCCTGGGCGTGGTTTGCTACGAATTGCTCACCGGCGATCTGCCCTTCCGCGGCGCGGACGCATTGTCCACCGCGATTGCACATATCGAGCAGCCGGTGCCGAAGCTGCCGCCGCTGAAGCGCGCCTGGCAACCGTTCGTGGACAAGGCGCTGGCCAAGTCGCCGGACGAACGCTTCCAGAACGCGGAGGAATTGCAGGCCGCGCTGGATGTGATCGACGGCCGACACACCTCGCCACGGCCGGTGGTGCCCGCGGCACCGCATCGACCGACATTCAGTTGGCCGCGTATCACCCTGCCGCGCCTGTCGAGCATCAAACCCCCGCACATCGATCTGTCCTCATCGCCTATCGTGCGTCGCTACGGGGCGGCGTTGCTGATGCTGCTCGCCTTGATTGCGGTCAGCGCGGCGGGCTTGAGCTGGCGCTTGCATGCCAGACACGCGGCAGTTGCCTCACCCGAAACAGCGCAAGCAGCAGCGACCGGCGATGTCGCCGTCACCCAGGTCACGACGGTGCCCGCCGCGGTCATCAGCACCGATGCCGTAGCACAGGCGCCGGTCGCGGTACCGGTTGAAGCCAGTAGCGTGGATGCCAATGAGGCCGCCCACATCACCGTGTTGCTGGCGCAGGCCAATGCCCGGTTCGCGCAAGGCCGCTTGACCACGCCGAAGCAGGACAGCGCGGCGGCACGTTATCTGGAAGTGCTGAAGCTGGAGCCGGACAACGGAACCGCTCGCGGAGGCATCGGCAAGATCGTGGCAATGCTGCAACAGGACACGACCAAGGCCTGGCAGCGCAACGATGCGGATCAGGTGCAGTCGCTGGTGAAGAAACTCGACGCGCTCGCGCCTTCCGCCGATGCCGCCTCGCAGAAATCCTGGCGCGCCGCGCGGATGCAACTCGCACAATCGGTGGGCACCAGCATTGCCGACGCCGCCCAGTTGCACGACGCCAAGCACGTCGGCGCATTGCGTCCGCTGGCGGACGCGCTGCCGGCCGTCTATCCGGAAGGGTTCGACGTCAAGCTGCTGACCGACGTGTCGCCGCCACCTCCTGCGCTGCACGCAGGTTCCCCGTTGCGCGACGACGGCGGTCCGGCACTGGTGTACGTGCCGGCGGATGGCAAGGCGGATGCCTTTGCGATTGCCCGCACCGAAGTCACGCGCAGCGACTACGCGCAGTTCGTGCGTGATACCCACCGTGCGGCTTCGTCCTGCGCGGAGCCGCTGAACCCGTTCTCACGGCTGCGCAACTTGAAATGGAGCGACCCGGGTTTTGCCCAGGGCAGCGATCATCCGGTGGTCTGCGTAAGCTGGAATGATGCGGTCGCCTATGCCGCATGGCTCTCGCACCGCACCGGACAGATCTATCGCCTGCCCGACGAGCGCGAGTGGCTGCGTACCGCGCGCGGCAGCGCCAGCGGCAATCCCTGCGCGCGCGGCAATGTGGACGACAACAGCCGGCAAAGCAAATTCGACAATGATCGTTGGCCGTGCAGCGATGGCGCCGCGCAAACCGCGCCGGTAGGCCGCTACGCGGCCAGCGGCGTGGGCGCCTATGACATGTACGGGAATGTCAGCGAGTGGCTGAGCGGTGGCTCGCCAGGCGATCGCGTATTTCGCGGCCTCTCCTGGCGCGACGGCAGCCATCAAACCCCGCTGGGTCGCCGCGGCACCGCCAATTCCGACATCGGGTACAACAACATCGGTTTCCGCGTGGTCCGCGTGATCGATGGAACCCATCCCGCGCCACAGGGATAGACCTAACCTCCCGCGAGCGGTTGATAGCACCCCGCCTGGTTCGGGCTAGTAAGCGTCCCCGGCCCATGGCGCCGCCATGCCACGGAGCTGCCGTCCATGGCCAACCGCTCCACGGCCGTGGGCTCGAAAGCGCTGCCTGGCATCGGCAAACCGCGCGCTCTCGCCCATGACTTGTGACGTATGCAGGTTGCTCCAAGCAGCGGCATACTCGGTTGGTTCTTCGCCTCAAGGGATCCCCCATGAAACCGCTTCGTCTCCGTATCGTGTTCGGCGCGCTGCTGCTGTGCAGCCTGCCGGCTTTCGCAGCCGACCAGGCCAAGCCCGACAACTCCGATAAATCCGCAAGCAGCCAAAGCGACAACGACGCCAACGCGGCGATGCAGAAATCGCAGTCTTCGACCACGCAGGGTTCGGTGAATGTCGAAGGCTCGAGCGTGGCCTACGATGCGATCGCCGGCACCCTGGTGCTGGACGGCGACGGACTGGACGAACACACGCCGCAGACCAGCATGTCCTATGTCGCCTACATCAAGCGCGGCGCCGATCCCGCCAAGCGCCCGATCACCTTCCTCTATAACGGCGGTCCGGGTTCTTCCACGGTGTGGCTGCACATGGGCGCGTTCGGGCCCAAGCGCATCGTCACCAACGATGACACCCACACGCCGGCCGCGCCATACCAACTGGTCAACAACGACTACAGCCTGCTGGACGTAAGCGATCTGGTGTTCATTGACGCACCGGGCACCGGCTTCGGTCGACTGCTGCCACAAGGGGATACCAAGGAAGCGCGCGAGAAGAACTTCAAGGATCTCTCCAAGAAAATCTGGAGCGTGGACGGCGACGGCAAGATATTCGCCAAGTTCATCACCACCTTCCTGTCGCAGCACGACCGCTGGAATTCGCCGAAGTATTTATTCGGCGAAAGCTACGGCACCACGCGCTCGGCGGTGCTGGCGGCGGATCTCGAAACCGAGGACAACGTAGACCTCAACGGCGTGATCCTGCTTTCCCAGATATTGAATTTCGCCACCAGCGTGGATGGCGCCGACAACAGCCCGGGCATCGACCTGCCCTATGTGCTGGCATTGCCAACGTATGCGGCCACGGCGTGGTATCACCACAAGCTGCCGAAATACGAGCACGGCAGCCTGCAACCGTTGCTGCAACAGGCCACGCAATTTGCGACCACCGAATACGAGCAGGCGCTGCTGGCCGGTTCCACCTTGAGCCCGGCGCGCGAAAAGCAGATCGCGCAGAAGCTCTCCGACTTCACCGGCTTGCCGGTCGACTATTTGCTCAAGGCCGACCTGCGCGTTACCGGCGGCATGTTCGAGCATGAACTGCAAAATGGCGATGACACCACCACCGGCCGTCTGGATACCCGCTTCTCCGGCCCGAGCATGGATCCGCTCGGCAAGGAATCCGACTACGACCCGCAGTCTGCGGCGATCAGTTCGGCCTACGTTTCCGCCTTCAACAACTACGTGCGCAGCACGCTGAAATTCGGCCAGGACATGCATTACAACCCGGAGATCTATGGCCAGGGTTTCGACTGGGATTTCCGCCACAAGCCACCGGGCCAGCACTTCGCCTTCCCGGGCTCGACCAATGTGCTGCCTGATCTTGCGGTCGCGATGAAGTACAACCCGGACCTGAAAGTGATGGTCAATGGCGGCTTCTATGACCTCGCCACGCCGTACTACGCGGCGGTGTACGAGCAGGAGCACCTGCCGATCCCGCAAAGCCTGCGCAAGAACATCTCCTACGCGTTCTATCCGTCGGGCCACATGGTGTACGCGCACGAACCGTCGCTGAAAGCGCTGCACGACAACGTGGCCAAGTTCATCGAGGGCACCGATAACCAGAAGTAGGACGAGGCGTCGCGCTTGGCCGATGCCAAAAAGCGCATCGGCTGCGACGACGAGCGCCGCGCCAAGGAAGGCATAATCTGCGCCCAGCACCAAGGATGATTGCTGGCCAGAACAAACGGCGGGATGCGAATCCCGCCGTTTGTTTTGCGCCTTCCCAACATCATTCCCGCTCGAAGCGCGCGATAGCCGCGACCTGCTCGCGCGTGGCGGCCAGACCCTGGCCGGTCAATTGGTCTATCAATGTGCGGCCGATGCTCGAGCGATTGAATGCAGGAGCAAAGCGGCGCGCCAGCCATAGCAAACATGGAACGGCTGCCACGCCCAGCGCGACATTCCATGCCATCCATGGCGCGCCCATTGCGGCATAGAGATCAACCCCAACGCACCGCGCGATCACGATTGCCACGGGCACCCACAGCAAAAGCATCCACAGAAATTCCATCTGGGTCGTTCGCAGGCGCAACCCGCGCAGGGATTCCAGTTGACGCTGAATCTCGAGTACCGGCTCGCTGAAATCGATGCGGCTCGCCAGCATCAACTGTCGAATTCCGCTGGCGAATACCGCGATCGCCACCGGATACAGGATCAGCGCCGGGACCATAAAACGCATTGCCGTCTGATCCCATATGAACCCGCCGAGCGCCAGCAGCGTCAAGCCAGCGATGATGGTTTCGCTCCAGATGAGCGCCCTGGCGCGCAGCATCGTCCGGCGCGCCCTGCCGGCTTTCCGTTCGGCGCCAAGGTTCGCATTCATGGTCTGCAAGGCATCCAGCTTGCGATTCATTTGCTGCCAGGCCAACTTCATTTCGTCGAGTTCCATGTTCAGGTCTCCGAAGCTTTTCCAAAAGTGCGGACACGAATGTCCGCTTCTCGATCCCGGCGATCAGGACGATCCCGTTTCATCCAGGGCTTCTGCGCGCGCGCCGAGCATTCGAACGCGCAACGTGTGTTTGATGCGATTGATCTTGGTCGCGACATTGGTTTCACTGATGCCCAGCACTTCGGCGATCTCGGCGTAGGCGCGATCTTCCAGATACATCAGGATCAGGGCGCGATTGAGACCGTCGAGCTGCGCGATGACGGCATGCAAAGCGGCCACGCGCTCATCGGCTTCATCCGGCGCTTCCCCGCCGATCGTTTCCAGGTGATGCGTTTCCAACGGCTCGAAATGGCTGGCGAGGTCGCGCTGCCTGCGCCGCCCATGCGAAATCGCGACATTCAGCGCCACCCGGTACATCCAGGTCGAGAATTTGGCACGCCGCTCATCGAAGCTCGCAAACGATCGCCAGCATTGCGCATGGATTTCCTGCGCGAGATCCTCGCGCTCCTCGCGTTCCCGCGCATACATGCCGACGACCTTGAACACGATTCCCGAGTGCTCGCGCAACAACTTCTCGAAATGTTGTCTCTCCAGTTTGCCGCGCATGTCCGTCCCCGCCCGTTCACCCCATGATTCGCCGTCGTGCGAAAAAAATCACGGCTTTCCGTGAATTCCCGCGCGCGGCCGCAAACCCCGGTTCCACTACAATGCCGCGAATCCTTCAAGCGGCATCCCCATGCGCGAGCTGCACTTCAAGCGTTACCTGCTGACCGGGCTGATCGCGTTCATCCCGGTGTGGATTACCTGGGTGGTCTTCAAGTTCGTGTTCACCCTGCTCGCCGGTGTCGGCGCGCCGGTGATCACCGCGATCATCGACCTGATCGGCGTCGCCTCGCCGCGCGCGGCGGAAGTATTGCACCGCGATTGGCTGATCTCGATCTGCGCCTTTGTGCTGACGCTGATCGGGTTGTATCTGCTGGGCGTGCTTTCCAACTTCGTGGTCGGGCGGCGCGTGCTGGTGTGGTTCGACGGATGGCTGGAGCGCATTCCACTGGTGCACTCGGTTTATGGCGGCGTCAAGAAGCTGATGACGCTGATGCGCAACAAGCCGGGCGGCACGCAACGCGTGGTGCTGATCGGCTTTCCCTCGCCAGAGATGAAATCGGTGGGATTCGTCACCCGGGTGTTCATTGACGCGAGCGGGCGCGAGATCGCCGCGGTCTACGTGCCGACCACGCCCAACCCGACCGGCGGCTACCTGGAACTGGTGCCGACCGACGAACTGGTCGCCACCGACTGGAGCGTCGATCAGGGCATGGCGTTTCTGCTGTCCGGTGGCGCGGTGGCACCGGATGTACTGCCTGCGGTGGTGCCGAGACGGGTGGTGGATTCAGACACCACGATCGTTTGAGCGTCACTGTACTGGCTAGTTGCCCCGCAACCCGCTACACTGCCCGCAGTTTGACGCGTCGTACTCCGAACTTCCCTGGTGGATCGCCGCTGCCGCAGTGCTGAAAAGCCTGCCAGCGCAGGCCCCTCACCACTCGATTCCGTCGCGCACACCCGGCTCACCGCAATCGCGGTGGTCGCACTGTTGCACCTACTCGAGCGCGGTTTTTGGGAACGCTCCGGGTTACTCAGGAGTTGTTTTCATGACGTTCGAATCGCTCGGGCTTGCGCCCGCGTTGCTGCGTGCTCTGTCCGAACAGGGCCATACCACCCCCACCCCGATCCAGGCCGCGGCCATTCCGCTGGTGCTGGAAGGCCACGACCTGCTCGGCGGCGCACAAACCGGCACCGGCAAGACCGCGGCCTTCGCGCTGCCGCTGCTGCAGAAGCTCGGTCTGGATGCCGAGTCGGCTCAGCGTAACCAGACCCGCCGCCCGCGCGCGCTGGTGCTGGTACCGACCCGTGAGCTCGCCGCGCAAGTGCACGAAAGCTTCCGCAACTACGGCAAGCATCTGCGCGTGCGCACCTGCGCGGTGTTCGGCGGCGTCGGCATGGGGGGCCAGATACAAACCTTGCGCCGCGGCATGGACATCATCGTGGCCACACCTGGCCGCCTGATCGATCACATGCAGCGCCGCAACGTCGACCTGTCCGGCATCGAGATGCTGGTGCTGGACGAGGCCGATCGCATGCTCGACATGGGCTTCATGCCGGCGTTGAAGCAGATCCTGGCCACGTTGCCGCGCAACCGGCAGACATTGTTGTTCTCGGCCACCATCGCCCCGGAAATCAAGCAGCTCGCCGCGCAGTTCATGCGCGAGCCCAAGTCCGTGCAGATGGCCAAACCCAATACGGTCGCGGTCGGCGTCACTCATCGCGTGCATCCGGTGGATGGCGACAAGAAACGCGACCTGCTGCTGCATCTGCTGGCCGCCGACAGCCGTCGCCAGACGCTGGTGTTCGCGCGCACCAAGCACGGTTCCGACAAGCTGTGCAAACACCTGGAGCAGCATGGCTTCCGCGTCGCCGCGATCCACGGCAACAAGAGCCAGGGCCAGCGCACCCGCGCACTGGCCGATTTCAAGAACGGCCGCGTGACCGTGCTGGTCGCCACCGATATCGCCGCGCGTGGCCTGGACATCGAGCAACTGCCGGTAGTGGTGAATTACGACCTGCCGATGGTCGCGCAGGATTACGTACATCGCATCGGCCGCACCGGCCGCGCCGGCGCGGAAGGCCTGGCACTCTCGCTGGTCGCTCGCGAGGAAGAAGGCTTGCTGCGCGACATCCGCCGCGTGCTGACGCAGGATCTGGTGATCCAGCCGGTGGCGGAATTCGCGCCGGCGTGGAGCTTGCGTCCGGATGGTCCGGCGATCCCGCAACGCCGTCCGAACTCCAACGCATCGAAGCAGCAGCGTCGCCCGCAGCAGGGTTACGGCAAGCCGCGTCAGGGCGAGGCCAAGCAGGCGGCACCGCACGCCCATGCAAGGCGGCCACACCCGGCGCGCAGTACCACCGAACACGCAGCCGGCAACAACAAGCGGCGTTCCTGGCGCGGGGACAGTGCCCGCAAGGCGTAATTGTCCGCAAAGCAGAACAAGAACGGCGACCTCATGGTCGCCGTTCTCTTTACACCGGGGCGCGCATACCCGGCATCGCGAGCTTGACTTCGCATCCCCACTTGCCGTGCAGCGTGGATGCCAGCGATGCGCGGCCCGGATCCTCGCCGTGCACCAGCCACACCGGCGGATGGCCCGCAATTGCACCGTACCATTCGCTCAAGCCGTCGCGATCGGCGTGCGCGGACAATCCACCGACCGTGTGCATATGCGCGCGCACGGGGATCTCATCGCCGAACAGATGCACGCTCTTCGCGCCCTGCACCAGCCGCCTCCCGAGCGTGCCCTGCGCCTGGTAGCCGACGAACACGATGTGCGCGGCGGGATTCGCCAGGTTGTGGCGAAGATGATGTCGGATGCGGCCACCCTCGCACATGCCCGACCCGGCGATGATCACCGCGCTGCTCCGGATCTCGTTTATTTTTCGCGAGTCATCGCTGCTGGCGGTGAAAGTGAGGTTGGGCAGGCGCAATGGATGCGGCCGCGTCGACCACAATTGCTTCGCTTCGGCGTCGAACAGGTCTTCGTGGCGATCGTAGGCGGCGGTGACCTTGCTCGCCATCGGACTGTCCAGAAACATCTTGTAGTGGCCCAAGTCCCATTCGTCGAAATGCTCGGCGAAGAAGTACAACAGTTCCTGCGTGCGCCCGACCGCGAACGCGGGAATCACTACATTGCCGCCGTCCTTGTGCGCAGCGGCGAAGATCGCAGCGAGTTCGGCAATCGTGTCCTCGCGGGTCTTGTGCAGGCGATCGCCGTAAGTGGATTCCATGATGACCAGATCGGCCGCGGGCACCGGCTGTGGATCGCACAGGATCGGCGTTCCGGTCGGGCCGAGGTCGCCGGAGAACACCAACTTGCGGGTGTTGCCGCTTTCATCGGCCGCGAGTTCGACAGTGGCGGAACCAAGGATGTGCCCCGCATCGCGCAACGTGACGCGCACGCCCGGAAGGATCTCGCGCGCTTCGCCATAGGCGAGCGGCTGCATCAGCTTGACCGCCGCATCCACGTCATCCTGCGTGTACAGCGGCGGAAGAATCGGTTGCCCCGGCTGCGGATGGCGCGCGGCATCGCGCGCATCCATCTGCGCGATGTGCGCGCAATCGGCCAGCAGGATGGTGGCGAGATCAATGGTCGCCGCGTGCGTGTAAATCGGCCCGGTGAACCCGCGCTTCACCAGCAGCGGCACGCGGCCGCTGTGGTCTATATGGGCGTGGCTCAGCACCAGCACGTCAACGCTTTTCGGGTCGAACGGAAATTCCGCCGCGTTGCGTTGAGCATCCTTGGCGTTGCCCTGCACCATGCCGCAGTCCAGCAGGATTTGCTTCCCGCCGACGATCACCAGATGGCATGAACCGGTGACCTCACCGGCCGCACCGTGGAACTCGATTTCCATCGCGCGCTCCCAAGTCTTGGCAGCGCGCATTATGCAGCGCCGTGGCGGTGTGTGCCGCCACGGCGTGCTCTTCCCTGTCCTGGTTCGCGATCAATCGCCGTAAAAGCGGACGCCGAAGATCAGCGAGGCATCCAGCGCCAGTCGCATGTTGCCGTGCACATTCAGTCGAACTGTGATCGGCTGCTTGAAGAACTTGTTGACGATGCTGTCCGGCAAGCCGTAGTCCTGGCTGAGCGAAGACTTGCTGATCGCACCAGCCAGGCAAGTGCGGCTTTCGACCTGGTTGCGGCTCTCGTCGGCGCCGGCTTGCAGTGTCTTGGCTTCAAATCTGGAGGGGCCGATGGAGACCGTCAACTTGCCGTTGAACGGCAGCCCGGTGTTCGGATCTATCAGCGACGGGTCGTTCAAAAGCTGGTTTTCGATGGTGGCGGTCTCGCCGAAGAAAATCTGCGCGTCGGCGGCGGAGGCACCTTCATTGAGGAAATCCCAGCTTTCGAAAGTGGTCGAGTGGAAACACAACAAATCGTTGGTGCTCTTCGCCGGCAAGGTGATGCGGCCAAGGTCGTTGAAGTCGAAACTGGTCGAGGCGGGTTGCGGATTCACCGTCACGCAGCGATCGTCCGGCCCCAGGCCGGTCACGCTCGAGCAATCTTCCTGCGCGATCACCTGTCCGGTTTGCACCACGCCTTCATAGATCACCTTGCTTCCGAACGAATCGGCATCGCCGACGTCGGCATTGGAAACCAGCGGCAACATCGCCGTGGGCTGGACCAGGCGATGCGACAAGAGCGTGCGAGATTTCGGAAGCAGGTCTGGGTTATGGGCGCGTGGATCCTGCGGTGCAGCCCCCAATGCAGCTCCGACCCATGCCAGGCACAGCAGAGCGGCCGCGAGTTTCGTCTTTGAATACATGTTTCTCTCCCTTCGGATGGATGACAAAGCCAGCCGCCCCCTTCGGTGCGTCTGCCCGTGAACACATAAACGTAAAATCCGGAACAAATGCGACATCGGTAGACAGGCGTGCCAGTAACCGCCCGGGGTGCTGGGTGCCGGCCCGGCCATCAAAGCTGCCGTCCATGGCCGAGAGCTCCGTGGTCGCTCGGCCGAGCACGCGATGCCATTCAACGCATCGCGTAAACGCTCGGCCTCGCCCCTTACCTTCGACACTGTAAGATCGACGACTGCCTGCCTAGGCTGGGCAAGTTTGACCCGATTCCGGATCGTGGCGTGTCCATGTTCTGCCCATCTTCTGTCCATCACCGAGGAACCCCATGAACAAGCAACTGTTCAAGCCGATCGCGCTGGCCGTGGCACTGGCGCTCGGCATCGGCACGGCCTGCGCGGCCGACAATTTCGACATGAGTGAACTCTCCAGCACCACCAGCCCGTGCAACGACTTCAACAGCTATGTCAACGCCAAGTGGGTCGCGGCCAATCCGATCCCGGCCGATCAGACCCGCTGGGGCGCGTTCAACGTGCTGGCCGAGAAGAGCCGCAGTGAACAGCACGACATCCTTGAAAATGCCGCCAAGAACGCAGGCAAGGCCAAGCCCGGGTCGATCGAACAGAAGCTGGGCTTTTTCTACGCCTCCGGCATGAATGACGCCGCCATCGACAAGGCCGGCTTCGATCCGATCAAACCCAAGCTCGCGCAGATCGCCGCTCTCAAGAATGGCGCCGATGTGGCGAATTTCCTTGACGCAAGTTTCGACGAGGGCATGCCGTATCTGTTCGCGTTCGGTTCGGGCGCCGATTTCAAGGACGCCACCAATCAGATCGGCTATGCGTTCCAGGATGGCCTCGGCCTGCCGACGCGCGATTACTACCTCGATCCGAAATACAAGGATCTGCGCACGGCCTACGTCGCCTACATCGCCAAGTCGCTGCAATTGACCGGCGCAACCGCGGCCGACGCCAAGGCTCAGGCCGATCAGGTGCTGGCGTTCGAAACCGAACTTGCCAAGGCATCGTTGTCGCCGACCGAACTGCGCGACCTCGACAACGAGTACCACTTCGTCAGCGTTGCCGAGGCGGACAAGGTCACCCCGCATTTCAGCTGGGACAAGTTCTTCCAGTTGCAGGGCGTGAATGCCGGCAAGGGCTTCTCGTTGTCGCAACCCAAGTTCTTCGCCGAGATGGACAAATTGCTGGCGACTGCGCCGATCGCGCAATGGCAGGCTTATCTGCGCTTCCACACCATTGACGCCACCGCGCCGCTGCTGAGTGATGCGTTCCAGACCAACCACTTCGATTTCCACGACAAGACGCTCGGTGGACAGCCGCAGCAGAAGCCGCGCTGGAAGCGCGTGCTGGGCGAGGTCAACGAAGGCATGGGCATGGGCCTGGGCCAGCTTTACGTCGCCAAGTATTTCCCGCCGCAATCCAAGGCGCGCGCGGAGCAACTGGTCAGCAACATCCGCGACGCGCTGCGCAACCGCATCGAGAATCTCGATTGGATGAGCCCGGAAACCAAGGCCAAAGCCATCGAGAAGTGGAAGCTGTTCCTGCCCAAGATCGGTTATCCGGATGCGGGCGAGTGGCGCGACTGGAGCGGGCTGACCATCGTCCCGGACAACTATTTCGTCAACGCCGCGTCCGCGGCGAAGTACAACTATCACTATGACATCGGCAAGATCGGCAAGAAGACCGACCGCAAGGAATGGGGCATGACGCCGCAAACCGTCAACGCCTACTACGACCCGAGCACCAATACCATCAATTTCCCGGCCGCGATCCTGCAACCGCCGTTCTTCTTCGCCAATGGCGATGACGCGCTCAACTACGGCGGCATCGGCGCGGTGATCGGTCATGAATCCAGCCACGGCTTCGACGACCAGGGCAGCCAGTTCGACGGCAACGGCAATCGCGAAAACTGGTGGACCAAGCAGGACCAGAGCCAGTTCAGTGCGCGCACCGGCAAGCTGGTGCAGCAGTTCAACGGCTATTCGCCGATTGCCGACAAGCCGGACCTGCACGTCAATGGCAAGCTGACCCTGGGCGAGAACATCGCGGACCTGGGCGGCCTCAACATCGCCTACGACGCGCTGCAAACGGCGATGAAGCAGAACCCGAAGGAAGCCAGCGAGAAAATCGGTGGCATGAGCGAGGATCAGCGCTTCTTCCTGAACTGGGCGCGGGTGTGGCGCGGCGATTCGCGCGAAAAAACCGCTGAGCTGATGCTCAATGTGGATCCGCATTCGCCCGCCAAGATCCGCGCGATCGGCGCGCCATCGGATATGCCGCAGTTCGCGAAAGCGTTTCAGTGCAAGGCCGGCGACAAGATGGTGCGCAGTGGCGACAAGCAGGTGAAGATCTGGTAAGAACACCGTCGTGATTCCGGGACCGTTCCCGCGTGCGCGGGAGCGGAACCCGGAATCCATTTTGGTCTTGTTTTGGTTGCATGAAAATCAAGCTGGATTCCGGCCTGGGCCGGAATGACGAATGAGGTTTTCAACACGCCCAAACGCCGCGCCTCGTGCGCGGCGCTTTTTTTGCGGGTCACCGGCGCTAGGCGCGAAAGGCAAAGCGGACGATAATTCGCGATTCCTCTCGCGCGACATCGCCACGTGAACTTCATTCCCGGCCAACGCTGGATTTCCGACGCGGAACCCGAGCTCGGGCTCGGCACGGTGTTGCGGGTCGAGGGTCGCAGCGTGCAGGTGTTGTTCGCGCGCGCCAATGTCCTGCGCTCCTACGCGCAGGTTTCCGCGCCACTCACGCGCGCCAGTTTCCGCGTCGGTCAGCGGATCGCCGGAAAGGGCGTGTCGTTCGTCGTCGAACGCGCCGAATTGCGCGACGGCCTGTTTGTGTACGCCGGCGAAAAACGCGAGCTCGGCGAAGGCCAGCTCGATGACGAGCAGTCGGTGTCGCTGGCGGACGATCGGCTGATCTCGGCGCGTGTGGACAAACCGGCCGCCTACGAATTGCGCAAACAGGCGCTGCAGGCACGCGCACGCGCGCGCCGCTCACCCGCATGGGGCTTGATGAGCGCGCGCATCGACCTGCTCCCGCACCAGCTCGGGATTGCGGCAGCGGTGGCCGAACGTCGCGCACCGCGCGTGTTGCTGGCCGACGAAGTGGGGCTTGGCAAGACCATTGAAGCCGGCATGATCCTGGCTCGCCTGCTCGCCTCCGGGCGCGCCAACCGCGCCTTGGTATTGCTGCCGGAGGCGCTGGTGGTGCAATGGTTCGTGGAGTTGCAGCGGCGCTTCAATCTGGCGTTCGCCATGCTGGACGAGGAGCGTTGCGAAGCGATCGAACTGGCCGGCGATCAGCGCAATCCGTTCGAGGACGAACAACTGGTACTGGCGGCATTGCCGTGGTTGTTGCAGCATCCGCGTCGCGCCCGGCAGGCGCTGGAAGCAGGTTGGGATGTGCTGGTCGTGGACGAGGCGCATCACCTGGAATGGATGCCGTCGCAGGGCGCCAGCCCCGGTTATGACCTGGTCGAGCGCTTCGCCGCCAATACGCCGGGGGTGATCCTGCTCACCGCCACGCCCGAACAACTGGGCCGCAGTGGACATTTCGCGCGCCTGCGTCTGCTCGATCCCGCGCGCTACGCCGACCTCGACGCCTATGTCGCGGAAGCCGACGGTTATCTCGCGCTGTCGCGCATCGCGCAACGGATCGCGGACGGACAGGCGCTCGACGATGCGGATCGCGCAGCCTTGCACCAGCGCTACCCTAGAGATTCCGCATTGCAGGCGCTGCTCGCGCGATATCCACACAGTGCACCGGCCCTGCTGGACGCGCTGGTGGATCGCCACGGCACGGGACGCGTGATGTTTCGCAATCGTCGCGAGGGCATCGGCGGATTCCCGCAACGCGAACCGCGCATCGAACTGCGCGATAGCGCGCAGCTCGACAACGACCAGCGGCAGCGGCTACTGGCCGAATTCATCGCGGATACGCAGGCGGAGACAGCCGACTTTGCTCCCGATTACGAAAACGATCCGCGCATCGAATGGCTGGCCGGGTTGCTGGATGCGCATCCGCGGGACAAGTTCCTGCTGATCTGCCGGAGCCCGGCCAAGGTACAGGCGTTGGAGGCTGCGCTGCGCACGCGCAGCGGCGTGGCCACTGCGCGCTTCCATGAAGATATGGGACTGCTGCAGCGCGATCGCGCGGCGGCATGGTTTGCGCAAGCGGACGGCGCGCGGCTGCTGCTGTGTTCGGAAATCGGTTCGGAGGGCCGCAATTTCCAGTTCGCCCATCATCTGGTGCTGTGGGATCTGCCGCTGGATCCCGATCTGCTGGAGCAGCGCATCGGCAGGCTCGATCGCATCGGCCAGCGCCACGCGATCGCCTTGCATGCATTCGCGTTCGGCGGCACCGCGCAACATGCGTTGTTGCGCTGGCACGTGGAAGGCGTCGGCGTGCTGCGCGCGAGCCCCGCGGACGGTCGCGAATTGCTGCTGCGTTACGGCGAAACGGCGCGCCATCTCGCGATCGCGCATGCACGCGGCGGCGATGCTGTCGATCAGGAACTGGATGTGCTGATCGCGGAAACCGCGGCCGCGCACGCACAATTGACGCAGCGCATCCATGCCGGCCGTGACCGCCTGCTGGAACTCGCCAATGGGCGTCAGGGCGGCGAGGATCTGCTCGCGGCACTGCACGACAGCGACACGCTGGCGCGAGGCGATACGTTCATCACGCGATTGTTCGAGCAATTCGGCATTCATGACGAAGAGCTCGGCGACGGCAGCGTATTGCTGGATCCGGAATATCTTTCCACCGACGCGCTGGCCGGATTCGCCGATGGCCCGCGCCGGGCGACGTTCGATCGCGCGCTGGCGCTGGCACGCGAGGACCTGCCGCTGCTGCGCATGGATCACCCGCTGGTATCAGGCGCACTCGACCTGCTGCTCGCCGGCGAACAAGGCAATGCCGCATTCCTCGCGGACGAGAGCTTGCCACCACGCAGCGCGCTGCTCGAATGCGTGTTCGTGCTGGAATGCGTGGCCGACCGCGTGCTGGACAGCGAGCGCTTTTTACCTGCGACACCGCTGACAACGTGTGTGGACAGCAAGCTCGAGCCGCGAGATTACACACCGTCGCCGCAGGCGCTGACGCGCGCGGCAGAACGCGGCGTGGATGCCTCGCGTTTTCGCAAGCACCTGGCGCATCTGGTGCCGCCGATGCTGCGGAAGGCCGAGGAGCTGGCGCGCGAACGCGCGCAGTCATCGATTGCGATGGCCTGCGCAGAAGTAGCGCGGGTGCTGAATGCGCGCCACGAGCGCCTGCGCGCGCTGGCAGCAGTGAATCCGGCGATTCGCGCGGAGGAAGTCGCCGCGTTGCTCACCGAACGCGACGCGTTGTTGACGGCTTTGAATCAGGCGCGACCGCGGCTGGATGCGGTGCGCTTTGCGGTCAGTCCGGATTTTCTGGCGCTGCGCTGAGGAAGCTCTGCAAAGCCGCTGTGCTCGGCGTTAACGCGCTTGCGGTGCTCGGAATCCTGATGTACTGAAGTGCACATTCCGGTTCCTGCGCACCAAGAGCGCTAGCTGCCTTCGCTCGCGACGCTTTGCAGAGCTCCGTTGCCCACCCACTTCCCTACGGCCTTCGCGCCAACTCCGGATTTTCTTTCGTCACCGGCATCAGATCCTTCTTGGATACGCCCAGCCACAGGAGGATCGGGTTGGCGAAGAATATCGAAGACAGCGTGCCGATCAGGATGCCGATCAGCATGGTGATCGCGAAGCCGTGCACCGCCGGCCCGCCGAAGAAGAACAGCGCGGCCATGGTGATCGCGGTGAACAATGCTGTGATGATGGTTCGCGACAACGTACTGTTGATGGCGCGGTTGAGCACGTCCAC
Organism: Rhodanobacteraceae bacterium; assembly: GCA_035606235.1. GTDB lineage: Bacteria > Pseudomonadota > Gammaproteobacteria > Xanthomonadales > Rhodanobacteraceae > 66-474. Next base: position 76,877 of record DATNFU010000028.1, read on the forward strand.
CGGCTCGCCCTTGCGGGTGGCGCGGAAAATTTCGCGTACGCGATCGAACACCACGACCTTGTCGTTGATCGAGTAGCCGACCACCGCCAGCACCGAAGCCAGCACCGTCATGTCGAACTCGCGCTGCACCGCGGCCAGGATGCCGACCGTGATCAGGGTATCGTGGATTTCGCTGGCGAGTGCGGCGACCGCAAAACGTTTCTCGAATCGCAACCCGAGATAGATCATGATGCCGACGATCACCACGATCACCGCGATGACGCCGCTGTTGCGCAACTCCGCGCCGACCTGCGGGCCGACGAAATCGTGGCGTGTCAGCGTGACATCCGGACGCTTGGCTTGCAGCGCTTTCAGCACGTTGCCGGCGACCTGGTCGGCGTTGATCTTCGCCGTGCCGGTGTTCTTGGGTTGCAGGCGGATCGAGATGTCGCGGGTGCCGCCCAGGCTTTGCACCACTGCGTTTTCCAGGCCGGCGGCGCCCAGCGCATCGCGCACCTCGGCGGTGTCGACCGGTTGCTTGTAATTGACCTCGACCAGCACGCCACCGGTGAAATCCAGGCCGTAGTTGAGGCCGCGCACCGTGACCGCGAGGATCGACAGTACGATCAGGATGACGGAAATCGCGACACTGATCTTGCGCCAGCGCAGGAAGTCGATGTTGCTGTGGGGATCAAAAATTTCCATGGGTTACACCGACAAGGTTTTCAACTTGCGGCCACCGTGGATCGCTGCGGTGATCGCGTGGGTCACGGTCACCGAAGTGAACAATGAAGTGAGGATACCGATGAACAAGGTCACGCCGAAGCCCTTGATCGCGCCGGAACCGAGCGTCATCAGGCCGAGCGCGGCGAGCAAGTGGGTGACGTTGGCATCGAGAATGGTCGCCCAGGCCTTCTCGTAACCGGCGCGGATCGAGGCAAGCGGCGTGGAACCGTTGCGCAGTTCCTCGCGGATGCGTTCGCAGATCAGCACGTTGGCATCGATCGCCATGCCGAGCGTCAGCACGATACCGGCGATGCCGGGCATGGTGAGTGTGACACCGATCGCCGACATCACCGCTATCAGGATCACCAAGTTGAAGAACAGCGCGATATCGGCGACCAGCCCGAACAACTTGTAATAAACCGCCGCAGCCGCGAGCACCAGCACCAGGCCCAGCAGCACCGCGCGTTCGCCCTTGGCGATATTGTCCTGGCCGAGCGAGGGGCCGATCACACGCTCTTCGACGATATCGGTGGGCGCGGCCAGCGAACCCGAGCGCAGCAACACCGCGAGCGTCTGCGCTTCCTCCTGCCCCAGGCCGGTGGTTTGGAAACGCTTGCCGAACACACCCTGGACGGTGGCGCTGCTGATCACTTCTTCGGTGGTCTTGGAGGTGCGCACTTCCTTACCGTTGACCATCCTGGTTTCCGGCACGCGATCCACATACACCACCGCCATCGGTTTGCCGACATTCTGGGTGGTGAAGTCCAGCATCTTGCGCGCGCCGGCGGAATTCAATTCGACGTTGACGTCCGGCATGCCGCTTTGCTGGTCGTAGCCTTGCGACGCATCGACCAGTTCGTCGCCACTGACGATCGTTTTCTTTTTCAGTACGATCGGCTGGCCATTCTTCATGTGATAGAGCCGATCTTCGGGTGGCACATTGCCGGTTTTTTCCGCTTCGATCGGATTCGCGCTCTCATCCACCGCATGGTATTCCAACGTGGCGGTAGCGCCCAAAATCTTCTTGGCCTGCGCGGTATCCTGCACGCCCGGCAGTTCCACCACGATGCGCGACTCACCCTGCTGCTGGATCACCGGCTCCGACACGCCGAGCACGTTGATGCGGTTACGCAAAGTGGTGACGTTCTGGCGAATGGTGTTTTCGGCCAGCGTGCGCAGCACGTCGGGTTTGATATTGGCCTGCAACGCGAAGCCACCGCCTGGCGTGGTCGTATCAGTCAACACCAGATCCTGCGAATCCGCGCCGATCGCCGCCGCCGCGGCATCGCGGTCCGCTGCCGAGCGCAGCACTGCCTGCACGCCCTGGCCGCTGGCAGTCACCGATTCGTAATGGATGTTCTTGTCGCGCAGCACCGAGCGGATGTCATCGAGGTAGCGCTGCTGCTGCTTCAGCAGCACCGCGCTCTGGTCCACCTGCATCAGGAAGTGCACACCGCCTTGCAGATCGAGGCCAAGCGGCATCGCGTGCGCGCCGATCGCCTGCAACCACGCGGGTACGGTGGTGGCGAGGTTCAACGCCACGGTGTAGTTGTCGCCCAGCGCCAAACGCAGCGTGTCGGAGGCGCGCAACTGCACGTCGGTATTGGCGAAGCGCGCCAGCAGCCGGTCGCCTTCGATGCCGACATCCTGGTAGGGAATCTTCGCCTGGGTCAGCGTGGCCTCGACCTTCTGCTGCAGCGTCGTGTCGATGGTCGTGCCGTGATTGGCCGAAATCTGCACCGCGGGTTGCGGACGGAACACGTTGGGCGAGGCATACAGCAAGCCGAGCGCGAGCACGATCGCGACCAGCGCGTATTTCCAGCGGGGAAAGTCGGTCATGGACGAAGATTACCGGATGCAATACGTCGAAATAATTTCGGCATCACGATGCTTTGAGAGTGCCTTTCGGCAGCACCTGTGTGATCGCGCCCTTCTGCACGCGGATCTTCACGTTCGGCGCGATCTCGACGGTGACAAACGATTCGCCGATCTCGTCGACACGCCCGGCGATGCCCGCGGCGATTACCTCGTCATTCCTGGCGAGTTGGCCCAGCATGGTGCGGACTTCCTTCTGTCGTTTCATCTGCGGCCGGATCAGCATGAAATAGAACACGCCGAACAGGATCAGCAGCGGCAGAAAGGTGAGGAATGGATTGGCAGCCCCGGGGGCGGCGGCGGGCGCCGCTGCAGCGTGGGCTTGGGAGATCAGGGACAAACTCATCGGCACTCCGGTAGTGGCCGCGCCGGTTCATGGCGAGCCAGTAAAAAAGACGGCGGATTATGCCATGTCGGGCGCAGATGCGCATTTGGTCGCCCCGCTCCCGCTTGCGGGAGCTTTGTCCGACGTCCCTTTCCTGGTTCCGCTCGCCAGCGCGCGCAGCGCAACCATTCCCGCGAATGCGATAATCTGCGGTTCGCGCAATCGGAATTACAGCGATGGACCACCTCACCGTGATCACCACCGGCGGCACTATCGACAAGGTGTACTTCGACGCCAAATCGGATTATCAGATCGGCGCGCCGCAGATCGGCGAGATCCTCGGCCAACTCGGCGTCGCGTTCGCCTTCGAGGTGGTTCCGGTGTTGCGCAAGGACAGCTTGGATATGGACGATGCGGATCGGGCCGCGATCCGTGCGGCGATCGAGCAGCAGCCGCATCGGCACGTGCTGGTGACGCACGGCACCGACAGCATGGTCGAAACCGCGCGCGCACTGCGCGGCATTCCGGGCAAGGTGGTGGTGCTGACCGGCGCACTGAACCCCGCGCGCTTCCAGGGATCGGATGCGGTGTTCAACATCGGTTGCGCGGTGGGCGCGGTGCAGTCGCTTACCGATGGCGTGTGGATCGCGATGAACGGCCGTGTCTGGGATCCGCAGCGCGTGCGCAAGAACCGCCAGGCGAATCGGTTCGAGGAATCATTGTAGGGGCCCGCGTTTACGCGACGCCTGGAATGACATCACGCGCAACAGCCGCACGTACTCCGCGATGCTCACCGCCTGCCACGGCGGGCTGTATCGCAGATGAGAGGCGGGGATGCAGATCACATGGCGCGTCATGCATGACTGCTTGCCGATCGGTTGTCGCGAGCAGTTTGCTTCTGTAAAAAAGCAAAAAGCCCGGCCTTGCAGCCGGGCTTTTCGTCAAACGTGTTGAAGAAGAATTAGAGCGAACCCGACGCCTGATTCATGATGATGCTGCCGAAACCGGTGGTGTAATCCCAACCCACCGCCGCCGTTTCGCCGCCGTTGCTGCCCGAGACGACATCATGGAATGCCGAGGCGGGCAGTGCATACAGCTTGGGCGCGGCAAAGCCGATGCCGGTGCCTTTGGCGGCGATCATGCGCGCCCAGAAGCCCACGAACAGCGGCGAGGCCAAGCTGGTGCCGCCATACTGCGCCAGGCTGCCGTTGACGATGATCTTGGCGCCGCTATTGGGATCGGCATCGAACGCGATATCCGGCACGCCGCGCGTGGTGTGGCCCGCGTTCTGGCCTACGCCCACCTGCCAGCTTGGAATCGGCTCGAAAGTGCTGGGACTGCCGCCGGTGCCCGACCAGACCGTCTCGCCCTGCCAGGTGGTAGTCGTGGCGTTGAGTGTGGTGCCGCCCACCGCGACTACATTCGGCGAACTGGCCGGCCAGCTCGGCGTCGTGCCGGGCTTGTGACCGCCGCTGCTGCACTCATTGGCGCCGGAATCGCCGGACGAAACCGAGAACGTCTGTCCCTGCGCGATCGCCTGCTTGAAGATGTTGTCGGCGGCGGCCGCGGAGCCGTCGCCCTGCGCGGAAGTTTCGCACTCGCCCAGCGAGACGTTGATCACCTTGGCAACGTTCGCGGTGACTGCGGTGTTGAAGTCATCGACCATGCTCGAGTTTACCAGCGTCGGAATGTTGTAGAAAATGATCTTGCCGACCTGGCCGCCGCCCATGCCGACGATATCCTGGCTGTCCAGGTCCCACTCGGCGGTGCCGCTGGTATCGGTGCCGGTGCCGTCCGTGTTGACGATCTGCGTGGTCACCGCTGCCAGCCCGTGCTGGGAAGTGAACTGATTGAGATCGCTCAAGGTGGCGCTCAGGTTGCCGTTGGTGATGATGCCAACGCTCACGCCCGCTGCGGTCGGCAAGCCGCTACCGCCATAGATACCGGAAAATTGAGTCGGGTCATGCCCAATGATCGAGCCGCCGCCGCCACCACCGGGCTTGCCCTGCACGGAAACGAACGGATGCGGCACGTGCACGGTTTGCAAGCCGAGCACCGACTGCACGGTTCCGTGCAGCGAGGCCGGAATCGCGATGTCGCTGTTGTTGGCGAACGCCACGCGGCCGTCGTGTGTGTGCACCGAAACCATCTGCGTGTGGAACGCGCGTTGCACCAGACCCGCCGGCGCATCGCCAGAAACCAGCAGACGGTTCGGCGCGATGGTCACGTTCTTGAAGCCCGACTGGCTCAGGAAATCGGCAACCGCCTGCGCCTGCGCGGAGGTGGGTGCGTGGGTCGCCAGGAATTGTTGTTGCGACATCACTTGATGCTGCGCGATTGCCGCGTCGAGTTGCGCCTCGTTGCGCAGCTTCAGCGCGATCGTGACATGCAACGGGTGCGATATCGGTAGCGTGCCGGACACGGCATCGCCATCCTGAATCGCCGTGGCGTGCGCGATGGTCAGGCTCTGCGAGGCGGGTGCGGCAACGGCGAAGGTTGAACCCGCGGCCAAGGCAAGGCCCAGCGCCACGGTCAGGGTGTGCTTGCGAAACGAATGCATGGAATGACCCCTCATCGAATGGATTGCGAGCGATGGATGCGACGGGGTCGGCGGCACGCACTTCCCTTGCCGCGTGTTTACGCAAGCGGCGCTTGGAAGGAGCGCATTGCCGGCTCCGGACAAACCGTCCAGCCCCCTGACCGAACCTCGTCAACGTAGCACCTCATGGGTCGATCGTCATGCTGCATTGCACCCGTGCGCATGCGCACGTGTTTACGCCACGCCCGCAACAAAAATGAAGAGGCCCGGTCGTTGCCGACCGGGCCTCTAGTTCCACACTTGTTACCGCGAAAACCGTCGCTTTACGGCGCCGAGAAGTTGCTCAGGATCAGGCTGCCGCGACCGGAAGCCCAGTCCCAACCGCGCTTGGTGAGATAACCACCATTGTTTCCGGCCGTGACGTCATGGAAGAACGACGCCGGGAACGAGAACAACTGCTGGCTCGCCTGCGTGCCCGTGTTCACGGCACCATTGGAGAGCAGACGCGCCCAGGCGCCGACGAAGATCGGCGAAGCCAGGCTGGTACCGCCGACCTGGACCAGGTTGCCGTCGAGGTAGTAGATCGCACCGGTATTCGGATTGGCATCGAACGCCACATCCGGCCCCCGCATCCCCTTGAAGGTGCCGTAGGTGAGCGCGGTCTGCCACGATGGCGAGACCTCGAACGAGCTCGGGCTGCCGCCGGAACCGGTCCACTCGGTCTCGCGCGACCAGGTGGTGGTGCTGGCATTCAACGTGGTGCCCGCGACTGCGACGTTATACGGTGAGCTGGCCGGATAGCTGGCCGAGTTCAAACCGCCATCGCCGCACTCATCGGAACCGGAATCGCCGGTGGATGCGGAGAAGGTCTGACCCTGCGCAACACCGATCGCATACAGGGCATCGTCCGCTTGCGCGGAACCATCACCGCCCTGGTTGCTGTCCTCGGCACGTTCGCACTCGCCGAACGACTGGTTGACCACCGAAGCCAGCGGCTCGCCCTGGGTCGGGGTGACAATTTCGGCCAGCGCGTTGGTGATCGAAGCGTTGTAGCCGCCATACGCCGCAAAGAAGGTCAGGCTCTTGACGCCGCCGGTCATGCCGAGGATGGTCTGGCTGTCCAGATCCCATTCAATGGCGCCCTGGTCGGGACGCTCACAGCTCGGGTCGGTGGTGCTGAACGCACCATTGTTATAACCGCCGTAATCCACGCAGACCACTTCCGGCGTCACCGCCGGCAAGCCATTGGTAATGGCGGTGTTGAGGTCATCCAGCGTCTGCGCCATGCTGCCCCAGCCGAATACCGCCACGTCCACGTTGGTCGCGGGAGCGAGACCATTCGCACCGTAAATGCTGGCGAACTCAGGCGTCCTGTGGCCGCTGATGCCGCCAGTGGTGGTTGCCTTCTGTGCATAGATATGCGCCTTGTGCACGGTCTGCGCACCCAGGACGGTCTGCACGGTGCCCTGCAGGGCGGCCGGAATCTTCATATCCGACGTATTGGCGAAAGCGACACGGCCATCATGCGTGTGCACCTGCGCGAATGAAGTGTGGAACGCGCGCGAAGTTACAGCCGCATTGCCATCCGCATTGACCAGCATGCGGTTGGCGGAAATCTTGATGTTGGTGAACCCCGAAGCCTTCAGGAAATTTGCCACCGCCTGCGCCTGCGCGCTGGTCGGCAGGTGATTCGCCGCCAACTGCGTGTGGCTCATCGGCTGATGCGGCTTGGCGTTGTATGCCTTCAACTGTGCTTCATTGCGCAGCTTCAGGGCAACGGTGATGTGGATGGGATGCGATAGCGCCAGCGCACCGTGCACCACATCGCCGCGGCTGAGCTGGGTAGCGTGAGTTACGGTGGCGAAACTGGAGTGCGCTGCCTGGGCACTGCCAGCGATGCCGAACACGCCGGCGATCGCGAGCACGAGGGTCTGCCTGCGCAGATTATTGAGCGTCAACATGTGTAATCCCCTACGTAGAAGTTGTGAATGCGCATCGGCGGGCGAGCTCGCGACGACAATGCGTTCCTGACACTACCACTGAATCGAAGGCCGCGCCGGCAGGGGTAATCAGTCCGGGGCTGCCTCAACCTGTGTCGCGTCTGAAATCGGATCGAAAAGATCTCCCCCTGCGTGACTTGCAGAAATTAGCAATCGGTGATGGTGCGGTCAATCACAATTTTCATGCTGCGATCGCACATAAGTGGTAATCGAAAGCCGAGGATCGTCGATCGGGCCCGTCGCCGTCTGTTTGTGCTCGTCATTCCGTCGAAAGCCGGAACCCGGTGATTCTGCTCCCATCCAGTTGCAAAACAAAAGCGCTGGGTTCCGGGTCCCGCTTCCCCGGATGGAACTCGGGAAACGGGCCGGAATGAAGACAAGGGTGGTTACGCTCTTCTGATTGCCGAATCCCGAATCAATCACAAAAAAAAGGGCCCGCATTGCGCGGGCCCTTTGAGACTGCAAGAAACGCGTACCGCTTACTGCACGTTCAACGCGGTGTCGTCGATCAGGAACGACGTCTGCAACGAACTATCCTCGGTGCCCGTGAACTTCACTACCACGGTCTGGCCGATATACGCGGACAGGCTGTTGCTGTGTTGCGCGTAGCCGGTGTTGGCATTGAGGTTGGAGTACGTCGCCAACGTCTTCAGCAGCGTGCCGGAGGTGTTGTACACGCGCACATACAGATGATCGTACGCGGCACCCGACGGATTCTCCGCGGTGTCGATGTGCAGGTAATACGTCAACGTCGCCGAGGTCTTGCCGCTCGGAATGCTGACTTTCTGCGACACCGTATCGGTGTGAGACGTGCCGTAGCCGTCCAGATAGGCATAGTACGAACCGCTATGCGGCGATTCACCGCACGAGGTGGTGCACAGCGTGCCCGCACTCATCGTCCACGGTGAAGCCGAACCGGTTTCGAAGCCCGGGTTGCCGAGCAACTGGCTGCTGCCGCCACCGCCGCTGGACACGGTCACCGAATGGGTCACCGAGCTTTGCAAGCCGGCATTGTCGGTCACCGTCTCGGTCACACTGTAGGTGTTGCCCGAAGCATAGGTGTGGCTGGGATTGGCCGCGGTCGAGGTGCCGCCATCGCCGAAGGTCCACGAGTGCGAGGCGATGGTGCCGTCGCTATCGGTGGACGTATCGGTGAAGTTGGCGGTCAGGCCGCTGACGGTGTCGGTGAAACTCGCCACTGGCGGAACATCGCCGCCGCCGCCACCGCCGCCGCCCGCGACATGCGAGACGAAGTTGGCGATGTTCACGCTGCCGAAGCCGCTCGGGTAATCCCAGCCGACCGCCGCCGTCTCGCCACTATTGTTGCCGGAGGTGACGTCGTGGAAGTCGGCCGCGTAATTGCTCACCGCATCCGCATAGATCGCGGGAGCCGCGAAGCCCAGCGTGGATTTGGTGGCCAACGCACGCGCCCACACGCCGACGAACAGCGGTGAGGACAAGCTGGTTCCGCCGATCTGCTGGTTGGCGCCGTCCACGATCACGATCGCGCCGGAGTTCGGGTCGCCATCAAACGCGATGTCGCCCAGACCGCGATGCGTGTTGCCGGCATTTTTGCCGACCCCGTTCTGCCAGCTTGGCTGCGGCTCGAAGGTGCTCGGGCTGCCGCCGGTCGCGCCTTCATTGCTCGCCAACTCATTCCACACGGTCTCGCCGCCCCAGGTAGTGCCGCTGGTGAACAGCTCGGTGCCACTGACCGCCACCACATACTGCGAATCCGCCGGCCACGACGGCACCACGCCGCCAGTGCCGCACTCGTCCGCACCGGAATCGCCGGTGGAGATGGAGAAAGTCTGGTTCTGCGCAACCGCCTGCTGGAAGATGTTGTCGTCTTCGGCGGCGCCGCTGACCTCCGCGCCGGTTTCGCAGCCGCCGATCGAGACGTTGATCACCTTGACCAGGTTGTCGGTCACGACCTTGTTGAAGTCGGCGGTCAGATCCGCATCGGACAGGGTGGGCGTGTCGTACAGATACAGGGCCTTGACGCCGCCGCTGATGCCGACGATGTCCTGGGTATCCAGATCCCATTCGCCGTCACCGCTGGTGTCAGTGCCGCCACCGTTCACGAGCACCACGTTCAGCGGGATGCTGGCGAGACCGTTCTGCGAAAGGAACTTCGAGAAGTCGCTCTTGACGTTGGTCATGCTGCCCTGGGTAATCACGCCGACCGGAACAGTTGAGCCCGTAGCCGTGCTGCCGGCGCCGTAGATCGCGGCAAACTGGGTCGGGTTGTGGCCACTGGCCGTACCGGTGACATTGGTGCTGACGCCATGCGGCTTGGCCACGATGTGATTGGTGTGCGCGATGTGCACGGTCTGGAGACCGATCACCGCCTGCACCGTGCTTTGCAAGGATGCGGGAACCTTCACATCGCTGGAGTTGGCATAAGCCATGCGTCCATCGTGGGTCTTCACGCTCACCATTGTGGTGTTGAACGCCCTCTGCACGGCGGCGGCGGGCGCATCACCCGACACCAGCAGCCGGTTCGGCGCGATAGTGACATTGCTGAAGCCGGAAGCTTTCAGGAAATTGGCCACTGCCTGCGCCTGCGCCTGGGTCGGCGAGTAGGTCGCCGTGAACTGCGCCGGGGTCAGGGCCTGGTGCGGTTTTGCGTTGAACGCCTGCAACTGCGCCTGATTGCGCAGTTTCAATGAAACCAGAACGTGCATCGGGTGACTCAACGCCAACGCTCCGACCACGGAGTCGCCATGCGCCAACAGTGTTGCGTGGGTGACTGCGGTATCTGGAGCCGCCGCATTGGCGGCGATACCGAAAGCCAGACCCATCGCCGCAACGAGAGCCTTCATACGAAAGTTGCTTGCCATCACGAAAAATCTCCCTCAGGTGGAAGAGAACGCGCACGCTCATGCGTACGCGCGGGACGACTGCGCACAAAATCCGCGAATGCACTCTCCCCGCCCGGCAGTTGCTGCCGGACCCTTGTTCAAATCTGTGCCAGCGGGCGCAATTGGAAGAAACTTTGCGAGCGCGCTCCGCCGCGGTTGCGTCAGTGCCCTCACACCGAAGCAGGAACAAAGTAGCATTACGAAAAACCGCGCGCACGCTGCAATGCACAATGTCAAGTGCGCGCGGTCACGGTCGAAGGCCATGACTTGTGAACTAAGGTGAAGATTGATCCGCCGCGGGCGGCCCTCAGCGGCGCACGCTCTTGATCAGGTGCGTGTGCCGGGAGCGCAGCAGCCAGGCCGCCAGCGTGAGTACCAGCAGCAGCGGCGCACCCCAGTAAAACAGCATGAACAACGCGCACAGCGGGCCCCGCGATTCGGAGAACAGCAGATCCATTGCCGCCTCGGGCCGCGCATTGATCGCCGCATAGGAATCGCTGAACGCCGCGTCCGCGAGCGCCTGGCCCACAGACTGCAAGGCCGGCGCCCATGCAACCGGCAACGTGCCCAGGCTGATGTAGGTGTGCGCGATCGGCGCTTCGGTCTCGGCGGAAAGCGCGATCGCCCGGCCCACGCCCGGCTCGCGCGCCAATGCGGCGAAGCTCAACGCGTCGATGCCCAGGCACAACAGGAAGAAGATGCCGAACACGGCATACCAGCGCATGCGCATCGCGAAGATCCGGGTGACTTGCGGCGCAGCTTGGCGCAGCAGCCGAATCCGGTCAATCGCAGTGCATCACAACATTCCGGTTTCCAGCTTTGCCGCATCCGACATCATCGAATGGTTCCATGGGGGATCGAACACCAGGTCAACATCCGCTTCGGCCACGGTCGGAATCATTTCCAGTTTGCTGCGCACGTCATCCACCAGAATATCGCCCATGCCGCAGCCCGGCGCGGTCAGCGTCATCTTGACGTACACCGCGCGCTGGTTTTCCGCGCGCGCTTCCAGGCTGACGTCGTACACCAGGCCGAGGTCCACCACGTTGATCGGAATCTCGGGGTCGAAACAGGTGCGCAATTGCTGCCAGACCACGCGTTCGACATCCTCGTCGCCAGCGTCCTCCGGCAACGCGATGGGCGCCGGCGGCGGCTTGCCCAGCGCATCTGCGTCCAGCCCCGCGATGCGAAACAGATTGCCTTCGACATACACGGTGAAACTCCCGCCCAACGCCTGGGTGATATAGCCAATTTGTCCGGCCGGCAACATCACTTCATCACCCTGCGGCACCAGGATTGCGGCACAATCGCGGGCAAGAGTGAAGGGTTCACTGGTGGGGCTGAACTGGCTCATCGTTTCACGCTTGGATTCGGCGGAATGCGCTTCGGCGAACTCGTTTCGTCGAATGTGAGATGGGGGCCCGATGCGTGACTGGCAAGGGGAATGATGCATGAGGCGGTGGCTCGGCGCGATCCTGCTGTGGATGTTCGCCATTCCGGCGGCACTCGCGCTGGATGCCAGGCTGCCGTTCCGTGCCTTCATCCTGGACAACTGGAGCGTCGAACAGGGGCTGCCGCAGATCACCGCGTTCTCGATCGTGCAGGATCGCGCGGGTTATCTGTGGATCGGCACCCAGATCGCGCTGGCGCGTTTCGACGGCACACGCTTCACCACGTTCGACCGCGACCATGCCGGCGTGGATACCGGCACGCTGACGGCAAGCTGGGCTGATCAACGCGGGCAAGTCTGGTTCGGCGGCCCGCAAGGGCTGCTGCGCGAACGCAACGGGCATTTCGACGATCTCGGCGGCAATGCCGTATTCGCGATCATGGATGTCGGCGATGACATGCCGCTGCTGGCGACTTCGCGCGGGCTGGCGCGCGTGCAAGGCGAGCGCATCGTTCCCATCGCGGGTTACGACGGCGCGGCTTACAGTCTGCTGCGCGACGGCAACACGCTATGGATCGGCGGCGCGGGCCGGCTGTGCCATGCCGCTTTTCCTGCGCAGGGATCGCTCCACAGTCCGGTGTGCATGGCTGTCGCCGCGCACGACGAACAACCGCAGATCGCGTGGCTTGCACGCGCGCAGCACATTTTGTGGCTGGGCAGTCATGCCGGCCTCATGCGCGTGGACGGTGACCGCATCGTTCCCGCCGGGCTCGGCGACGGCGTGGATCACTCCACCATCGAAAGCCTGTACACCGATCACGATGGGGTGCTGTGGGTCGGCACCGTGGATGCGCTGTACCGCTATCTGCCCGACCGCACGCTGGAAACGCTGGCCGAGGCGGATATCGCGCGCGATCCGTGGGTGCAGGCGCTGTTCGAAGATCGCGCAGGCAATCTGTGGATGGGCAGTCATACCGAAGGTCTGTACCGGGTGTGGAACGGCTGGGCACGGCGCGTTTCCACCCGCGACGGCTTGGCCGATCCGTTCGTGTGGAGCGTGCTGCGCGCGCCCGACGGCGGAATCGTGTTCGGCACCAATTCCGACATTGAAACTTTCGACGGTCGGCACACGCACGTACTGCTGTCGGGCAAGGCGCTGCCGAACCCGACCGCGTATGAGCTCTACTACGACCACCGGGGACGCTTGTGGATCGGCACTCGCGGCGGAATCGCGCTTTACGATCACGGCAGGATCGCAACGCCGCCGCCATTGAACGCACTGACGCCATGGCAGATCAACGATATCCGCGAAGTCGCCGACGACGATTTCTGGATCGCAAGCTCCGGCGGCCTGTACCGCTGGCATGACGCTGCGCTGACGCGTGCCGATCCCGGCGCCGGCATAGCCGCCGCGCGCATCCGCACGATCCTCCCGCTGGCCGCCGATCATTTGCTGCTCGGCACGGAGGACGGCGTGCGCGAATGGCACGACGGCAAGCTGACGTCACCGGCATGGGCCGCGCCCTTGCGCGGGCACTTCGTCTCACGGTTGGCCTGGCTGCGACCCGGAGTGCTCGGCGTCGCCACCATCGATGCCGGCGTGGGCACGATGGTCAACGGGCAGTTGCGCATGACCAACAGCAAGGATGGCTTGCCCAGTGACAATGCCTGGACGCTGGATGTGCTCGATGACTATCTGTATGTCGCGTCGATCGCAGGCGTCTGGCGATTGCCGCTCGCCCAATTGCCACTGCCGGGTTCGCCCACCCAACATGTCACGCCGCAACTGGTGGCGGGCCAGGGCCGCGACGGCAGCATGCAGCACGTGCGCTGCTGCAACGGCGGAGCCGGCGCGCGCAGCCTGATCGACGGTCATGCGATCTGGTACAGCACGGTGTCCGGTGCATTGCGGCTGGACCTCGACGCGCTCGGTCCGCATCCGCAACCACCAGCCTCGGTCATCGAAGCGGTCGAGCACGCCGGGCATCAATTTCCCGCACAGCCGTTCACGTTGCACGATGGCACCCGCGATCTCTCGGTCCAGTACACCGCGCCGTACCTGCGCGTGGAAACGCTGCATTTCCACTATCAGCTGCAGGGCTATGACACCGGCTGGCAGGACGCGGCGGATCGACGCGCCGCGTTCTACACCCATCTTCCGCCGGGCAACTACCGCTTCCGTGTCGCCGCCGCATTCGCGGGCGGTCAACGCTTCGGCAAGGAAGCGGATTTGCCGATCACAGTGCCACCGTACTGGTACGAACGCGGCGTGGTGCGCTTCGGCGCGTGGCTGCTGTCGCTGCTCGCGCTCGGATGGCTGCTGTGGTGGTGGTGGCGCGCACAGCAGCGTCGCAACACCTACCTGGAGGCGCAGGTCGCACGCCGCACCGATCAGCTTGCACGCGCCAACGAGCGCCTGCGCCTGGCCAATCTGGCCCTGGCCGAAGAAAGCCATACCGATGCGCTGACCGCCCTGCACAACCGTCGTCATCTGCTGGCCGAATTGCCGGGCTTCCTCGTCGCCGGCGCCAGCGTCGGCGTGATGCTGATCGATCTCGACAACTTCAAGCAGGTCAATGATCGTTATGGACACAGCACCGGCGACAACGTGCTGTTCGCGATCGGCCGCCTGCTTGGCGACGCGCGACGTGGCAGCGACCTTACCGTGCGCTGGGGTGGCGAGGAATTCCTGCTGCTGTTGAACGGCGTGGACGCGACTTCCGCGTTCGCGACCGCCGAACGGCTGCGCCGCGACATCGCGGCCACCGATTTCGGCGATGGCCGCGGCGGCAAGATTCGCCTGACCTGCTCGATCGGTTTCAGCCTGCATCCGCTGGCCGAGGAAACCAGCAACGAGACCTTCGAGGCGGCGCTGGAGCTGGCCGATCTTGCGTTGTATCGCGCCAAGCGCGACGGCCGCAACCTCAGCATGGGCCTGATCACGACCGCGCCGCTGGCGAAGGAAATTCTGCAGCAGCCGCTGGCGCGGCAGCTCGACGGTCTGCTTGCGAATGGGCAGGTGACGTGGGTGCGCGCCGAATCGTGATGCACGCGTGCGGGAATCACTCGCCGGTTATCATCCGCGCGTTTCTTCCCTGTTCGCGCCGATGAACGACGCTTCGCAACATCCCCAATCCCGTATTTCGCCGGCACTGCGCATCGCGCGGGTGCTCTTGGCGGCGTTCGCCGTGCTGATGTGCGCGCTGGCCTTGGGCGCCGTGGTCGCGCTGCTGTCGCTGTTCGCACACATCCGCCCATGCTGGCCGATGCTGATCGGCGCGCCGTTGTTGATCTGGATCCTGCATGGCACCGGCAGCCTGCGCGGGAGGATTGCACCGGCTGTTGCGGCGTTTGCGGTATTGCTGGCCGGCGCCTACGCCGAATGCCTGACCGCCATCGCGCGCGTCAGCGCCACCACCGGCGCCAGCTTCTCCGAAGCCTGGCACCTGGGCGGCGCCGGGTTGATGCTGCAGGTGGCCGAGCTTGGTTTGTCACCGCTCAGCGTGCTGGTCTATGCCGCGGCGATGATCATCGCGGGAGGAATGGCGACGCGGAGCACGCGCCAACAGAATGGGCCGTGACCCGCCGACGTCGCGATCGGGTGGCGGCTGACCCTTAGGCGTCGAGGCTCTTCAGCGCCGCAATCAGCTCCCCCACCGCAGCCTGTCCGTCGCCATACAACATGCGCGTGTTGTCGGCGTAGAACAGGGCGTTCTCGATGCCGGCGAAACCCTTGCCCTTGCCGCGCTTGATCACAATCACGTTCTTGCACAGCGAGACCTCGAGAATCGGCATGCCATAGATCGGCGAACCCGGATCAGTCTTGGCCACCGGATTGACCACGTCGTTGGCGCCGATCACCAGCGCCACGTCGGTGTTGGGGAATTCCGGATTAATGTCGTCCATGTCGGCAATAAGATCGTAGGGCACGCCCGCTTCGGCCAGCAGCACGTTCATGTGGCCGGGCATGCGGCCCGCAACCGGGTGGATAGCGAACTTGACCTTGACGCCGCGCTCGATCAGGAGCCTCGCGAATTCCCACACCTTGTGCTGCGCCTGCGCCACGGCCATGCCGTAACCGGGCACGATCGCCACGCGTTCGGCATAGGCCATCATCACCGCCGCATCGGATGCCTCGATCGGTTTCTGTGCTCCGGCGATCTCCTGCGCACTCGCCGCACCGCCCGCGCCGAAATTGCCGAACAGCACGTTGCCGAGCGAGCGGTTCATCGCGCGAGCCATCAACTGCGTCAGCAGCGTGCCGGCTGCGCCGACCACCATGCCCGCGATGATCATCGCCTCGTTGCCGAGCACGAATCCTTCGAATGCCACCGCCAGCCCGGTGAAGGCGTTGTACATCGAGATCACCACTGGCATGTCGGCGCCCCCGATCGGCAGCGTCATCGCCACACCAAACAGCAGCGCCAGCAGATAGAACGCGATCAGCTTGTCGTTGCCGAACGGTGCGCCGTGCGCGCCGAAATACAAGGCCCACGCGCCCGTCGCGACCGCCGCAAACAGGATGGCCATGTTCACCCAGCGTTGCAGCGGAAACACGAAGCGGCGATCCATCCAGCCTTGCAACTTCGCGAACGCGATCAGCGAGCCGGTGAACGAGATCGCACCGATCAATGCACCCAGCAGCGCCAGCGCCAGTTCCACCGAACCCAGCCGAGCGCCCGCCTCGGCCTGCCCCGCCCAGCTCTCGGGCAGGATCGGCAGGGTGTTTGGTATCAATGCGAAACTGCGATCGAAGCCGAACAGCTCCACCGCGCCGATCGCGGCCGCCGCGCCGCCGCCCATGCCGTTGTACAGCGCGACCATCTGCGGCATGGCGGTCATCGCCACGCGCTTGCCGGAGATCCACGCCAAAATCGTGCCGATCACGATAGCGGCTGCGATCAATGGAATGTTGTGCAGGCCGGGCAGAAAGAACGTGGCGATGGTCGCCACCAGCATGCCCGCACCGGCCCAGAGAATGCCGCCGCGCGCGGTGCGCGGCGAACTCATCCGCTTCAGGCCGAGGATGAACAACAGCGCGGCGATGAAGTAGCTCGCCTTGACGATATCTGGCAAGTATTGCGGCAACGTCATCTTCGCTTCCCCATGATCGTAGGAGCCTGCTTGCAGGTCGAAGCCGTTGCGTTTGCCCGATGCCTTGAATGGCGTCGCGTGCAACGGCCGAGGGTGAGGCCTGGATGCCTATCGGAATTCGCGCCTATGGATAGTTGCTCGTCCATAACTCTTCGGATCGCGAGCGCGCGCTCCTGCAAAGTAGGTCAGTGACCTTGCGGCCTTTTTTCGGTTTTTGAAGGCTTGAACATCTCCAGCATCCGCTCGGTCACGACATAGCCACCCGCCGCGTTGCCGGCGCCCAGCAGCACCGCGATGAAACCGATCGTTATCTCCAGCGGCGTGTGCGCATGCCCCAACGCGACCATCGCACCCACCAGCACGATGCCGTGCACGAAATTGGAACCCGACATTAACGGCGTGTGCAGGATAACCGGCACCCGCGCGATGATCTCGTAGCCGGTAAACGCGGCCAGCATGAAAATATATAAAGCGAGAAATTCATCAATCATGATGCATTGCCCTTTTTGTCTGCCGGCCTCTATCGTGCATACCCCGGTCCGCAGTGCCGGGGCTTGCACATCCTTGTACGCCCGCTCGGCGTGCCGAAGCAGCGCTTCGCCCGTCGATCATTGTTCAGCCCCAAGCTGCGGCTGCGGGCATCATACGGCAAGCCAGGCTCCGCTTTACTGTCAACCTTTGCGCAACGTGCACGTTTATCCCGGTGAGCACCAACAGGCCAGTGAATGAAGTGGACGCTCTCGATGGCGACGGCGGGTTCGGCTCGATGAGCTGGGCCGGTCCCGCATTGGCGGAAGCCCCCGTGCCCATGGCGCGGCCGGTGGCGCGCACCATCGAGGCGTTTCTCGCTTCCATCGAGCGCCGTGCCTGGCGCGTGGCCGAGATGGCGCTGAACGATGCCGATGAGGCGCTGGACGCGGTGCAAGACACAATGCTGAGGCTGGTGCGACATTACAGCGACAAGCCGGCGGAGGAATGGCCGCTGCTGTTCTGGGGCATCCTGCGCCGGCGCATCACGGACCTGCAGCGACGACGCACGGTGAGAAACCGGATCATGGTGTGGACGGGGCGCGCGCAGCACGACGAGGACGGCGGCGAACTGCCGATGTGGGATGCGCCCGATCCGGGGCCCGATCCGGCGCGCGCACTGGCGTCGCGCCAGTCGTTTGCAGCGATGTCGGCGGCGATTCGCCAACTGCCGCGTCGTCAACAACAGGCTTTCATGCTGCGCGTGCTGGAGGGTCTGGACGTGGCGGAAACTGCGCGCGCGATGGGCTGCTCCGAAGGCAGCGTAAAAACGCATCTGTCGCGCGCGCTGGATGCGTTGCGCGGAAAACTGGAGGCATGGCGATGAACACTTCGCCCGACAAATCTGATCGCAATCTCGCTGCCGATCACGAACTGATCTCGCGCGCACGCGACATTTACGCGCAGGCCTGCGCCAACGTGGACTCACGCACGCACGCACGCCTCGGTGCCGCGCGTCGCAACGCGCTCGACGCCGTGCATGCGCCTTCACGGCAGCGCCTGTGGCTGCCGGCCGCCGGCGCGGTAGCCGCATGCGCGCTGGCGCTCGGCGTGGTGTGGCTGCGCCCGGCTTCAGCCCCTTCATCGGCACAAAATCAGCGCGCTGCATTGGCGGACGCCGAACTGCCGCCGGATGCCGATCCTAGACAATTGGACCTGTACCAGAACCTCGATTTCTATCAATGGCTGGCGCAACAGCCGAACGCGCACGCACCCGAAAACGGAGCACCACAATGAAGTTGCATTACGCGCACGGGCTGATCCTGGCCTGCGCTTTCGCGCTCGGCGTGCCTGCGCTCGCCGCGGCGCAATCGGTGCCAGCGGCCGACATGCCTGTACAGACCAATTCCGCGCCGCTGTCGTGGAACCGGCTTTCACCGCAACAGCAGGGACAACTTGCACCGCTGCGCGGACAATGGGATCGCCTGCCGCCGCAGCGCCAGCAGAAGCTCGCCGACAACGCGCAGCGCTGGGCGAGCCTGCCACCGCAGCGACAGCAGCAAGTCCGGGAACGTCTGCAACGCTGGGCAAACATGACGCCCGAAGAGCGCAAGCAGCTTCGCGAGAACATGCGCGCTTTCCGGCAGATGCCGCCTGAACAGCGGCAGAAATTGCGCGCGGCGTTTCAGCGGTTTCAATCCTTGCCGCCGGAACAGCGGCGCGCGCTTCGCGAGCAATGGCGCAATGCCGATCCGCAACAGCGTCGCCAATGGTTGCGCAGTGGTCAGCCGGAACCGAAGCGGCCCCCGGGGCATTGACGAGATCGTCGGTGGCGGATTGAACCGAAAACGACGTCGTTGCCGCGCAGGCGGGATTCCATTTTGGTTCTCCGCGCGAAGATCAAAACGGATTCCAGCCCGGCTACTTGAATACCACTTCCCCGCCGCGCGCGACGCAACTTTTCGCTACCAGTTCGTCTTGGAAATCCGGTTTCAAGTCGCCGTCCTTGACCAGCAGCTCGGTGAAGTTGGCGAGATTGCGCGCATACATTTCGGAAGCATGCAGCGGCGCACCCGATGGCAGATTCAACGGGCCGATCACGTTGACGCCGTTGCGCTCGATGGCTTCGCCGGGCCGGGTGACTTCGCAATTGCCGCCGCTTTCGGCCGCCAGATCCACGATCACCGCGCCGGCTTTCATGCCGTCCACCATGGCGGCCGGGATGATTTTCGGTGCGGGCCGCCCAGGCACCGCGGCGGTGGACACGATCACGTCCACGCCCTTGACGTGCTCGGCAAGCCTCGCTTGCTGTGCCGCGCGTTCCTCCGCAGTCAATTCGCGTGCGTAACCACCGCTGCCGGCGGCACTGACGCCGAGATCCAGAAACTTCGCGCCCAGCGATTCGATCTGTTCGCGAGTTTCCGGGCGCACATCGAAACCCTCCACCATTGCTCCGAGGCGGCGCGCAGTGGCGATCGCCTGCAAACCCGCGACGCCCGCACCGATCACCAGCACTTTCGAGGGCCGCAGGGTGCCCGCAGCGGTGGTCAGCATCGGAAAGAATTTCGGCGCGGCCTCGGCCGCGATCAACATCGCGCGGTAACCCGCCACCGCTGCTTGCGAGGACAGCACATCCATCGCCTGGGCGCGGGTGGTGCGCGGCAGCAGTTCCAGTGAAAACGCGCTGATGCCCGCCCGCGCATAACCAGCCAGCCGCTCGGCGGCGCCATGCGGGCGCAGTTGCCCGACCAGCACCGCGCCGGGCTTGAGCGCGACATGCGATAAATCGAGTGGTTGCACGCACAGCATGATGTCCGCTTGCGCGAGCACCTCGCTCGCCTCCGTGCATTGCGCGTCGGCATAGGCGCTGTCGGGAAATCCCGCGCGCATGCCGGCGCCGCGTTCCAGCAGCACGCGCCAGCCGCGCGCGGCATATTTCTTCGCGGTTTCCGGAGTGATCGCGACGCGCCGCTCGCTGGCGACGGTTTCGCGCAAGGCTGCAATGGTCAGCGGCATGAGCAACTCCTTGGAGCGCCGCATCGTAACGCAAGTGGTGGCGCTCGGCTAAACTTGCGGGATGCACAGCTTCGCCAATTCCTCCACGCTCGACTTCCTGCGCGCGCGACATTCCACGCCAGCGCTGCAACTGGGCGAGCCCGGCCCCGACGCATCCCAATTGCGCGCCTTGCTGGAGGCTGCGATCCGGGTACCCGATCACGGCAAGTTGGTGCCGTGGCGATTGGTGCTGCTGCACGGCCCCGATCGCCTGGTTTACGGCGAGCGCCTGGCGCAACTGCACGCGCGTGTTGATCCGCACGTTTCACCGCAGAAGCTTTCCAAGGAGCGCGACCGGTTTGAGGCTGCGCCGCTGACAATCGCGGTGATCGCGCGCGTCGAGGAAAACCACCCCAAGATTCCGGCGCAGGAGCAACTGCTTTCCGCGGGCTGCGTCGCCCACAACCTGCTGATCGGCGCGCAATCGCTTGGCTACGGCGCGCAATGGCTGACCGGCTGGTCGGCCTACAGTTGCGAGGCTGGAGAGCTGCTGGGCTTGCGCCGAAATGAGCGCCTGATCGCCTACATCCATATCGGCACCGTGCGCGGCGCCACCCCCGAACGCGAGCGCCCGCTTCCGGGTGATATCGTTTCGACATGGCGGACATGAGCGCGCCGGCACGCACGCCGGTTCGGACGGTATTCCTGCTGGATGCCAGCATGTACGTGTTCCGCGCCTGGCATTCGATGCCGAGCCAGTTCTTCGACGTGGACGGCGCGCCGGTGAACGCGGTGCACGGCTTCACGCGCTTCCTGATCGAGTTCATCGAACGCACGCGTCCCACGCACGCGGCCGCGGCATTCGACATCTCGCTCACCAGTTCCTTTCGCAACGCGCTGTATCCGGCGTACAAGGCCAACCGCGATCCGGCCCCGCCCGAGTTGAAGCGCCAATTCGAATATTGCCGCGAGATCGCCTTCGCGCTGGGACTCACGGTGTTCGCCGATGCCGCTTACGAAGCCGACGATCTGATCGGCAGCGCATTGCATGCACTGCGCGCGCACGGCTTCCGCGCGGTAATCGTGTCCGCCGACAAGGATTTCGGTCAGTTGCTTGACGGCGACGACGAGCAATGGGATTACGCACGCAACCTGCGCTGGGGTAGCGCCGGGGTGCACGCCAAGATGGGCGTGCACGCGCACCAGGTAATCGATTTCCTTGCGCTGACCGGCGATGCGGTGGACAACATTCCGGGCGTGCCGGGCATCGGCCCGCGCTCGGCCGCCGCACTGCTCGCGCATTTCGGCACGCTGGACGCGTTGCTCGCGCGCATTGCCGAGGTGCCTTATCTGCGCATCCGCGGCGCCGCCGCACTCACCGCCAAACTGCGCGCGCACGCGCAACAGGCGCTGCTGTCGCGCCAACTCGCGACCATCGCGCTGGATGCACCGGTGCCGCGCGCGCCGGAAGCGCTGCTGCGAAGAATGCCGGACGCGCAGGCGCTGGATATCCTGTGCGAACGCGTGCGGATCGGGCCGATGACCCGCGCGCGCATCCACAAGCTCGGCGAGTCACCAGGCGCTTCTCCTCAACCAGCCATGCAGGCAGCGATGTGAGCAAGCACCCGCGCATCCCGCCCGATCACGATGCGGAGATCACCACGCTCCATGCCGGCCACTGGCTGACGCTGAAAAGCCGCGGGCGCTGGGAGTTCGTCGAACGCAACACGCGCGGCGGCGCGGTGATCATCGTCGCGGTGACCCCTGATGATCGCGTGCTGTTTGTCGAACAATTCCGGATGGCGATCAACGCCTTCACCATCGAAATGCCAGCGGGACTGGTCGGCGATCTGGCGCACGCAGGCGATGAAGACTTCAAGCAAGCCGCGTGTCGCGAGCTTGTCGAGGAGACCGGTTATGCCTGCGCACGCGTGGTGCATCTGCATTCGGGGCCGTCGTCGGCCGGCATGAGCACCGAGATGATGCACTTCGTGCGCGCGCTCGATTTGCGCCGCGTGGGTGAAGGCGGCGGCGATGACACCGAGAACATCGTGGTGCATGAAATCCCGCGCGCGCAGGCCGGCGAATGGCTGCGCGGCAAAGCCGCGGAGGGCTATTCGATCGATCCGAAATTGTTCGCCGGGCTATGGTTCCTGGAACATGCCGCAAATCCCATGTAGCAGTCAGCTTGCAGACGACCGCCAAGAGTTCGGAGAGACGGTTGAAAGAGCATTCGTCCGCACGTGCGCCGGTCGCCTGCGAGCAGGCTCCTACGAAATTGCGTGCAGCACCGCGAACTGCCATAGCAGCAGCAGCGCCATCGCCAGGATCACCAGCATGGTCAGCGCGGTGCCGACGAAGCGCCCGAACGAATAACCCGAACGTGCCGACAGGCCGAGCGCGTGCAGGATGCGCGCGACGATCAGCGTGACGCCGAACAGGTGCAGCAGCCACGCGCGGGTCTCATTCAGTTCCACGATCAGCAACAGCAACAGCGCGATCGGCAGATATTCGACCGCGTTGGCGTGCGCGCGGATGGCGCGCGCGAGGCCTTCTTCGCCGCCGCTGCCGAGCCCGATCTTGAGCTTGTGGCGCAAGCGCATCACCCGCAGTGCCAGCCCGAAAATCAGCAATGCGCCAAGCGCGGCGTACAAACCGGTGATGTGCATCATGGCGGGTTTTCCTTCTGCGACTGATCGCGCGATGGCGGCAGCGGGGCGGCACTCTGCCAACGCAGAAAGGCGCCGAACGCAGCCAATGCCGCGAACAACACCAACACCCATGCGGTGATATTGCGCACGCCGAACCAGAACGCCGCCGCCGCCAACGCCAGCGGCGCCAATGCCAGCAACAGCGCGCCGCCACGATCGCGCCATCTGGGCAGCAACAGCATCGCGCCGGCCCACGACAGCAGCAGCGCCAACACGCGCCGTGCCCAGGCGAAACGCGGGCGCGGCGCGGCATCCGGCACCACGTCGCTCAGGCTGCGTCTGCCGATCTGCACCTGCGCCAGCGCTCCACCGTTGGCGTTCGACGTCTCCACCAGCACGCCATTTTGCGCCCGCGCCAGTGCCGTCAACGCTTTCGGCGCTATCTGCATCCAGCTCACGCGCAGGTCGCCGATGCGTGGATGATCCGGGTCGGCGCTGGTGACCAGCGCGCCGTCGTGCACCTGGAACGTCGCCGCCATGTTCGGCGGCAGCGCGCGCAAGTCGGGCGTGAATGCCTCCACGCCCGAGATGTCATCCACCAGCTTCGGACCGAGCTTGAATCCTTGCACGCGCACGTCGGTGGAGTTGAAGCGCGCGCCGGCGAAAGGAAATGCACCCGGATTCGTGTGGCCGGCCGGTTGTGCGAATTTCGACGCATCCACCGGATGGTCGATCCAGTCCTGGTCGTAGCTGCGCAATTCGCCGTTGGTTTCGTGCCACTGGAACATCTCGACCTTGCGCACCAGCGCCACCGCGGCGGCGCTGACGTCGAATTGCGCATCGCGCGCAAGCTGCGCGATGTTCACCACGCCAGAGACGAACACCAGTTGACCATCGCTGGCGGGACCCGGCTTTGCTTCATCGCCGCTCAAGACAAACCCGCCGAGCGCGTCCTCGCCCTGCGCGCGCAGACGATCGGTATGTTCGGTGAAGCCGATCAGCAGCAACCCGGCGACGATCAGGCTCGCGCCTGCAACCCGCTTCGCCAGCACCGACACCGCAGTGGTTTCGCGACGCTCCATGCGCGGAGCTTACAACGCCGCGCCTTGCAACTCCCGCAGCTCGTCGCGAACGCGATAGCGGCCTTGCTCGTCGCGCACCGGCGTGGCGCAGGCAATCTCGTGATCATGGGTGAAGAACAGCCGCACCTCGCGTTGCAACTTGTCGTCCAGGAATTCGCGCTTCTCATCGATCAGCCATTCCGCCGCGCGGTCGTAACCCATCGTCACCGGCAGATGCACCCAGGCGCGACCGGGGATCAGGTCGGCGCAGTACACGATGCCGTTGCGATCCTGCGCCCCGACGACCTCGCCCAGCATCAAGCCCGGCGTGTGGCCCTGGGAAAAATGGAAGCGCACCGACGTGCCGAGTGCGCGCGAATGTTCGCCATCCACCAGTTCCAGTCGGCCGCTTTGTTCCAGCAATTCCGGCAAGCCCGGAATGAATGAAGCGCGGTCGCGCGGATGCGGGTCTCGCGCACGCAGCCAGTGCGTGGTGCTGACGAGGAATGTCGCGCTCGGAAACAGCAGGCGCGGCGCCTCGCCTTCGCGCCATTCGGACAACAGCCCGCCCGCATGATCGAAATGCAGGTGCGAGAGCACCACCACATCGATGTCTTCGTGCGAGAGACCCGCCTCGCGCAGCGAATCCAGCAGCACGTGGCGATCCTCCACCACGCCATAGCGCTCGCGCAGTTTGGGTTCGAAGAACGCGCCGATACCGGTCTCGAACAGCACATTCTTGCCGTCGAGATCGGTCGCGAGCAGGCAGCGGCAAGCCAGTGGAATGCAGTTGCGCTCATCCGGTGCGATCCATTGCGACCACATCGCGCGCGGTGCGTTGCCGAACATCGCGCCGCCGTCCAGCTTTTGGGAGTTGCCCTGGATGGACCACAACTGCATCTTTGCTCACCTGTCAGGTATGAAGGGCGGCGACGCTTGCACGCGGGCTCCTACTGCACTTTCCCCAGCCCGGAATCCCCGCGCGGATCACTGGCCGCGCTCAGCGTATCCGTCTTGCGGTTCCAGATCACCACGTTCATGAAGCCCCAGGTGCGCTCGCCGGCATTCACCGTGTAGCCCATATCCTGGAGGGTCTTGATGGTGGCAGGGTCGAGCGCGCCGGGTTCGGCGGAGATCACGTCGGGCAGATATTGATGATGAAAGCGCGGCTTGGCGGTGATCTGCGCGGCATCGTCGCCATCGATGAACGCGAGCACGCCTTCCAGCACCATGGTGATGATGCGTGAACCGCCGGGCGTGCCGATCACCATGTCCTTGTCGGGCCCGAATACAAAAGTCGGCGCCATCGACGACAGCGGCCGGCGCCCGGGTTCGGGTGCGTTCGCGGCGTAACCAATCAGCCCGTACGCGTTGGGTTTACCGGGCACCAGCGCAAAATCATCCATCTCGTTGTTGAGCACGAAACCGGTGCCGGGAATCACCAGACAGGAACCGAAGGAGGTGTTGACCGTTTGCGTGGCCGCAACCATGTTGCCATCGGCGTCGATTATCGAAAAATGCGTGGTATGCATGCTCTCCGGCTTCACTGCCGGCAGCGCGGCGCTGGGCGTGGCCTGGTCGGGCTGGATCGATTCGCGCAACTTGTCGGCGTAAGCCATGCTGCCGAGTTTCGCGATCGGCATCTGCACGAAATCCGGATCACCCAGATATTGCGTGCGATCGCGATAGCCGCGCCGCATCGCTTCCACGACCGTGTGCACGCGATGCGCGCGATCCATCTTGTCCAGATCGAAACCGGAAAGGATGTTCAACATCTCTTTCAGCACGATCCCGCCGGAAGATGGCGGCGAAGCGGAGACGATGTGGTACGCAGGTTTGCCGGGCGGCTGGTAATCGAACGAGATCGGCGCGCGTTCCTTGACTTTGTAATTTTCCAGGTCGGCAAGCGTCCAGTTGCCGCCGGTCGCACGCACGCCATCCACGAGCTTCCTCGCGAACTCGCCCCTGTAGAAACCGGCATCGCCATCCTTCGCGATGCGCGCCAGCGTGTCTGCCAGATCTGAATTCTTGAATATCCAACCGGCTTGCGGCGGCTTGCCATCCGGCAGCAACAGCGCAGCGGAACCGGGGTAACGCGCAATCACTTTCGCGCGTTCGCGCAGTTCGGAAAGGAAACGCGCATCCGGCTGGAAGCCTTCGCGCGCGATGCGGATTGCCGGTGCCAGCGATTTCGACAGTGGCAATTTGCCGTAATGCCGCGCCATCCACACCAGCGCGGCGGGCTCGCCGGGAATGCCCGCAGCGAGCGCACCATTCAGGGACTTGTCGCGATCCGGATCGCCGTTCGCATCTTCATACAATTTGCTGCTGGACGCAGCCGGCGCGGTCTCGCGCGCATCCAGCATCACGTCCTTGCCGTCCGATGCGCGATGCAGCAGGAAAAAACCGCCACCGCCGATACCGGAACTTTGCGGCTCGACCACCGACAAGGTAGCGGCCACGGCAACCGCCGCGTCAAACGCGTTGCCGCCTTCGCGCAATACTTGCAGCCCTGCATTGGTGGCCAGATTGTGCGCGGAGGCGATCGCCGCGTGACCGGGGCGCGTGGCCTGGTTCTGCGGGCTGAAAATTCGGGGGGAGGGATTCGCGGCGAGCGCTGGCGACGCGCCTGACAACATCACAAAGCAAGACAGCAACGCGCTGCGCAACAACTTCATGCGGCATCCTCCTTGAGCTCAGTATCGATTTCCCCGATCAGCGCACGGTATTTGAATGTCAGCGCGTCAGGCGATTCTATGTGCGCGGGGTCGAGGATGATGCACTCGACCGGGCATACCTCTATGCACTGGGGTGCGTCGAAATGGCCGACGCATTCGGTGCAGCGATCCGGCGCAATGACGTAATACTCCTCGCCTTGCGTGATCGCTCGGTTGGGGCAAACGGGCTCGCACACGTCGCAATTGACGCACGCGTCGGTAATCTTCAGGGCCATTGCTGCATTTTAGCATTGCCGGCTCGACCCCCTGCCGGCGCAATGCGTCGCCTGCTAGCAGGCTCCTACCAAGCCGCTGGCGCAGGAGCCTGCTTGCAGGCGCCCGGAGTCACATCTGCGCGAAGCGGAAATCCGCGCCGCTCGGCGCAACCGCGTCATGCACGCGCTGCCGGTCCGCGGCGCTGCCGATAAACAGCACGGCCACGCCCTTGAACGATCCCGGCTGCGCATTCTTGAACGCGGCGATCAACACATCGGCGGTCTTGCCCGAATCGGGCCCGCCGGCCGCAATCATGTTGCCCGGCAGCACCGTGGTCGCGACCACGCCGTTGAGCGTGTCCTGCACCCGTCCACGTGCAGCGACCGTCGCGGCATCGTCACCCTGGGGCACGAAGTACACATAAGGCGAGTTCTGGATGCCCTGCATGTGGTCGCGGATGATCTGGCTGAGATAGGCCTGCCAACCTTTCATGTCGGTCGGACTGGTCGGCTTGCTGACTTGCGCCGCCTGCGCGGGTTGTTCGGCTTGCTGTCCCTTGTTGCAGGCGGACAGCGCGAAAGCTGCGATGAACGCGAGCGCGATGACGGATGCGAATTTGCGCATGATGTACACCTCGATATTCTAGTTGGATTGGCGAAGCTTGAAACGTTGATGCAGCGCATCCTGCACCGCGGGGTGGACGAAGCCGGAAACGTCGCCGCGCAGCCGCGCGATTTCGCGCACCAGCGACGATGAAATGAAACTGTAGGGCTCGGAAGGCGTCAGGAACAGGGTTTCCGCTTGCGGGATCAGGTGCCGGTTCATGCTGGCGAGCTGGAACTCGTATTCAAAATCCGACACCGCGCGCAGGCCACGCAGGATCACGCCGGCGCCGATCGCCGCGACGAAATCCGCAAGCAGGGTATCGAAGCCGCGCACTTCCACGTTGGCAATACCACCCAGCGCGGTACGGGCAAGCTCGATGCGATGCTCCAAATCCAGGCACGGTGTCTTGGCCGTGCTCTCCGCCACCGCCACGATGACGCGGTCAAACAACGGCGCGGCACGCGCGATCAGGTCGCTGTGACCGTGCGTGATCGGGTCGAACGTACCCGGATAGACCGCAATCCGGCCATTTGACCCTTTGTTGCTGGCACTCCCCATGTGGCCATTATGCGCATCCTTGACGCTAAAAGCAGCCGTCCACGGCTGCACTCCTCAAAAAAACCAAAAACTCAGGTGGGGCGGTAAAGCGCCCCGCGCACCGCGCCGGCGCCTGTTTCGCGATGCAGCGCCCAGCTGGCCGGCATCGACAACGACCGGTCGGCCGGCGATTCAACGTAAATGTATGTGTCCGTCGCCAGCCAGCCCCGCGCACCCAGCAGGTCGATCGCGCGCGTCCACAGATCCGCCTCGAATGGCGGATCCAGAAATACCACGTCGAACAACTGGACCGGGGCGCTCACCAACCATTCCAGCGCATCTGCGCAACGCACTTCGGCGTTGTCCACGTGCAACCGACGCAGATCGGCGGCGATCCTGTCCACCTGGGCATGATCGCGTTCGACCAGCAGCGCCCGCGCCGCGCCGCGCGACAGCGCCTCGATGCCCAATGCCCCGCTGCCGGCGAACAGATCCAGCACGCGCGCGCCGTCGATCACCGGCATCAGCCAGTTGAACAGGGTTTCGCGCAGGCGCTGCGGCGTGGGTCGCAGCCCCGGCAACGCGGCAACGCCAAGCTTCGAGCCGCGCAATTTTCCCCCGATGATGCGCACGGAGCCGGGCGGCGCGCCCGGATGTCGCCGTTTCATGGGCGTTGGGGGTCGGCTGTTAGCATTACCGGATTGTCTTGGAGCGTGAGCCGCGGCGCCAGCCATGCAGAAGTTCTGGAAAAAAATCATCGGGCGCGACGAACCCCAACAACCCATCGAGCCGGCCGCGCAACCGGAACTGCCCGAGCCCGCCAGTGCGGAGCTTGCGGGCGAATCGGTGGAAGCGGCGATGCTTGCACGGGAACCGCCGACGGGACTCGCCGAAGCATTGCAACCCGAGCCCGCCAAGCGCGGTTGGCGCGAACGTCTGTCCGGCAGCGGCTTCGCACGCAACCTCGGCGCACTGTTTGTACGGCATCCCAAGCTCGATGACGATCTGCTGGACGAGCTCGAAACCACGCTGATCGGCGCCGATGTCGGCGTGACCGCCACCCGCGAGTTGGTGGAAGATCTGCGCCGGCGCATGCACAAGCGCGAATTCGCCGATGCCGGCGCCCTGCTCGACGGGTTGCGCGCGGCACTGGTCGCGATGCTGGAATCCGTCGCGCAACCGCTGGATGTCGGCGCGCACAAACCGTTCGTGCTGCTGGTGGTCGGCGTCAATGGCGTCGGCAAGACCACCACAATCGGCAAGTTGGCGCGTCGTTATCGCGACGAACATCGCGGCGTGATGCTGGCGGCCGGCGATACTTTTCGTGCCGCGGCGGTCGCGCAGTTGCAGGAATGGGGCGCGCGCAACCAGGTGCCGGTCGTTGCGCAGGGCCAGAATGCCGATTCGGCCAGCGTGGTGTTCGACGCCTTGCAGACCGCGCGCGCGCGCAACACCGATGTTCTGATCGCCGACACCGCCGGGCGCCTGCACACGCAGTCTGGCCTGATGAACGAGCTAGCGAAAGTCAAACGCGTGCTCGCCAAGCTGGATGCAAGCGCGCCACACGAGGTGCTAATGGTGATCGATGGCACCACCGGCGGCAACGCGGTCAGCCAGGTGCGGCTATTCCGTGAAGCGATCGGCGTCAGCGGGCTCGCGGTAACCAAGCTCGACGGCACCGCCAAGGGTGGCGTGGTGTTCGCGCTGGCGCGCGAGTTCGGCCTGCCGATCCGCTACGTCGGCCTGGGCGAGAGAGCGCAGGATCTGCGCGTGTTCAATGCGCGCGCATTCGTGGATGGCTTGCTGCCGGCGCGACTGGGCGGCGAATGATCGCGCGCGAATCCATCGCGAAGCATCCGTGGCGCTGGATCACGGCGGCGGTCATCGTGCTGATTCTGCTCGCACTGCTGGCGGCGATACTGATCGTGCGCTCGCTATTGCAACCGCAACGCTTCACCGCGTTGCTGCAATCGCAACTGGCCAATGCCGGCCTGGTGCTGAGCGTGGACAAGCCGGCTTCGCCCGCGCTGTGGCCGCATCCGGCCGTGCAGTTGCAGGGATTTCGGCTGAGCGTCGGCAGCGCCACGACCCCGCTGCTCGCCGCATCCGAGGCGCGCATCGTGGTGCCATGGCGCGCACTGTTGCATCGCGAACTCGCGATCGAAAGACTGGAGATAGAAACGCCGCGCATCGACCTCGAGCAATTGCAGACGTTGCTGTCGCACGTCCCGCACAATGCCGGTGCGCCGCAACTGCCGCGCATCGGCGCGGGCATTCGTGTCGCCAACGGTACCCTGGTGCGTGGCGACGAACCGCTGCTGTTTGATCTCAACGCGGAAACCGGGCCGCTGGTGCCGGGCACGCCGTTCCATCTCGACGCCTCCGCGCGCAACGGCGCCGACCGTGGCGGCACCCTGAGCCTGCGCATGTTGCCGACGCAACAGGGCGACATGCTGCGCTTCACGCAAATCGATCTGGATGCCACGATCGAGCACGGTGCGCGCACGCGCATCAAGGGCGATGCTTTCTGGCGCGGCGGCAATGCGGTTGGCGCGGCCCTGCACGGAGATCTCACCCTGCCCGCGCAAGCCGTTGCGGCTGCCGCCAGCACCGCGGCGCCCGCCGCTTCGACCGGCGCGCTCCCGCAGACATCGCGCAACTACGCGCTTGCGCTGCAGATACAGCCAGCGCAGGGCACGAACCCGATGCTCGCCGCGATCAAGCTGGATGGCGACGGTGAGCATGTGGACGCGCGCCTGCAGCCAGTCGCGCTGCTCGACTGGTGGCAAGGCGTGCTCGTCTCGTCGCCGCAGGCCGCGCTGACGCTGCCCCCGCTGAGCGGTCAGGCGCAACTGGATGCGGTGGAATACGGGCCTCTGCAGATGCAGCGCGTACGCATCGAGGCAGGACCGCAGGTCGCTCCGCTGTCGGCGAGCAGTGCACAGGCGCCGGCCGCCGGTAAACCCATCGCCGCGCCGGTCGGATCGACACATTGAACGTGGAGATGATGGCCAGTTTCGCCCCGCGCCTTCTCGCCTGGTTCGACCGCCACGGCCGCCATGACCTGCCCTGGCAGGACAGTCCCGCAAACCGGCGCACGCCCTATCGCGTGTGGGTTTCCGAGGTTATGCTGCAACAGACGCAAGTGGCGACGGTGATCCCCTACTTCGAACGTTTCGTGCGCGCGCTGCCGGATATCCGCGCGCTGGCGGACGCCGAGGAAGATGCCGTGTTCGCGTTGTGGTCGGGCCTTGGTTACTACCGGCGTGCGCGACACCTGCGGCGCGCTGCCAAACAGTGCGTTGAACTCCACGGCGGCGAACTGCCGCGCGATTTCGCTTCGCTTTCCGCGCTGCCCGGCATCGGCCGCTCAACCGCCGGCGCAATCATGGCATTGGCGCACGAGCAACGCTTCGCCATCCTGGACGGCAACGTCAAGCGGGTGTTGACGCGCATGCACGGCGTACATGGCAATGCGGATGATCGATCCATTGATCGGCAATTATGGTCGCTGGCCGAAAGCAACACGCCGCATGAGCGCATCGCCGATTACACGCAGGCGATCATGGATCTCGGCGCCACCGTGTGCACTCGCGCGAAACCGCGCTGCGGTGAATGTCCGCTGGCGACGATGTGCATCGCGCACCAACAGGATTTGACCGAAGCGCTGCCGCTGCGCCGTCGCACACGGCAACTGCCGCAGCGGCAAACGGTGATGCTGATCCTGCGCGACGCGCAAGATCGCGTCCTGCTGCAGCGGCGTGGCGCAAACGGCGTGTGGTCAGGCTTGTGGAGCTTGCCGGAAGCGAAAGACACCGATCTGGCGAGCAGCATCGCGCATGATCTGGCCGAACTCGGAACAGCTACTGCTGAAATATTGCCGCCCTTCCTGCACACCTTCACGCACTACCGGTTGCACGCACAACCGCTGCAGTGGCGAAACGTGTACGCGCATCAAGGGGTGGCCGACACGCAGGATATGCGCTGGTGCGCGCGCGCGCATTTCGCGCAACTCGGCATTCCCGCACCGGTGCGAAAACTGCTGGTGGCGCTCCGGTAGGCGCCGGCCTCTCGGCGGCGACCAGGCCCTCGGCCCCGGGACGGGCCCTGGGCCGCGCGCGCGGCGCGCTCCTACAATGGCACCATACCAACGAGAGACAAGAAGATGAGCCGCAATGTGTTCTGCATCAAACTGCAGCGCGAAGCCGAAGGTTTGGATTACGCGCCGTGGCCCGGCGAACTCGGCCAGCGCATTTACCAGAGCATCAGCAAGCAGGCGTGGTCGCAATGGCTGGCACACCAGACCATGCTGATCAACGAAAACCGCTTGTCGCCGCTGGACCCCAAGGCGCGCGCATTGCTCGCAAGCGAAATGGAGAAGTTCCTTTTCAACGGAGCCGCGGAGAAGCCAGCGGGTTACGTACCGCCTCCGGAAGGCTGAGCACTGCTCCGCGCCGCACGCATCGCTTTGTAATCCACCTTCCGGATCGTCTCGATCCGGCACTGCCGGTCGCGGCCATACCTGATGTAATCCATACGCGCGTTGACGTTGCCGGAAGTGGATGTCAGCGCGATCGCGTTGGCATACTCAAGCCGCAAACAGGGTGATTCAACGGTAAGCAGATAGACCTGATTGACACCGGTCCACACCGCCAGCACATCGTCCCCCTGCGCATTCGGCCCGAGAGACTGAAAACGATCGAGCCGGAAATAATGCATGCTGTCCTGCGGTGGCGAGGCGTAGTGCTGGAACCGCGCCAGATTTTCCGCATCCCGTTGTTTGGGCGATTGTGCGATCGCGGCCAGCGACATCATGCACGCCATGATCGCGATGCTGGCCCTGTTTGCGGTTTTCATAGGCGGGTTTCCTGCGCGGGAGGCGGCCATTACAGCGCGCAATCCCCCATTGCGGATGACTGCCGGCTGAAAGCTTGCGGAAATGGCGTGCGCGCAAACTGGCTTTGCGCAAGACAAGCGCCGCAAACGCGCTTAACATGGGCGCGCGAAAGGAGTCGGCCTCGCCGCGCAGGCGAGGGACCAGACAGGGATGCTCACCATGGCAATCGTGATGGACTACGAGGCACGCATGAACGAGTCGTCCCCCAACGCTTCGCTGCAGTGGCTGGCGCGCCTTTCCGGCAGCCGTTTCAACTGCTATGCGGGGTTGAGTTCGGATATCGGAGTCGCGGTCGCGCTGCTTGCCGCCGGCCTCTGGCGCGACGAGCTGCGCCTCTCGACCACGCTATTGATCGTGCTGTGCGGCGTGCTGATTTTCAGCCTGATCGAATACTGCGTACACCGCTGGTTGTTTCACGGGCCGCTGTCGATGTTCGAGGAAGGCCATCGTCGTCATCATGAGCAACCGGAAGGTTACGACGCGCTGCCGTTCTTCCTGCCGCCGCTGGCCTATCTCGCACTGGCCGCGCTGCTGAGCAACATGATGTCCACCGGTTCCGCGTTGCTGCTGGCCGGAGGCGTCGCATCAGGTTATGCAGCATACGGATTGAGCCACTGGAGCATGCACAACTTCCGCTTCCGCAGTCAGCTGCTGCGCACATGGGCGGCCGCGCATCACGTGCATCATTATCATCCCGAGCGCAATTTCGGCGTGACCTCACCGCTCTGGGATCTGCTGCTGCGTTCGCAATATATTTCTGCGGCCAAGCTGGCGCCGCGCCGCACGCGCTGATGCGCGTACCGCATCCGGTTCCCTATCAAGGCAGCAAACGCCGGCTCGCGCCGATCATCGCGCGGCACATTCCCGCCGGCATACAAGTCATGTACGAGCCGTTCGCGGGCTCGGCGGCGATGTCGCTGTACGCCGCGCAACATGGGCTGGCTCAGCGCTTCGTGATCGGCGACAGCCTGGATGAGATCGTGAACCTGTGGCGCGGCATCGTCGAACAACCGGACGCAACCGCCGCGCAATACCGCGCAATCTGGGTCCGACAAGCGCAAGCAGCAGCCGATTATTTCAATCGCGTTCGAGCGCGCTTCAACCGCGAGCGCGACCCGGTGGATCTGCTCTACCTGATCTGCCGCTGCGTCAAGAACGCGGTGCGTTTCAACGCGAGCGGCGAGTTCACGCAATCCGCCGACAAGCGCAGGCTCGGCATGCATCCGGATCGCATGCGCGAGGCGACCGCGGCAGCATCACGGCTGCTGCGCACGCGCGTGGAATTTCGCCAAGGCGACTGGCTGCACACAACATCCGATGCCGACGTGGATGACTTTCTCTACCTCGACCCACCCTATCTTGGCACCACGATCGGCCGCGACAAGCGCTACCATCGGCAGCTCGCGCGCGACTCGTTGATCGACGGCCTGGCGCAGTTGCGCGCGCGCGGCGTGCGCTTTGCGCTCTCCTACGACGGCAGCACCGGAGCGAAACATTACGGCCCGCCGCTGCCCGACCATCTCGGCCTCACCCGTCTGCTGATCGATGCCGGCCGCTCCTCGCAAGCGACGCTGGCGGGACGCGACGAGCGCACGATCGAGAGTCTTTATTTGTTGCGCTAGCCTGCGCGCGCCCAGCTCATGTTCCGGCAGACCGCGCCTGCGGCAACCGAGGGGTGGTTGTCTTCTGTTCGGCTAGAGCGCATTTCCTGATCTGTTACGCTCTATATCAGGCGAATACTCAGCCTCTCTTGACAGGGACGTCATCGTATCGAACGGCTAACGCGCTGAACAACAATACGTTTTGTTCTCCGCCGAAATGGTGGTATCCCCATCGGTATCCCCACATTACTTGACTGCGTAATACGTGGACCGTTTGGCGAGCGGCCAATAAGAATTTTTCGCAATCGTTGTGGTACACATCGGCCAACAACTACTCCGGCCGACCCACATGATCCCAAGCGTTGCGCTGCTCCTGGCTGTCCTGATTCCTCTGGCGTTTGCGGTGCTCTCCATTCTTGGTTACGTGTGGTGGATCAGACGCGACAAACGTCGATCGCCGCTTAGCGGCAAATTGCAGCACTCCGCCGGCGAACAACTTCGCGCGCGCATGCAGGAGCACGGCGATGACATGATGGGAGCATGGATGCTGATGCTCATGTCAGGGCCGCTCTTCATGCTGGCTTGGGCGTTGCAGTTTGTGCCGTGGAGGCATGCTGGATTCGGAGTCAGAGAGGCGATTTTCATCTTGGGCGCAGTGGTTTTGTTTGCGCTGGGGCTACGCAGCTTTCTCCACCATGCCGGTTTACGGCGGCAAGCACGGGAGGGCTTGGCCGCCGAGCGCATGACCGCGCAAGAACTCAACCATCTGATCGGCAGCGGGTGCCAAGTGCTGCACGATATTCCCGGC
Organism: Rhodanobacteraceae bacterium; assembly: GCA_035606235.1. Classification (GTDB taxonomy): domain Bacteria; phylum Pseudomonadota; class Gammaproteobacteria; order Xanthomonadales; family Rhodanobacteraceae; genus 66-474. The sequence goes on from DATNFU010000028.1 coordinate 112,225, forward strand.
GAGGGTTTCAACCTCGATCACGTCGTGGTCGGCCCGCGCGGCGTGATCATGATCGAAACCAAGTCACGCAAGAAGCCG
>DATNFU010000029.1:0-87286 GCA_035606235.1 Rhodanobacteraceae bacterium
CGTCCAGCACGCGCAGCTTGTCCTCGACGATCACGTATCGTCGCGCGGGGAAACGCCGTTCCACATCGTCCAGCATGGTTTCCTTGTGGACGTAGATCAGCACGCGCCCGCCCACCGCGTCGGCGATGCCGGAAGTGCTGATCTTGCGCGGCTGCAGCACCGCATCTCCGTCCGACAGCACCACGGCCGGGCCGAAGCGCGAGACGTGCGCGATCGCTTCCAGCGCGCGTGGATACAGGCGTTCGGCGAACGGATACTCCAACAGGTACGCACCCAGGTCCTGCGCGCGCACCTCGTCTCCGCATTGCACGCGGAAGCGCTGGATCGCGCCAAGATAATCCGCATATTGCACTTCGCCGCGCAGCGATTCGTAGATTTCGCGGTACAGCTTGTGCCCCGCAGCGCCGAACACGCGCTCGATGTGGGCGTCCAGGTCGGCGTTGATGGCGTCGTTGTCCAGCAACGTGTCGTCGACGTCGAACAAAAACACGATGTCGTGCGGTGCGTTCATCGGGCAATGCGATCCATGCAAAACAAAGCCTTTGGCGGTGAGGTATAGAACCGCGAAGGCAGGATGCCGTTCCCCTTTCGACACCTCAGGGCGAACGGCCTATAAAGTTGCATCCGGCAGATCATTTCGCAGGCGTCTTGCTCACCACCGGGTCGTGCCAGCCGCCATCGGACGCGATCAGCTTGTCGGAAGCGGAAGGGCCCCAGGTGCCGGGCTTGTAGCGGATGACCGGCTCGGCGTCATTCAGCGCCGGGTCGATGATGCGCCACGCCGCTTCGATACCGTCATCGCGTCCGAACAACTCCGCGTCGCCGCGCACCGCGTCGCCCAGCAATCTCGCATACGGCAGCCGCACGCGTTTGGGTTGCTGGCGCGCGACCAGTTCCACGTTCTCGCCGCGCATCGCTTCGCCCGGCTTCTTGACACGCGCCCCGGCGGAAATGACAACGTCCGGACTCAGCCGGAACCGGAAATAGTTGGACTGCTCCGGCTCGATCTTGTCGAACACGTGCAGGGGCGGGCATTTCAGATCCACGAAAACTTCGGTGCAGGTGACCGGCATTTCCTTGCCGGCGCGGATGTAGAACGGCACACCGGCCCAGCGCCAGGTGTCTATGTGCAGTTTCAGCGCAGCGAAGGTTTCCACTTTCGAATTGCGCGCAACGCCTTGTTCGTTCCGGTATCCAGTGAACTGGCCGCGAACCACTTCTCCGGGATCGAGCGGACGAATCGCACGCAGCAGGCGCTGCTTCTCGCTGCGCATCGATTCGCCGTCGCGCCCGGTAGGTGCATCCATCGCCAGCAACACCAGCACCTGCAGCATGTGGTTCTGCACCACGTCGCGCAGCGCGCCGACTTCCTCGTAGAAGCTGCCACGGCCCTGCACGCCGAACGCCTCGGCCATGGTGATCTGCACGCTGTGAATGTAGGTACGGTTCCAGACCGGTTCGAGAAAGGAATTGGCGAAACGGAAATACAGCAGATTCTGCACCGCTTCCTTGCCGAGGTAGTGGTCAATGCGGAAAATCGAGTCTTCCGGAAAAATACTGTGCAGTGTGCGGTTGAGTTCACGCGCAGATTTCAGATCGCGCCCGAACGGCTTCTCCACCACCACGCGCGCGCCTTCCGCGCAACCGGAGGCATCCAGCCCCTTCACCACCGTCTCGAACATGCTGGGTGGAATCGCGAGGTAATGCAGCGGATGCTTCGCCTGGCCCAGCGCCTTGCGCAATTGCGCGAAAGTTGCCGGATCGTTGTAGTCGCCGTTGACGAAACGCAGCAAGCGGCACAGCTTGCGCGCGGCCTTGTCGTCCATGCCGCCGTGTTCGCGGAGGCTGGAGCGCGCGCGATCGCGCAGGCGTTCCAGGTTCCAGTCCGAGCGCGCCACGCCGATGATCGGCAGATCGAATCGCTCATTGCGGATCAACGCCTGCAACGCCGGAAAAATCTGCTTGTAGGCGAGATCTCCGGTGGCGCCGAAGAAAACGAATGCGTCGGATTTGACGGTCATTGAAACCTCTCAGGGTCGCGATCACCCTTGATCGCCATGGTCAGGAAACGGCTTTCCGGGGCCGCACTTTCAGTCGAGGCAGCCCCCAATTTCATCGTTGCGCGCGCCCGCCTGCCGCCGACATCGATCGCTTGTCGCGCGCAGGCACGCTGCTGCCCAGCACGATGCGAATGCGATGTTGGACGCCATCGTCGGCGAGCGGAATTGCATTGGCATCCTTCAAGTCGTTTCCGTCCAGTTCCACCCGTGTCACGCCGCGGGAGACGCGATCCGGATTCTCCACAACGATGCGGTAATGCGTCGAACCATGGCGGTAGCCAATTTCGAATCCCTTCCAGGATTTTGGAATGCACGGGTTCATGCACAGCGAATCGCCGCGCAACTGGAACCCGAGCAGCGATTCAAGCCCGGCGCGATACAGCCAGCCCGCCGAGCCCGAATACCAGGTCCAGCCGCCACGACCGGTATGCGGCGCAACCGAATAGATGTCCGCGCAGACCACGTAGGGTTCGACCTTGTAGTGCTGCACGCCTTCCGGTGTCCGGGTGTGATGCAGCGGGTCGAAGATGCGAAACAACTGGTGCGCCTTGTCGCCCTCGCCCAGCATGGCGAATGCAATCAATGACCAGATCGAGCCGTGCGTGTATTGGCCGCCGTTCTCGCGCAGGCCCGGCGGATAGCCCTTGATGTAGCCGGGATCGTGTTTCGTCTTGTCGAACGGCGTCGTGAACAGCGCGACCAGCCCATCCTGCTCGCGCACCAGATGCGCATCCACCGCGCGCATCGCACGTGCGGCACGTTCGGGATTCCCCGCACCGGAAATCACGCTCCAGGATTGCGCGATCGAGTCTATTTTGCATTCCCTGTCGCGATTCGTCCCCAGAGGTGTGCCATCGTCGTAGTACGCGCGCCGGTACCACTCGCCGTCCCAGCTCTTGTCCAGTGCCGCGCGCAGCGCAGCCGAATGCGCGCGCCAGGCTTGCGCGCGCTGCGTTTCCCCGCGTTGTTCCGCAATCGGCACGAAGCTCTCCAGCACCGCGTACAGGAACCAGCCCAGCCACACGCTTTCACCCTTGCCGCCGATGCCGACGCGGTTCATCCCGTCGTTCCAGTCGCCGCTGCCCATCAATGGCAACCCGTGCGCGCCATTGCGCATGCCTATTTCGATCGCGCGCGCGCAGTGCTCGAACAACGTGCCGCTGTCTGATGAAATTTGTGGCGCGAAGAACGACTCGTTCTGCCCCGGCTTCAACACGTCGCCCTGCAGGAACGGCATCGATTCATCCAGCACGCGCGTATCGCCGGTGGTGAGGAGGTAATGCGCAGTCACGTACGGCAACCACAGCCGATCGTCCGATACCCGGCTGCGGATGCCGCGTCCATCCGGCGGCAGCCACCAGTGCTGCACATCGCCTTCCACGAATTGCCGCGCGGCCGCGCGCAGGATGTGCTCGCGCGCCAGCTCCGGCCCCGCCACGCACAATGCCATCACATCCTGCAACTGATCGCGGAATCCGTAGGCGCCACTGGCCTGATAAAACGCGGTGCGCGCCCACAGCCGGCAGGCCAGCACCTGATACAACAGGCAGCGATTCAACAGCAAATCCATCTGCGGATCGGGTGTGCGCACCTCCACCGCGCCGAGGATCTCGGCCCATTGCTTGCGAACCTCGGCGAATGCGGCGTCCAGATCGGCCGCGCGATAACGCTGCACGAGTTGCAATGCCTGCGCCTGGTCCGAACCCTCGCCGAGCAGGAACACGATCTCGGTATCCGCGTCGGCGGCAAGTTCGACGGTCGTCTGCAAGGCCGCGCAGGAATCGAGCCCTGCACCGGTCAGGCCGGACAGCGGTTGCTTGCGCCTCAACGCCGCGGGCGCTTCCGCGGCGCCGCATGCTCCAAGGAATTCGCCGCGATCTGCGCTGCAGGATTGCGGCATTTTGTCGAACGCGGCGAACGCGACGCGACCGGCAAAAGGATCGCGCCAGCGATTGCGCGCGAGCAGCGTGCCGGTTTGTGCATCAAACGAAGTGATGCAAAAGGGCGTGGCGTTGGCGCCGATCGGGCCGAGCGCCCATTGCACATACGCGGTGACATCCAGCCGTCGCGCACGACCGCTGCGGTTGCGCATGCGCAATCGCGATATCTTCAGCGAATCCGCAAGCGGCACAAATTGCAGCAGTTCCGACTCGATGCCGTGCGCCATGCATTCGTACTTCACGTAACCCGGCCCGAAGCGCGCAACGTAGGTGCTATCCGGAACACGAATCGGTGCAGCGGTTGCCGACCACAATGCTCCGCTATCGAGATCGCGCAGATACAGCACATCGCCCGGCGCATCGCTCACCGGGTCATTCGACCACGGCGTAATCGGATTCTGCTGGCTGTTGAGCGCCCAGCAATAGCCGCCACCGGTGGTGGTGGCGAGGAATCCGAAATCCGGATTGGCGACAATCTGCGTCCACGGCATCGGCGTATGCCGGCCCTCGCGCAACACGGTGACGTACTCGCCGCCATCCGCACTGAAGCCGCCCAGGCCGTTGAAGTTTTTCAACTGGGCGGCAATATCGCTGGGTGTACGGCGTACTGACCCACGGTCATCCCGGCCATGGACTGGCCGGGATCCAGGCCCATGGACGGTAAGGACACTGGATTCCGGCCCTCGCCGGGATGACGAATTTTGGAAGGCTGGGGTGGCGACAGAAGCCGCTACTCCAGGCGACTTCAACCGCGCAATCTGTGCTTTCAAATCGCCATTCTTCCCCTCCAGCACAATCCGCGCGACCGTCGGCAATCCATTGCGCAACCGCGTATCCAGTTGATCACCGCGCAGCACGAATGCAGCACCTTGCGCCTTGTCCGCGGATTTGCCAGCCGCCGCTTGCTTGACGATGTCCATGAGTTGCGACTGCACCGAGGCCGTCGCAGCGGCGTGCGCTTCGTTGAGCACGACCACGTCCACGGGAAGTTGCTTGGAACGCCAATACGCCTGCGCTTGCAGTATTTCCCGAGCAAGACTGATCTGCGACGCAGCGTCGATACGCAACAAGACGATCGGCAGGTCGCCGGAGATGCCCTTGGCCCACAGCACCGGCGCACCGCCCTCGCCTTGCGCCAGTTCTTCGGGCGAGGCGCGCAACGCGGGATCGCTGCAAAGCAGTGCATCCGCAAGCCGGCGGAACCTGCGCGCTTCTTCCTCGCTTGTACCGAGTGCGTGCAAACGCCCAGCGGCATCGGATCGTGCGTTCGCGAATACCTTGGCGCAGGCGCGGGCAGTCGCATGCTTTCCAACCAGTTTCAGAACATCCGCGCGACTGGCGGCGACGCCGGTCAGAAAAGCAATCCGTCGCGTGGCGCGCGCCGGCACCCGCACGCGCACACGCAGAGCAAAGATCGGGTCGAGTACCGTCCCCACCGTGCCGGACAATGGCACATCGGCATCCAGCGCCAGCGGCGAACGCGTCGTGCGATCGCGACCGATAAAGCGCAGGCGATCGGTTTCGTACTGCACCGCGCCCAGCGCTTCACCCTCCACCACGACCGCATGCGCGGCCCACATATCCGGTTCAGAAGGATCGCGTTTGCGCCGCGTCGCCAGCAGCACGCCGTCCTCGACGTGGGTCTGCACGAACATCTTGGAGAACGCGGGATGCGAGGCATCGGCCTGCGGCGAATCGAGCACCAGTTCCATGTACGAAGTGAGGTCGATCTCGCGCGCGTCGTCGCCATCGTTGCGAACCGCCACGCCGCGCAGCTCGAGCGCGTCGCGTCGGTGCAGTGCAACTTCCAGCGTGGTGGTCAGCGCACCGTCGCGACGGACATACTGTGCAGCGTATTCCCGCAGGTGCGCTTCGCAACCCGCGTCGCCCTGCCCAAGCGGCTGTGACGTCGGCGACCACACCGCGCCGCTGCGCGCATCGCGCAGATAGAGCCAGGTGCCCCAAGGGTTGCAAGTGGCGTCCTCGCGCCAGCGCGTGATCGCGAGATTGCGCCAGCGGCTGTAGCCGGAACCCGAACGGTCAAGCATCGCCGCGTACTCGCCGTTGGCGAGCAGCGTGGTGCGCGGGCAGCCGGTGGGCTGGGGCATGGCCGACAAAATCCTTGTCGCGGCAAAGTCACCATTATGTACCTGCCGCCCCTGTATGTTCACAAAATCCCACAGTGTGCCGCGGCAGTTCATGCGTGGCGGCGTATGATCGATGGGTGATTCCGGACAAGTGCGGCCACGGCCGCTAACGCGCAGGCATTGCGCACTGAAGGAGGCGGCGCATGGAACTGGGCATGATCGGTCTGGGCAAGATGGGCAACTTCATGGCCCAGCGCCTGATGAAAGGCAGCCATCGAGTGGTGGGTTTCGATCCGATGCCCCCCGCGCGCAAGCGGCTGGCCGATCAGGGTGGCGAGACGACCGACGCGCTGGAGAAATTACCCGGCATGCTGAAGAGCCCGCGCGCATTGTGGCTGATGGTTCCGGCCGGGGCGATCGTGGATCAGACGCTGGATGCGTTGATTCCGAAGCTTGAGGCCGGCGATATCGTGATCGACGGTGGCAACTCCAACTACAAGGATTCGATGCGCCGCGCGCAACGGCTGGCCGAAAAAAATCTCCACTACGTGGATTGCGGCACCAGCGGTGGCGTGTGGGGTTTGAAGGAGGGCTACAGCATGATGGTCGGTGGCGATGCGGATATCGTCGAAAAGCTGCGGCCGATCTTTGAAGCCCTGGCACCGGCGAAAGATCAGGGCTGGGGGCGTGTCGGCCCGTGCGGCTCCGGGCACTTCACCAAGATGGTCCACAACGGCATCGAGTACGGCCTGATGCAGGCATACGCCGAAGGCCTGTCGGTGTTGAAACACAAGCAGGAATTCAACCTCGATCTGGAACAGATCACCCAGATCTGGCGCTATGGCAGCGTGGTGCGCTCATGGCTGCTCGATCTCACCGCCGATGCGCTGAAGAAAAATCCGAACCTCGAAGGCATTGCGCCGTACGTGGTGGATTCCGGCGAAGGCCGCTGGACGGTGGCCGAGGCGATCGATCTCGACGTGGCCGCGCCGATCATCACCGCCTCACTGATTGCGCGGCTGCGCTCACGCGACGAAGATTCGTTTTCCGACAAGCTGCTTTCGGCGATGCGCAACGAGTTCGGCGGACATGAAATGAAGCACGAAGGCTTGACCCCGCCGCCGACCGCGACATGAATTCGACGGCATCCCGACAGGTACGCTGGCACGGCTTCGCCGATAGTTCCGATCTGCAGGCCGACGCGTTGCTGCGCATCCGCACGGCGGCGACCACCGCGATCGCCGCGCGTGGCGTGTTCCGCATCGTGCTGGCCGGCGGCAACACCCCGCGCGCGATCTACCAGGCGCTGCGCAAAGCGATCACCGACTGGTCGAGGTGGCAGGTGTATTTCGGCGACGAACGCTGCCTGCCGATCGCCGATCCGCAGCGCAACAGCCGCATGGCGCGCGACAGCCTGCTGGATCAGGTGCCGATCCCGCGCGCCAACATCCACACCATTCCGGCGGAACTTGGCGCAAGCGCAGGCGCCGAGCAATACGCGCAGACGCTGCGCGTGATCGGCGATTTCGATCTGGTGTTATTGGGCCTCGGCGAGGACGGTCACACCGCCAGCCTGTTTCCCGATCACGACTGGGGCATCGCGCCTGATGCGCCGGATACGTTGGCGGTGTTCGACGCACCCAAGCCACCACCGGAACGCGTGTCGCTGAGCGCCGCAAGGTTGAGCCGCGCGCGCGCCGTATTGTTTCTGGTTGATGGCGACGCCAAGCGGGAAGCCGTCATGCAATGGGGTAACGGCGAGCACATTCCAGCGTCGGCCATCGCACCTGCTTGCGGTGTGGACGTTCTGACCGAATCGAAACTTTTGTAAGGCGAAGAAGAGCGGCCGGGCATTGAATCGCAACGTGTGCTCGGCGCGCGGCCGGCCAAGCACCACGGACGGCTTCTTGCCATGGTGCGCAGATGCGGCGGGCTCGACGGCCTATTTCTATTTCGCTGCCAGTTCCGCCATGTGCGCGCGGTAATAACGCAACTCCGCGATAGAATCGTGCACATCCGACAACGCGGTGTGCGCGGATTCCTTGGCAAAGCCCTTGCACAACTCGGGCGCCCAGCGGCGCGCCAATTCCTTCAGCGTGGACACATCCAGATTGCGGTAATGGAAATATTTTTCCAGCACCGGCATCTGGCGATACAGAAAACGGCGATCCTGGCAGATCGAATTGCCGCACATCGGTGACTTGCCGATCGGCACCCATTGCGCCAGAAACTCGAGCGTGTCCGCCTCGGCACGCGCGTGGTCGATCGAGGATTCCAGCACCCGCTGCCACAGGCCCGATTTGCCATGCTGGTTGCGATTCCAGTCGTCCATCGCAAGCAGCCGCGCTTCTTCGTGGCGAATCGCGTATTCAGGCCCGGTCGCCAGCACGTTGAGTTCGCGGTCGGTCACCACGCAGGCGATTTCCAGGATCGAATCGGTATCCGGGTACAGCCCGGTCATTTCCAAGTCGATCCAGATCAGATTGTCTTCGATCATGCTCCCTCCCGAACACGAGTGTAACCCGTGCTGCGTCCCCGCAACATCTCGGCGCATTGATCGCGCTGCCGGCGAACGCTACCCTCGCCCGCAATGGCGCACACTTTTTTATGGCACGACTATGAAACGTGGGGCGCGGATCCGCGCCGCGATCGCCCGGTGCAATTCGCCGCGATCCGCACCACGCCGGAACTGGAGCCCATCGGCGAACCCTGCGCGGTCACCTGCAAGCCGCCGCGCGATCGCCTGCCGCACCCGCAGGCATGCCTGATCACCGGCCTCGCGCCGCAGGATGCAGAGCGCGATGGGATGCTCGAAGCGGATTTCGCCGCCGCGGTGCACGAGCAGTTGGCCACGCCCGGCACCTGCGCGGTGGGCTACAACTCGATCCGCTTTGATGATGAAGTCACGCGCCAACTGCTGTATCGCAATTTTCACGATCCCTACGCGCGTGAGTGGAACAACCAATGCACGCGCTGGGACCTGATCGACCTCGCTCGATTGTGCTACGCGCTGCGCCCACAGGGCATCGAATGGCCGCGGCGCGAGGATGGCGCACCGAGCTTCCGGCTCGAACACCTGGCGGCTGCCAACCACCTGCACCAGGCGCGTGCACACGACGCGTTATCGGATGTGGAAGCCACGCTCGCGCTGGCGCGGCTGCTGCGCGTGCGCCAACCCAAACTGTTCGACTGGCATCTCGCGATGCGCCGCAAGCAGCGCGTATTCGAGCTGCTGGACGTCGCACGGATGACGCCGATGCTGCACGTTTCCCAGCGCTACCCGGCCGAGCGCGGTTGTCTGGCGGTGATCGTGCCATTGGCCGAACATCCGCAGCGCAAGAACGAAATCATCGTGGCAGATCTCGATTCCGACCCGGGCTGGGCACAACTTGATGCGGGGGAAATCCGCGAGCGATTGTATGTCTCGCGCGAAGACCTGCCCGAAGGCGTGGAACGCGTTCCGCTGAAAACCATCCACGTCAACAAATCACCGGCGCTGGCGCCGCTCTCCGTGTTGCATGGCGTGGACACGGCGCGCATCCGGCTTGATCTGGACCGCAGCATGGCGCATCTGGAGGTGCTGCGCGCAGCCGTCGGCCTCGCGCAACGCGTGCGCGAGGTGTTCGTGCAGGAGCGTCCACGGGAGGTTCTCGATCCGGAACTGGCGCTGTACGGCGGCTTTGCAAGCGATGCGGATCGGCGCCGTTGCACCCAGGTGCGCGGCACGCCACCGGAACAACTCGGGCTTCGCGATTTCGGCTTCGATGACCCGAAATACACGGAACTTCTGTTCCGCTATCGCGCACGCAATTGGCCGCAAACGCTCTCGCCCGAAGAACATGCGCGCTGGCTGGCGCACTGCCGCGACACATTGACCAAGGAAACGACGCTGACCACGCTGACACTGGAACAATACGATGCCGGAATCGCGCGTTTGCGCGCCGAGCTTCCGCCCGGTAACAAGCAGGCGTTGCTGGATCGGCTGCAATACTGGGCGGGCGATCTCGCCGCAGACATCGGTGTCGCCATGGCGTCGTAGAAGCTTCATTGCGGGCAAACTCCTGGCCGCGAATGCACCGCCCATCCCCATGCGCGTGATCGCCAGCGGGCGCACTCCTACAATGGACGCCATGCCGAACATCTATTTCTCTTCCGACACGTTCCGCTTCCTGCGGCTGCTTTCTCGCAACAACAGCCGTACCTGGTTCAAGCCGCATCAAGCCGAATACGAGCACGACGTGCGCGAGCCGTATCTGCGCCTCATTGCCGATCTGCAGGCGCCGCTGGCAAAGATCAGCACGCACTACCGCGCCGACCCGCGCAAGGTCGGCGGCTCATTGTTCCGCATCCAGCGGGATGTGCGTTTTGCCGGCGACAAGGCGCCGTACAAGACCTCGGCCGGCGCGCGCTTTTTCCATGAACGGCGCCGCGAGCGGCCGGCGCCTTCGTTCTACCTGCACATCGCGCCGGGCGATTGTTTCGTCGGGGCCGGCATCTGGCATCCGGAATCGTCCACGCTGAAACAATTGCGCGCGTTCATCGCCGACAATCCGGCCGCATGGAAACACGCCGCGCACGCGAAGGCCTTTCGCGATCGCTACGAGTTCTGGGGCGAATCCCTGAGCCGCGCACCGCAGGGCTACCCGCCGGATCACGCGCTGATCGAAGACCTGAAACGCAAGAGCTACGCGGCCGGCTGCGGCTTCGACGACAAGCTGGCCTGCTCGTCCGAATTGAAGCCATTCGTGATCGAGCACTTCAAACGGCTTGCGCCGCTGGTGGACTATCTGTGCGCGGCGCTCGAATTGGAATTTTGATCTAGCACGATTGGGGGAGCGCGGCGAATTTGTCGCCGCCAGCGCGATTGCCTCCGCCCGCTCACGCTTGTGAAAACGGAAACGCCAGTACGTCGCGGATGTCGTCGGTGTCCAGCATGCACATCAGCAGGCGATCCACACCCAGTGCAACACCGGCGCAATCGGGCATGGCATCCAGCACCGCGAGCAGGCTCTCGTCCAGCGGAAGTTCTCGCATACCGCATTCCCGGCGACGTGCGTTGTCGCGCTCGAAACGAGCGCGCTGCTCCGCGGCATCGTTCAACTCGTGGTAGCCGTTGGCCAGTTCGCGCGGGCCGAGATACAACTCGAAACGCTCCGCGACATCCTCGCGTGAATCTGGCGGATGGACTCCCGTTCGCGCCAAGGCCGGCCTGCGGATTTTCGCCAGCGCGCATTGCGTGGCCGGATAGTCGTACACCAGCGTGATCCGGTCGCGCGGCATCGCCGGCTGCAGGCGATGGGTGATCAGCAGATCCAGCCAGTCATCGCGCGTGAGCCCGCGCGGTTCGATTCCGAACTCCGCCAAGGGCGCGCGCAGTGCGGCTTCGTCAACGGCGCTCGGATCGAGATCAAGTTCTTGTGTGAAAAGGTTGATATAGCTTATTTTTTTTAGAGAAATCGATCGCTGCACCAAGGCCATGGCCGCGCGCACCAGCGCAGCACACTCGTCCATCAGCCGATGATGGTCCCAGCCCACGCGATACCACTCCAGCAGCGTGAACTCGGGGTTGTGCGAGCGCCCGGCCTCGCCGTTGCGGAACACCCGGCCGAGTTCGTAGCAATCGCCGATGCCTGCCGCGAGCAGGCGTTTCAACGGATATTCCGGCGAGGTGCGCAGGAAGCGTTGGCGCGCACCGGCATGCACGCTGCCACCGAACTGGGTGGCGAAACCCTCGATGTGCAGGTCGGTATTCCCCGCCACCGACAGGATCGGCGTTTCCACCTCAAGCACGCCGCGCTGTGCGAAGAACCCGCGGATCAGTGCATTCAATTTTGCGCGCAAGCCAATCGCCTCGCACATTCGGGGTTGCTCAGGCGTCATGTTGTTGCAGGAACGCCATCAATCGCGCCTCTTCCCAGATTTCGACGCCGAGCTCGTTCGCCTTGTCGAGTTTGGAGCCGGCTGCTTCGCCGGCCACCACGAACGAAGTTTTCTTCGACACCGAACCGGACACTTTTGCGCCGAGCGCTTCCAGTTTCTTTTTCGCTTCTTCGCGCGAGAGCGACACCAGCGAGCCGGTCAGCACCACCGTCTGGCCCGCGAGCGGGCCCTCGGCATTGCGTTGCGGCGCGCCTTCCTTCCAGTGCACGCCGGCCGCGCGCAACGCGGCGATCGCTTCGCGATTGTGCGGTTCGGCGAAGAACGCACCGATGCGCGAGGCCACCACCGGGCCGACATCGGGCACACCGCGCAATTCCTCTTCGCTGGCGGCGAGGATGGCGTCGAACGATCCGAAATACCTGGCCAACGCCTTGGCAGTCGCCTCGCCCACATCCCTGATGCCGAGCGCGTAGAGGAAACGCTCCAGCGTGGTGTGCTTGCTGGCCTGGATGGCTTCCAGCAAATTCTCGGCCCACTTCGTTGCGACCTTGCCGGCTTTCACCGTTTCGGGAACCAGTCCATCGCGTTCCTCGGCGCGGCGCTTCATGCCGAGAAAATCATCCAGCGTGAGCCTGTAGAGATCGGCGATCGAATGCACGTAGCCGAACTCGAGCAGGTCTTCGACGATCCGCTCGCCCAAGCCATCGATGTCCATCGCACGGCGCGAAGCGAAATGGACGATGATCGAGCGGCGCTGCGCGGCGCAGACCAGGCCGCCGCGGCAACGGGCGACCGACTCGCCTTCTTCACGCACGATCGCCGAACCGCACACCGGGCAATGCGCAGGCATTTTCCAGGGATGGGTGCCGCGCGGACGCTGCTCCGCGATCACCCGCACCACTTCCGGAATGACGTCGCCGGCGCGGCGCACGATTACCGTGTCGCCCACGCGCACGTCCAGTCGCGCGACCTGATCCGTGTTATGCAATGTTGCCTTGCTGACCGTGACGCCGCCGACCTGTACCGGCTTCAGCACCGCGAAAGGCGTGGCCGCGCCCGTACGACCGATACTGACCTCGATCGCGTCCACCGTCGTGCTGCGCTCTTGCGCGGGAAACTTGTGCGCGATTGCCCAGCGCGGCGCGCGCGAGACGAAGCCCATCTCGCGCTGCTGGTCGTAGCGATCGAGCTTGTACACGACACCATCGATATCGTACGGCAAGCCGTCGCGCTGGTCGCCGATCCGCCGGTAGTACGCGAGCAACCCTTCGATATCTCTCGCGACTTCCACCTGCGGTGAAACCGGCAAGCCCCAATCACGCAATTTCAGCAAAGTCTGCGAATGGGTATCCGGCAACTCTCCTCCGCGTACCTCACCCACCGCATAGGCATAGAACGCCAGCGGACGCGAAGCCGTGATGCGCGGGTCGAGCTGCCGCAACGAACCCGCCGCGCCGTTGCGCGGGTTGGCCAGGGTGCGCTCGCCGCGTTCGCGCGCGCGCGCATTGAAGGCTTCGAAGGCGGCCTTGGGCATGTACACCTCGCCGCGCACTTCCAGCAGACGCGGAAAATCCGTGCCGCGCAAGCGCAACGGAATCGCGATGATGGTGCGCAAGTTGGCGCTGACGTCCTCGCCCACTTCGCCGTCGCCGCGGGTGGCGCCCTGCACGAACACGCCGTTCTCGTAACGCAAACTGATCGCCAGGCCGTCCAGTTTGGGTTCCACCGAAAACGCCAGGTGCTCGACGCCGAGTTCCTTCTGGATGCGACGCACGAAATCGATCACCTCGTGATCGGGATCCTCCCCCGGCGCCGCGTCGGAATCGGTAAAAGCGTTGCTGAGCGACAACATCGGCAGCGCGTGCCGTACCTGCGCGAACCCGCCCGAAGCGCGCGCGCCAACGCGGCGCGTGGGTGAATCGGCATCGGCAAGTTCCGGATGCGCATCTTCCAGCGCCTCCAGTTCGCGCAACAGCGCGTCGTAATCGGCATCCGGGATGTCCGGATCGTCGAGCACGTAATAGCGGTAGTTCGCATTCTCCAGCGCGGCACGCAATTGCGCGGCGCGAGCGGCAGGATTGTCGGTATGGCGCGGCATGTGAACAGTGTAGCGGCTTGCCGATCGTCGCCGCGCGGTGCACGATGGCCTTCCCCCCAAGGAGCTACGCATGGCCGAGCAATGGACGCCTTTCCCTCATCCTGATCCGGCATTCGATTATCCCGGTGAACACCTGCGCGAGGCATGGCCGCAGTTGCACGCGGGCGATCGCGAGCCGTTTCCCGATCGCGACAGCATCGCCGAGATGCTGGCTGCCGAATCGCGCCTCGGCGACTGCGCACTGGGCACCGATGCCGGTGCCATCGCGCAAGGCGTGCAGGATGCGTGGCGCGCATTCCATCGTGGTGAGTTCGCGCGTGCGCATGAGCTTGGGACGCGCGTCGGCCCGCTCGGGGCCGCGGCGGCCATCGCGGCGGAGGGTGTGCACGCCTATTTCCTGATGCCCGACGGCACCGACAAATTCGCGCGTTGCGAAGCGCTGGTGCAACGCGCCGGCGATCTCATCGACCTGCTGCCGCTGCGCGCCGGTAGTCATTATCGCTACGCATGGGCGCTGGGCCTGCTGAGCCGTCAGATGCCCTCGATGCAGGTGCTGGCGGAAGGCTTGGGCAGCAAGTTGCACGCGGCGCTTGAGGCAGCGCTGGAGCTGGATGCCGATCACGCCGAGGCGCACACCGCGCTCGGGCTCTATCACGCCGAAGTGATCGACAAGATCGGCGCCGCGCTGGCCAAGCTCACCTGGCGAGTGGATCCGGCCGCCGCGGAAGCGCACCTGCGCACCGCGATTCGCCTGACGCCGGATGCGCCCAACGCCTGGGTCGGCCTCGGCATCGGTCTGGGACTGCTGGATGCACCGACGCACGCGCCCGCGCGCCTCGATGCATTGCGCACCGCCGCCGATCTGAAGCCACGCGACGCGCGACAGGCATTGGAGATTGCGTACGCGAAGGAAAAATTGGCGACCACGCATTAACCGCGCTCGCGGATGCGAAAGCTTGCCGAAAGGTGGCGGGCAGAGACTCGAGGCAGGTGAGAGGCGGTTGCAAAGCCGCCAGTGCAGTGTCGGGAGCAACCCTCGTGCGCCGGCTGTTTGTTGTTCTCACCCTCGCCCTCGCCTGCGTCGGACTCCCTCCCCGGGCGGCGCAGGCCGGGGGCGGCCCATTGGGCATCGACCACCGTGTCGCCTTCGACAACAGTGGCATCTGGGCGCGCAGCAACCAGAAATTCCTGATGGGCGCGACCGTCGTTTCGGTGATCGGCGGCTCGGTCGTGTTGGGCGATCAGGACAAACTCGGCGACACTTTCTGGCGTTCGCTGGATTCGCTTGCGCTGTCGGCTGCGGTAGCGCAAGGCGGCAAATGGATTTTCCAGCGCGAGCGTCCTTCGCAGACTGCCAACCCCGACGAATTCTTCAAGGGGATTCACAACCAGAGTTTCCCGAGCGGCGAAGTCGCCGCGGTTTCCGGCGCGGTCACGCCCTTCGTGATCGAGTACGGCCGCGACCATCCGGCTGTCTACGCACTGGAACTGTTGCCCTTGTATGACTCGATCGCACGCGTCAAGGTGCGCGGGCATTGGCAGTCCGATGTGCTGGTCGGCTGGGCGATCGGCACCGGTGCCGGCGCCTGGGCTGCGCACCGGCAGTCGCCGCTGATCATCGGCTGGCTGCCGCACGGATTCACCGTGGGCTTCGTGCATCACTTCAAGCCTTGAAGAGCGGTTGAAGCTGTGTGCCCGGCTCATGCGCGATCCCTGCGCGTGCAGGCCGCCATTCCTAGCGGCGACTTCACCCACTACCGCTGGATTTTCCAAAGCGAAGATGCGCGGAATCCGCCTGACCAGCGCTCCGGCGGCGCGCCTGCCTGCACAATCCCGGATTCTCGCCAGCGCGCTCTTCAATCCGCTCACACGGTCATGGATGGTCGCCGGCTACAATAAGTGCGATGTCCGCGCCTCCCGATCCGCCGTCTTCCCCCGCGGCCACTCCCGATTCCGTTTCCGTTGCGGCTGTTTCCGACAAATCGCATCTGCGTGGCCTGATGTGGCTGGTCGCGGCTGCGTTTTTCATGCAGACGCTGGATTCGACCATCGTCAACACCGCGGTGCCGAGCATCGCCCACGCGCTCAACGTCCGCCCGATCGATCTGAAAACCGCGCTGACGAGTTATGTGCTGACGCTGGCGATCTGCATTCCGGCGAGCGCGTGGTTGTCGGATCGTTTCGGCACGCGTCGCGTGTTCGCGGCTTCTGTCATCGTGTTCACTGTCGGCTCGCTGGCCTGCGGCCTCTCGCAAAGCCTCACGCAGTTGATCGCCGCGCGTGTATTGCAGGGCCTGGGCGGCGCACTGCTGATGCCGGTCGGTCGCTACGTGCTGGTGCGAGCGTTCGGCCCACGCGATTTCGTGGCGGCCATGAGCACCGCCGGCATTCCCGGCCTGCTCGGGCCGGTGCTCGGCCCGCTACTGGGCGGCGTGCTGTCGCAATACGCAAGCTGGCGCTGGATCTTCCTGGTCAATGTGCCGGTCGGCTTGCTCGGCTTGTGGTTGAACAAGCGCGACATGCCGGATTTTCGCGGCCCGCGCAGGCCGTTCGACTGGCTCGGCTTCGTGCTGTTCGCGCTCGCCTCCGGCTTGCTGCTGACCGCAGCGGAGATGGCCGGCAACAGCGAGCCCCTGGCCACGATCGGCTGCGCACTCGGCGGCATCGTAGCCGCGATCGGGTACTGGCAACACGGCCAGCGCGCGGCGCATCCGGTCGCCGATCTTTCCCTGCTGCGCGTGCGCAGTTTCGCGATTGCACTTGGCGGCAGCCTGTTCACGCGGCTGGGCACCGCCGGTCTGTCATTTCTGCTGGTGCTCTTTCTGCAAATCGGCGCAGGCTGGTCGCCAACGGCGGCCGGGTTGATGCTGGTGCCGCAGGCACTTGCGATGATCCTGATGAAACTCCTGATCGATCGCCTGTTGAAGCGGCATGGTTATCGTCGCGTGCTGTTCGCCAATACCGCGCTGGTCGGGCTGCTGCTGGCGGGGTTCGCATTGTTGCGCACGGATACGCCGGGTTGGCTGGTCGGCACGTTGATGTTCGCCTACGGCTTCGTGATGTCGCTGCAACACACCGCGATGAACACGCTGGCATTCGTCGATCTCGGGCCCGAACGCGCCGCGCAGGCCTCGGCGCTGACGTCGGCGGTGCAATATCTGACCATCAGCTTCGGCATCGCGCTGTCCTCGTTGCTGATGGCGGTGTTGCTGTCCGGACACCATCGCGATCCGGCCGCTTACGTGCGCAGCTTCCATCTGTCGGTGCTGTGCATGGCGGTGATGCCGTTCGTTGCCGTGTACGTGTTTACGCGATTGCGCCACGATCGGCCGCCGCGAAGACCGGTGGAGACGCCCGAAACCGCAACCTGATGCCTGCGGGAGCGAGCCTGCTCGCGACCTCTCCAAGCGCGGATGCTTGGTCGGCGGACGCACTGCGCGCGCGCTTGCACGCAGGTCTCCACGTAAGCCGCTGCGCACCCGCTCTGATCGTCCTGTAGCATCGGCTCGGTCGCCATCCAGCGCTACGAACTGCACGGCAATTTGCTCCTTGCATGAAGGGCAGATCATCCTCGTGCAAAGGCTGAATGGCGGTTACAAGTGTGGCGACGGGGTTGGGCCAAGATCGACCATTCAATCAGCGCTTCCGCAATGGAACACACCACCGCGATCCTGCTCGAAGTTTTCGTCATCTTCATCGCGGCGCAGATTGGCGGCGAGTTGGCGCGTTTGATCCGCTTGCCTGGCGTGGTCGGCGAGATTGTCGCGGGCTGCGTGGTCGGACCTTCGGTGCTGGGCTGGATCGCGCCGAGCGAACCGCTGGAGGTGCTGTCGGAAATCGGCGTGGTGTTGCTGCTGTTCTCGGTCGGATTGGAAAACCGCGTCGAAGATTTGAAGCGCGTCGGCGGCAGCGCTTTCGCCGTCGGCGTGCTGGGCGTTGCGATACCGTTCGTGTTCGGCACCCTGTGGGCGCACTCGATAGGCCCCAGTTGGCCGCACTCGCTGTTCGTCGCCGCCGCGTTCGTGGCGACATCCGCAGGCATCACCGCCAGCGTGCTGAAACAACTGGGCGCGCTGCAACGGATCGAAAGCCGCGTGATCCTCGGGGCCGCGGTGATCGATGACATCCTGGCGATGCTGCTGCTGGGCATGGTGGTCGCGCTGCAGGCCGGTGGCCAGGTGCGTGTCGGCGATTTGCTGGTGGTGCTGGTCGAGGCGATTGGCTTTGTCATCGTGATCGGCTGGGTGGGTGTGCGGGTAATGCGGCGCAGTTCCGCCTGGCTGGACTGGCCGGCTGACCCTCTTTCGCCGCTGGCGCTGGTGCTGACGATGTGCCTCGGCTTGGCGTGGCTGGCGACGCGCTTTGGCCTGGCCGCGATCATCGGCGCCTTCCTGGCGGGCATGATTGCCTCTGAAACGCGTCAGCACAAACAACTGGAACAGCAAATGCGGCCATTGCTGGCGCTGCTGACACCGTTCTTCTTCGTGCTGACCGGCGCCAAGGTGCAGCTTGCACAGCTTGCCAGCGGCGCGGCCCTGGGGCTTTTGGCGACGGCAACCCTGCTGGCGCTGCTGACCAAACTCGCCGGCGGCTGGCTGGGCGCGCTGAAACTTGGACCCCGGAGTGCGCTCACGGTCGGCGTGGGCATGATGCCGCGCGGGGAGGTCGGCGTGGTGATTGCATCGCTTGGCTTGGCCGCGCATGTCTTCAGCGAACGCATGTACGCCGTGATCGTGGCGATGTCGCTGCTCACCTCGGTGATCGCGCCGCCATTGCTGGCGGCGTTGTTGCGCCACGGAGAGGAGACGGCGGAACTGGAATCGCGCGATTCGGAACCCAGCTAGCTGCGGTTGCCAGAGAAAGCCCGGGATGCACTTTGCCCGCGAAGAACCCCAGGGTGCAAATCAAATCAGCGCTCTTCTTCGCTCCTGGCGACCTTCGCGCACAGAGCCTCTGCACTGATCATCATCCCCGCGTGCACAAAACAAGCGCACTTCAAATGAGTGCCTGCCGCAACGCGCGTTCCAGATCGCGGCGCAAGAACGGCTTCTGCAACACCGGCGCCTTGTTCAGCGCCGCCGGCACGTTCGAGGCGCCGTAACCGGTGGCGAACACGAATGCGCGACCGCGTTCCGCGAGGGCCGCAGCAATCGGATAACTCGGCTCGCCGTCGAGATTGACATCCAGCAGCGCAACGTCGAATGGCAACGAGCAGGCTTTCTGGAGCGCGTCGTCGAAGCGCGTGGCGATGGCCACGACCTCGCAACCCATGTCTTCCAGGGTGTCGCGGATCAGCATCGCGATGCGCGCTTCGTCCTCGACTACCAGCACGCGGCGCCCGCTCAGATCGGCTTCGGCTATGGCCATGTCATCCTTCGGATCCGGTGATCTCCGCAACCGGCGCTTCAATGATGCACCTCAATCCCTCGCGTGCAAACTGCAAATGAACCGCTCCGGCAATATCCTGCGCCAGCCCTTCCTCGAGCAGCCGTGAGCCGAACCCGCGTCGGCGCGGCGGCTCAACTGGTGGACCGCCGCTCTCAATCCAGTGGAAACGAAAATGCGGCGGCGCAACCTCCCAGTGGATTTCGATCTGTCCGCGGGAGTTTGACAACGCGCCATATTTGACCGCGTTGGTGGCCAGCTCCTGCAGGCCCATGGACAAGGCCAGCAACGCCTTGGGCCGCAGATGCACCGGTGGGCCCTGCACATGGAATCGCCTGGGGTGCGCGCCATCGGAGTACGCCTCCAGCGCACCGGCCACCAGCTCGCACAGGTCGCCGCCGCGCCACTTGCCGGCAGTGAGGATGTCGTGCGCCTTCGCCAGCGAAACCAGCCGCGATTCCAGCGCCTCACACGCCTCGGCCGTGCTTGCCGCGCCGCGCAGCGTCTGCATGGCGATGGATTGGACAATGGCGAGCGTGTTCTTGACCCGGTGATTCAACTCGTCCAGCAATAATCGTTGCCGCTCCTCGGATTGGCGCTCGGCCGTGCCGTCGCGAAAAATCTTCAGATAGGCATCCGGCTCGCCGTCCGCGACCGGCAGCATTACGCCCGACCCCCAGAACCGCGAACCATCCTTGCGCAAATGCCAGCGTTCGTTGGCGGCACGGCCTTGCTTGCTCGCTCGCGCCATCTCGCGCTCCGGCGCATGGGCCGCGCGATCCTCCGGCGTGAAAAAGATCGCGCCCGGCTGGTCCAGCACCTCCGCTTCGGCGTATCCCAGCAAGCGCTGCGCGCCTTTGTTCCAGCTGGCTATGCGGCCGTCGCGATCGAGCGTGATGATCGCGTACTCTTTGGCGCTGTCGATGATGTGCTGCAGACGCGCTTCCCTGACGCGCAGGGATGCGTGCCCCTGGACGATTTCATGGTTCCCGCGCGGCCCCCTGGGCGGGCCGGCCTGGGAAGTGCCACCCATGTGCGGTCTGCCTCCTGCCGACACGCCCGACCCGCCTGGTCGCGCGGATCCGATACAACACTATGCGCTTCTCAGGCTCGCCGCACCAGCCGTGCCACGATCGCGTCAAAAAAGGAAGGGGGCAACAGGGCATCCGCCGGCACACTCCACCAGTTTTCCCGGGCAAAGGCCCGGCATTTGATCGCATCCTTTTCGGTCATCAGCACCGCAACGCCTTCGCCGAAATCCAGATCGGACGCGCGGTAGGCATGGTGATCTGGAAAGGCATGTTCGATGGCGGCAACACCGTGGGCGCGCAGCGCCGCAAAGAACCGCGCCGGATGGCCGATACCCGCCACGGCGTGCACGCGTGCGCTTGCGAACGACTCCAGTGCGCGAGTGGATGCCGGGTCGCGCAGCGAGACCGCCCGCTCCGCGTGCAGGCTCATTACGACTTCGCCGGCTTTCGCCGCGCCGCCATTGCAGACGACAAAATCCACAGCATTCAATCTCGACAGCGGTTCGCGCAGCGGCCCCGCGGGCAGCAAACGCCCATTGCCGAAACGACGCTCGCCGTCGACCACGCAGATTTCGATGTCACGGGCCAGCGCGTTGTGCTGCAAACCGTCATCGGCGATCACCACGTCGATCCCGGTGTCGAGCAGCAAACGCGCGGCGGCCGCACGACGGCGACCAATCGCGACCGGCGCCCGCACGCGTATCCGGATCAATGCGGGCTCATCGCCGGTGACACGTGGATCGGGGTTTTCATCCAGCAGCATCGGCGTGCGCGCGCAACCGCCGTAGCCGCGGCTGACCACCCCAGGCTTGTATCCGCGGGCGCGCAGCGCTTCCACCAATGCGATGACCAGCGGCGTCTTGCCGGTGCCCCCGACGGTGAGATTGCCGACCACGATCACCGGCACGGGCAAGCGGTCGCTGGGCAGCCACCGGCGCCGATACAACGCATGCCGTGCGGCGGTCACGGTGCGATAGAGCGCGGCAATCGGCAATGTCCACCAGGGTGGCCGGCGATTTGCGTCCCAGCGGCATTGCAGTGTTTCGCGGAGCGACATGAGGGCGCCCGTAAATTTCAAGCAGGCTGCGGCTCGTGAAACTGCAACCGGTGCAGCGCCGCGTAATGCCCGCCGCGCGCCAGCAACTCCTGATGCGTGCCCCGCTCCACCACGCGGCCGGCATCCAATACCACTATCTGGTCGGCGTGTTCGACGGTGGACAACCGGTGTGCGATTACCAGTGTAGTGCGCTCGCGCATCAGCCGCGCCAGCGCTTCCTGGATCAGTTTTTCCGATTCGGTATCGAGCGCGCTGGTGGCCTCGTCCAGCACCAGGATGGGCGCGTTCTTCAGCAGCGCGCGCGCGATCGCGATGCGCTGCCGCTGGCCGCCGGAAAACAAGCCGCCGCTGTCGCCCACATTGGTATGGATGCCCTGCGGCAATTGCGTGATGAACTCCATCGCATTCGCCGCTTCCGCCGCCGCGATGACTTGCGATTCGCTTGCGCCTTCCAGCGCGCCATAGGCGATATTGCGCGCAATGGTGTCGTTGAACAGCACCACGTTCTGTCCGACCCAGGCGATCTGCGCGCGCAGATTCTCCAGCCTGTATTCGCGCAGCGGCTTGCCATCGAGCAGGATGTCGCCGGCTGCGGGTTCGTAAAAGCGCGGCAACATGCTCACCAGCGAACTCTTGCCGCTGCCGGAGCGACCGACCAGCGCGGTGACCTTGCCGGCCGGGCAATGCAGTTGGATGCCATGCAAGGCCGGCCCGCGGCCACTGCCGTAATCAAGCGTGATGTCGCGGAATTCGATGGCGCCGCGCGCACGCGCGACCTGCGCGGTGCCGGTATCGTGCTCGGGCGTGATGTCCAGCACCGCGAACAGATCCTGCGCGGCCGCCACGCCGCGCTGCATGTTGGCTTGGACCGTGGTCAGGCGCTTGAGCGACGGCAGGATCGCGCCCATCGCCAGCATCAACGAGGTAAAGGTGCCTGGCGTCATGCCCTTGAAGTGCGTCGCGAAGTAGACGATCAATGCCAGCGCGATCGCCGCCACCAGCTGCACCGTGGATGTCGCGATGCCGTTGGTGGCCGCGACTTTCAGATTCAGTCGACGATTGCGCTCGGTGACGCCCTCGAAGCGGGCGTCCTCATAACGCTGGCCGCCGTAAATCTTCACCTCGCGGTGCGCGCCCACCACTTCCTCGAGGATGCTGGTCACCGAACCCATCGAGCCCTGGATGCCATGGCTGATGCGCCGGTAACGACGGCTGACCGAGCGCACCAGCAGCGCGACCGCCGGCACCATCAGCAGCAGCACGAGGGTAAGCCGCGCGCTCGCGAGCAGCATCACCACGATCATGCCGATCACGGTCAGCCCGTCGGTGATGGTGGTCTTGACCGCATCGGTACACGCCGATGCAACCTGTTCGGAGGTGTAGGTGATGCGCGCGACCTGATGACCGGAGGATTCGCGATCGTAGAACCGCGCAGACAGCTTCAGGTAATGCCGGAACACCTCATGTCGGATGCGTTGCACCACCCCGCGGCCGATGTAGGCGGTCCCGTAGTTCTCGACGTAGACGGCGATGCTGCGCACCACGAAGATCCCGACGATCACTATCGGCATCCAGAAGATCACCGTCGGATCGCGCACCACGAACAGGCTGTCCAGCATCGGCTTGATCACGCGCGCGAACAGCGACATCGCGCCGGCGTCGCCGACCATGCCGAGCACCGCAATCAATGCCACCCACTTGTACGGCAGCAGATAGCCGAGCAGGCGCCGGTAGGTCGTCCAGGCCGAAACCTCGGCACTCACGGTGCTCACTGCGCGGGCGCGCCTGATTGTTGTGGCGTGGTGGCGATCGAGAGATGCGAAAAACCGAGCTGACCCAGCGCATCCATCGCGGTCACCACCGACTGATGCGGCGTCATGCCGTCGGCCCGCAACAGCACCGGACGATCGTGATCCTCGCCCGCGATCGTCTTGATCGCTTTTTTCAGCGCGTCCTCATCCGTACCGAGAACCTGGTTGTTGCCCACAAAAAAATGCCCGGAGCGATCCACCACCAGCACCAGCGTGTTGCCGGCGATCGGTTGCGGTTGATCGCTGGCCTGCGGCAGCGAAACCTTGAGGTGTCCCTGCTGGACGAAGGTCGTGGTCAGCACGAAGAACATCAGCAGCGTCAGCAGCACGTCGATCAACGAAACCACGTTGATCTCGAACTCGTCTTCGCGGCGGCCGCTGATGCGCATGCGACTCAGCGGGTGGTGGCGCGCGCGACGGGCGGCCGCGGTGCGACCGGTTTCGGCGGCGGCGTTGAATTGCCGGCTTGCGTAGGCGGATTCGCAACCGACGCCGGTTGCTCGTGCAACGCCGCGAGTTCATCCAGCAGCGCGGTTGCCTGCTTTTCCATGGCCACCACGTAGCCGGCAACGCGCGAGCGGAAATGCCGATGCAGCACGTAGGCCGGGATCGCCACCACCAGACCTGATGCCGTGCACACCAGCGCTTCGCCGATGCCGCCGGCCATCTTCATCGGGTCGCCCACACCCGAAACCATCACCGCCAGAAACATGCGGATCAAACCGAACACCGTGCCGAGCAGACCCAGCAGCGGGCCGATCAGCGCGATCGTGCCGAGTGTGTTGAGGTAGCGCTCCAGTCGGTGCACCACGTGCCGGCCGGTATCCTCGATGCGCTCCTTGATGATCTCGCGCGAGCGATGACGTACGTCCAGCGCACCGGCCAGCAGTTCGCCCAGCGGCGAGTTTTCGCGCAACGCCTCGATGTGCGCGGGGTCGAGCTTGCGCGTGCGGGCCCAGCCGCGTACCTGCTCGCCCAGGCCCGGCGGCAGCACGGCCACGCGGCGCAGGGTCCACAGCCGTTCCAGCACGATCGCCAGCGCGACCGCCGAGCACAGCAGGATCGGCACCATGCCCCAACCGCCGGCCTTGATGATCTCGAACACGCGGGTACCTCGTCACCTTCAAAATTCGCGCGAATGATAGCAGCCGCGGGAATGGGGCCTGTGCTTTGCTTCTCACCCTGCGGACGGTCGCCTGCAGGCAGGCTCCTACAAAGCCGCCTCGCAGGAGCCTGCCTGCAGGCAACCCATTTAGCGCGATGCCAGGCGTCATGCGACGGCGCTGAAGCTCACTTCGAGACGGCCATCCCTGGCCCGCTTCTGTGTCGGCCGAATTTAATGCTCCCGCCAGTACCGCCCCCGTTTGATCCGCTCTTCCGAAACTATCCGCGGTGGAGCATCCGTCGGAAAGGCGATCCGCACCGCACCTGTATCGAACGTCGCCGACAACGCGATGCCGAGGTCGCGATAACGCGCAACGATCACCGGCGCGGGATGACCAAAGCGATTGCGGTAACCGGCCGAGGCGACCGCGAAAGCGGGATGCAGCGCGCGCAGATAATCCTCGCTGGAGGAAGTCTTGCTGCCGTGATGCGGCGCGATCAGCACCAGTGGCGCACCACCGGCAATACGCGCCGCGATGTCAGGCTCGACATGCGCGCTGGTATCGGCGGGCAGCAAAAGCCGTCCATTGCCACCGCTGACCAGCAGCACGCAACCGGCGTCGTTACCGCGTGCGTGTACCGGCGCGGAGGGGCTCAGCATGCTGAACTCCACCCCATCCCAGCTCCAGTGTTGTCCCGCCGCGCATTGCGCGAGCGGCACGTCGCCGCGATCCGGCTCGCCACCGAACGCCGGCGTGTGCGGGAACGCGGCCAGCACCGCGCGCGCGCCGCCGGCGTGATCGTTGTCGCCGTGGCTGACGATCAGCATGTCCAGCCGATCCAAGCCGCGCGCATGCAGCGTTGGCACCACCGCGGCTTCTCCAAGATCAAAACCCGATGGATAGCGCGCGCCGGTGTCATACAGCAAGGCGTGGCCATGGGTGCGCACCAGCACCGACAATCCCTGGCCCACGTCGATGACCGTCGCCTCGAACCCGCCAATTTGCGGACTGATCGATCGCGGCCACAGCAAGGGCATGAACAGCAACGCAGCCAATGCGCGTGCCGGCACGCCGCGCGGCGCAAGCAACCAGATCGCGCCGATGCAGGCCAGCACGAATGCGGCCACGGTCGGCTCCGGGAGGTAATGCAACGCCGCCGGCCACGCGCCAAGCTCTTGCAGCACCCACCATTGCGCGTCCGCCAGCCACGCGCACGCGTGCAGCAGCGGCACGCCCAGGCCCGGCAGCGGCAGCAGCAACGCGCTCGCCAGCAGCGTCAGTGGCACGATTACAAAACTGATGAACGGTACGGCGATTAGATTGGCGAGCGGCCCGACCAGCGATGCCTGCCCGAAAAACCACACCGTCAGCGGCAGCAGGGCCAGCGTCATCAACAATGGAGCCAGCCCGATTTCGCGCAGATGTCCGCGCCAGCCTCCGCCGCGCACAAGGGTCCAAACCAGGAACGCCACACCGACGAAAGACAGCCAGAATCCCGCCGACAACACCGACAGCGGATCCACGATCAGGATCGCGCACAAAGCAAGCCCGAGCCCTTCGCCGATGCCGCCACCGCGGCGAAGAATGCGTGACAGCGACACTGCCCCGATCATCCATAACGTGCGCGTGGTCGGCAGGCCGAAGCCGGCCATCGCGCCATAGGCAATCGCGGCGGGCAACGCCACACTCGCTTCCGCTATCGGTCTGGGCAGGCGCAGCGCGAGCGCCGGAAGCAGCCACCACAATGCACGCATCAGCAAGGCACCGAAAATCGCGGCAAGGCCGACATGGAATCCGGAAATCGCGATCAGATGACTGACGCCGGTTGCGCGCACCACCTGCCAGTCGCCTTCATCCAGCGCGCGCTGATCGCCGACACTCAGCGCGCGCAGCAGACGCGCCGCATGCGGATCATCCGGCAACCCAACAGCGATCGCCTTTGAAATGCGCGCGCGCAAGCCGTCCACGCATGCGCTGTGAGCGAGCTGCGCGTTGCCGGCCTCCCCGCGCACGTAGCCGGCGGCGATGATGCGTTGCTGCAAGGCCGAGCGTTCAAAGTCGAAGCCACCGGGGTTGAGCAGTCCGCGCGGCCGCTTCAGACGCACATGCAGCCGCCAGCGCGAACAAGGAACCAGTTCGGGCGCCGTGCCGTCGGGCGAGGTATACCAGGACAACCGCAGCATCCCGTTCAAGGGAATCACTTCGCCATCGAGCCGCGCGGCTTCCATGCTGAAATCGAAGCGCGTGGAGCCGGTCTGCGCCTGCGGCAGATCGTCGATGCGGCCGATCACCTCAAGATCACGCCCTTCCAATGCATGCGGCAACCGCGCGCTCATGGCGATATCGGCGCGCAATGCGGTGTAGCCGAAGGCGGCGAACACGATGGCGAGCAACGTCAGCGGGATCCATATATTTGCCAGCCAAGGCTTTTGCCCGTCATGCCGGCGCAGGCCGGGATTCATTTTGCACTTAGCAAAGAAAAGCCGGATTGCTCGCACCGTCCTGGCGCTCGCCCTTCGGACCGCCTTCGGCGTTCTGCTTCGGCATCCTGCCTCCGCAGTGCCGCCTTGTGCCGGACTGACAAGTGTTGAGGAACCCCTGCGAGCGAGGATATTGCGCGAACCGTACAGCGCAACCGCAAGCGCCAGCAGCAGGTAATCCAGCCAGCGCGGTGGCAACTGCGGCAATGCCTGCAGCAACAAGGCGCCGACCAGCAGCGCCAAGCCGCAGGCGAGCAGACCCGGTGATCTCCGTTTCGCGTCGCCTCCCCCGAGCGCGCGCACGGCCTGATCAGCTATCGGCGACGAATGGGCGCAGCCTGCCCTCTACCAGCTCCAGCACGCGATCCATGCGCGATGCCAGGTGCGGGTCGTGCGTGACCAGCACGAAACTGGTGCCGATTTCGCGATTGAGTTCCAGCATCAGCTCGTAAACCTGTGCCGCGTTTTTTGCATCCAGGTTGCCGGTCGGCTCGTCACCCAGAATGCACGCGGGCTGCGTCACCAGCGCGCGCGCCACCGCGCAGCGCTGCCGTTCGCCGCCGGATAACTCACTGGGTTTGTGGATCAGGCGTGCGCCCAGCCCCACGCGTTCCAGCAATCCGGCTGCGCGTTGCCGCGCCTCATGGATCGGCGTGCCGCGGATCAGCAGCGGCATCGCCACGTTTTCCAGTGCACTGAATTCCGGCAGCAGATGATGGAACTGGTAGACGAATCCGAGCGAGCGATTGCGCACGCGTCCACGTTCGGCGTCTGACAACTTCGACAGCACCCGGCCGTCCACTTCTATCTCGCCGGCGCTGGGCGTGTCCAGGCCGCCGACGATATGCAGCAGCGTGCTTTTGCCGGAACCCGACGCGCCGACGATCACCAGTGTCTCGCCGCGTTCGAGTTCAAAACTCGCATCGACAAGCACTTCTGTACGCAAGGAACCTTCCTGGTAAGTCTTGGCGACTCCGCGCGCACGCAAGACCACATTGCTTTTGGTTTCCGCATTCTGCATTTGCTGGACCCTGCTGCGGGACGCCTTGGAAACGGCCTCATTCATAGCGCAACGCCTGCGCGGGCTGCGTACGCGAGGCGCGCCACGCGGGATAAAGCGTCGCGACAAATGCGAACAGCAATCCCATCGCACTGATCCAGCCCACGTCGCCCCAATGCAGATCGCTGGGCACGTTGCTGATGTAGTACACATCCGGGGAAAGGAATTGCACACCGGTGACGTGCTGTATCCAACTGACGAGCGCTTCCAGATTGAGCGACAGCGCCACCCCGCAGACCACGCCGATGAGGATGCCGATCGCACCCACCAGCAGGCCTTGCACCATGAACACCCCCATGATGCTGCGCGGCGTGGCGCCTAGCGTGCGCAGGATCGCGATATCGGACTGCTTGTCGGTCACCAGCATTACCAGCGTCGAGACCAGATTGAACGCGGCTACCGCGACGATCAGCGAGAGGATGATGAACATCACCTTCTTCTCCATCGACACCGCCTTGAAGAAATTGGCGTGGCCTTCCATCCAGGTCTGCACCCGATACGCCTGCCCCAGGTGATTGGCGAGATCGTGCGCGACGTCATAGGCACGGAACATGTCATCCAGCCGCAGCCGAACGCCACTCGGGCCGGGCATGTTGTAGAGCGCCTCGGCATCGTGCATGTTGATCACCGCAAGCCCCGAGTCGTATTCCTCCATGCCGGCTTCGAACAACCCCACCACGGTGAAGCGCTTGAGGCGCGGCACCACGCCGATCGGGGTGACATTGAACTCCGGCGCGTACACGACCACCTTGTCGCCCACGCCGACACCCAGATTCAGCGCCAGATCCTTGCCGAGCACGATGCCCCACGAACCCTGCGCGAGATCATTCAATCTGCCCGCGATCATCTTCTGGCCGATGTCGGCGACTTTCGGCTCCTGGGCCGGTAGCACGCCGCGAATGATCGCGCCCTGGCTCGCCGCATCGCCGCGCAGGAAGGCCTCGCGCTCCACGTAAGGCGCCGCGCCCTGCACGTGCGGATTGCGCTTCGCAATTTCCACAGCGCGCGGCCAGTCGGTCACGCTCTGGCCGACGCCGGAGATGGTCGCGTGAGCGACCATGCCGAGGATGCGCGTGCGCAACTCCGAATCGAACCCGTTCATTACCGAGATCACCGTGATCAGCGCGGTCACGCCGACCGCGATGCCCAGCATCGAGACGAGCGAAATGAACGAGATGAAATGATTGCGGCGTTTGGCGCGGGTGTAGCGCAGGCCGATGAAAAGTTCGAGGGGACGGTACATGAAAAGCTGAAGTGGGAAGTGGGAGGGAAGCCAACAATCTGCATCGGCTGTGGCAATCGGGAATCAGGGAATCAGGGAATCAGGGAATCAGGGAATCAGGAATCGTAAAACCTTCGTCATTCCGGGGCCATTTTCCGTTTCGGAAAATGGAACCCGGAACCCAGTGGCTTTTCTGTACCTCACGAAAGGCACTGGATTCCGGATCGCTGCTGCGCGTCGTCCGGAACGACGAAATTTTGAAAAGGCAGCGCAGCCTGACGCAAACCGCGCGAGGCGGCAAGCAGCTCAGACCTTCAAATGTTGTCGGCGTTCACTGACGCCGGCCGCGCGCCATCGACATTCAGGCGCACACGCAACCGCCGGCGGGTGCCATCATCCAGATTGTCGGGCAGCAGCCACAGGCTGGCTCGGCCGCGTGGCGGCCAGCGCAAATGCAGAACGATCAGTGGCCCGAACACACGCGCATCACGCAAGTCGCCGAGTACTTCGCGTGCATTACCGGCGCGATCGGTCAGCGTGATCGAAACGCCGCCATCGCTGCGCCAGACCAGCGCGCGCACGCGCGGACGGCGATGGCGCCACAGGGAGCCTGCACCGTAGCAGAGTGCGGATATCGCCAGGATCGTGACCTGCCAAAGCGCAAGCCCGCTGAGCGCAACCGCCAGCACGGCAAGCGCGATCAACACCGCGATGCACGCGGCCAGCGCGCCCGACGGCCGATATTCAACCCCGATTGCGGGCGCGGATCGCATCGATGATCTCCTGCCAATCCGCGCGCGACGATCGCGCATGGCCCATCAGCCAATCCCAAAGCTGCGGATCGGGTTGCTCCAGCAGCGCATCGAAGGCGCTCAAGGTTTCCGCATCCGTTTGCGCACCATGCGCGTCGAGCCAGCCGCCGAGCAGCGCGTCCAGTTCGCGCGTGCCACGCCGGCACCGCCAGCGCAGACGCTTGAGCGCGCCGGTTGTTTCTGCTCCGTTCAATGAAGCAGGCCAAAGCCGAGTATGCCCCAAAGAATCCAGAGCACGGCGCCCCCGACGAGGTAAGCCTGGAAGCGGTGCATCACTTTGTTGTAGCCGCAATGGATGGCACTGTGCAATACGCGTAGCACAACGAATAACCATGCCAGCGTCAGGGTGAGTGTGGTCACTTGCCCACTGATTGCGGCCACCGTCAGCGCGAGATAAAACAGGACGGGCAGCTCGAACAGGTTGCGGAAATTGTCGGCCGCACGGGTGTCCTTCAACATTGCCGTTATTTGCGGCGATGTCGCGATCGCTTGCGGATGGATTCGTTCGCGCTTCATCTCACCTATCCGCGAAAAATACATCCGCAGCCAGACCACAAAGGTCAGACCCGCCATTGCCAGGGCCGGCAGGAAGATACGGGTGTCGGGCATGCTGAGCTCCATCGAATCGAAGGGGACTGGCTCCCGGCTTGCGCCGGAACGACGGCAAAACCTGCTACGCGCTTCCGAGTCGGGCGATTCCCGAGTCCCGAATTCCGGCTCCTACACCGCCCGCTTCACCAGCAACTGCTTGATCTCGCCGATCGCCTGCGCGGGATTCAAGCCCTTCGGGCAAGTGTTGGTGCAGTTCATGATCGTGTGGCAGCGATAGAGCTTGAACGGATCCTCCAGATCATCCAGCCGCTCGCCGGTGTCCTCGTCGCGCGAATCGATGATCCAGCGGTAGGCCTGCAACAGCACGGCGGGTCCGAGATAGCGATCCGGGTTCCACCAGTAGCTCGGGCATGCAGTGGAGCAGCACGCGCACAAAATGCATTCGTACAAGCCGTCGAGCTTCTTGCGCTCCTCCGGCGACTGCAGGCGCTCGCGATCCGGTGGCGCGCTCTGGGTGCGGATCCAGGGTTTTATCGAAGCGTATTGCGCGTAGAACTTGCTGAGATCGGGGATCAGATCCTTGACCACCGGCATGTGCGGCAGTGGATAGATTTTTACATCGCCATTCGGCAGATCGGCCAACGCCTTGGTACAGGCGAGCGTATTGCCGCCATCGATGTTCATTGCGCAGGAACCGCAGATTCCCTCCCGGCAGGAGCGGCGCAGCGTGAGCGTGGGATCGATCTCGTTCTTGATCTTCAGCAGCACGTCCAGAACCATCGGCGTGTTGCTGACATCCACGTCATAGCTGTCCATGCGCGGATTGCCCCCGACGTCCGGATCCCAGCGATACACATGGAAGGTGCGCACCTGCTTGGCGCCCGGCGGGGCGGCGTGGTGCTGGCCCTGCTTGACCTTGGAGTTTTTGGGGAGGGTGAATTCAGCCATTTTGCGTTGTCCCGATGGATAGGAGCGCACCTGCGCGCGACCTCGATTCATGTCGCCTGCGAGCAGGCTCCTACAGCAAATCAATACACCCGCTTCTTCGGCGGAATGGTCTGCACCTCATCGGTGAGCGTGTTGAGGTGCACCGGCCGGTAATCAAACCGCACCGCACCCTTCCCGTCCACCCAACTCAACGTGTGCTTCATCCACTGCGTGTCGTCGCGCTCGGGGAAATCCTCGCGCGCGTGCGCGCCGCGGCTTTCGGTGCGCTGCTCGGCGGAATACATGGTGGCGACGGCCTGGCCCAGCAGATTGGCCAATTCGAAAGTCTCCACCAGATCGGAATTCCAGATCAGCGAGCGATCGGTGACGCGCACGTCCTCGAAGCTCGCGTAGACCTCCGAAATTTTCCTGCAACCTTCCTTCAATGTGTCGGCGGTGCGGAATACGGCAGCGTCGGTCTGCATGGTCTTCTGCATGCTCGAGCGGATCTGCGCGGTCGGGGTGCTGCCATTGGCGTTGCGCAATTTCTCCAGATGCGACAACGCGGGATCGAGCACGTCGCCGGCGAGGTCCTTGTGCGGCGTGTCGGGCTTGATCAATTCCGCGCAGCGGTTGGCGACCGCGCGACCGAACACCACCAGGTCGAGCAGCGAGTTGGAGCCCAGCCGGTTGGCGCCATGCACCGACACGCATGCGGCCTCGCCGATCGCGAACAGGCCCGGCACCACGGCGTCCGGATCATCGCCGCGCTTTTGCACCACCTCGCCGTGGTAATTGGTCGGCACGCCGCCCATGTTGTAGTGCACGGTCGGCAGCACCGGGATCGGCTGTCTGGTCACATCCACGCCGGCGAAGATGCGCGCGCTCTCGGCAATGCCGGGGAGGCGTTCGTGGATCACTTCCGGCCCCAGGTGTTGCAGGTTAAGGAAGATGTGATCGGCATGCTCGCCGACGCCGCGGCCTTCGCGTATCTCCACCGTCATCGCGCGGCTGACCACGTCCCGCGAGGCGAGATCCTTGGCATTGGGTGCGTAGCGCTCCATGAAGCGCTCACCCTTGGAATTGGTGAGATAACCGCCCTCGCCGCGCACGCCCTCGGTGATCAGGCAACCCGCGCCGTAGATGCCGGTGGGGTGAAACTGCACAAATTCCATGTCCTGCATGGGCAGCCCGGCGCGCAGCGCCATGCCGCCGCCGTCGCCGGTGCAGGTATGCGCGGAAGTGCAGGAGAAATACGCGCGACCGTAGCCGCCTGTGGCGAGCACCACCGCGTGGCCGCGGAAGAAATGCAGCGTACCTTCATTCAAGTCGATCGCCAGCACGCCGCGAATGGTGCCGTCGGCGTCCTTCACCAGATCGGTCGCGAAGTATTCGATGAAGAAACGCGCGTCGTGTTTCAGCGACTGTTGATAGAGCGTGTGCAGCATGGCGTGGCCGGTGCGGTCGGCGGCGGCGCAGGTGCGTTGCGCGGTGCCCTCGCCGTAATGCGTGGTCATGCCGCCGAACGGTCGCTGATAGATCTTGCCGTCTTCGGTGCGCGAGAACGGCACGCCGTAGTGTTCCAGTTCGATGATCGCAGGCACGGCTTCGCGGCACATGTATTCGATCGCGTCCTGATCGCCAAGCCAGTCCGAGCCCTTGACGGTGTCGTACATGTGCCAGCGCCAGTCGTCTTCACCCATGTTGCCGAGCGCGGCGGAAATGCCGCCTTGCGCCGCAACCGTGTGCGAGCGGGTCGGAAAAACCTTGGTCACGCAGGCGGTGGATAAACCCTTGGCCGCCAATCCCAGCGTCGCGCGCAAACCCGCGCCGCCGGCGCCGACAACCACCACGTCGTATTGATGTGTCTGGACTTTCATGTGTGCCTGTTTGTTGTCGCGCTCAATACGCGCCGAGCCATATCCGAAGCACCGCCAGCGCGCAGGCGAGCGCACCCAGCACCGCCAGGAATTTCACCAGCACCAGCAGCGCGAGTTCGACCCAGCGCGTGTGCACGTAATCCTCGATCACGACCTGCAAGCCAAGCGCGCCGTGCCAGAACGACACCGCGGTGAACAGGATCAGCAGACCCGCGTTGATCGGGTTCGCAACCAGCGCGTGCGCGGCATCGAAATCCAGGCGCGGCAGACGCAGCACCAGCCACACGAACCACAGGCTCAGTGGAATCAGCGCGGTCGCGGTAACCCGTTCGATCCACCAGTGGCCGACGCCGTGCTTGGCCGAACCCAGGCCGCGCGCGCGCGCCAGCGGCGTGCGCATGTCATGGCGCGCGTCTGCCTCATGCGGATTCACGCTCACGGCACGCCTCCGGCCAGCACCACCCACAGCCACACCACCACCGTCAAGGCGATGCTGACGATCACCACCACCCATGCGCTGGTGAAGTATTGGGATTTATCGAAACCCGCGCCGGCATCCCAGAACAGATGCCTGATGCCGTTGCACAGGTGGAGCATCAATGCAAAGGTCCAGCAGATCAGCAACGCCGTGCCGATGCCGCTGGCGCAGAATCCGCTGAAGGTTGCCCAGGTCGCGTCGTTGCCGGCCAGCGCGATCAGGCCCCACGCCAGCAGCACCGCGCCCAGGCACAGGAACACGCCGGTCACGCGATGCAGGATAGACAGCACCATCGTGATGCGCCATTCGTAGATGCCGAGGTGTGGCGACAATGGACGGGCGTGCTGCATGGGCGCGTTCCTTGGGTGCCGGGCTCAAATCCGCGAAAGCGTAGTACAGGGTGGCGGCACAATACAAATGCTAACCTGCCGTGGATGATAACCGCGGATCAGGAAAGTCGCGAAAAGCCCGCGCCCGGCGATACGCAATGCATCGAGCTTAGCGGTGCTGACGCGCGCGCCTTCGCGCAGGCGCAGTTCTCGGGCAACCTCGAACGCCTGCGGCCAGGGACCTGGCAGTGGAATGCGTGGCTCGACGCCAACGGAAGCGTGCGTGCGTTGATGCATCTTGCCTGCCTCGATGGTGACGGCTCCGGCGGCGAACGCCTGCTCGCATTGCTGCGTGGCGGCGACGCGCAAGCGGCGTGCGCGGCATTGCGGCGCTTCGTGCTGCGCGCGAAGGTTTCGCTGAATGTCTTGAGCGGGTTGCGGCGCACCGCGGGCGCGGCGCTCCCGTTCGGCGAGATCGAGGTCGAATCCGGTGCAATAGGTTTCGGCTATGGCGATCGTGGTCTCTGGCTAAAAACAAACGCGACCGCAATAGAGCCTGCGCTGGAACACGAAGCTCGCCTGGCTGATATCCGCGCGGGCTGGCCGACGCTGCCGCCGGGCGGGGGACATGTTTTTCTGCCGCCCGCGCTCGGGCTTGAGCACCTGGCTGCGGTCAGTTTCGATAAGGGCTGCTATCCCGGCCAGGAAATCGCCGCGCGTTTGCATTACCGCGGTGGCCACAAGCTGCGGCTGTGCCATGTGCGCGCGGATTTTCCGCTGACCGCGGGCCAACCGCCATTGCCATCGCTGCCGCGCGCCATCGTGCTGGACGCGTTGCAAACCGCCCACGGTTTCGAAGCGCTCGCCGTGCTGGACGAGAGCGCGGTCAATGACGGGATTGTCGATGCTCAGCGCTCCGCACTGGAAATCGTGCAGAGATTCGAGGCCTGACGGCCCGAGGCATTGCTGGACTCAAGCTGAACAGCAACTCGGAAAATATTGCACATCGGCCGGGCTTCCCCTAGCCTTCGCCAAACTTTTGGCCGGGTTGGCCTGAAAAACCCGGCCTGCGCGCGATCCGGAGGATCCGCATTGCGCGCGGCGACCACGGTTGGTCGCGGTACAAACGTTGGCGCAGTCCTTGCTCCGGTTACGCCCGGCCCATTGCCGGACATCCGTCCCCGCGAGCGCCGCCAGCATCCAATCAAAAATCCATTTTTTGTGATCGCGGCGAAGCCGCGTCGCTTTGCAGCCGGTGCGCGCGTGCGCGCGCCTGCGTGGAGGTTTCATCAGCAGCAGTTGATTGAAAAAGTCGCGGCAAGGAATGCCGCCAGAACGCGCCGATGCGCAGCTAAGGAGAAGGCATCATGACAATCGGATGGATACTGGGGTTGACCTCGCTGTTGCCGCAACCGGTCGCCGATCACACCTGCCTCGCCGCCACGGTCTATCTGGAGGCGCGCAGTGAACCTGTGCGGGGACAGCTCGCGGTGGCGGAAGTTGCCTTGCGTCGTCGCGATCTCGGCCACTACGGTGCCACGGTATGCGATGTGGTCACGGCGCCGCACCAGTTCGCGCTGACCACCACGCCCAGGTCTTTCGACATCGGCAATCAAATCGCATGGGATACCGCCTGGCGCATCGCCGGCGAGGCGCTGCACGTGTGGTCATTGCCACGCGCGCAACGCGAAGTGGTGGTGCCGCACGCCGATCATTTCATGCGGCTGGACGCCAGCGCGGATTGGGCCAAGACTCCGCTGGCAACGATCGGCGAGCACCGCTTTTACGCGGCGGAATGAACCCCGAGCTCGGTATCGGAGATTCGGGACGCCTTGTCCCGAATCCCTGATGTCCCATCCCGAAGATCAACGGTCGCGCAGATAAACGTGATCGTTGGCGACAACGACGTAATCGCCGATCTGCACATTTGGCGGCTCGCGCTGGGTGACCGTTGCGTAGCGGCCGTCGTCAAGCTGCACCACGATTTGCCAGGCGTTGCCCTGATCGCCGCTGTGCGAACCGATCGCGTGGCCCGCGAAGCCACCTGCCACCGCACCACCAATGGTGGCCGCGGTGCGCCCGTTGCCCTTGCCGATCTGGTTGCCGAGCGCGCCGCCGACAACCGCGCCGATCACGGTACCGATAGCGGCGTTGTTGTTGTCGCCGCCGACATAGACTTGCCGGATATCGCGCACCACGCCTGTGCTCTGGTATGCATTGACGGGCGGCGGGGGTGGGGGCGGAGGTGGTGGATAGCCGTAAGCGGGGCCACCGCTGTAACGCGTGGTGCTGGCCGGATACGGTTCGCAGCCGCTCAATAACAGCGTCGCGAAACTGGCCAGCGCAAACACTACGAACAGTTTGCGTACGAATCCATGCTTGCTGCTGTGGTTCATGACACACTCCTTTGTCATGCAATCGTCCCTGATTGCGGAAAGTCCAAAAGCGGACGTCCTGCCGGCACTTTTCACTGCGTCATGCAATCATTTCCGATTGCGGAAAAGCCAAAAGCGGACATCCTGCTCGCACGTGCTTCCAGTGATCCGGATCAACAGCGGGCATCCGTGCCCACGTTTCTTTTTTGCGATCATCCACGACCGTTAACATTAAGCAGCGGACATCCCTGTCCGTACTTTTTGCACCTAGCGGTTACTGCGGTTGCGCTGAGTTGTCGTCGGCCACCACCGTGCCGTTGCTGACTTGCACGCGCGTACCGGGGTCGTGATCCATCCGCACGTGTTGCTGCTGACCGTTGTACTCGTAAGTTACGTCGTACGCGATGGTTTTCGAGGTGTGGCTGGTCAAGGTGTGACAGCGGTGTTCCACCGTGCTGTAGGTGGGGTTGTCCTCCTGATGGCGCTTCTGGATTTCATGGCCGGCGAACCCACCGGCGACCGCGCCGCCGACCGTGGCCAGATCCTTGCCCTTGCCGCCGCCGATCTGATGCCCGACCAGCGCACCCGCGACAGCGCCGATGGCGGTGCCGCCGATCTGATGCTGGTCGCGATACTGTTCCTGATGTACCACCGTTTCATCGCCACACACCTCGTGCGGCGTGCTGGTGGTCTGCTTGACCGGATCGACGCTGATCACCTGCGCGTACTCGGGGCCGCTGTTGCCGTTGGCAAAGCCGTACTTGGCGGCGATCGCAACTGCGGCGATGATGCCGAGCGCGGCGATGGCAACCCCTGCGATGACTGGTTTGTTCATGTGTGACTTCTCCCGTAGTCGCGGCCGAACAGGGCCTGCTTCGAATTTGAAGGTGGAGGCGGACGCTCGCTCGTTGGTTTTGCAATCGTGGACGATCGCAAAAATACAGTCGCAAAATGAACGTGCGCGCAACTACCCGCAATTCGTTCACGTCGTGTTCGAAAAGCATAAACATGTGCGCGTAGTGAAGGCGTGCATACGTCACACCCGAAGGCAATGACTCAAGTCCCGCTGTTCGACAGTCACGTGCACCTCGACGCATCCGAGTTCGATCCGGATCGCGCACAGGTGCTCGCATCCGCCCGCAGCCACGGCGTCCAGGAGATGCTGGTGCCGGCGATCGCCGCTTCCGGCTGGGAGCCGCTGCGCGCCTTGTGCGCGGCGCACGCCGGCCTGCATCCGGCGTACGGCCTGCATCCGTTGTTTCTCGAGCAGCATGGCGACACCGATCTCGATGCGCTGAAACATTGGCTGGGTTCGCATACGGCCAGCGCGCTCGGCGAGTGCGGACTGGATTTCAGCGACGCTTCGCTGGATCGCGAACGTCAGCTGTATCTCCTGCGCGGGCAATTGCGGCTGGCACGCGAGTTCGATCTGCCGCTGGTGCTGCATGCGCGCGGCGCGTTCGAGCAGGTGATCCTGGAACTGGAAACATTTGCCGCGCCGTTGCGCGGCGTGGTGCACAGCTTTTCCGGAAGCATGGAGCAGGCTCGGCGATTGTGGCGGCTTGGGTTTCACCTGGGCATCGGCGGCCCGGTGACCTATTCGCGCGCGCGCCGGCTGCGCGGGCTGGTGGCAAGCATGCCTATCGAATTCCTGTTGCTGGAAACCGATGCGCCCGATCAGCCCGACGCCGCGCACCGCGGGCAGCGCAACGAGCCGTGCCGGCTCATCGAGATACTGCGCTGCGTTGCGCTGTTGCGCGGCGAAACGGAGGCGGTTGTCGCGCGCACGACAACGGCCAACGCGCGCGGGCTGTTCGGATGCTGAGCGCCACGCCTTTTTACACCCCCTGATGCGCAACAAGGCTTGACTTGCTAGGCTGATAGTTCAGCACTGAACTATTCGCCCGCGTATCGCCCCGATGGGAAAATTGCAGGATTACATGCAGGGCATCGAAAGCGGCGTGGGCCAGGTATCGCGGCGCATGCCGGCCTTGCCGTTGCAGGAAGTGATGCTGGTGCGCCTGCTGCATCTTGCAGCGGAAGGACTGACGGCGCATTTCCTGCACGTGCTGAAACCGCAGGGCTTGAACGAAAGCGATTTCCGCGTACTGATGCAGTTGTACAGCAGCCCCGGCGGCAGTGCGTATCCCAGCGAACTATGCGCCTTCGTGGTGCAGACACCCACCAACATGACACGCATCGCCGACGTGCTGGTCAAACGCAGGCTGGTCACGCGCACGCCCGGCGAGCAGGATCGCCGCCGCATCGAACTGCGCATCACCCCCGCGGGACGCCGCTTTGCCGGCAAGCTGCTGCCGAAACTTTTTCCCATCCTGCGGTCATCTTTTTCCGATTTGAGCGAGCGCGACAAGCAAGCGCTGCAGAAGCTGCTGGAGCGTGTAATTGTTTCCATGGATACCCGAACCGATCTCTAGGAGCCTCTGAAGCAGCGCGTCGCGAATGCAGCAGGTCGCGTGACGCCGGAGCGGAGCGGCTTATTCGGGGCGCCCCTGGTGGAGCAGCCCATAAAGAGCGCGCCCCACCGCCGCGCACGCAAACGCCGCGGTGACGTGCATCGCGGCACCCAAACCCGTGCCGCAGTCGAGGCGAAAGCCGGTTTCCGCGTCGGTGCGCGGGCGTACCCCGCAGACGCTGCCGTCCGGCTGCGGGTAACGCACGTTTTCCAATGAATAGACCGCCGGCACGCCGAAGCTGCGCTCGACGTTGCGCGGGAAGCCGTGATCCTGGCGCAGTTTCTTGCGAATCATGCCGAGCAGTTTGTCGTGCTCTGTATGGGCGAGATCGCGCACGCGCACGCGGGTAGCGTCGGTGCGACCACCGGCGGAACCGACCACGATGATCGGCTGTTTCGCACGTCGGCAGGCCGCGATCAATTCCAGCTTGACGCGGAAGGCGTCGCAGGCATCCAGGATCAGGTCATGATGTTCGTCGAGCAAAGCGCCGATCAGGGGCCGCGTCAGGAATTGCGCGCGCGCATCCAGGTGCAGGCGCGGATCGACCGCCCGCAGACGCGCGGCCATTACCTCGACCTT
This sequence comes from Rhodanobacteraceae bacterium, assembly GCA_035606235.1. Lineage (GTDB taxonomy): Bacteria > Pseudomonadota > Gammaproteobacteria > Xanthomonadales > Rhodanobacteraceae > 66-474. The sequence goes on from DATNFU010000029.1 coordinate 39,624, forward strand.
GGGGCGCCCGAATTCCCCCTCCAGCGCATGCGATTGGCGATTGACGTTGGAAACGCAGACTTCGTCGCCATCAATCAGCGTCAACCCGCCGATGCCGCTGCGCGCAAGTGCTTCGGCCGCCCAGGAGCCGACGCCGCCGAGGCCGATCACCGCCACGCGACAACGCGCCAGCCGGGCGGCACTGCCGGTGCCATACAAACGATCAATCCCGAGAAAGCGCGTGGCGATCATGGCGCGCATTGTCGCATCGCGGGAGCCGCGCTCGGAGAACGGGAATGAAGCAAAGCCGATCGCCGGCTAAACTTGGCGGATCAGTTCAACGGAAACGCCCATGCGAACCCTGCTGCTCGTCATCCTTGCGCTCGCGATCGGCGCCATCGCCGCCGCACAAGTCACCGGCGCGTTGCGTCAGCGCGACGCCTACCCGCGCGGGGTGATGGACGTAATGGCCGAGCACGCCGGCGCACTGGACCAGGCGTTGCGCGGGCGGCACTGCGCGACCGATGCGACGGCACCGAGTTTCTCGATGCTGGTCACGATGTCCGGCGAGATTCCGCTGGCGTTTCCCGACCTGATGAGCGACAAGCAATTCGCGAAATTCGCCCATGACGCGCATGCGTTCGACCAGCAGGTTGCGGCCCATCCTCCGCGCGACTGCCCTGCATTACGCAAAGCGTTTGCGCAGATCAACGAACACTGCGACCAGTGTCACCGGATTTATCGGTAGTCCAAAGCAACAGCAAACGTCATCCCGGCGAAAGCCGGGATCAATTTTGCCGTTAGCGTTGGAAGATCAAAATGGATTGCAAAGTCCATCCTTGGACTTTTGCCCTTCGGGCCAACCTTCGGTTGTTCAAATTCGTTCCTGACGAATTTGTCCGGGTTCCGCCGCGATGAAGCTGCGGCGGCCCCGGAATGATGCCGGTTTATAACTGGCGATCTATTCAATCGCGCTCGAACATCGCATCGCGATCATGTTCGCGCATTTCGCCGCCGCCTGAAGCACCGCCGGGTTCATCCGACGGGGCCTTGTCGGGCACCGCGATGTCGGACATGCCTTTGGCCTTGAGCGCCGCGTCGACCTTGGCCAGATCGCCCTTGCGCAAGCCATCGAAATCCTTCGCGGTATCGTCCACCTCGCGCGAGAGCGCATCCACGCGGGCCAGCTGGTAGGCGGTTGGTGCGCCCTCATAGTTGGCGATCGCACCGTACACGTCGTCCAGATATTCGCGTTCACGCTCCTCGCCGGTGATCGCGCCGCCCTCCTTGGTCGCGACGATCTGCTTGCGGATTTCATCGGCCTTGTCGGCCAGCGCGTTCAACTGCTTCGCCAAAGCCGGATCGCTCTTCGCTTGGGCCGCGCGCGCTTTCGCACCGTCGCGCACCGCCATGATCTGGAAATCCAGATCGGTCATGCGCCCGAACAGATCGCTCACCTTCATCGCCGCGTCGAACTGCGCCTTGCGGTCGGCCAGCGTGAACGGATCGCGCGGGTCCAGGCCGATAGCCACCTTCTGCTCATAGGTCTTGTCGCCCTTGATCAGCTTGACCGTGTACACGCCGGGCACAACGCGTGGACCCTGCGCGGAATTGAACGCGATCGACGCGGCCGGCGGTACGCGCGGCGGCTTGACCCGCATGTCCCAGGTCACGCGGTTGATGCCGCGCCGCACGCTGCCCGGCAGCGTGTCGATCAGCTTGCCATCGGCATCGTAAATCTGCAGTTTCAATTTGCCGAACAGATGGCGGCTCTTCTGGTAATAGGTGATCACCGCGCCATCCGGCGGGTTCGGGCCGCTGAACGAAGCGTCGCCTTCCGACCAGCCGCCGAACGCCTCGATGCGCTGCGTTACCGGCCGGGTCGGCAGGAATACCGCATCGGCGTTCAACAGTTGCGGGGTCAATGCGCGCAGCGGCGTGATGTCGTCGATGATCCAGATGCCGCGCCCGTGCGTGGCCAGCACCAGATCATTGGTGCGCTCCTGCACCACCAGATCACGCACCGGAACATCCGGGAAATCGCTGCCCTTGAATTGCGCCCAGTGCGCGCCGGCATCCGGGGAAATCCACAAACCGAACTCGGTGCCGGCGAACAGCAGGCTCGGATCCACGCTGTCCTGTTTGATCACGTGTGCAAAGCCGCGCACACCCTTGTCGTTGTCGGGTGAGATCAGCGCCGTCCACGATTTGCCATAGTCGGTGGTCTTGTAGATGTAGGGCTTCATGTCGCCGAAGGAATGGCGATCGAAAGCCACGAACGCGGTGCCCGCATCCACCGGGCTGGCCTGAATCCAGGAGACCCATTCGCCCTTGGGGATGCCGCGCACGTTGCCGACCACGTTGCTCCAGTGCGCGCCGCCGTCGCGGGTGAGCTGGATATTGCCGTCATCGGTGCCGACCCAGATCAGGCCCGCCTGCTTGGGTGATTCGCTGATCGAGTAGATCGTGTCGTGCATCTCGGCGTAGGAGTTGTCCACGGTGACGCCGCCGGATTCCTCCTGCTTCTGCTGCTCCGGATTGTTGGTGGTGAGATCCGGCGAGATGCGATCCCAGGTCTTGCCGTGATCGCTGGTCTTGAACAGGAATTGCGCGCCGATGTACATCGTGCCCTTGTCGTTGGGCGACATCGCGATCGGCGTGTTCCAGTTGTAACGCAGCTTCTCTTTGTAGCCGGCCTGCGGCTGGATCAACTGTATCTGATGGGAATGCCGGTTGATGCGGCCGACGAACCCGCCCTGCGATTCGGCGTAGATGTAATTGGCATCGGTCGGATCCTCGAACATCCAGAAGCCATCGCCGCCGAACATGTTCTCCCAGCGATTGTTGGTGATGCCGCCCGGATACTCGGAATCGCCCACCCAGTCGCTGTTGTCCTGCAAGCCGCCATACACGCGGTACGGATCGGCGTTGTCCACGCTGACATGATAAAACTGGGAGATCGGCAGGTTGTTGGCCTTCCACCACTTGTTGCCGCCGTCATGGGAGAACCACAAGCCGCCATCGTCGCCGGCGATCACGAATTTCGGATCCGCGGGATTGATCCACACATCGTGTGCATCGCCGTGCGCGCCGCCGCCGACTTCGCTGAAGCTCTTGCCGCCGTCGGTGCTCTGGATCAACGTGAGGTCCGGCTTGAACAGGCGATCCGGGTTGGTCGGGTCCACGATCAGGTTGGCGAAGTAGAACGGCCGCCAGACCATGTTCTGGCTCTTGTCGCGTGGCGACCAGGTCTTGCCGCCATCGTCGGAGCGATACAGCGCCGAGTCCGGCGACTCGACCATCGCGTACACCACTTGCGGATCGGAAGGCGCGATCGTCACCGCGATCCGGCCGTACGGCTTAACCGGAAAGCCCTTGTTCGCATCATGGGTGATTTCCGTCCAGGTCTTGCCGCCGTCGGCTGAGCGGAACAAACCGCTGGCCGACGGCGCGCTGGGTGACGGTCCGCCGGAGCGGAACGTCCAGCCCTTGCGGCGAAAATCCCACATCGACACAAACAGCACGTCCGGATTTTTCGAATCCATGCTGAGCCCCGAGCAACCGGTTGAAAGATTCCCGCCTTTCAACACCAGCGACCATGACGTGCCGCCATCGGTGGTCTTGTACAGACCGCGATCGGGCGAATCGCTCCACAGCTTGCCCGCGACGCATGCGTACGCGGTGTCGCCATTGCGCGGATCCACCGCGAGGCGTGCGACGTGTTCGGAGTTGGGCAGGCCGAGATATTTCCAGGTCTCGCCGCCATCGCTGGTCTTGTACACGCCATTGCCGATCGAAACCGAATTGCGCATCCACGATTCGCCGGTGCCCACCCAGACACTGTCGTGGTGGCTCGGATCGATCGCTATCGCGCCGATCGACATCACCGGCTGCTTGTCGAACACCGGCTTGAAGGTGGTGCCGTTGTCGGTGGACTTCCACACGCCGCCGCTGGCGGCACCGATGTAGATGGTGGTCTTGCCGTTCTTCTCCGGCACCGCGCTGACCGCTGCGACACGGCCGCTCATCGCCGCGGAGCCGATGTTGCGTGCGTTCAAGCCGGAGATCGCGCCGCTGTCGAAGGTTGCTGCCGTATCGGCGGCAAAGGCGCCGCTGGTGGCGAAACCCAGTGCCACCGCAAGCGCCAAGGCATTGCGCAGATGGTTGATCCTCATGTCACTTGCTCCCCTGGTTGGCTGCGGACGCCTGCGCACCCTTCGCGGGAAACGCGAATACCGCATCCTCGACCGGCACGTTCGCCTGCGCCTTGTCTATGCTGATCTGCATCATCTGATCGGGCGTGCCGCCCTTCGGTCCGGTGGTGATCGCGAACGGGAAATAGACGCCGTCCACTTGTTCGTAATCGCCAAAATCGGTCTGAGTGACCTGTTGCGTGCCGCGCACCGTGCGCCGTGCGATTTCGCGAATCGGCAGATAGGCATCCGGATCCAGATACACCACGAGGGTGTTGCCGTCCTTCAAATGCACCTGCAGCTTGTGCGCGTTGGTGCCGTCCACGTCCTCGGTGCCGAGATACGTGACCACACTGCCCTTGGCCTGCGCATTCACCAGCGCACCGTCGAAATCAGCGGCTTCAGCCAGTTCCTTGGCGTCGTCCGCCGACATCGGGATCGGATCCTTGCGGCCGCCGAAGGGCTGAATGCTCCAGCCGCTCTGGCCATCCCATGCTTGCACCTGCGTGAGGCCCTGCACGCTGGCCTCCTCGCGAATCTTGTCGGGCCGCTTGTACAACTCGGTGTAGCTGAGCTTGAAGCCGCCACCGGCGATCAACTGGCCTTGCATCTTCAGCGTCTTGATCGCCTGCAACTTGTCCATGCCGCCACGCGCGGCGACGTTCCTGGCGACCAACTCATCGGCGGTCGCGGCATAGGCGCAACCCGCGCACGTCAGCAGCGCGAGCGCGAACACGGCACGAGCAATCATTGCGATTTCTCCCCTCATGAAAATTCTTTCGGCGGAATTGATTCGGTTTGACCCACATCGCCATGCTTTGGCAATCCCAATCAAACGCATGCTTTGCGACGGGGTTGATTGTGTCCGGCTCGATCTTCCTGGTCTCGCCGAGCGACCTTGCCTTCAGCATCCTGCCTCGGACCCCGCTGCGCACACGAGCATTGCCTTGCATCGTGTAGCGCCCCGCTTCAGCCCTTGATTTAAGGGGCGGAAAACAAAAGCCGGATAACGCAACTGGTTTGCAGCAGATAGCCTGACTTGAAATGGCCGGCAAGGCGATGGGACGAAAGTCATGCTTTATGCTCGTCTCCGCGCGCGCAAGTGGCCGCCCGTACCCGCACGCTCGATCAGAGGCTGATCTTGCCTTGCAGGACTTGCCCGAACATCTTCCAATCGCCGATCAAGCTGTAGACCGGATGACGAAAAGTGGCCGGGCGATTCTTTTCATAAAAGAAATGACCGGCCCAGGCGCAGCCATAGCCGCACACCGGCACGCCGACCAGCCACCACGGATTGCGCATCGCGATCGCAGCGATGATCGCGGCGATCACCAGCCATGAACCGATGAAGTGCAGGCGACGGCAGCGGCGATCGGTGTGCTCGCCCAGATAATACGGATAGAACTCTGCGAAATTGGCGAAATGCGGCGCCATCAAGGATTCTCCTCGTATCCGTTCACCCCGAGGTTTTCCAGAGAAGAGTTGTAGCCGGTTTTCCCGCTGCGCGATATCCGCCCGGAACAGACAATCCAGTTCAGCGCTCCGGCAGCGGAATGAATTCCCGATCGTCGCCGGGAATCAAGCCGAACCGGCCATCAATCCAATCGCGCTTGGCCTGCTCGATCCGCTCGCGCGAGGATGAGACGAAATTCCACCACAGGTGCCGCGGTGCATCCAGGGCCGCCCCGCCCAGCATCACCACGCGTGCGTTCGCGGCCGCGCGCATGGACACCACGCCAGCCGCTGGCAGCACCGCGAATGTGTGCGCCTCGACGCGCACATCGCCAACTTCGAGCGCGCCGTTCACCACGTACAACGCACGTTGCTGGTGCTCGTCGTCCAGCTCGAATGTGGCACCGGCATCCAGATCGCCGGCAAGGTAGAGCGTCGGCGCGAACACCGGCACGGGCGCGCGCAGACCCCGTGCCTTACCCGCCACGACCGTCAGATGCACGCCGTCGCCTTCGATGCGCGGCAACTCATCGGCGGCAATATGATGGAACGCCGGCTCGGCTTCCTCGTCCGCGAGCGGCAGCGCGACCCAGGTCTGGATGCCATGCAGCGGCGCGCCTTCCACGCGCGCTTCCGCAGGCGTACGCTCGGAATGCGCAATGCCGCGACCGGCGGTCATCCAGTTGACCGCGCCGGGGCGGATGTCCTGCACGCTGCCGAGCGTGTCGCGGTGGCGCATGACGCCCTCGAACAACCAGGTGACCGTGGCCAGCCCGATGTGCGGATGCGGCCGCACGTCCACGCCGACGCCGACTGAAAAATTCGCAGGACCCATGTGATCGAAAAACACGAAGGGCCCGACGCTGCGGCACTGCGCCTGCGGCAACAGGCGGCGCACGTGGACCCCGCCGAGATCGTGTTCGCGTCCGTGCAGCAGGCGAATCTCATTCATGGCTGGATTCCGGGGTCTGCAGGGCCCACCATCGCTCGCGCGGGGCCGCCGCGCAAGTATGTTTGATCGCACGTCATTTGTGGCAGAAAGCAAACACGTGATGGGCTTTGCATTTGCACGGGTGCCCCCGCCATGACACTTGCATGATCGGAAAGCAACGCCGCCGCGCGATGAGGTTGGCGCGCGGCAAACGGGATTTTGCGGTCGTACACACGCACACAAACAGGGGTGTGAGCATGGCGACAAAAGAATCGGGACCGGCGGCGGCGTCCGCGCAGTCTCCCAATGCGATCCGCGCCTGGGGCGCGGAGTGGACCCACAAATTTACCGCCATGCTGGAACACGGCTGGCCGCTGGCCGAAGTTGCGGCCTTGCACGACGATCTCGATCGCATCGCGTCGGCGGCGGACGGGCTGGGCGACGGCGAACTGGCGAGCACCGCGGTCGAGCTGTCGGTGTATCTGTGTTCGTTCGTGGACGACGGGCGCAGCCCGGATGCAATCCAGCGTGCCAATTTGACGCGCATGAGCCGCGCGCTCGGCGGTGATCGCACGACCCCACCCGATCAGCCCGCACCCGCGGTCAAACCATCGAAACTCGCGCACCTGCTGTATGTCAGCGACGATGCCGGACTGGTGGCGGAATTGTGCATGCGCCTGGCCGAGCGCGGTATCGCCCTGACCGCCCGCTCGAACGCCGATGATGTGCTGCAGCGACCGCCCGAACACGGCATGCACGTGGTGCTGGTGGATCAGGCGCTACTGCCAGACCTGCAGCGACTGGAGCGCGCGGCCCTGCATTTGGGCGGCAGCGCCGGCCGGCCGTTGTTCGCCGCGTTGTTGCGTGACAATTCCCTGGAACAGCGCATGGCGGCGTTGCGTGGCGGTGCAGATCTGGTGCTCGATTTCAACGACAACCCCGCGCAGCTCGCCGAGCGCGCCGGGCGCGTTCTGCGCGAGCGCGACAGCGCACCATTGCGCGCAATGATCATCGACGACGATCGCAGCCAGGCGATGTTCTGCGAAAGCGTGCTGCGTCACGCCGGTGTGGAAACGAAGTTGTATACGGATGCGCGCCAGGCACTGGCCGAATTCGCCGATTTCCGCCCCGAGGTGGTGCTGCTGGATCTGTACATGCCGGATATGGACGGCTTGAGCCTGGTTGCGGCATTGCGCACTCAACCGAATTCGGCAAGCACTTCCATCGTGTTCCTGTCCGGCGACCAGGATTCCGAAACCCGGTTTGAAGCCTTGGCTGCGGGCGGGGATGATTTTCTGACCAAGCCGATCCTGCCACGCCATCTCGTCGCCGCGGTGCTGACTCGCGGTCGCCGCGCGCGTCAATTGCAGGTATCCGCGTCCGCCAAGCCGGGCTCGGGGTCGACCAGCAGCGCCGCCAATATTCGCGAAATCAACTCCGCACGCCGCACGGGCTGATCGCGCGCCGTTCCGTTCATCACGCATTGCGGCGGCGCATGCAAAGTAGATGCGCCGCATTTCACATTGCGATGAATGGAGTTCGACAATGCCCGCATACGGTCGTACCGCTTTGGCGTGCCCGGTTGTCGCCGTGTTGCTGCTCGCCGGCTGCGCCAGTCATCCGCAACGCACCTCGCCGACCGGCGCACCCACGGCAACGAGTCATTCGGCGCCGCTGATTCCACGCAGCGCGCCGGAACCCGCAACATCCGGGCAGGCGCCGCCCGCGCCGAACGGCATGGTCGGCATAGCTTCCTGCGATCAATACCTTTCCACCTACAAGGCCTGTCATCGCGCGGCGGGCATCTTCGCGCCGGATCAGATCGATGCGCGCTACGAATTGATGCACGACAGCTTGTTGCGCGACGCGCGCGATCCGGCCAAACGCGCGACGCTCGATCAGCGCTGCCGCGCGCTCTCCACCCAATTGCAGCAAGCGCTGCACGGGAAAAGCTGCAATGCCCTGCCTGCGCCGGTCGCGAGCAGCGGCACGCCGTAAGCTCTGCGCGGCTGCCTCGGTCTGCTCAACATCCAGCCTCAGGATTGATGTCATGAACCGCCGCAGTTTTCTGGCCAGCAGCATCGGCGCGCTCGGTGTCGGCGCGCTTGCAATGATTGCGCATGCAGCGCAGGACGTGGTCGCGGTAAATTCCGGCCAGCAACCGACTTTCAAATTGACCGACGCGCAATGGCGGGCACGGCTCGGGCCCGAGCGCTATGCGGTGCTGCGCCAGGCCGCCACGGAACCAGCGTTCAGCAGCCCGTTGGATCACGAACACCGCGCCGGGATTTTTCATTGCGCCGGTTGCGCGTTGCCGTTGTATTCGTCGAAGACCAAGTTCGATTCCGGCACCGGCTGGCCCAGTTTCTGGAAACCGCTGCCCAATGCGGTGGCCACCGGCAGCGACAACAGTTTTCTGATGGTGCGCACCGAAGTGCATTGCCGCCGCTGCGGCGGGCATCTTGGTCATGTGTTCGACGACGGTCCACCGCCGACCGGACTGCGTTATTGCATGAACGGGCTGGCCCTGCGCTTCGTGCCGGGCGCCGTTTCTTGAAGGCACCCACGCGGGTCAGCCGATCAGTAGATCGCACAAGTCGCTTTCAATCATCCGGCACTTCGTTTTCTCGAGTTCCCGGCTTGGCCCACCTTCCTGCGCGTTCAAATGCAGCGCGGCCCAGGTCAGATTGTCGGCCAGGCTCTCCAGCAGCAGCAATTCCTCGGCCGCCACCGGATTGGTATCGGGCGCGTAAAGGCATAGCAGGCCCACGGTGCGGCCACCGTCGTGCAGTGGCAGGGTGATCGCCTTGCGGAAGCCGTTCTCGCGCGCGGAGTCGAGTTTCCACGCGAACCCGGAATCGGGGTGCTGGATATCCTGCACGACCGTTGGCCGGCCGCTCCGCATGGTGCGGCCGCCCGGACCGAGGCCCGCGATATCGTCCGCGCTGGAGCTCAGGCGAAGATCCTTCAGGTACTCCAGACCCGCGCCCGCCCAGGCGGCGGGCCGGATCGTTCCGTCGTCCTCGGCAAAACCGACCCAAGCCATGCGATAACCGCCCGTTTCCACGACGATGCGACAGGCCGCATCCAGCAAGGTTTGCACCTCCGAGGTGTGGATCACCGCTTCGTTGCAGCGGCCCAGCATGGCCTGCGCGCGCGTGATCCGAGCCAGTTCGCGTTCCGCGCTGAGCCGCGCGGTGATGTCGCTGGCCATCACCAGACGACCGGGCCGGCCATCGAAGGGCATGTCGTCGGAAACGATTTCGACCTGAATCAAGCTGCCATCCTTCAGCTTGTGCCGCCAGATGCCTCCATCCTTGCGGCTGTGCGAGGGCTGATGCACCACCTGACTCAGCCGCGCGATGTCCTCTTCCGGGCGCAGGTCGAGCACGCTCATCGCGAGGAATTCATCACGCGTGTAGCCGTAATGGCGCACCGCGGCATCATTGACCGCGAGAAACCGCAGCGACTCGCGATCGAACACCCACATCGGGTGCGGGTTGCCCTCGAACAGCAACCGATACTGCGCCGCCGATGCCTGCGCCTGTTCCAGCATGCGTTGGCGGCCGGTCTCGAGTGCAGCGAGGTGTTGGTCGACGTGCCGCTTCTCGATCGCAATACCCACGATCTGCACGCAGGCATTGGCCAGTTCCAATTCAGCCGGGCTGGGCGTGCGCGGCGTGCGATAGTAGACCGCAACCGTCCCGAGCACGCGATGCACGCTGGAGAAAATCGGCACTGACCAGCACGCGCGCAAGCCGTAGCGCAGCACCTGATCGCGCCAGTCCAGCCACGCCGGATCGCTGGCAATATCGGCGCTGATCACCGTACGCCCTTCGTGCGCCGCGGCGCCGCAGCAGCCTTTGCCGGGGCCGATGCGAACCTGTTCGAATGCGCGCATCAGCTCCGCCGGGAATCCGTTCGATGCCGCATGGCGCAGATGCTGGCCTTCCTCGTCCAGCAGCAATACGGTGCATATCGCATGATGGTTCTGCGACTCCATCAGGCGCACACTCGCGTTCAACACTTCGTGCAGTGAAGCGCCTTGCGCCATGGTGGCAAGCAGCGCCACCCGCTCCTTCTCGAGCGCGACCAGGCGCTGGCGCTCGGTGACATCATGGAGGCTGACGAACCAGGCGGCGGAGCCCTCCCAGGTGGTCTGCGCCAGACGCATTTCCACGGTGAGCGCCGCGGCATTGGGACGCGTGATCTCGACCTGGGTCGGCGCGCCTACGCGAAGTGGGTAGCCGAACGTGGAGCCGGTCAGTTGCTCGACGCTCCAGCCCAGCAGCACGGCCGCCGAAGGGTTGGCATAGCGCACCCGTCCATCGATGCCGACCACCAGCACGCCGTCATGGCTGCACTCGATAAGCGTGCGCCAACCCGCATCTTCGCCGAGGTTGATCGTTGGTGAACCGCGCAACCACTGCTGGAATCCCAACTTCATGTCACATCCCCGGGGCGGGCTGCCCATGCTCGGCGCGTCGGCCGCGCCTGCTGGGTGCTGCCTTGCACGTGAGCTGCCAAGCGCCGAAGGCAAGTGAGACGCAGTTCCGGAGTTTCAAAAATTTTTGCGTTGCGAGGTACAACCAGGTCGCACAACCAGGCCGCGCGGGTGCAAAAAAGCCCCGGCGTTGCGGCCGGGGCTTCAGATTTACGACCGTGGCGCGAACTTCAGGCGGGCTCGACTGCGTCCGCTTGCAGGCCCTTCGGGCCCTTGACCACGGTAAAGGTGACCTTCTGGCCTTCCTGCAACGACTTGAAGCCGGTGCCCTGGATGGCGCGGAAGTGCACGAACACGTCTTCGCCGTTCTCGCGGCTGATGAATCCGAAACCCTTGGCATCGTTGAACCATTTGACGGTGCCGGCTTGACGATCCGACATAACTGACTCCTTGCGACTCGATGGATTGAATTGATACCGCGCGTAACCGCGCGCCTTTCCTGCACTGACTAGCGAGTGTGAAGACAGCGATGCGATCGTTGAACCACCCCTTGTCAGACCCTCTCCCGCGGTCCGGCTAACTCAGCGCGCGGATCGTACTGCAAGCCGGCCGGGAAACGCCAGTGCATCCAAGTACCTGTCCAGGGCCCAAGTTGCGATCTCATGCCGGCTTGCCGGGGGGCCATTCCGCTCCGATTAATCGCTGCCTGCGTAAGTTGAACCGGCTGACGATCGAACCGCCGCGTCGCGGCGGGTGATTCTCCCCGTCCTGGATGATCAAGGAGAGTTCCATGAATGCCCGTTCCCGCCTGCTCGCGCTTGCCGTTGCCTCGCTGTTCGCGACGGCGGCCATGGCGCAATACGCTCCGCCCCCCCCGCCATCGCCGCCAGCTCCGACGCAGGATGCGATGCCGCCTCCGCCTCCCCCGCCGCCGCCGGCCGCTCAAGACACGATGCCGCCGCCTCCCCCGGCGCCACCGGCCCCGCCGGTCGAGCAGCCCGCGCCTCCCCCGCCTCCGCCCGCACCCCTTGCAGGTGCGCCCAATGGGAGTGCCCAGTTGCAAACTCCGCAAGGCACCTTGACGGTCAATTCGGGTATGCCGCCCGCGACCGATTACGGCCCGAAGCCGCCGTTCGCGCAACTGGATACCAATCACGACGGCCGCATCGATCAAAACGAGGCACAGGCCTACATACCCCTGGAGAACGACTGGATCCATGTCGCCCACCACGCCAGCAGCATCAGCAAGGCCCAGTACGCGGCCTGGGGCGACTGACCAAAGCAAAGCTGGATGAGCAAACAAAAAGGGCCGCTCGGCCCTTTTTGTTTTTCGAGACCAGGCCCGTGATCAGTGCAGCCGGTCGTAATTGACCAGTGCATTGAACAGCAGCGCATAGCTGCCGAGCGTCTCGCCGCGCCAGACCGGGTTGTTGGCAAACAGCAGTACATGGCCTTGGCCGTAGCGCGCATCCACCACCGCCGCGCGCTGCGCGATCGCGCCGCCGTTGTCGAGCAACCCGGACACCAGCAACTTGTCCGCATCGGCCCAGCGCACGACCACGTCGGGACGCCGGTCGGGCGGAATCAGGAACACGTTGTTGCGCTTCTGCTCGGCATTCAATGGCAGCGCCTGCCATGGCTTCGCTTCGGGCAGTTCCGGCAGAGGCGTGGAAGCACGGCCTTCGGGCGTGTCGGCTTCATCAGGGCCGCCGCGACCGGTCGGACGCGTGTAGTCCATGGCACTCGGAATGCCGCGATTGCCGATCGTCTGGTTGCTGATGTCGAAAGCCATGCCGCTGGAACTGTACAGCGCGAAAGTTTTTCCATAGCCCTGCGCGATCGGGCTTTTGTCATCGACTAGCTCCGCACGCAACACGCTGCCGACCACGCGCGTGTTTTTCTCGGGCGCAACCGACACGCCCGGCGCGAGACCGGTTTCGATCGCGAATTTGGCGGTGTCTTCCGAAGTCACCAGCAAGCCACCTTGCGCGACGAAGCGCTTGAGGTTGGCCAGACCGGTTTCACCCAGGCCGGGCCGGATGTCGTCGGTGGAATCGATCACGCCCAGGTTGGGCGTCAGCGCGCTTTTCTTCCACGGCATCGGATTGCCGTACATCGGCAGCCCATCCACGATCAATTGCGTCGTGGAATAGCCGACCGGCCCGAACAGAATCACGTCGTATTTGCCGCGCAGGTTCGCGTCGCGCGCCGCATCCTGCGTGCTGATGTAATGATAAGGCACGTGCAGCTTGTCCAGCGCCATCCGCCACCAGCCTTCGGTCTGGGTGTTGAGCCAGGTGTGCATCAGCGCAATGCGCGGCAGCCTGCCGTGCACGCCGAGCGACGCCAGGTCGAACGCCGGCGATGGCAAAACGGAAACGCGTTGCACCGGCACCTTCAGCACCGATGCATCGGTGACGCGCGCGACGTCCACGCCGAACAGGTCGCCGAATGACCAGCCAGTATCGTCGTAGGGATGCTTCTGCGGATCATCCGGCGCCCAGTACTGGCGGTCCAGCAAGGTGTCGGCGATGCGCGAATATGGTTGGTCCATGCGCACGATATAGCTGCCAGCCGGAAAATTGCGCGCGACGGTGTGCTCGCGCGGCGGTTCAACCGGCTTCGAATTTTTATCGGATGAGGTGGACTTTGCATCGCCGTTGCGCTCCGGCACCTGCACGGTGAACGGTGCATCGGCCTTGCTGATTTCCACATGCTGCTTCAGCAGCACGCGCAACAATTGCGCCTGCGCGCCCTGGTGTTTCTCGTCGCCGCTCAATACATAGGCCGCCGGCCCGGCCTGCTGCGGCTTCTCGATCGAGCGCTTGGATTTCAGCCAGAAGTTGTTCAAGAACTTCTGCTCGTTTTCGGCGAAGTAGTGCAGCGCAGTGAGCAGACCCGATTGCTCGTAATTGTTGTTGTCGCGCTGCGACCACAGCACCTTGGGCAGCGGCGGATTGGGCTTGTACCAGGTACGCGCGTATTCGTCGGGATTGAGAATGCGCTCCTCGGTGTCGGCGCCATCGTTGCCGAAAGTCTCATACAGGCGGCTGATGCCGTTGTGCATCGCCGCGATGAACATGAGATACCCAGGGCTCCAGGTATCGAAATCGCCGTGGGTGAACACGCCCGGCATGCCGAACTTGGTCAACTGCTCGACGTTGTTCCAGCCGATCTGCTGCCACTCGCCGGTGAGGATGGGATCGATCCACGCGTTGTACGGGCCGTCGCCCACCGTGTTGTCATACAGGAACGGTACCGATTCGTGCAGGTCGTGCAGCACCTGCGCGTGCCAATCCACGTAGGTGTCCAGCACATTCTTCGTGAGGTCGAGCGTCACTCCCATCGCATCGCGGTTGTTGTCGTGCGCGACATAATGGCCCCAGTACATCAGCGGCGGATATTGCTCGTCGGGGTGCGCGCGATGCCAGCTATACAGATCCACCATCCGATCGCGTCCGTCCACTTCCACCACCGGCGTGATCAGCGTGATCACGTGGCTGCGGATGTACTGGATGTACGGTGCGTCATCCACGGCAAGCCGATACCCCAGTTCCATCAGCGCGGTCGGCGCGCCGGTTTCGGTGGAATGGATGGTGCCGGTGATGTAGTAGACCGGCGTGCTCTGCCTGATGAGTTCCGCAGCTTTCGCATCGTCCATGTCCAGCGTACGCGGATCGGCGAGCTGGGCGAGACGCGCCTTGTTGGCGTCCAGATCCTTCAGCAGCGATTCGTCGGCGATCGCCACCGCGATCATCTCGCGGCCCTCCTCGGTCTTGCCGATGCTGAACACCTTCACCCGCGGTGACGCGGCCGCGAGCATGCGGAAATAACGATACACATCTTCCGCGTACGGCAGCATGTTGGGCGCGCCGGCCACATCGCCCAGCACTTTCTGCGGCGTCGGCACCGTGGAGGATGCCGGCAGGTAATCGGTCAGCGGCGAATTGAATGATGGATCGGTGGTGTACTTGGCGATCTTCGCCGTGTAAGCCTGATCCACCGGCTGTTGCGGATCGCGCGCATAGGTGTTGTCCGTCTGCGCCGAAGCCGCGCCGCACGCGGCCAGCAATGCCGTGACGATTCCGATCCATCCTGCACGCATGATCATCCCCCGGGATTCTGGTCGCGCGAGGGTAGCCAAAAACCGCCGCGCGTGAGGGTGCCGGAATGCATACGCATCCGGCAGCGCCCGTGGAGCGCTTTTCAACGCGGCGCCGAGATGTTCAGAGACGGGGCAAGACGCGCCCTACACTCCGTATCTCAACCACAGCTCTGCTTCGCGCTCGCTGCCGAACACGCGCAAGGTGAACCCCGCTTCGCGAAAAGCAAGTTCACCGTGTTCGACCACGCGCAGGTTGGCACTCACCGGCTCGTGGAAAGCAACCCGAAGGTGCTCCAGCCCGCTGCCGCGCAGGGCCTCGGCAAGTTTCGAGAAATCCTGCGGGGTGGCCGGCTCGCCGTGCAGATCGTCGCAGACCAGCAACCGGCGGAGATCGCGGCGCGCGCATTCGGCAACGATCTCGCGCCAGTAGGCCAGCGTGATTTCGGGTGAGTCCTGCGGGCCTTGCACGCACGCGTAGAGATAATCGCCGCGATCGTTGAAGCGCAGCTCGAAAGGCGCTGCGGGTGGTTCGGGACTCATGCTGACCTTGTCTGCGAAAGTGCAGTGCGCCTGATCGCACTATCGGAGGTGAATCAATTCTCGCCGTAGCGCAACCATAATTCGGCTTCGTACTCACTGGCGAACACGCGTACGATAAACCCCGCCTCTCGCGCGCTCAGCTCGCCGTATTCGGCTTCCGACAGCGCCGCGCTGTTCAACTCGCAGTAGGCGACGCGCACGCTGCGCATATAACTTTCGCGCATCGTCGCGATCACCTGGTCCATTTCCGCGGGCTTGAGCGGCTTGTTCTCGAAACAGTCGATCACCAGCAACGCACGCGCACCCCGATGTTCGCATGCCGCGGCGATTTCTGGCCAGTATGCCAGACTGGTTTCGAGCGAATCGGCGACCCCGGAAATCTCCACGCGCAGGTAGTCGCCGCGATCGGAAAATCGCAAGTCATAGGAACTGGGCGGCGGCTGCAGATCATCTGGCGGTACGCTCATCGGCGCGATTGTACGCATGCGTATGGATTTGACCAGAGCCTCGTGCGCGTCAGTGTCCCGGAGCCGATTCAAGCCACTGCAGGCTGAAGCGTTGCTGTGCATCCGTCCACGCCCGGACCACCCGCAAACCAGCGCGTGCCGCCAGTCGCGCGAAATCGTCCAGCGAATACTTGCAACTGTATTCGACCAGCATCGCCTCTTGTGCCTCGAAGCGGAACGTCTCCCGGCCGATTCGCACGCCTTGCTCGCGTGTGCTGACCAGGTGCGTTTCGATGCGCCCGGCCAAGGCATTGTAGCGGGCACGATGACCAAATGCCCCCAGATCGAAATCCGCCGCCAGCTCGCGATTGCAGCGCGCCAGCAGATTCAAGGTGAAGGCGGCGGTCACGCCCGCGGCATCGTTGTAGGCCGCTTCCAGAATGGCGGGGTCTTTCTTGAGGTCCACGCCGACCAGCGCGACGCCGTCCGGCCCCATTTCCGCGCGCATCCGCCGCAGTAATTGCAGCGCTTCATCTGTTTCGAAATTGCCGATGGTGGACCCTGGAAAATAGACCACAGTTCGGCTGGCATGCCGCAGCGGACGCGGCAACACCAGCGGCTCGGTGAAATCCGCACACACCGGTAGCATTTCGATGCGGGGAAATTCGTCGGCCAGGGCAGCCACGCTGGCCAGCAGCGCGTCACGCGCGATTTCCACCGGCACATATGCCGTCGCGGATCGCAGATGGCGCAGCAGCATCCGGGTTTTCAAACCGCTGCCGCTGCCGTATTCCACCAGCAAGACGTCCGGCCCGAGCGCACCGGTGATCTCGCCCAGGCGCTCGCGCAGGATCGCGAGCTCCACGCGCGTCAAGTAATACTCGGGTTGTTCGCAGATGGCCTCGAACAATTCCGAGCCGCGCGCGTCGTAGAAATATTTCGACGGCAACCGCTTGGGTTGCTGGCGCAAGCCGCGCAGCACATCGACGCGCATCTGGTCACGCAGCGCGCGGCGATCATGCAGCCGGATCGCACGTTGCAGCCCGACCGCGTTCATGCGTCTTGCGCCAATCGGATGCCGGAGAACTGCCAACGCGCATCGGGCTTGAAAAAATTGCGGTAACTGGGGCGCAGGTGTCCGGCTGGCGTTACGCAGGAGCCACCACGCAGCACCCACTGCCCGCACATGAACTTGCCGTTGTATTCGCCGATCGCACCGGCGGCCGGGCTGAACCCGGGATACGCGACGTACGGACTGGACGTCCATTCCCAGACATCGCCGAACAGTTGCAGCGGTTCGCCGCATTCGCCCGTGGCGGGCCGCGGCCGCAGCGTGCCGCCATCGGCGAAGTTGCCCGTCACCGCGCGCTGCTGCGCCGCGCTTTCCCATTCGCTTTCGGTCGGCAGGCGCGCGCCGGCCCAGCGCGCAAACGCATCGGCTTCGTAAAAGCTGACGTGGCACACCGGCGCGGCGTCGTCGAGCGTCTGGACACCCGCCAGCGTGAACTCCGATTGCAGATCTTGCCCCCAGTACAGCGGGCGCTGCCAAGCTTGCGCGCAGGCCGCATCCCACCCGTCTGAGAGCCACAGCGTCGGCGTGCGATAACCGCCGTCTTCGATGAAGGCGCGATATTCGGCATTGGTCACCGCGCGATTGGCGAGCGCATGCGCATACAACAGCACGCGATGGCGCGGGGTTTCGTTGTCGTAGGCAAACCCGTCTTCCCCGTGACCGATCTGGGCGACGCCCTCGCGACCGCGCAGGAACCGCAAGCCCGGCGGCGGGCCGGTGCCGGGCGCCGTTGCGCGTTCGCGAAACACCGGCTGCAGCGGATTCAGCGAAAACAGATGCTTGATGTCGGTCAGCAACAACTCCTGATGCTGTTGTTCGTGGTTGAGCCCGAGTGCAAGCAGGGCTGCGAATTCGGCATCGACTTCATCACGCGCCAGCAGTTCAAGCATGCGTTCATCGATGCGCTGACGGTAATCAAGCACTTCGCCCAGCGTCGGCCGCGACAGCAGGCCGCGTTGCGGGCGCGCGTGCATCGGCCCGAGCGATTGGTAATAGGAATTGAACAGGTAATTCCATTCCGGATGCAGCGGTCGGTAACCCGGCCGACGCGCCAACAGGAACTGTTCGAAGAACCAGGTCGTGTGCGCAAGATGCCATTTGGCCGGGCTCGCGTCGGGCATGGATTGCACCACGGCATCTTCGGGCTGCAAATCGGCGCACCATGCGACCGTGGCTTCGCGCACGCAGCGATAACGCCCCGGTGGCGAGAGCGGCCGTGCGGATCGCGCTTCGGCAACTGCGGCTGATGGCGATGCGGTCACCGGCTTCCCTCGCCCATCGGCGCCATCCTTGGCGCCTCGCGTCGTCCCTGTCGACAGACCATGCGCATCCTGCGCCCGAAAGCGGCAGTCCGGTGCCGCGCCCGGTGAATTCGAACAGGGTGTGTGTTCACCCGATGTGAGGAATCGATCATCAGATGGTTTCCGCCAGGCGAATGCTGGACGATACTGCGTTTTGATCCACTCGGAGATGCCCATGTCGACTGCCGCGAATCCCGTCGCCGATTTCGCGCCACAGCCACTGGCGCAAGCCCACGCGTTGCCTGCGCGCTTCTATGTTGGTGCGGAAAGCGAGGAACTGGATCGCCGTGCAGTGTTTGCCCGAAACTGGCAACTGCTGGCGCATGCGGCGCAACTCGCCGAGCCTGGCGATCACGTGATCGGCGAGATCGCGGGTGTGCCGCTGTTGCTGGCACGCGGCGCCGATCGCGAATTGCGCGCGCTGCACAACGTGTGTCGGCATCGCGCGGGGCCGCTCGCGCTCTGCAATGGCCGCGGCGCAAAACGCCTGCGTTGCCATTATCACGGCTGGACCTACGCACTTGACGGGCAACTCCTGAGCGCACCGGAAATGCAGGACGCATCGAACTTCGATGTCGGCGCGATCAAATTGCCGCAAGCGCGCGTGGCGAGCTGGCGCGGATTGGTGTTCGCGACGCTGGACGAGCGTGCGCCGGCGCTCGCCGATTTGCTGGACGGGATGGATGCACGCCTTGGCGATCACGACATCGGACACTACGCGTTCCACGCTCGCGAGAGTTACGACATCGCCTGCAACTGGAAAACCTACATCGACAACTATCTCGAGGGTTACCACGTTCCGCACATCCATCCGCAATTGAACCGGATGCTCGATTACCGCAGCTACGTGGTGGAGACTTCGCGCTGGCATTCGCTGCAGCACAGCCCGCTGGAGAGCGGCGATGCGCTGTATGGCAGTGGCGAGGCGCTGTACTGGTTCGTGTGGCCCAACACCATGTTGAATGTGATGCCCGGCCGCATGCAGACCAATCGCGTGCTGCCGCTCGGACCAGAGCGTTGCCGCATAGTGTTCGATTACTACTATCCGCCGGACGCGGCGGCACTTGCGGAGCATCATCGGCGGGATCAGGCTTTCAGCGATCTGGTGCAGCGCGAGGACGTGGACATGTGCGAACGCGTGCAACGCGGGCTGGCCTCCGGTTCCTATGTCGCGGGCCGGTTGAATCCGCTGCGCGAAAACGGCGTGCACCATTTCCACGAATTGCTGCGCGAGGCTTATCAAGCGGCGCCATGAGCGGATCCGCCGTCGTCGTTGCCGCCGCCGTGAAATCGCCCCGCTCGGGGCTGGGAATGTGGATGGCGACCGCGCTGGTGATCGGCAATATCATCGGATCAGGTTTGTTTCTGCTGCCTTCCGCGCTCGCCCCGTACGGCGGCGCGTCCCTGTTCGGCTGGGGCGTGAGTCTTGCCGGTGCATTGTTGCTGGCGCTGGTGTTCGCGCGACTCGGCCTTGAACGGCCGGTGCGCGGCGGTCCGCAAGCCTATGCGCGGCTGGCGTTCGGCGACGCCACCGGTTTCACGGTGGCGTGGAGCTACTGGGTTTCGAACTGGACCGGCAATGCCGCGATTGCCCTGGCCTTCGCCGGCTATTTCGATTCGCTGCTGCCCACGCGCGCCTCTCCAGCACTCGCCGCGATCACCGCGGTCGGCGCGGTGTGGTTGTGTGCGTTGACGAACCTGCGCGGCACACGCAGTGCCGGCATCGTGCAACTGATCACGGCGGTGCTCAAATTCCTGCCTTTGTTGATCATCGCGGCGGCAGGCGCGATTTATTTCAATCCCGGCGCATGGCATCCATTCAACCGCAGCGCGCAGGGTCTTGCAGGCGTGACCACCAACACGGTCGCCCTGACCATGTGGGGCTTCTTCGGTATCGAATGCGCAACGGTCGCCGGTACCGATATCCGCGATCCGCGCCGCACGATTCCGCGCGCGACCCTGCTGGGCGCCGCGCTCGCCGGCGTCGGCACCATTGCGGCCTGCATGGCGGTCGTGGAGCTGCTGCCGGCCAAGCAACTCGCGGCGTCGGGTGCGCCGTTTGCGGATGCGGCGGCGCGTCTGTGGGGGCCGGCGGCCGGCGTGCTGTTCGCGATCGTCGCGGCCATTTCCTGCTACGGCGCGCTCAACGGCTGGACGTTGATGCAGGGCCAGGTCGGGCGTGGCGCCGCCGAGGACGGTTTGTTCCCGCGCGTGTTCGCGCATTGCGATGCGCTCGGCACGCCGATCGCGGCGGTGCTGATCAGCAGCGTGCTTTCAAGCCTGCTGATTCTGGCCAACGCCCAGAAGCATCTGGTCGCGCTGTTTACGTTCGTGCTGTTGCTTTCGACCGCCACCACGCTGCTGCCCTATCTGATTTGCAGCGCGGCGGCGTTGCGCCTGCACGAACATGGACGCGCATTGCCGCGCGCCATCGTACAAATCGTCGTTGCCCTGCTGGCGCTGGCTTTCAGCATCTGGGCCTTGCTCGGCACCGGCGCCGAAGCGCTGGCGTGGGGCGCGGTGTTGCTGCTGGCGGGTGCCCCGCTGCATCTGTGGCGCCGCTGGCGCGGCAAGCTCATCAAGCCGCAGCCCGCACTATGAAAAAAAGCCCGGCACGAAGCCGGGCTTTTCAGTTCAGCCACAACAC
The DNA here is from genome assembly GCA_035606235.1 of Rhodanobacteraceae bacterium. GTDB lineage: Bacteria > Pseudomonadota > Gammaproteobacteria > Xanthomonadales > Rhodanobacteraceae > 66-474. The sequence continues at coordinate 60,734 of DATNFU010000029.1, forward strand.
CGATCAATAGCCATCATCGCCATAGTAGGTCGGAGCGTTGTAGGCGGGCGCATATCCATTGCTGTAATACGTGCTGGCGCGGTATCCGCCGTTGTACCCGCCGTTTCCATACGAGCTGTATCCGTTGTCGTAATACCCGCCGTTTCCATACGAGCTGTATCCGTCGCTGCCGTAATAACCCGACGGTGGCGCGTAATAGGTGGGTTGCGAGTAATACGTGCGCGAGTAATCGTGCGAATGATCCAGCGCGTTGACCAGCACCCCGCCGATGATCGCGCCGGCCACCAGAGCGCCGACGGAATTGCCGCGGTCGCGATCATGCCAGCCATGGCGACCGTAATCGTGGTACCCGGAGTAACGGCTGTAGCTGTGATCGCGGGCGAAAGCGCCCGGCGCGGCAAGCATACCGGCGGTCAACAGGCCGCACAGCAGCATCAGTTTGTTGCGGAAACGCGAGCGTTGGATTTGCATGGCAATCATCCTCCTCAGGACGATTGCAGTCTCGCATGCTTCGGCTAAATCTAAACTGAAGAGTACAGTATCTTATTATTCGCTTAGCGCGTGGCTCTCGAATGTTTTTTGGCCGCCCTGGTCTTCGCCGCCTTGCGCGCCGATGCGGAGCGATCCGCCGCGCTGCGCTTGCCCGCGGCCTTGCGCGCATGCGTCGAGAGCGCGTGTTTGGAAGCCGCGGATTTGCCTTCGCGCTTCAGGGCCGCCTTGGTGGCCCGGGAGCGTCCGGGCGAAGGCTTCTTGCCGGTTTCATGACCGGCCTTGAGGTCGGCGCGAATCTTCCGTTCCGCGGCTTTCGATACCTTGCCCTTTTTCGGCGGCGGCAAATCCACCCCTGCGCGGCGCGCCTTGGACAGGCCGATCGCGATCGCCTGTTTGCTCGATCGCGCACCATGTTTGCCTTCGCGGACGTGCTCGATTTCCTCGCGGACAAATTCACCCGCCTGGGTAGAGGGCGCTTTGCCCTCGCGCTCGTCACGCCTGGCGCGTCTGACTGTTTCCTGCTCGGGCATCATCACTCTCCTTGTGCTGAAACTCCATCCGCATCACGCCAGTTTTTCAGGTCGTGCCGCGATCGTGCGGAACATCATGGGCATACACCGATTCTGGACTTGGCTGGGACGTTTTCTCGGCATGGGTGGGCTCGGCTTGCCGGTGCCCGGCATGCGCGCCGGGGTTCGGCGATGGCCAGCTCGGCCCTTCGCGCTCGCGCCGTTTCTTGGCTTCCAGCAAGGCCTGCAAATTGGCCACTGCCTGTTCGTGGCTGATCGCCTTGGGTTTCGGTGCGCGCGGCTTCGGCGGCTTGCGTACCGGTGCCTGCGCCGCCGGTGAAGGCTGGCGCGGCAATTCGACTGGCGGACCCGGCACTTTCCAGCTTGGCCTCAGCGCTTCGCGCAACATGCGCGGAGCCGGGGAGTGATCGCGCACGGGGGCCGTGGCCGGCCGGGGTGGCGCAACTTTCTTCGCAACCACGGTTTTCGCCGGTTTGGCGGCTGCACGTTTGGGTGCCGGAGATTTCACGCTGACGCGGTCGGCGCCGGACTTCTTCGCGACGGTCTTGTGAGGCGCCGCTTTTTTTGCGGCTTTCTTCACCGTTTTCGCGGAAGCGGCTTTCCCGCCTGCGCGTTTTTTCGCGGCCACTACCGACTTCTTCGGCGCGGCGGTTTTCTTCCGCGCGCTCGCACGCTTCGTCGATGCGGATTTCTTGCCGGCATGCTTGGTGGATTTGCGGGCTCGGCTCGTTGCCATGTCCTCGATCTCCTTGATTACATCCCCCGTGCGCTGACGCGCAGGTACGCGATAGTGCGCCTGTTTGGCGCAGATGTCACTTGGCGCGCGGATCAGAAGTTGCGCCCATCCACTTGTTTGATATTCAGATCGCCCGGCTCGACACCCCTCAGACAACGAACGTTGACCGCGGCCATCGGCTGATCGCCCCTGCTGCCATCGGCAAATGGCGCCACGCCGCACACCGGGCAGAAATGATGCGCGATTTTGTGTTGATGAAAGCGGTAGGTGCTCATGTCGGCTTCCGCGGTTTGCAAGTGGAGTTGCGCGCGCGGCACAAACCAGAGCAGATAACCCTTGGGCCGGCAATGCGAGCAATTGCATTCGAGCACTTGCCCGAGTTCGCCCTCCACCTCGAAAGCGATCCGACCGCAATGGCACCCGCCCGTGTAAGTCATCGCCGCTCTTCCCCGGACGGTGTGGCAAACCGCAATCGCGGCGCCCAGTGCTGATCCGGCGCAGCTTCGGGGTCAGCGCCGTCCGCGGCGCGGCTCGTCCTTGCCCAAACGCACTTGCAATAAAGCATGGTCGGCACTATGGCCGTTCAGGGCAGCCACGGCGGCACGGGCCTCGTGACCTTCCATCTGCAATTCGGCGAAACCCTTGCACTCGCCGCTGAAAAGATCCTTGGCCATGCGCAAGCTGCGCACCTTGCCATGGGCCTCGAACAGCGCGGCGAGCGCGCCTTCGGTCATGCTGCGCGGTAAACCGCGCACGGTAATCGTCAACATCAATGCCCTCCTTGAGGAGCTCCAACCCCGGCAGCCCACAGGATCGGCAATGAAAGCGCGACCTGGATCAGCGCGCTGCAAAACAAAACGCCGGGCGGAATGATCCGCCCGGCGCGTACGACGGTGAAACTCAGGCGATCTGCACTTGGTCAGCCTGCAGGCCCTTCGGGCCCTTGGTCACCACGAAGCTGACCTTCTGACCTTCCTGCAGCGACTTGAAGCCGGTGCCCTGGATCGCGCGAAAATGCACGAACAGGTCATCGCCACCCTCTTGGCTGATGAAACCGAAACCCTTGGCATCATTGAACCATTTGACGGTTCCGGTTTTGCGATCTGACATAACAAACTCCTCATAACATTTTGAATGTGCTACAGCTTGGGTGATCCCAAGACTGGAACTGGTTGCGGGGAGTAAGCGGGGCAGAACGATGAGCAGAGAGCGCATCAGGCCACGATTTACCGTGACCCGGCAAACACAGTGTCGAGCATGATACAGGCATGCGGACCGAAATGCGAGCGGCCTCCGGGAGTTAGTGCTTTTTCCTGCGGGGGGATCACCTCAATATTCAGGTGGCACGTACCAGTTGATCGTCTTCAAGGGGTGCTTGCCGTCGTTGCGCACCTCGTGGCGCTCGCCGCGCTCGATCAGCAGCAGCACGCCCGGCCGCAGTGCGTGCGGTGTGTCCTCGACCAGCGCCGTGCCGCTGCCCTCGACTACATACAACCACTGGTCCGCCTGGGCATGGCGGTTCTCCGCATCGCCTTCCCGCTCGCCAGGCGCAATCGTCATCGCCGCGGCCTGTGCACGAGCATTGCCGAACACCACTCGGAAACCCGGTTGGAAATCCAGCGTTTTGGATTGCATGGGATGACATCCTGCCTGCACGCATGCGAACTCGGCGTTTACATGCCGAAATGCGGATGTTTCAGTTGATCGACGAATACCAGTACCACGCGCGGCTCCATGAATACCGTGAACAGCACGCCGTAGGCGGCGCCCCACATGTGGGCGCTGTGATTGATCGGGCTGGCTCCGCGATGGTCGCTGTAAATCGAATAGGCGACATAGGCGACGGCGTACAGGATCGCCGGCACGGGCAGAAAGAACACGAAGATCATCGCCCACGGCTGCAGCAGGATGAAGGCGAACAGCACCGCCGAAACCGCGCCCGATGCGCCGAGGCTGCGATAAGTACCATTGTCGCGATTGATCCACCAACTCGGCAGGATCGAGACCAGCAAGCCGCCGGCATAAAACAGCGCGAAGCCGAACATGCCCAGGTACTGCGCGTACAAGTCCTCCATGTAGCGCCCGAAAAAAAACAACGTGATCATGTTGAACAGCAGATGCTGGCCATCCGCATGCACCAGTCCGTAACTGAGTAGGCGCCAGTACTCGTGGCGTCGCTTGATCGCGGGCGGCCACAGGATCAGGGCGTCGATCACCCTGCTGTTGCTGAAACCGACGAACGAGACGATGCAGGTTGCGGCGATCAGCAGAAGGGTCATCGGCATTGGGGAGCGGTTCCTCGTGTCGGGCGGCGCACAGTTTCGCATGCGAGGCCGAGCGCGTGGACATTTCGCGATGGTATGCTGAATGTTCGTTGCAGGATTTCTCTTTCTTGTGTGCCGCTAAGGAGTGGTGTCATGCGCAATGAACGCAGGTTTGCCGGGGTGGCGATTCCAACTTGGTTGCTCGCCGCGTCGTTTCCGCTCGCCGCCGTCGCGGCCATACCACCGCCGATCATCGGCCCGACCGTCAACATCGGCGAACAAGGCGTCGCCAGTGCCGAGCCGCTGGTGCCGGTGCCGCCGGTGACACCGTGCGTGGTGCAACTGTTCACCGCCGACAGCCCGACCGGAACTTTCGATGATTACTCCGCGCACGGGTTTACCTACACGCCGCCCGCGGGCTGCACCGGCCCCTGGAACAAGGTCGTGTTCAAGGCGGACTACAACGTGACCGCCGGGCGCCAGTTTGATCGCACGGCAAGCGTGTGGATCGGCGGCGTCAACATCTATTTCGGCACCACCCAGGAGCCGCGCAGCACGGTCAGCCCGAGCTGGCACGTCGAGCGGGATGTTACCGACCTGTCGAACGCACTGACTTCCGCGCAGCCGGGCAATGCAGTCCTCTACAACATTTTCAACGACACCTACAACGGCTCCATCACCGGCAGCGCGGAGCTCGATTTCTATCCGGCCACACCGGATTATCCGGCGGCCGCAGTGCCTGATCAGGTGCTGTCGCTGTCGTCGGATCCTGCCGGCAACACTTTCAGCATCAATACCGATGGTGCGCCGTTCTCGCGCACCTTCACGTTGCCGGCCAACATCGAGCGCGCCTATCTCGACGTGATAGCGGAAGCGCAATCGGGCGACGAGTTCTGGTACACCTGCGGCCCGGATTCGATCAGCGACCTCACCGGTTGCGGCGGCAGCGGTTTCCGCGAAGCGCAGATCAGCATAGACGGCCAACCGGCCGGCTTCGCGCCGATCTCGCCCTGGATCTACACCGGCGGAATCGATCCGTATCTATGGCGACCGATCCCCGGTGTGCAGACGCTGGATTTCAAACCGTTCCGTGTGGATCTCACGCCGTTCGCGGCGATGCTCGACAATGGTCAGCCGCACACGGTGGCGGTCAGCGTGGTCACCGGCGATCCTGATTTCGTCAACAACAGCCAGCGCTTCGATACCGCGGCGACGCTGCTGCTGTACCAGGATGCCGGCAGCGTGCAGGTGACCGGCGGCTTCCTCGGTGCACCACACGACAGCGGCGTGCATCCGGTGAACACGTTGACCAGTTCCAATGGCGGCCAGAACTACGACATCAACGTAACCTCGGTGCACACTTTCAATGCGCGCGGCTATGTCAACACTTCGCACGGCCGGGTGACTTCGCTGGCTTCGGAAAGCGCAGCGTTCGGCAATCACGATCTGCTGACCAACAGCGCCACTTTCGAGCAGAACATCAATCTCGTCAGCAGCGTGGTCTCGACCAGCACGCGCATTGATCGCAACGGCACCAGCAATCGGTCGCGCAATTGGTCTTTCCCGCTGCGGCTCGATTACAAATTCATCAGCAACCCGGATGGCAGTTTCACGCAGGCCACCACGGTGGATCAGCTTCACCATGACCACCACGCCGCGCACGCCGCGGGGGCCCTCCCCTACAGCGACAGTCTTGATTATCATGATCAAGCCGCGGACACGCTGCTGTTCGATTCAAACTTCAACGTGACCGGCCACAACGGCCAGCGGGCTTCGCAGAGTTATCTGTACCGGAACTCGATCGGCCAGTGCTACAGCCGCAGCATCGCCGCGGCGGATGGCGCGGTCACCACGGTCAATGACGGCGCCGGCTGTCCTTGATGAATGCGCGGCGCGGCTTTCTTCGCCGCGCCGCTTCTCTATTCAAAGGAAATCCACATGGCATTCGTTGATATCCCGCTGCGGCGCTTCGCTTCACGTATCGCGCTCGGTGCGGTCATCGGCTTCGGCACGCTGACCGCCGGCCTGCCGATGGCCCGAGCTGCCGACGCGATCAGCTTCAGTTCCGGCAGCCCGTGGTCGCAGACCATCGGCAAGGTCAGCAAGGATTCGGATTTCCACGAGTACACAGTCGCTGCCGTCGCGGGCAAGACGCTGCAGATCAATCTGATCTCGCGCAATCCCAATCTGTTCTTCCGCGTGCTTGCGGCGGATTCGCACAAGCCGTTGGTGGACACCGCCAGCAGCGGTGAAAGCACCTGGTCCACCAGACCCGCAAGCGACGAAACCTATACCGTGCGCGTATATGAGGATCCGGATACGGTGTCCGGAAACGAAGTGACCAAATATGCGTTGCAGGTGGGGGTGTTCTGATTGCCGCGCGCCGTGTCAAGGCAGATCCAGGCGCTGTCCGTTCCACCAGCGCCCAAGTACGCGGTGCTCGGTTTTGCCCAGCAGGCTGTGCACCAGCGCGAATTCGCGGACCCTCCAGCTGATTGCCGGCACTGCTTCCGGCGCGAGCAGCCGATCGTCGTACAACAAGGTGATGTGCGGGGTGAAGCGGCGCTCGACGTAGCGCCCCGAGCCTGCCGCGCGCAGCCGCTCCCCCAGTTCGTGTTGTAGCGCGAACAGCGGTGCATTCGCTTCGGCGTCGCCGCGCAGTACGCAAGGGCGCTTGCGCGCGTGGCCGGCGAAGCTCGCCACGCAATCGAAAGCCACCTCGAACGGCTGCATCGCCACGCGTGCGGCCACCTCGCCCGCCATTGCCAGCAGCGATTCCGGCAAGCCGTGGTGATCGCCGAGGTGGTGGAGGGTGACATGCACGCGATCAGCGCGCAGTGGACTCCCGCGCAAACCGTGTCGCGTGCGCAGCGCCTGCGCAAGTTCGACGATGCGCGCAGCGGCAGCCTGATCCGGATACACCGCAAAGAATAACCGGTCGGTGGGCCTGCCCAGGTCGAACCCGCCGAGGGGGATCTGGCCGGATGGCGGTGGTCGCGATTTCGGCATCTGTATTGCGGCCGATCCAACGTCTTCGTGATCATCGCATCCCGTGACAAAATCTGCACGGGCTGAATGGCCGCCGGGGCGGCGATCTCGCGCGCAATCGATGCGCGGCTTGCGATTACCTTCCAGGCCCACCTGCTGACGCGCGATGTTCGATATCGCGCTCGATGATCGCGTACAGCGCTTGCGTGAAACGCACCGCATCGCGCGCGGCAAGATGCGACCATTCCGGCAACCAGAATCCCTGCAATTCCGGATGGTCCTGGAAGTGCACGCCGGGCGCACCGGTTTTCGCGAGCAGTACATCCCAGGTCTTGGCGCGCGGAAACACCTTGTCTTCGAATGCGAGGTATTTCTCCGCGCTGGGCGGGCGCACGAAGATCACTTCCACGTTGCGCATGCGCAGTTTGGCAACCGCCGTAGCCGCGCGCGTGATCTGTTCATCCACCGTTTTCTGCAACTGCGCGGGTGTCGGATCATCCGGCTGCGGCGCTAGGTGTTGCGCCCAGATGCCTTGCGCCAGCGCGCGATATTGCGGATCCTTTTCGAGCTTGTCCCAGATATGGCTGGCGCGATCTTCTTCCGCCACCACCTTCAGCTTGCGCACGGGCGCGCGCTGACGCAGACCCGGCCGTGCCGGCCACCAATCCTGCCGTGCCAGCACCGTGGGCAGCGCGAAATCGGAATCGTCGAACGCAAGATACGGTTCGACGAAATGCATGGACAGCCATTGGCCCACGCGCTGCGAGGGCGACTGCTTGCGGGAATACTTGAGCACTCCGCGACGCGCCGCAAAGCCGCTGAAAAAAAGTTCCGGCGCCACACCGACCATTAGCCGGCTGTTGCGGAAATTGGGGTCGTCGGCCAGATCCTCCAGCGCGAACATCGGCGAGGTGCCTTCGAGTGCAAGCTGTATCGGGCGCTGGCCGGAAAGTTTCTGCCATACCGGCAATTGCAGGTCGAACAGCATGCGCGACGAACCGATCAGCACGGTCGCGTTGGCACCTTCGCCATTGTCAATGCGGCGGCGTTGCGTTGCCCACAAGGCGTCGCTGTCTGCGATTTCCGGCGCAACCCCGTAGCTGCGCCAATGCCATTCCCACGCGCCCAGCATCAGCAGCAACATTACCAGCGCGGCCAGCATGATCGCACCCCACTTGCGATCGGGGATGTCGCGCTCCGGCACCGGCTGCGCCACGCCGGGGCGATCGGACGCGGTCAGGCGCAGACCGGGGCGCGCCGGCTCGTTGGGCGCAACAGCCGGGGCTGATGCCAGCGCCGCTGGATCAGAACTGAAAGTAGATAAACGCATTGCCGTTGCCTTGCGTTGCGATGATCGCGAAACCCATGACCGCCCAGGTGCAGGCGAGCACGGCCGCCGGTGCACGCGCCAGCACCGATTCCAGCGTGCGGCTGCGCATCAGCCAGTGCGTGGTCACCAGTCCGGTGATGATCGCGGCCACCACGATCAGCGATTCGGCGGTGAGCAGCGGCGCCGCTTTGGTGTTGCTTCCGGCCATGCCGCGCAATACGACCCAGGCGCGCGAAAAAGTCTTGGCGCGGAAGAACACCCAGGTCACATTGATCAAGGTGTAAGTGAGTAGCCCGAGCACCAGCAGCATCCACGCATTCGGCCGGAAGCCCGAAAAGCGCTTGCGCAGCGCGCGCTCGCCGGCCAGGTAGATACCGTGCAAACCACCCCAGGCGACGAAGGTCCAGTTGGCGCCGTGCCACAAGCCGCCCAGCAACATCGTGGTCATCAGCGCTGCATAGGTGCGGCGCGGCCCATGGCGATTGCCGCCAAGCGGGATATAGAGATAGTCGCGCAACCACGACGACAACGTGATGTGCCAGCGCCGCCAGAAATCGGAGAAGCCCACCGCCGCATACGGAAAACGGAAATTGTCCGGCATCGCGAAGCCCAGACACATCGCCACGCCGATCGCGATCGTTGAATAGCCGGCGAAGTCGCAGAAGATCTGCCCACTGAAAGCCAGCGTGCCCATCCACGCATGCAGCGCGCCGGGAATCTTGTCGGTGTCGTAGACCTTTTCCGCCACCTGCGCGAGAAAGCCGTCCGCCAAAACCACCTTGTTGAACAGACCGATGGTGATCAGCACCAGCCCGAAGCGCAGCTGCTGCGCGCTCGCGCGGCGCGGCTGCTCGAACTGCGGCACCAGTTCGGTCGGGCGCGTGATCGGCCCTGCAACAAGATGCGGAAAGAACGTCACGAACAGCGCGTAATCCAGAAAATTGCGCGCCGGCAGCGCGCGCTTGAGGTACACGTCCAGCGTGTAGGACATGGTCGCGAACGTATAGAACGAGATGCCCACCGGCAGCACGATGTCCGGCGCGGGCGCGTGATACGTCACGCCGAACGAAGCCAGCAGCGCGGTGAAATTGGCCAAGAGGAATCCGCCGTACTTGAAGTAGCCGAGCATGCCGAGGTTGGCGACCACCGACAGCAGCATCCAGGCGCGACGCGCGAGCGGACGCTGCGCTTTCACCAGACCCTGCGCGGCGTACCAATCCACCACCGTCGAAATCCAGAGCAGGATCACGAACGGCGGATTCCACGCGGCGTAAAAAATGTAGCTCGCGATCAGCAGGTTGACCTTGCGAGTCTTCCAGCCGAGCGGCAGCGAATGGATCACGAGCACGATCGCAAGGAACGCGACGAAGGTCAGCGAGTTGAAGACCATTGCGGCCCACCCTTCCCCAAGGCGGCCGGAGTATGTCAGAACCGGGCGGGCGTGCCAGTGCCATCAAACTGCGGGTGATGGCCAAGCTCGGCGCTCCGGAAGATCGTTCGCTCCAGGGTCAAACCTTTCCCGACACACCTTGAGCATGAGTGGCAAGCCCAAGCGCAAAGCTCGTGATTCGATACCGCGCCGCGAACGGCCTTCCTTCAGGCGGCGTTGGCGTCGAGCTTCCAAGTCGTGGCAGCGGAAGCCAGCCGGTTGCGACCACGCAGCTTGGCACTGTACAGCGCTGCATCGGCCTGGCGGATCCAGTCGCGCGCGTCGCGTGTGCCGGCATCCACCTGGGCGATGCCGATGCTGAGCGTGCAGCGCAAATCCTCCGCCTGCTCGAAAGTGGCCGCGTGCACGCTGGCGCGGATGCGCTCGGCGATTTGGGTGGCGATCGCCGCGTCCACGCCGGTCAACACCACGCCGAATTCATCGCCACCGTAGCGGCCGGCAAGGTCGCCTTCACGCATGCTGCGGCGGATGATCGCGCCCACGCGCCCGATCACGTCGTCGCCGACGATATGGCCGTAGTAATCGTTGATCTGCTTGAAATGATCGATGTCGATCATCAGCAACGATGCATTGATTCCATGCGTGCCATGGCGTTCCAGCACAGTGGCCACGGCTTCCTCCCAATGTGTGCGGTTGAGCAGGTCACTCAATCCATCCATGCTGCTGAGATGCGCCAGCAACCGGTTCTGCTGATGCACGCGCCGGTTCAGATGATTGGCCATGGCACTGACCGCGAGCGGGTAAAGCATCGCCAGCGGAAGACTCGCGAGCAGCTCCGGCTGCGTGGTCGTCAGCATTTCACGGAAGCCGAATATCTCGCCCGCCAGCAGGCCGGCGAGGATTTGCAGGAACAAGCCGCGCGCCAGCAACGGCCAGCCACCCACGCCCATGCAATCCATCGCCAGCATGGTGATCAGCAACGCACTCGGCAACGGGTTGAAATGCATCATGACGACCCAGAACCCGCCCGCCACGGAATCAACCAGGATGCTGGTGCGCTCGACGTGCATGGGATGCGGATGCCGTTGCGCCAGCAGGCTCGCCAGGTGGGGCCAGAGCAGGCCGTAAAACGCCAGCAACGGCCAGATTGCCGCCGGCGCGTGCTGTCGATGGAGCACCACTCCGACCATTGCCGCGCCAAGCCCCAGTCCGATCGATCGCAAGAGATGCACACCGGCGATGAAACGCAAAGCGTGGATACGAGCTGATTGCGGCTGGATAACGGACGGAGACATGGTCGCTCCTCCTGCGGAGTTCATCAGGAAGAGAGCAAACGCGATGCCACGCGCGCGAACGAGTGTGATGCGGTTAACGCTACGGTCCGTGGCGACACAGAATGTAACGCGGAGCGCGCATTATTGGCACGGTGCTTCGATCGACCGCCTGCAAAAACCGTCGCTTGCGCGCGGACATGTCGAACTTTGCATTCGCCGCTCGTCGAACATGCACTGCACCCCTCGGAGGAACCGCGATGAACAGCAACGTCCGTTTCCAGCGCATCACGCCGTTTCTGTGGTTCGACAGCCAGGCTGAACAGGCGGCGGCGTTCTATGTTTCGATTTTCGAGAACTCGAAGATCACGGGTACGACCCGCTATACCCGCGAAAGCGCCAGCGCTTCCGGACAACCGGAAGGTTCGGTGATGACGGTGGCGTTCCAGCTCGATGGCCAGGAGTTCACCGCCCTCAACGGCGGTCCGGCCTTCAAATTCAACGAAGCGCTATCGCTGGTAGTGCACTGCAAGTCGCAGGACGAGGTGGATTACTACTGGCGCCGCCTTGCAGCAGATCCGGATCTCGGCCAGTGCGGCTGGCTGAAGGATCGGTTCGGCGTGTCGTGGCAGATCGTGCCCGACGAGATGGTCGCATTGATCTCACAGCCCGACGCGGCAAAGGCCCGCAAGGTGGTCGACGCACTGATGAAGATGAAAAAGATTGAGCTGGCGGCGCTGCGCAAAGCGGCTGCATGAACGCCACCTGCCCCAGCCAGGAGAGAGGCGACGCGCGTTTTTGCGGCGATACCTGATTCCACATCTCGGTCTTGAGGTGCCAAGGGCCGTCACCGCCGCGATGCAGCACACGTAAATCACGGCGATCCCGCGCGGGATCGCCGTGATTGATCGGTTCATCGATGGATCAACCCGCCGGTTTGCGGAACCGGTAGATGAATTGATCGGTGTGACCACGGATCGACTTGTCGAACACCTTGGCGGTGTGCGGATCGTTGGGGTTGCGCAGCGCGTCGCTTTCACCGTCGAACTTGAAGCCCGCGGCTTCCACTTCCTTCTTCACCAGCAGCGGATCGATGCGGTGCAAGGTATCGGTGGCGCTCGCGCCCGAGCCTTGCGCCGCGGCATGATCGATCACCACGAACACCCCGCCCGGTTTCAATGCATCGAACACCTGCTTGTCGAACGCAGCCATGTCCACCGGCCCCATGAACGGATCGTGGTAGTCGTGGTAGTTCTGCGAGGTGAACACCACGTCCACCTTGGTCGGTACACTCAGGTGAGCCGCCGGCTCCTTCAACAGCGTGACATTCTTGTAATGCGGCGCGGCGACCAGCGACTGCCAATTGGCGTAGCTCTTGGCGCTGAATTTGTCCATCTCGTTTGGCCAGACCGTATAGACGTGTCCGTTGGGGCCCACGATGGCGCTGAACACACGCGTCCAGTAGCCCGAGCCTGGTACCAGCTCGAGCACACTATCGCCGGGTTTGACGCCGGTGAACGCCATCACCGCGGCGACCTGGCGGCGCGCGTCATCCTTGCGATCGGCAGAACGGGCGGAATCGTTGATCGCGGCGGTGACATACGCCGGCGGGGCGGCAGTGGCGCCGGGCGCAGGCTGGGCCAGCGCGACGGCCGGCACGAGCACAATCAATGCAGCAAGCAATCGCGTACGCATGACAGACTCCTTCAGGCATCCATGACAGGGGCAGCGCCGCCCATTGTGCTCGCAAAAGGTGAAGGCCGCGCGCGTGACTTTCGGCATCCCCGACTTGCGTTGGCGAAAATTGACATTGCGCACTGCCAAGCTGGCGTCAGCCTTGCAACAATGCTTCCCGACGCGGGCGATCTTCGTAGCGCATCGAATGGCACCTCTCGTGAGCAATATTTCTTCCCTGCCCCGCCAGCATCTGGAATCCGGCATCCGCGCGCGTCTGGATCACGTGCTGGATACGCTGGTCGATGCCGTCTGCATCGTCGACCCGGACGGGCATTTCGTCTACACCAGCGCGGCTTGTGAACGCATCTTCGGCTACACGCCGCAGGAACTGCGCGGCCGGCAGATGCTGGAATTGGTCCACCCCGATGATCGCGCGCGAACGCTGGCCATGGCTGCCGCGATCATGCAGGGCGAGCTCAGCACCAGCTTTGAAAACCGCTACATCCGCAAGGATGGCAGCGTCGCGCACATCATGTGGTCCGCGCGCTGGTCCCAGCAGGACGGCGTGCGCATCGCCGTGGCGCGCGACATCACCGAGCACAAGCACGCGGCGGCCGTGCAGGCCGCGTTATTGGCGATCTCCGAGGCGGCGCACACCGCCAGCGATCTGGGCGACCTGTTCCGGCAAATCCACGCAATCATCGGAGGGCTGCTGCCGGCGCGCAATTTCTTCGTCGCACTGCACGACGCCCAGACAGACACCCTGAGCTTCCCCTACTTCGTGGATGAGCACGATGCACCGCCCGCGCCGCAACCGCTCGGCTCCGGCACGCTCAGCGCGGAAGTGATCCGCAGCGGCGAGGCGTTGCTGCTGAAGTCGGGCGAGCAGCACGCGCTGCCTGCACGGGTGCGCCGCCCGTTCATCGGCAGCGATTCTCTGGACTGGCTGGGCGTGCCGCTGCACTCGCGCGGCCGCACGATCGGCGCGCTGGTGGTGCAGAGCTATTCCGGCGAAACGCGCTACACCGAACGCGACAAGCAACTGCTGCAATTTGTTTGCGCCCAGGTTGCTGCCGCGATCGAGCGCAAACAGACCGAAACCTGGTTGCGGCATATCGCGCAACACGACACCTTGACCAACCTGCCCAACCGCAAGCTGTTCGATGACCGCCTGCAGGCCGCGCTGGCGCGCGTCGCACGCGATTCGGAGATGCTGGCGCTGCTGTACATCGATATCGACCGCTTCAAATCCATCAACGACACACTGGGTCACGGGGTCGGCGACCGGCTGCTGCACGAAGTCGCGCAGCGCATCGTCAGTTGCGTGCGTGAAACCGATACGGTCGGGCGGATGGGCGGGGACGAATTCGTCGTACTGCTGACCGGCATCCGGACCCCGCAGAGCGCGATGATCGCGGCGGAGAAGATCCTGGCTGGGCTGCAATCACCATTTGAACTCACCGAGGGGCCGCTGTCGATCGCCGCAAGCATCGGCGTCGCACTCTACCCCGGCCACGGCAGCGACGCCCAGCATCTGGTGCGCGAAGCCGATCACGCCATGTATGCGGCCAAGAACGCCGGCGGCAATCACTGCTGGATGGTGGGGTAATCCCCGCCCGCGGCGGGCTCCTTCGCGATGCACAGACGCAACCGTCGGGTTGCATTCCATCGCCGGCTTGATTAATGTGCAACTGTAAAGTTGCATTTCGGAAACTGCACATGGGCAGCAGCACCGATCGCATCGAGAAACAGGTTCACCTCATGGCGCCGCGCGAGCGCGTCTGGCGGGCGCTCAGCGAATCCGCCCGTTTCGGCAGCTGGTTCGGCGTGACCTTCGACGGGCCGTTCGTCGAAGGCGGGCGGGTGACCGGCAAGATCACTCCGACCCAAGTGGACGCCGAAGTGGCCGCGATGCAGAAGCCGTACGAAGGCACCCGGTTCGAATGGCTGGTGGAGAAGATCGAACCGATGCGGCGCATTTGCTTCCGCTGGCACCCGTTCGGAGTGGAGAAGCACGTCGACGCCAGCGAACCCATGACGCTGGTCGTGTTCGAACTGCACGACGCGCCGGGCGGCATCCTGCTGACCGTCACCGAATCGGGCTTCGACAAACTGCCGGCGGAGCGTCGCGCACGCGCGTTCGCCGCCAACGAGGGCGGCTGGGCGCACCAGATGCGCTTGATCGAAAAATACCTCGCGTCTGGATACGCCTGAGGTCGTTGCAACGATGCCTCGCTCACGCACCAGAACCGGCGCGCGGCGCAAAACCGGGCTGCGCGCCAGCTTGTGCCACGCCGCGCCGATCTTCGCCGCACTCGGTGATGGAACGCGAGTGCGCCTGATCGCCACGTTGTGCGCGGGCGGCGCGCTGTCCACCGCGCAGCTTACGGCCGGCGCCGCAATCACGCGTCAGGCGGTGACCAAGCATCTGCACGTGCTGGCCGATGCCGGCTTGGTGCGGGATGTGAAACAGGGCCGCGAACGTCGCTGGCAGTTCGAGCCGTCACGCATCGAGGAAGCACGCCGCTCGCTGGATGCGATTTCGCAACAGTGGGATCAGGCGCTGTCGCGACTGAAGAAATTCGTGGAAGCTTGATCGGCCGGATCAACGTCGCTAACGCAACTGACTATCCTTGCTGCCGCGGCGGTTGTAGCCGCTGAAGGCCGTCTCCTCCGTGTCGTGCGCGCTCTGGCAGGCCACGCAGAGGCGCACGCCGGGCACCGCCTTGCGGCGCGCCTCGGGAATCGGCGCATCACATTCCCCGCAGCGCTTCAGGCTCGGCCCCGTTCCGCGCTTGCTGCGCGCACGCGCGACCGCGTCGGCGACGGTGGCGTCGATCTGTTCCTGCACTGCACCTTCTTTTGCCCACCCGGTCGCCATCGCGCAATCTCTCTTGATCGTTCCTCAGGCACCGGCTGGAACCCAGCCTGCCGTCCATGATGATATGCAGGCCGCGCCCGGGACAATCAACCCAAGCGGCAAGCCCGGATAGAGCGAAGCGAAATTCGCAGGGCGCCATGTCGATGGCGCCCCGCCCGGTTCGTCATCCATTGGACTCGCCAAAACGGAACCTCATGATGAAACTCTACGGCCATCCCTTCTCGTCCTACACCCAGAAAGCGCTGATCGCATTTTACGAAAACGCTACGCCATTCGAGTTCATGCTGCTTTCGCCCGAGCATCCGGAGATCTACGCCGAGTTTGCCCAGCGCTGGCCCATCAAGCGCTTCCCGTTGCTGGTGGACGGCGCGCGCCAGGTGATGGAAGCCACCTGCGTGATCGAATATATCGACGCTCGGCATCCCGGTGCGGTGCGTTTGATTCCGCAGGATGCGGATGCGGCGATCGAGGTACGCATGCTGGATCGTTTTTTCGACAACTACATCCACGCGCCACTGCAGAAGATCGTCGACGACAGCTTGCGCAAGAATGAAGCCGATCGGGACCCGTACGGTGTTGCCGAGGCGCGGACCAGGCTCGATACCGCCTACGCCTGGCTCGACCAATCCATGGCGAACCGCGAATGGGCCGCTGCGGATGCGTTCACGTTGGCTGACTGCGCCGCCGCGCCGGCATTGTTCTATGCGGACTGGGCGCACCGGATCGGCGAGCAGTTCCGCAACGTGCATGCCTATCGTCGACGCCTGCTTGCGCGGCCCTCGGTCGCGCGCTGCGTGGAAGGCGGGCGGCCGTACCGCCCATTGTTCCCACTCGGCGCGCCGGATCGGGATTGAGGTTACACGTCCAGGGGCACTGGAGAACCCCACGATGCGCGTCAGCAACTGGCCGGATTCGCCGCTGCGCGGCTGCGCCCGCTTTGCCATGCGCTACTCCGGCCATGGCTCCCTCCACGCCGGAATCCGCATCAAGCCGTCCAGCCAGCGCACGATGTTGGGAAACGCCTCCAGCGGCATTTCCGCCTCGTGCCAGTACGCGGCCATCGCAGCGACGCGAAAATCGGCGATGGTAAGCCGATCGCATGCGACGTAATCGCGCTTGCGCAGATGGTTGTCCAGCACACGCGCATAAGTCAGCAAGACTTCCACTTCGGATTTCAGCGCCTGGCGATCCGGCGCGCCGAGATTGAAAGTCTTCTTCACCACGTGCTGGAAATAGAACGGCCCGACCACCGGCGCCCAATGGCAATCGTTCCACGCCAGCCAGCGCAACACTTCCACCTGTTCGGCTGGATCATGCGCCGGCCACAGGTCCGAGCCCGCCTTGATGCACAGGTACGCCATGATCGCGCCGGCTTCCCACAACACCGTATCGCCATCCACCAGCGTCGGTGCCTTCTTGTTGGGATTGAGCGCAGCGTACTCGGGCGACTTCAGTTGCTTCGCCGCCTGCACGTATTCAGCGTTGATGCCCAGGTGCTTCGCCAACGCCAGTACCTGCCGCGGCGCCTGCGCCTTGATCCAGTAGATCTTCATCGTGATGTTCTCTCCATGGCGCACGAACGCGCTCATCGTGGCGACGAACGGAGCGTGCCCGATTCGACAATCCCATTGTCATCCGGCGAAGCCGGAACCCAGCGAGTTTGCAGCTCACAGGTCCGGCACGCAGGCCTCTTCCAGTTGCCGCACCTCGCACTCGATATCCCATTCGTCGCCATGTACCTCCAGAAAACGCGACGTCCACCGCAGCGCTTCCTGCATCGAATCGGCTTTCAACATTGCGTAACCGCCGATCACTTCCTTGGTTTCGGTGAACGGGCCATCGGTCAGCCGTTGTTTGCCGTGCGACTGCCGAACGCGTTTGCCCTCGGCTGTCGGCCGCAGCCCCGCGGTATCCAGCAATACGCCGGCCTGCTTCATCTCCGCCATCAGCTTGCCCATGTCGGCCATCAACTGCTCGCTGGGCCGCTGGCCGGTGTTCTCCGTGATCCGCACCATAGAAAGGAATCGCATCGTTATCTCTCCCAAGGTTCAGGCACAGAGCGCGACCGGGGACATTCCCTGCCGACTGCGCCTCTGGAGTGATGACGAATGGGGGATGGAGAAATCGACAGCGAATCCGCCCTGGCGAACCGGCGTCCTCGCGCTGCGCCGCCCTGCCGCGCCCCAAAACGCCGCGCGCTTGCAGGATCCGGCGCTTCGATTGCCGCTCGGTGCCATTGCGCGCCGCCGCAACCGATGCCGGTGAAGGGGCGCTTGATTGCGGCGAGCTCACCACGGCGGGAAAGGGCTCGCCCACGCCTTGAAGCTGCTTGCGCGGCCGTGCGCGGCCCGTTCAGGCGAATTCTGTCGGCCAGTTCCATTTCCTTCACGTGCATTTCGGCGTAGCCTCACCTTCCCTGCACAGAACGGGAGCGCCGCCATGGCCCTCTGGAAAGACCAAGTGAAACCCTCTTCTTCTTCGGTGGCCGACGCGCTGGATCTATCCCGCTTCGAAGCACCCCCGGCGGAAGCCGCTGCCGTGGATGCGGCACCGGTGCAGCCGGCGTTCCGCCCCGCGCGCGACAAGGCGCAGAGCGAATCGCTTATCTCGCCGGACATAGCCATCGAAGGCAAGATCGAGGGCGCGGGCCACGTGCGCATCGCCGGCAGTTTCAAGGGCGATGTCAACGTGCGCGGCGACCTCACCATCGAAGCTGGCGCCAAGGTGACCGGCAGCGTGCGCGCCAACAAGGTGACCATCGCCGGCGAATTGATCGGCAACATCGAAGGTGCCTCGCACGTGGAGCTGCTGCAAAGCGGCGCGCTGACCGGCGACGTCAAGGCCGAGACGCTCACCGTTGCCGCTGGTTCGCGCATGCGCGGTCAGGCGGATTTCGGTTGGGAAGATTCGCAATCGTCGCGCAAGGGCGAGCACAACGGCGCCGCGCGCAACGGTTCCGTGCACCTCGCCTCATGACCGCGCCGCGCACCGGCGCGGCCGGCGCGACGCGCAATTGTCCGCACTGCCGGGAGTTGATCCTGGAAAGTGCGGCGGTGTGCCCGGCGTGCAAGCATCATGTGCGCTTCGGCGGTTCCGCTGCGACGGCAGCGGCAACCGCCGCGACCTTCTCGCCATTGAAGGTAGAAGGCACCATCCGCAATCCCAACGAAGGCGGCTGGGAGTACTCGATGGTGCTGACCATCCGCAACGAACGCGGAGAGGAAATCGCGCGCAAGCTGGTCGGCGTCGGCGCGATGCAAGCCGATGAACAGCGCACCTTCACGCTCAGCGTGGAGATGGCGCCCGCCAGCGGCAAACGCACCCGACACTGATCCGCCGACGCGCGCGATTTCCGGTAAATTGCGCGCGTCGCGCTTGTCGGAACGCCGGATGCGCCAGCACCGAACATTCTTTCGAATCGCCGCAGCCACGCTGCTGATGCTGGTGGCCGTTGCGGCACTGGGCCAGCAACCGCCGCCCGGCGCGAGGCCGCCGCCCGGTTGGCAACCGCCGCCAACACCCGACGGTGGGCCACCACCGCCGTTCGGCACGCCACCGCCCGGCATGCGCCTACCGCCACCACCGGCCGGCGCACCACCGCCCGCTGCCGCTGCACCACCGCCCGCTGCACCACCACCGCCGCCGCAAGCGCAAATTGCAACGATACCGTTGAACGGTGCGGCCGCGTCTGGGCAAGCGGCCGCGTCGGCAGACGCGCCGAGCACCGACGCGAACGCTGTGAACGCGTTGAATGCCACAAGCACATCCCGCGACATTTCCGCGACGCCTACGGCTGCCGAATCCGCATGGCCGCCGCCGGATTTCGGCAAGCCCGTCGCGACGAACGCGGCACCCATCGCCGCGCCGGTCCAGCGGAGCGCAATCGCGCAAGACAAACCGCAGGCAAAGCCGGTTGATCCGCCCTCACCCGCGGCCGACGACAGCCCTTCCGCGCGCTCGCTGACTTGGCTGTTGCTGCCGATTCTCGCCGTGGTGTTGTGCGCGTGGTGGCTTTCGTTGCGCCGCAGCCGCGCGCTGGCGCATGAAGCCGCGCATCTGTCGCGTCAGCAGCGCGTGCTGGAATCCGCGCACCGGAACCTCAAAGAGAAGTCGCAGCAGTTGCGCCAACTCTCCACGCAGGATCCGCTCACCGGCGTGCTCAACCGGCTGGCGTTCGGCACCGAGCTGCGCGAGCGGCTGGATCATCTGGCCCGCTACAACCAACCGCTCAACCTGATCATGTTCGACCTGGACCATTTCAAGACGATCAACGACAAGCTTGGGCACTCGGCCGGCGATCGCGCGCTGACGCTGGTGGCCGGCATCGTGCGCGAGCACCTGGTGAGTGATGACCTGTTCGGGCGCTTCGGCGGCGACGAATTCATGATCGCCTGCGCTGGCCAGTCGCTCGACGCCACGGCGGAAATCGCCCAGGCCATCCGCACCGCGGTGGTGGAACGCGCACCGCGCGCCGACCCGCCCCTGCCCGGTCTTAGCCTGAGCATGGGCGTGGCGCAGGCCAATGGCGAAAACGGCTACGCCGCCGAGGCGTTGTTCGAACGTGCTGATGCCGCGCTTTACGAAGCCAAGCAGCGCGGCCGCAACAACGTGGTGGTCGCCGACGAGAGCGTGGAGCCCGTGCCGGAGACCGGGGCTGCGGTCGCGCGGCATTTGTAAGTTCTTTCGGGGCTTGCGGGGAATCTGCCGATGCGCTCTGGCGGCATTCTTGCGGCACTTGCGCAGGCTCCGCTCTGGCTTGATACCCTCCCCCTCCAAGGCGTGTCCAGTACAGCAACGCTCTGCCAGCAACACCGCGATCGAACCGGAACCCGCGTGACCACTGAAATAGAGGAAACCCGCATCAATGCTGCCGACCTTCGGGTCGGCATGTTTGTCTGCAGGCTCGACCGGCCCTGGGAAGGCACACCGTTTCCGCTGCAGGGCCTGGAGCTGCGCACGCCCGAAGACGTACGCAAGCTGCGGGAGTTGTGCACCTACGTCTACATAGACCGCCACAGCGAACTGGTGGACCACTCGCGCATGCTCAAGAGCGGCGAGCAGCGTCCCGAACAACGCTTCACGCGTGCCACCCGCTACGCGAACAAGCTCAGCATCGATGAAGAACTGCCGAGCGCACGCGAGGCGCTGAGCACCGCCGCCGAAATGGTGGATCGCATCTATGCGGATGTCGCCAGCGGTCGCGAGCTGTCGGTCGAACACGTTGAGCGCGCGGTGCGGCCGCTGGTGGCCAGCGTGCTGCGCAGCGCGGACGCATTCCTGTATCTGGAAGGCCTGCGCAAACACGACAGCTACACCTACAGCCACGCGATCGGATGCAGCGCGCTCGCCGCCGCGCTGGGCCGCCACATGGGTCTTCATGAGGACACGGTTTTCAGCCTGGCCGCCGGCGGACTGCTGATGGACATCGGCAAGACGCGCGTGCCGCAGGAACTGCTGCAGAGTCCGCGGGCGCTGTCGCCCGAGGAGTTCGGGATCGTTCACGGCCATATCGGCCATGGCATCGCGATCCTGGAAGAAGCGGGCATCAACGACCCCGATGTGCACGCCGTTTTGCGCTCTCACCACGAACGCTTCGACGGCAGCGGCTATCCGAAGCGCCTGATCGGCGGCACCATCCCGATGCCCGCGCGCATGCTGGGCATCATCGACAGCTACGACGCCATGATCAGTGTACGGCCCTATCGCGCGGCAATGTCGCGCCATCAGGCGCTGCAGCAGATCTACCGCGCGCGCAACACTCTGTTTCAGGTCGAACTGGTGGAACAATTCCAGGCCTGCCTCGGTGTCTATCCCACCGGTTCGCTGGTGGAGCTCAATACCGGCGAAGTGGCGATGGTGATGATGCAGAACCGCGTGCGCCGGTTGCGTCCGCGCGTGCTGCTGCTGACCACGCATGACAAGCAACCGCTCAAGGATTTCCAGCCGCTCGATCTATTGAACCAGGCCAACTACGGCGATGTGATCGAGATCGTGCGCAGCGTGGCGGTGGGCGAATACGCCATCGATACTTCCGGCCTGCTGCCGTGATGACGCCCAAGCCATGCTGAACCATCCCGAGATCCTGGCCGCCATCGCGCGCCACATCGGCACGGGCCGCAGTTTTGCGGTGCTTGCCGCGAGTGTGAGCGACCTTCGTGAAGTCGGTATCCGTTATGGCAGCCGGCATGGCGAAGAAGCCGAAGCCAATGCCGAGCACCTGATCAGGACATCGCTGCGTCCGCTGGATGAAGTGTTCCGCGCGGGCGATGAACTGTTCGCCGTGATTCTGCCGGAGTTGCCCGCCCGCAATCACGCGCTGCTCGCCACCACCCGGTTGTTCCAGGCTTTCGAGCGGCCGCTCAACGGCGGAAGCATTCCGTGGCAGGGCCGATTGCGGATCGGCGCGGCGTTCTTCCCGCTGGACGGCGCGGATGCCGACACGCTGTGGCGCCGCGCGCAAATGGCCCAGCAACACGCGGCGCGCAGCAGTGCGGCGTGCGCCTTTTTCAATGAAGACGACAGCCGGGTGGACATCGATTACCGCGAACTGCGCGAAGGCATCGAATCCAATCACCTGCTCACCTACTTCCAGCCGGTATGGGAACTCGTTTCGCCGCGCGTGGTGGGGGTGGAATCGCTGGCGCGCTGGAACAGTCCGCGCCAGGGCGCGGTGTCGCCCGATCAATTCGTCGCGTTTGCCGAGCAGAGCGACCTCATCGTCGCCCTGACGCACTGGAGCGCCAACGCCACCTTCCGTCACGCCGCCGCGTTGAATGGAATGGGCTTGAGTATCGCCATCAATTTGTCGGCGCGCGCATTCGCGCACGGCGGCGTGCCCGAGCAACTCGCCGACGCGCTGAATATCTGGGGCGTGGCACCGGGCGACGTGATCGCCGAATTCACCGAGACCGCGTTGATCGAGGATTTCGACCTCACCGTGCGCACGCTGCACAAGCTGCGCGATTTCGGCATGCGCGTGGCGATCGACGATTTCGGCACCGGCTACGCTTCGCTGACGTATCTAAGCCGTTTTCCGGCCACCGACCTGAAGATAGACCGCACGCTGATCGAGCCGATCGCGCGCGATCCGCGCTCGGCCAGGCTTGCGGAATCCATCATCGAACTTGCGCACCGCCTGGACATGATCGCCACCGCCGAAGGTATCGAAGACGGCGAGACCCATCGCCTGCTCGCCGAGATGGGCTGTGACCTCGGCCAGGGTTATCACCTTGGCATGCCTGAGCCTGCGGCGGATTTCGCGCAGCGATACCTGGCCGAAACCGTAGGTGCGACGGATTTCCCTTCTCCGGAAACAGCGAACGGCGAACCCGCCGGGTCCTGACAGCACTCGTCATCCCGGCGAACGCCGGGACCGGTGGCTTTGATTTTGCGATCCAGGAGCAAAGGCGCCGGATTCAAGGCTCCGTTCCGGAAAGAACCGGGAGCGCTCCGGAATGACGAGAGTTATGGATCTAGGCGTGCGCCAGCGCGTAATCCAGCGCCGCGCATGCCGCCGCGACCTGCGCTGCATTGCACTGCTCGGGCGTGGCGCGCGGGCTGTCGGGATACACCTCGGTGGTGGTCGTGTAACGCGCGGCGGTGATGCCCGGGCAAAGGCCGAGTTGCTTCAGCGCATACTCGATCACCCCGGGCGCGACCATCGGCGACCCGATGATCTCCCCCTTCGCATCGGCCGGCGCGATGTGCGTGATCTTGGCCACCGCGTCAATCACCGCCCGCTGGAATTCTGGCTGAGGGTTCTCGCTGTCGGCGCACAAATAAAAGCCATCGGGAATGCCTTCCGGCTCGAACGGCACGCCATCGCGCGCGGCGAGCGCGGGGCGGAATTCGGTTTCATCCGTATCGGTCGTTTCGTGCAGATCCACGTGCAGCAGCACGCGCTCGCGGAACGGCGCTACAAAGCGCATCAGCGCGGCGGATTCCGGCGCCGGGCTGTTCTCGCGGAATGAGCGGTTGGGATCCAGCGCCAATGCATTCCAGCGATGGATGCGCTCGTAACCCCAAGGGCTGACACACGGAACGATGATGAGATTCGCGCGATCCGCGTAAGCTGCCGCGTGCAGTTGCGCAAATCGCAGCGCGCCCTGCACGCCACTGGTTTCATAACCGTGCACGCCGCCGGTGATCAACGCGATCGGGTTTTCTTCGCGCCAATCCTTGCTCTTCAGCGCGAACAGCGGATAACTGTCGGGCGGATATTCCAGGGTTCCGTACTGCACGACGTCGAAGCGCGCGCGCAGGCGCTCGATCGTGCTCAATACCTCATCGGCATGACTGCGTTGCCTGCGTTGCCGCGCAAGCCACTGTGCTTTTTCGGCATCACCCCACGCCTGGCCGGGAGTGCCGATGGGATAAGCTGTCATCATTGCGCCGCTCGCTCCACAGTCGCATCAAAAAACAAGCGCGCACTCTAACATTCCCGACGTGTTACCCGCATTGGATCTTCCATGACCGCAACTGCCCCACTCCGCATTGATTTCGTTTCCGACGTGGCCTGCCCGTGGTGCGCGGTGGGCTTGGCCAGCCTGCAACAGGCATTGGCGAAACTCGAAGGCAGCGTGCAGGCGGAGATCCACCTGCAACCGTTCGAACTCAATCCGCAGCTCGCCCCGGAAGGCGAAGACGCGAGCGAACACATCATGCGCAAGTACGGCATCAACGAAGCGCAGATGGAAGCCAATCGCGCGGTGATCCGCGAGCGCGCCGCCGCGCTCGGCTTCGCCTACAACGTCGGCCGCGGCAGCCGCATCTGGAATACCTTCGACGCGCACCGGCTGTTGCACTGGGCCGAGTTGCAGGATCGCGAGCATGCGCTCGCACTGAAGCAGGCATTGCTGCGTGCGTATTTCAGCGACGGCGAGAACGTCTCCGATCGCGAAGTGCTCGTTCGCATCGTCAAAGATGTTGGCCTGGATACGGAAGAAGCGCGGCGCGTGCTCGACAGCGGAGACTACGCCGACGAAGTGCGCGCGCAGGAGCGCCACTTCCAGCAGGCCGGCATCCATTCCGTACCGGCCACCATCGTCAATAACACGTACCTCATCTCGGGCGGACAACCGCCGGAAATGTTCGAGAACGCATTGCGGGAAATCGCGGCCAAGACGATTCAGGTTTGAAATGGATCTCGATCGCTGCGCCACGCCGCCGAAATCTTTTGATCCGGCCCGGATGAAGCGGTGACCCGCGGAACTCGGGGATATTGTCATTCCCAAATGGCGGCTGTGGCTTACCCTCGCGCATTGCCGCACACAAAACTTCCCGCAAAAAAATAATCAGCCCGTTTTGAGGTGGAGCAACGGCTATCGAACACTCCCGACGGGTGTCGATCCTGCGACACGCCGATCGTCGTCAAGACAGGCGGACACCTCGATCCGCACCGGAGCCCCGACATGCGCAAGCTCATCGTTCCCGCGTTCATCAGCCTCGATGGTGTCATGCAGGCACCCGGCGGCCCGGAAGAGGACACCAGCGGCGGCTTCGCTTACGGAGGATGGGTCTGGCCCTACGCCGACGAGTCCAGCGAAGTGATGGACGGCGTGTTCAAGCGCCCCTTCGAACTGGTGCTCGGGCGCCGCACCTACGACATCTTTGCCGCGTACTGGCCGCACGTGGCCGAAGGCGCACCGCACCGCGGCATCGCCGACCTGTTCAACGGCGCCACCAAGCACGTGGCCACGCACCATCCCGACACGCTCGCGTGGCAGCACAGCCGCGATCTCGGCCCGGACATCGTAGCCGCGGTGCGCGCGCTCAAGCGCAGCGAAGGCCCCGATCTGGTGACACAAGGCAGCAGCGAGCTCGTGCACCAGTTGCTGGCGACGGACCTCGTGGATGAGCTGCGCCTGCTGGTCTACCCGGTCCTGCTCGGGCGCGGCAAACGCCTGTTCGACGACCGCACGCAGGCCTCGGCATTCCGGCTAGAAACATCGAAGGCATCCTCCACCGGCGTGCTGGTCAATCGCTACGCTCGCCAAGGCGAAGTGCGAACCGGGTCGTTTGAGTGAACAAATGGCGGCCTCGCTCGCTTGTGCGGAATAACGGCAAAAGGCGTTTGGCGCCCTTTCCGTGACGGCGCCGGAGAAGGTGTGAACCCCGCCCCATTTCGTGGCACAGGCGCGCGAGCGAATTGTCAAGTACACTCAGCGCGCAGGTGCTTGGGGCAATGTCGGATGCACTGCACACCTCTACGGCGAGTTCGCCTCGCTCCATGCCGTAGATCACCCATGGTTTTCAAAGGTTATATGTAATGTCGGATAGACAAAGCGGTACAGTCAAATGGTTCAACGATGCCAAAGGCTTCGGCTTCATCAGCCCGGAAAGTGGTGACGATCTGTTCGTCCACTTCCGCGCCATCCAGGGCGACGGCTTCAAGTCGCTGCAGGAAGGCCAGAAGGTCACCTTCGTGGCCGTCAAAGGTCCGAAGGGCATGCAGGCGGACCAGGTGCAGGCGGCGTAAGCCTCTTCACAAGCTTGCGAGAAAGCCCGCTTCGGCGGGCTTTTTCATTTCCTGATTGCAGGCTCATTCATTCCTACGCGAATGTCTGGAAGCATGAGCGACATCGGATTTCGACTGGGCCACGCGTCCAATTCGGCATCGAAGAAGTCGATGCCACGTCTCCTTGTAAAGAACCCGACCCGTTTGAAGGATGCGGAAGACCCACCATCCGCTCAACTTGCCACCCTGCGCCGCCTCTAGAATGGGTCCCTGGCTCCTTCTCGCCTCAGGATGCGAAGCTTGAACCTTCCGCCGCCTCCGAATTCAACATTCGCCTGGGATCAGTACTGGCGAGACGGCAGACTGGCCTCGTGCGGCGGTGAAGGTGGTGCCAATTATCAGCCGGCTATCGCCGAGGGCTGGCGACGTTTCTTCGACACGCTCTCCGACGGCGCACGCATACTCGACATCTGCACCGGCAACGGGGCGGTCGCGCGGCTGGCGGCGGAGTCGGCAAAGGCCCGCAATCTCAGCGTGA